>CALSRG010000001.1 GCA_943788695.1 uncultured Flavobacteriaceae bacterium
ACAAAGCATTAACTAAACAAGAATATTCTAACATTGAATTTTCAATTGTTCCCATTCGGTATGAAGATCGAATGGATATAATGAAATGGAGAAATGATCAAATGTATCATTTGCGTCAGAATAAACATCTTACAATTGAAGACCAAGAAAATTACTTTGCCAACGTAGTTTCAAAACTTTTTGATGAAGAGCAACCCAATCAAATTCTATTTTCCTATTTAGAAAATGGTGTATGTATTGGTTATGGAGGTTTGGTGCACATCAATTGGATTGATAAAAATGCAGAGATATCCTTTTATCATGAATACAGCATTAGAAGCCAAAAGATTTAGTGAAGTTTGGCGTGCCTATTTGGGTTTATTGGAACAAATAGCTTTTGGAGATTTGAGTTTGCACAAAATATATACCTACGCTTATGATTTAAGACCGGATTTATATGATGTTTTTTTAAGTGAAGGTTTCAAAGAAGAGGCAAGATTAAAAGAACATTGTTTTTTTGAAAACAAATTTATAGACGTAATAATACACAGTAAAATAAAATAATTATGGGTGACATTTCTTTAAAATTATTGGCATTTGATGATATTGAATTAGTTAGAAACTGGCGAAATAGTTCTGTTGTAGCCCCATATATGTATGACGAAACACATATTAGTAAAGAACATCAAATAAAATGGTTTGAAAAAATTAGTAATGAAAACTCTTCGGTATATTGGATTATTGAATATGGAGGAAAAAAACTTGGTTTAGCAAGTATAACAGCAATTGATAAAACATTAAGTAGCTGTTATTGGGCATTTTATTTAGGTGATTTATCTGTTCGAGGTTCAGGAATTGGTGCCAAAGTCGAATATAATGTATTGCAATATGTTTTTAAAGAACTAAAACTAAATAAATTACGCTGTGAAGTTTTTGTGACTAATGACAAAATTATTAAAATGCACGAAAAATTTGGTTTTAGAAGAGAAGCATATTATCGCGAACATTGTGTGAAAAATAATGAAAAATTAGATGTTGTTGGTTTAGCTATTTTATCAAGCGAGTGGTCGATATTAAGTAATATTATGAAAAACAAGATTTATGGAAAATAAAATATCGATTGGAGATAAATTTGAATATAAATTTTCTTTTACCCAAGAAGATGTGATAAAATTCGCCGAAGCATCAGGAGATTTTAATCCAATTCACTTAGATGATGAATTTGGTAGAAATTCAATTTTTAAGAAAAAAATAATTCACGGATTCCTCGGAGGAAGTGTTTTTTCAAAAGTATTTGGAACAATTTTTCCAGGCAATGGAACAATATATTTAAAACAAGATTTAACTTTTTATAAACCAATGTTTACTCACAAAAATTATATTTCAAAATTCGAAGTAGTTGAAACAGAACCTATTAAAAATAGGGCAGTAGTGACAACTTTCATTTTAAATGAAAATGATGAAATAGTCATAAAAGGAGAGGCATTGATTAAACATTCAAGCATTTATTAATTATGAAAATTAAAGATTTTAATATTGGTCAGAATAATCCGGTTTTCATCATTGCCGAATTGTCTGCAAATCATGGAAATGATATTAATATTGTCAGAGAAACTATAAAGGCAGCCAAAAGAACAGGTGCTGATGCAATAAAGATTCAAACTTATACTGCGGATACAATTACAATTGATTCAAAAAACAAATATTTTAAAATTAATCAAGGGACATATTGGGACGGACAATACTTGTATGATTTATACAAAACTGCATCATTGCCTTGGGAATGGCATCCCGAAATATTTAAAGTTGCAAAAGAAGAAGGAATCCTTTGTTTCTCATCCCCATTTGATTCCACAGCTGTTGACTTATTAGAAAGTTTAAATAATCCTATATATAAAATTGCATCTTTTGAGATTACAGACATTCCATTGATCGAATATATTGCTGGTAAAGGTAAGCCAATTATTATATCCACTGGGATCGCTGAAATTACTGATATTGAACTAGCTATAGAAACATGCAGAAAAGTAGGAAATAATGATATTACTATATTAAAATGTACTTCTGCATATCCTGCTGATCCAACTGATGCAAATTTATTAAACTATTCCAGACATTAAATCAAGGTTTAGAGTAAAGGTTGGTCTTTCAGATCACACAATGGGTGTTGAAGGTCCTGTTTGTAGCAATAGCTTTAGGGGCAACCGTAATCGAGAAACATTTTATTTTAGATAAAAACATAGGAGGGCCTGACGCCCATTTTTCTTTAGACGAAAAAGAGTTTACTGAGATGGTGAAAGCTGTAAGAATTGCAGAGCAGATGTTGGGAAAGGTAGATTATGAAATGACAGAGAAAAAGAAAAAAAGTCGTCAATTCTCAAGGGTCTTTATTTATAATAGAGGATGTAAAATCAGGTGATATAATTACCAAGGAAAATGTAAGAAGTATTCGCCCTGGATTTGGAATGCATCCTAAATACCTTTTTCAAATATTAGGAAAAAAATTTAATCAGGATCTTGAAAAAGGAACTCCAATGACTAAAGAAATTATTGAATAGTAAAAGAAAATGAAAAAAATACTTGTTACAGGTGGCTCAGGTTTTGTTGGTTCGCACTTATGCAGAAGATTACTTAAGGAAGGAAATGAAGTTATTTGTCTAGATAATTTTTTTACTGGGAATAAAAAAAATATACTTGATTTAATTAAAAATCCATTTTTTGAATTGGTGCGTCACGATATATGTGAGCCATATTTTGCAGAGGTAGATGAGATATACAATTTAGCATGCCCAGCATCTCCTGTTCATTATCAGTATAACCCTATAAAAACAATGAAGACTTCTGTATTAGGAGCAATAAATACTTTGGGGTTAGCTAAAAGAGTAAAAGCTAAAATTCTTCAAGCAAGTACAAGTGAGGTTTATGGTGACCCAAAAGTACATCCGCAAGAAGAAAATTACTGGGGGCATGTAAATCCAATTGGAATTAGATCCTGTTATGATGAAGGTAAAAGATGTGCTGAAACAATATTTATGGATTACAACAGACAAAATGATGTAGAAGTTAAAATAATACGAATATTTAATACTTATGGTCCGAATATGCATCCTGAAGATGGAAGGGTTGTTTCTAATTTTATAGTGCAAGCCCTTAAGGGAGAGAATATAACAATATATGGAGATGGATCACAAACAAGGTCTTTTCAGTACGTTGACGATTTGGTAGAAGGGATGATAAGAATGATGAATTCTGTTTCAAACTTTACTGGTCCAGTTAATATTGGTAATCCTGTAGAATTTACAATGATCGCTTTAGCAGATTTAATCATTAAACTCACGTCATCTAATTCTAAATTAGTTTTTCTTCCACTTCCAAGTGACGATCCAAAACAAAGAAAACCTGATATTAGTTTAGCTTATGAAAATTTGAATAAATGGGAGCCTAAAGTTAAGTTAGAAGAAGGTCTTTTAGTTACGATAGAATATTTTAAATCAATTTTAAAATAATGAATATTCAATAATTGAGATCACACAAGGCAATAATTAATTATGTATTTGCAGCATTTATAGCTCAGGGAAGTTATTTTATTTTAATTCCTATTATTATCAACTTTCTTGGAGAAGAAGCACTTGCTGATATTGAGTTGTTTAATGTTTATGCTAATTTGCTTTTTCAAGTTTTTGGCTTAAATATTTGTTCTGCAGTAACCAAGTATAAATATGAATCCAAAGATAATATTGATTATTTAGAGTTTAGTTCTAATATATATGCGTTCGGAATATTGATGTCATTATTTTCTTGTCTATTTTCTTTTTTAATTATTTTTTTTCAACCAAGTTATTGGAAACTTAGTACTTCATTAACTGCACTCTTGCCACTCGCTGTTTTTTTTTCTTTTTTCAAATTTTTGGATTCAAAATTATTTTGTGACCTTAAAAAAAGTAATTAAATACAGAAATTATCAAATTTTAATTGGTTTTGTTAAAATATTTTCCATTGTATTAATTGTTTTTCTATTAGATAGATTAGATTCATTTTCAAAAATTTTATCAGAATTTTTAATTTTAGCTCTTCTTTCAATATTTTTTGTTTGTTCAGAGAAGATTCAAATAAAAGTTTATAGATTTAAATCTGATATTAAAAGAGCTCTTAAATTTTCATCTCCACTTGTTTTATATGTAATAGTAAATAATTTATTAAATTATTCGGATCAACTCTTTATCTCTAATTATTTTGAAAAAATTGATCTAGCTATATATAGTTTAGGATATAGAGTGGGAATGATAATCCTTATTTTCTATGTGTCAATTGCAAATTATTATTCAATTAATTTTTATGAAAATTTTGAAAACCAAAACAAAAACAAAAATAATACAATAAATATAATTGCATTATTATTTGTAGCCTCAATAACACTGATTTTTCTCAGCTCATATTATATTGAATATTCATCTCAATGGAGTGGTTATAAACTAAATTTAGCACTTAAAATAAATAAATTAATTATTTTTTCATATTTTATTAATTCTATATTTTTATTGTATTCTAGAGAGTTGTTTTATGAAGGGAAAACATTTAGGATTAGTTTGTTAGTTATTATATGTGCATTTTTAAACATTGTTTTAAATTTCTTTTTTTTAAAGTCATCGGGAATTATAATGGCAGCATATACTACACTAATATCATACGCTCTTCTTGCCCTGCTTAGTATTATTCTAATGCTTAAAAGCAATAGAAAAATTAATTCTCAAATAATAATTGTATTTATATTATTTGTTTTTTTGTTTTATCTAATTATTTTCTAAAACAACGATTCTTAAGAAAAAAAACTATTGGAAGTAACTTTAATAATTTTTTTGATGATTAAAAAGTTTCTCAAACATATATCTAATAATATTCTATCTTAATAAAATATAAAAAAAGTAAATTATTTTGGAATTTTTTGATATCAACCGAAAAAAACTGCACAACACGTTCTAATTTTTATTTTTTAATTAAAACTATATATAACCATTATAATCATTAGAAATACTTAAATGTCGGTCAGAATTAAAAACACATTTTTATTTATATTAGGAGTAATATTAGCATTTAATTTAATGTTGATAAACTATTTAGGTGATTTTAATGAGGGTTCAATTGATTCCGAAGGAGGTATTAAAATTATATTGAAAATTATTTCTATTTCCCTTATTTGTTCATTTTTCAATGTGAATAAATATGTTATTAAATCAAATTATCTTTTTATTTGTTTTTTTTTGATAGGGGGTTTTCTAGTTTGTTTACGTTTTCCTTATTTTGAATCTAGGGATAATATGTTTTTAAACACTTTTATAGCGTTACCTATATTATTTGGAATAGGTCCCTCAACTTATGAAGATTTTAAAAAATTTGATATACTACTTCTCTGGTTGTTTTGTTTTTGGATATTTCTGGATTCTTTTTTTTATTTATCAGGAAGTTCACTCTGGTATAACAAAGCCTTTATTGGAGGAATAGGCAATCCAAGTTCTTATGGTTTTTTACTTATTTATATTTTTGAAATTTCGAGTTTAGAAATCAAAAATAAACGTTTTCGTTTTTTTATAAGATTACTCATATTTACATCAATACTTTTGTCTCAAGCATTAATGCCTATTTTAGTATTTATATTAATTCAATTTATTAAGCTTAATAAAAAAATCATCTTTCTAACATTAATAATTCTATTTTTTATTAGTTCTCAAATAGATTTATTAATAGATTTTTTACCTGATGAACACTGGAAATTTAAATTAGTATCATTAATTGATTTTTTAAAAACTTCAGATATATCAAATGCTTCATTAAGTATTTCTACAAGAATAGAGTTTTTTGAAGGGGTTAAATTGTTGAATTCAGATATTTTAACCTTCCTTTTCGGAAACGTAAATAATACCTATTATAATTCTGGAGATAGTCAATATGTTACATACATAACTAGTTTTGGGGTTCCCCTTTTTTTATTATTTATTTTATTCCTTATTAAATTATATGTTAAGGCTAAAAGTAGTTCATTAAAATATTTTGGTCTGTCTTTAGTTTTAATTTTTTTTACCAATAGAATTCTTGATTATTGGCCAATAGCAATAATAATTTTTATTTATATAAATAGAGTAAACTATGAACATAGGAATAATAAACAGTTTTTCTCACAGACCTCATAATCAACATTTGGCATATCTCGGTGCCATGTTGTCTAAACTAAATCATAATGTACTTTATGCGAATTGTTCTGGAGGTTCGGACTCCTGTAACACGCTGATCACAAAAAAAAATATTGAATAACAAGCTTTTAACTTGTTTTGTTTGTAAAGAATTTGGTTTAAAATCTGTTGTAAATTCGAAAGTAACAGGTTTAAGCCCTAACAATATAAATAAAAATTGTGATCATAAAGATATCGCATTGTCTACTCTTTTTACATCTACAAGAACTGAAACACCAGATGAAATTAAAAACATTAAAGAACATCAAGAATTTTTAAAACTCACAAATTCGTGTTTTGCTTATTATAATTCAGTTAAAGAATGGGTAAGTAATAATGATATTGATATGGTTTTTGGTTATAATGGAAGAATAGATCTCATGCGCGCTGCGAGGTTAGCTGTAATGGATATAAATAAAATATTTTGGACAGTAGAAAGACCTTGGTTTGGTAAAGGGTTGTTGATAATACCTAATGAAGGTCCATTAGGGACAATTTCTTTAGAAAAAATAACTAAGTTATTTATTGATAAGCCTTTGAATTATGATCAGATATTTCAAGCTGTTGAACCAATGGCAAAAAGAAGGTTACAACTAAATAAATCGGAGTTTATGAATTTTAATAAAGGTCATGATTTAATAGACTGGAATGAAATTAACCCAAATGGTGAGTATAAATATTTAGTTTTACCTTCTAGTCGAATGGAACATATCAGTGAATTCGATTATGGAAAAGATGCTTGGTCACATCCTTTAGATGGAATAGAAAAATTAATATATAATAAAATAATCAACCCCGAGGATTTAATCATTCGTTTTCATCCAATTTGGGATGTTAAAATCCATAACAAAGATGCTACATCTTGTATAGATTATTATATTTCTTTTTGTGAAAGATATCAAATTAAATTTATTCGAGAATTCGAAAAAATATCAACTTCTTATTTAATAAATCAAGCAGATATAATATTATTAAATGGAGGATCCTCATTTTTTGAGGCATCTATTATTGGAAAGCCTATTGTGAGTTTAGCAAAATCTTTTTATGATGTTTCTAATTATCAATATGATTTGCACAATATTTCACAACTCAACAGTATAAACTTTTCAGAAATTAGAAATAATAAGTTGAAAAAAGAAAATATTAGAACAGCTCTGAGGTTTCTGTATCTTTTTCAATTTCGATACCATCAATTCTCTAACGATGTACTTCATGTAAACTCCTATGACCCTCTATTTAAATTTTCTGATTCTTCTCTTTTTCAATTAAGTAAATTAGTAAAAGATGGCACTTTAATTGCCTCTGACCTGTCGTGTTCTGAAAATCAAAATGATGAAAATAAATTTATAGACAAAATATTCAATGATACTTTTGATTGGTCTGATGCAATTGATAATTCAGAAAATTTGAATAATTTTAATAAAATAAAACCTAATTCTATTATAAAAAGACTAGTTTTTAATTATGGAAAATAAATTAGTTTCAGTTATTATTCCATGCTATAATGCTGAGGAATATATTTTAGACACAGTTAATACTGTACTAAATCAGACTTATAGAAATATAGAAATAATAGTAATTGACGACTGTTCTTCAGATAATACTAATATCGTTTTGAATGATTTAATTCAGAAAGGAAAAATTAAATTTCACAGATTATTAGAGAATTATGGTGGCCCCTCTAAACCTAGAAATATCGGAATTAGTATGGCTACGGGAAGTTGGATTGCTTTTCTTGATGCGGATGATTTATGGCACCCGAATAAATTGGAAATACAGATTAAGAATCTAATTGAGTACGATTATAAGTTTTGTTGTACTAATAAATTTGATTTTACAAACCTTACTGACTTAAGTACGAATAATACTGTATTTGGATTTTGGAAAATTTCTTATATAACCATTTTATTAAAAGATTTTATTCCCACCTCCAGTGTTATCATCAACTCTGATATTCTTAAAGAATTAAAATTTAACGAATCAAAAAGCTTAATTTCTGTTGAAGATTATGATCTATGGATGAGGGTTATTAAAAATGGGAACAATTGTTTAAAATTAAAATCATATTTAACTTATTACAGAATATCTGAAAATCAAATTTCAAAAAATAAATTTCAAAGAATTAAATTATTTTTTTTAATGTTTAAGAATCATTTTCAAAATTATAAACCTCTAAATATTATTCTAGGAGTATTCTTTACATTTACTCATTATTTAATAACCTTAATACAAATTTTTTTTAAATGAAAACTAAAACTATCTTACTTAGTTTAAACGAGCTTAATTTTGATTATCTAAAGTTTTATATAAGTAAAGGTTTGTTACCTAATTTTAAAAAAATATTTGAAATACAACCTCCTATTGAAACAGTTTCAGAAAATGAGTATAAACTTTTAGAACCATGGGTGCAATGGGTAACTATCCATTCAGGGAAAAGTTATAAAGAGCATAGTATTTTTCGTTTAGGAGACATTGTCAATAACCCTGAACTTTCTCAGATATTTGAGGAGTTAGAAGCTGAAGGGTCTTTCTGTTGGGGCGGTCTCTCCTTTTAATGCTGAGAACCGTTTGAATAATCCAGCTTTTTTCGTTCCAGATCCTTGGACCAAAACTCAACCTTTTGGTAATTGGATTGTTAAGGCCTTATATCAAGCAGTGCATCAGTCTGTAAATGATAATGCTAAATCAGAATTAAATTTTAAATCATTAATTTCATTGGGTTTAGGATTTTTATTGTATGTCCCTTTACTTAGATGGTTACATTATATAAAAACAATTTTTAACTTAAAGAAGCCTGGTAGCTAAGGCAATAATACTGGATAGTTTGTTGGCTGACATTCATCTAACTCTATGGAAAAAGCACAAGCCAGATTTTTCAAGTTTATTTTTAAATTCAGGAGCTCATATACAGCATCATTATTTATTTAATTCAAAGGCATATGCAGGAATTATCAAAAATCCAGAATGGTATTGTCCAAAAGATTATGATCCATTAATTCATATCCTATTGGAATATGACAAACAGATCGGTAAGTTATTGAGCAAAAAGATGCTAAAATAATAATAGCAACCGGTCTACATCAACAACCACATGAGCATTTAACATTTTACTGGCGTCTTAAAGAGCATGTTAAGTTTGCTGAGATGATTGGTAGTTAAAAACTTCTCGGAAATTTTACCAAGAATGTCTAGAGATTTTTTAGTGAAATTTCATAACGAGGATGATGCCTTAAATGCAGAAAATTTGTTAAATAGTTTTTATGCTTCTCTAGATGATCATTAAAATATTTGAGGTAGATAATAGAGGTACAAGTTTATTTGTTGAGTTAGTTTATCCGAATGATATTACGATGAATGATTCAATTTATTCAAAAGAATCAAATTTAAAATTAGAAAATTTAAATCGTATTTAGCGTTTGTTGCTATAAAAAATGGTGAGCATAATGGGATAGGTTATGTAACTTCTAATTTTGATTTGAAAACAGAGAAGCAAATTAAGTTAACAATTTGAAATCAATAATTAAGAAAGTAGCATTATCTGAAAATTAATTAACTATGCCATTCGATCCAAATTCAGCAAAGAAAGCAGGTAAAAAATCTAAAAGAGGACCTGCAAAAAAAGAAGGACCTTCCATTAAAGAAAAGATGGAAATGCTCTATGAAAAAGTGCTGGATGATCTGCTCATAAACCAAGAAAAACTAACAAAAACAGAACGGGTATAAGCTCTTTGTAACACTCTCTAATTATATCTTCCCAAAAACAAAGTCTGTACGAGACAAGTTCACATTAGATAAGCTTAAAGAAAATATACACGATTGGGATTCCATTGACCCTACCAAATAAGTCCTGCCTGTTGCATAAATAAATCTGCTAGCGCATCTTTATTTTGATGCGTTCCAATATAGGTCAGAAAAGTACTTTCTTTAGAATGCCCAGTAATATTCATAAGCAGTGGCGTTTCAATTTTACCATAATAATTAGAGCAAAAGATCGCCTCATAATATGTGAGGTCACAAATTCATATTTTGGTGCATTTACAATTTCCTTTCTTCGAGTCTTTGGGTTGTTCTTAAACCCAGCTCACCAATTCTTCTATTCCCGCCATCTTGCAAAGTGCTTTAATCTGTTTATTAAAGACTCACTTGTGAAACTCTTCTCGGAAATTCATTCTCTAATAGTTTAATAACTAACGGATCTGCAACACCAACAGTCACCGCCTTCTTTGTTTTCTGTTGCAAGATATCTATATACAATCCAGAACGCGCTTTTCTAAGATTATCTAGGGCTCAACTTTAATAAATCTGAGACGCGCTGCCCGATACACAATCCGATTAATAGCCATTTATAGCTATCTGATATATCTTCTGGGATATGCTTTAATTCCTTTAATGCTTTAATCTCTGATGGATTTAAAATATGAAGAATTCGATCGGAACTTTTCTGTTTAAAAGATTCTATATAATTGGAATAGGGGTGAACTTCCAATCCACTTTTCTCAGCATCACGCAGAATAATCTTTCAATAATTTTAAGAGCTGACCGCAGTAATTATCACTATACTGCTGTTCAATTTTTAGAAAACGAGTAAAAGATTCGGCGGTATATTTATCAATAGAGTTCAAATACAATTTCTCTGATTTCTCAAATTCATAGGCTTTTACAATCCGAAACAAAGATTTATAAGTCCGAATGGTATTATGTGCCAAACCCACCGTTCCATATCCTTGAACTCTTTTTGTGGCTGAATTGGAAATAAAATGCTCTAAATAGTCTAAAAATAAAACGGATTTTTCTACTTTTATGGGTGTATTATGTGTCTTTATTTGTGGTTTTTTATAGAAATTAACGTGCATATAACGTATGTTATTTTAATTATTTAACATGAATATAACTTGTATGTATTTATAATTTAACAAAATATGAGCTAAATTATAACAAGTTATACTACTTAAATATACGTTATTTATTTAAAATATAAAAGTTAAATACACATTATTAAGGTGTTAAATCGATTTATTTTTGAAAAGACTACGGACTGTAGTCATTCATAATTAAACAAACATTTGATTTACAGTGTTTTATATTATTTTAGATAGATATTTCATTACTAAACGGCCATGAGTTTTTCAAATTTATAAGCTTACTGAGTAACTTAAAAAGTCCTCTTATAGTGTTTGATTTTATTAATCATAACACAATCTTCAATGGTTTTAATTTCTATGTTAAACTTTCTGAGTTATCTTATCATATCTCCTTCCTTTTGTAAAGAAAATTGATTTTTTTATACATAATGATGATTCAGATAAATTTCACATATTTACTAAAGGTTCTAAAAGATCTTTACAGGGTTTGTTAATAGTAGACCAGTACAAGAAATAATTAAATACTCCTTCAACCCTTTTTTTCAAAAATTTGCAACCTAAGAAAATTAAGGGATTTCCAATATAGCCATTAATTTATGGTTAAGATATAATTTTTCTTTTAGATCCAATTTATGATCAAATAGTATTAAATCAGTTCCGAAGTAATTGTAATCTATATATACACGGTCATAATGCAGGAGGTACAAATCCATCTCTAGTTGAAGCTATGTATCTAGGTTTACCCATTTTTGCATTTGGGGTTGATTATAATAAAGAAACAACTGAAAACAAAGCATTGTATTTCGATGATTTTTTTGAATTAGTTTCATTATTAAAAAATATTAATAAAGATAAACTAATTGATATTGGGCGTAATATGAAAATTATTGCAAAAGAAAGGTATACTTGGTCTTATATAAGTAGTGAATATTGCAATTTATTTAAATAATAAAATATGAAAGCGATTATTCTAGCAGGAGGAAGTGGTACACGATTATACCCAATTACTAAAGGAGTTTCTAAGCAGTTATTACCAGTTTATGATAAACCTATGATTTATTATCCGTTATAAGTATTGATGTTAGCGGATATAAAAGAAATTTTAATTATTTCTACACCAGAAGATTTGCCAAATTTTGAAAAATTATTGGGAGATGGTTTAAGTAGCGGCACAATGAGCCAACAACAAGTATTACTTGGAAAGATAGAAACTGCTGAAAAGGTTTTAAAGAGAACGAAGCGATAACAAAATATGGGTTTTATTTCTAAATTCAGAAGAGTCCTTTACACATCTGCAAAGGTTCTTGGTGATGTCAACGCTGTCAAAGAGGGCAAGGTGCTTACAAGAGTAAAAAACCGAATCAAAGGTAAGGTTACAGGTAAGATTATCGGAAAACTATAAGTAAGATAAGTTCATTACATGTCGAATTTGAGTTGGTTTATTTAATTATAAATCAATAGTCTTCGAGTCCTATTTAGTAAAAAATATTTATCTTTATTGAAAATACGATAAATCATGTCAACTTACGAATGTACCACTTGTGGTATGAAAGTCAATGCCAGTTGCGCAACTTGTAACGAGCCTTTACAAAACGGCTCGATCACACTTGACAATGGCACGCACGTCCAGGTTTCTGCCTGTCCCATTTGTCACGGCAAGATCAAGTCGCCACTCTGTTGCGGTCAGGATATGACTTGTAACCTTTAGAATGGTCATGAGTAAAAGGCTTTCTCTGATCATTTTAGCATGGAGTTGTTGCTTGTCAAGTATAGGTCAAGTCAATTTCTGTTCAGACTTCAACGCCCAGTTTTTCCAATTTGCTGGCTCAGCCACCCTACTTGCAGATGATGTCGTCAGGCTTACCTCCGAAACAAATAGTGATTTTGGGGGAATATGGAGTTTCAATACTATTGATTTTAATAACGATTTTAGTATCAGTGCCGAACTATATTTTGGAACACTGGACGGTTCTGGTGCAGATGGGATCGCCTTTGTGATTCAACCATTATCCAACAACGAAGGCCTTTCGGGGGGTGGTATAGGCTTTCAGGGCATAACCCCTTCCCTAGCGGTCGAAATGGACACGTGGTTTAATAGTGGCATGGATCCCACATCCAGTGACCATATGGCAATCATCTCAGATGGTAACAATTCCAACATAGATGCCCACAGCGAATTTGTATCACCCATTGATCTTCCGAATATTGAAGACGGTTTATGGCACAGTTTTGCTTTAAACTGGACGGCCAGCTCACAAGCAATTACTGTTGATTTTGACGGAACTCAAATGATCAATACTAATATTGATGTTTCTAACCTCATTTTTGATGGTGGCAACGACCTTTTTTGGGGGTTTACTGCTGCTACTGGAGGAGCTATAAATTTGCATCAAGTTAAAATTCTAGAATACTGCTTCACACCTAGTAATTGTGATGACGTTTTACCTCCTGATGGATTGCCTAATCAACAATTTTGTGGCGTCGCCGTTTATGGTGATTTAGAAACAAGTGCGGCAGACGTCTTATATTACGATACGCCTACTGATGGAAGTCCAATTGATGAAAACACAGCACTCGTGGATGGTCAAACAGTATACATCTCTCAAGTGATCAATGGTTGTGAAAGCGAAGATCGTTTATCCATAACCGTTGAAGTTGCAACCATTCTTCAACCAGACCTAGAACCTATCGAAGTATGTGAATTGGCCGACGGTATGGCTTATTTAGATTCCAATGACCTCTTTATTGCCGCTGGGATACAAAACACCAATGAGGCTGCTATTTATCTCTCTTTTAATGAGGCAAGCCAAGAGATCAATGTCTTGAATATTACCAATGACCTATTGATATCTTCTGACGTGCAGCTATTTTTGCGCTTAGAAACTGCCTTTTGCTTTACAATACAAGCCGTAAATGTCTTAAAAACTAATTGCGATCCTATCATTCCTCAAGGCTTTTCTCCAAATGATGATGGCGTCAACGATTTCTTCAATATCAGTCATTTATATAATAAACACCTTAATCACAAACTCAAAATATACAACCGATTTGGCAATCTTGTTTTTGAAGGAAATAACGATAAAACTTGGCCAGGCACATTCAATTCATCAGGCAACAAAGTTCCTGTTGGCACCTATTTCTATGTACTTCAACTCAATGACAATCTCAATAGAATTTATCGCGGTTGGGTTTATGTAAACTACTAAGACAGTAAAAATCAAACGTCTTGATTGTTTTATCAAAAAAAGTTTTACTTTAGTACATCCCAAAGAAACACATCGCTTATGCAACAGCCTCATTTATTCATTTTTCTTAACTAAAATAAACTTTGACTGCAATAAAAAACCGCTAAACGACTGCCATGCAGTCGAATTTGTTATGACCCATATTCCCAAATTTATTTTTTCTTACCATGAAACATATTTTACACATCCTTTGTATTGGATTGGCACCTATGACACTTCTCGGTCAACTACTTATTACTGAAATCGCTGATCCAGTCAATAATGATTTAGCCCGATTTATAGAAATTTACAATAGAAGTGCTAACGCAGTCGATTTATCTGACTATAAACTGGTGCGCTGGACCAATGGCAATAGTACTTATACGGCGACTACCGCCATTGATCTAACTGATTCAGGGACATTGTTACCAGGGAGTTTTCTTGTGATTGGAGCAAATGCCGACGCATTTAACGTCTCGTTCGGAGAACAACCTGATTTGGCCTACGGCAATAACGGTCCCGCCAATAGTAATGGTAACTATCAAATAGCCATCCTGCGAGGAGAAACCATAATAGATATATTTGGTGTACCTGGAGAAGATGGTGTTAACACTTGTCACGACTTTACCGATGGTCGGGTAGAACGCAAACCTCATGTACTCAAATCCAATGCTACATTTGACGAAAGTGAGTGGAACGTGTGGGGAACCGGAAATCCGATAAACTGCACTAGTCATCTTACAGCTAGTCAAACCGCTCCAGCAGATTTTGATCCTAGAAGTTGGATTGGTCAAGACCTCACCACTGGAGATATGACCATCAGTAACTCGGTCTATTTTGAAAATCTTACCCTTGATGCAAACAGTACGTTGACCATTTTAAAAACTGGTAAGCTCTTCATCAACGATCTTTTCAACAATCAGGGGTCTGTGATTATGGATTCCGATTCTAATGAATTTTCAGCTTTCATAACAGCAAACATAGGTGGCACTGGAACATTTACTTATAACCGTTGGGCAGCATCAATCAACACCAATGACCTCATCGCAGCACCATTCGCAGGACAAACTTTTAGTGACTTTTTAACTCATAACTCTGGCATCATCAATACCAATCCAAATGATGTCACTCAAAACCTCTTTGGTAATTTCAATAATAATTCTGGTAGTTATGAAAGCTTTTCCAGCACTAGCAGCATTACGCTTGATGCAGGTGTTGGCTATCGTGTAGGTACTGACTCAGGAGCAACACTTTCATTTAATGGTGTATTTCAAACAGCTGATCAACTCATTCCGATATCCATAGGTTCAGATCCCACCTATGGCCGATGGAATCTTGTAGGAAATCCGTTTCCAGCGTATATTGAACTTAATACATTCTTCAATTCGAATAGCAGTGTTTTAGACTCCAACTACGCCGCAGTTTACACCTATGATGGCTCTGGATGGACAACTTACAACAACGCCAATAGCTCAGGCGTTCTTATCGCACCCGGTCAAGGGTTCTTTTTAGCTTCAAAAACAGGCGGTGGCGATGTGTCTTTTACAACAGCTATGCAATCAGTAGCCTATAGTGATGATTTTATCTCTGGAGAGGTACTGCAACCGGACACATATCTTAAAGTTGTCATGAGCAATGGGAATGATATTTTTGACACCGAAATATTTCTACATGCCGATGCTACCCTTGGTATGGATATTGGCTTCGATGCAGGCTTATTCGTTGGACAAAACCCTACCCAAAGTATATATTCTCATCTGGCATACGAAAACACAGGTCTCAAATTAGACATGCCATCGATCCCAATTGAGATCGATGGCACTGTAGTCATCCCGTTAGGTGTAGAAATACAAGCAAATTCCCAAGTTTCTATTGGTCTTGATTCAGAGGTATTTCTCAATAATCTGCATGTCTATCTGGAGGATACTATTGCCAATACATGGACCTACTTAAACGATCAATTTTACAATTTTAGTCCAACTACGGCGCTGCAAGGAAGTGGAAGATTCTACCTCCATCTGAGTAATCAAGCACTCGATATATCATCATTCAAAAAGAATGACTTCGTTTTAGTATCAAGCGCTGGACAGATTATCATCTATGGAAATCTTAAGGCAGGAGATCAGATTACTATATTCAATATTCAAGGTCAACAGTTAAAACAAAATATTATTGCAGAACATACGAATCAAAGTATTTTGAGCGCCCATAGTTTTGCTCCAGGAATTTATATCGTTCACATTAACAGTCGTCAAAACCTAGAACGGTATAAAATCTTAGTCAAATAGTCACAAAACATAATATGAAAGCGAAAAAGTACAACCACAAAGACGCCATATCACGTCAACAAGCAATTCAAAAACTAGGAAAATATGCTGCATTGACAGCACTTGGCACCTTCATCATTTTAAACCCAAAAAAAGCACAAGCCGCTTCGCCACCAAACCCTGGCGATAGTCCTTGGTAGAACTATTACTTTTTAACACCTCAAATATTTTGATTTTAACGTGTTGTCTTTAACCATTTTGAGTTGAGAAATCAGCGTTTTAGTATAAAAATAGCCCTTAATTCAGAAGATTCTTTGTAATTTTCCGATCCAAGCTATGTTTATGAAAAAAATAAGTCTCTTACTGTTTGTGCTTTTAGTTAATTTCGGATTCAGCCAGACTATTGAAGATGCTATAAGAGAAGCTGAAACTCGCAATATCACAACTAAAGAACAAGCTCTTAGGGTATTGCAAGAGAATGGTATTAATGAAATCCAAGCCCGACAAATGGCACGTATCAGGGGTGTTGATTTTGACGATTTTCTGAATAATTTTTTCGAATCAAGGAAAGTCAAGGAAAACGATGAATACAAAAGTATTGAAACTCGCGATAGTGTAATTATTGGAACACAACAATTTTCGATTGAACCAGACTATGCCAAAACCAGTAATATCGCAGAAGATACGCTGTCAGACTATTATTTTGGTTATAATATTTTTAAGAACAATCCCTTCGGTAGTAAAGAATATTTAGTTGGAAATATCGACGAGGGTTACATTATTGCTCCTGGAGATGAAATTCGTATCACAGTTTTTGGAAATAACCAAATGGATGTGGTGGCCAAGGTGGACCTTAACGGAAATATGCGATTACCAAATTTCGGGATTTTTATGGCAAGCGGCAATAACTTTGCCACTTTAAAATCCCGTTTAACTACTTTTTTAGGACGCTATTTTTCTGGACTATTATCAAGCCCTCAAAGAACATTTCTTGATATTTCCTTGACTCAAATTCGGCCAGTGAAGGTCACCGTTTTGGGCGAAAGTGTTACTCCTGGTTCTCATCTAATATCAGGTTTCGCCACCGTACTCAATGCGTTATACGCCTCTGGCGGAGTTAAAACATCTGGTTCTTTAAGAGAAATAAAAGTTTTTAGAAATAATAAATTGCTAAAAACCATTGATTTGTATGACTATATCACCTCAGGAAACCTTGATGGTGATATACGGCTGGCTAACAATGATATTGTTTTTATTCCAAGTCGTTTGTCAACCATTGAGCTTTCAGGAACCGTAAAAACAGAATCACTGTTTGAGCTTAAACCGACCGAAACACTTTCTGATTTAGTGCGATTTTCTGGTGGACTTCCTGCCAATGCTGCTATTAATAATGTAAACATTATGCGCATCACGCCTTTCGAGGATAGAGTACAAACTCAACGATTTGATCGCTTTTTAACTACTGTAAACTATGGCATGATGCTTACCAACAATCAAGCGTTTCAATTAGTTGACGGGGATCATGTTCAATTTGAAAGTATCCTAGAACGTATGAGAAATGGTGTGATTATTAATGGTAACATTAATCAACCAGGCGTATATTCTGTTGAAGAATACGGGGATTTAAAGTCTTTAATTATCGGCGGTTCAAAAGATTTAATGCCCAATACCTATATGTCTAAAGTTGATCTATTTAGAGAAGATGATATGGGACGAAAAAGTTTTACAACATTCAACCTATCATCCATTATGAGCGGTGCCACCTCAGTTCAACTCATTGAAAATGACAGTATACAAATTTACGGTATGAAAGAAGTGCAAGGTGAGAAATTGGTTCGTATTTCTGGATTCACAAGGATTAAACCAGAGTCAACTGGGGAGATCACAGAATTGCTCATTGACGAGCCTGTTAAAGCTATTTTTTGGCGCGATAAATTATCTTTATTCGATTTGATATTTCAGGCAACGTCCTTTGAAGAGTTGGAATATCAATCTAAGTTATTGACCTCCCGTGTCGACCTCAAAAGATTCAATCCAACATCAGGGCTTTTTGAAATTTCTAATTTCAGTTTAGACGATCTGCCGACCTTATCATCAACTTATCTCATGCCAAAGGATGAAGTAATTCTTTACAGTAAAAGCATTCTCGAAGTCGTAAATAAAACCGTTCGAGTGGGTGGATTTGTCAACAAGCCTGACACATATCCACTGGCAGCCAATATGTTTTTAGAGGATGCCATTTTAGCGGCTGGAGGTTTTACAGAATATGCAGACAAAACTCTTGTAGTCGTGAATCGTGAAAATTTTATACCCAGTACTGGTAAAATTTCAGACCGTTTTGATCTTGAGGTCGATTTATCCTATTTACGAGGAGAAGCCAAAGCTCCGCAAAATCCATTTATACTAGAAGACAATGATGTCATTTCGGTTCGTCAACCTCAAGGTAAAGGCATTTTAAAAACTTTGTTGATAGAAGGCGCTGTATATTATCCCCGTTCCATTGTTTTAGAATATGAATTGAATTCATTTTCCTCTGTTTTAGAGCAAGTTGGAGGCTTGAAACCAGATGCTAATTTGGAAGCATCTTATGTTCAAAGAGATGGTATAATACTATCACACGACTTGAGTCAAAATCAAAAAAGCGAAAAGGCTATATTTAAAGATGGTGATATCATTTTCATTGCTTCCAACAACGGCACTGTTGAAACCTTGGGCGCTGTTCAGAATCCAAGTTTATTCATTTGGGGAAAAGGCAAACGGGCTAAACATTATCTTAAGAATTCCGGAGATAAAATCAGGAAAGAGGCAAGCGAAGCTTATGTTATTTTAGCTAATGGAAAAACAAAAAAAATTAATTTTTTCTATAATCCGAAGGTTCAACCAAACTCACGCATCGTTGTCAACCGAAAAGTGAAGAGAGAATTCGATGAGTCACGTCAAAAATTTACGGATGATTTAATTCGTTTATTGAGTGTCGTTACGGGTGCCTTTACCACCATCATTTTAGCTAAAAATCTGTAAGCATGAATGCATCAAATCAAACAGATCATTTTCAGGATGACGAAATTGACCTGGTGGCATTAGCCAAAAAACTTTGGGATCGCCGTAAATGGATTATAAAAAGAACAATGGTCTTTGTGATTATAGGATTGATGGTAGCACTACTAAGTCCAGTGACATATACGTCTTCATCAATGTTCGTCCCTAACAGTTCTTCCGAAGGAGCACCTTCGGGCTTGAGCGGCTTAGCCTCCTTAGCTGGAATTGATTTAAGTAGTGCTTCGGGCAGTGAAATTTCGCCTGTGCTCTATCCAAAAATACTAGAATCTGCTTCCTTTAAGCAGCGGATATTAGATATCCAACTGCCAAGCTCGACTGATAGTATTAGTTTTAGGAATTATATTCTGAATCAACCAAAATCAGTCAGCGAAATACTCAAAAAATACACCATTGGATTACCAGGAACAATTATCAGTTGGTTTAAAGATGACCCCGTTATGGTTAATTCTGTTTCTAACAATAGTGAAATTTTAACCATTTCGAAAAGTGAATTTGAGCTATTTGAATACCTCGATGGGGTCATCAAAATCTCGCTCAACGAAAAAGAGCGCTATGTTGAACTCACCGTAACATTAAATGATCCTTTAAATGCTGCAATTATTGCTAAAGCATGTGAAAAACTACTTCAATCCGAAGTGATTCAGATGAAAATAAAGCAATCGACAGAACTTCTGAAATACGTTGAAGGACAGTATGAAGAAAAGAAAGCCGAAATGTATGCGGTTCAAAACAGATTAGCCAATTTTAAGGATCGAAATTTTGCCATTTCAAGCGCATCATTTGAGAATCAACAAACACGATTGCAACAAGAATACCAGACATCAAGTGCAGTTTTTCAAGAGGTAAGTAAACAACTGGAGCAGGTCAAATTGCAGGTATCAAAAGACACCCCTGTATTTTCAATCATCAAGCCAGTTGTGGTTCCCAATGAAAAATCCGCTCCTAAACGAGGATTAATACTAGTCATTTGGACTATCCTCGGTTTAACATTTTCTATTGGTTATACACTTATCAAAGAACCTTTAAAGGAATTTATCTGTCTTGTAAAAGCTTAAGAAACTACCTCAAGATACCGCTAGGAAATGAGACAACGCTTTCAATGCCGTTAATGCCAACGGCGCTTACGCCGAAATTATAATTGTCGACTACAATACCTTCTAAGGTAAAAGTAGTCACATCTCCAATTAATCGGCTGTAATCCCAAGTCGGCGAAGTGGTGTCTCTCCAATAAATTTTATATGAAACTGCACCGTCTACAGCATCCCACTTCAAAACCGCAGAAGGCGAAACATTACCGCCAAGTAATACCTTTTTAGGTGCTGGAGGTGCCCAAGCTAGGCGTGCTAAATTGATGGCATTAACAGCAGTCAATTTCTTTGCATAAGGCACATTCACATGTTTAAAGGTATCGCCATAAGCAATCCCATTTTCAACTCTAATGTCTTGATGTTGCTGAGTATAATTTTCATGCGCTTCCATAATACGGATACCGGCAAAACCTAAGTCATTAAAAGGTCTGTGGTGGCCGCCTCTTCCAAATCGATCTAAACGATAGATCATCTTTGGATTCATTTCAGGCATAAATTGCAATGTGGTTTTATGAACATAACGGGCCAATTGTCTCGAAATACCATCAACCTCACCACCATAAAATCGGCGTGCCATTCGTTGTCCATCAGTTTCAGTAACAGGAGTGGGTTCCGAAAAAATACGAAACGTTCGGTTGTCAATCACGCCATCCACACCAGTAATATTACCAATCATATCGTTATTGAGCACACCAATAATCTCCCAGTCATTGTCTTTTGCATATTGAGCCATACCCTTACCGCCGTACAGTCCTTGCTCTTCACCTGACAGTCCGAGGAAAATGATGCTATTATCAAAATTATAATTACTAAGTACTCGGGCCGCTTCTATGGTTCCAGCCATACCAGATGCATTATCATTCGCTCCCGGTGAATCAGACTGATAATCCGTAGGGTCACTAACGCGGGAGTCAATATCTCCACTCATGATGACATACCTATTCGGATATTTGCTTCCCCTCTTAACAGCGACAACATTCACGATATACACATCCTTAACAATTCTTTTGTTATCACCTTTTGGGATAAAATTCTTCTGATAGTACACCTCCAAACATCCGTTACAATTTTCAGAAATTCCATCAAAAGTCGATTTAATCCATCGTCTTGCGGCACCAATTCCTCTTGTGCTGCTCAAAGTATCACTTAATGTGTGGCGTGTACCAAAATCGGCTAACGTCTTTATATCATCATGGATACGTTGCTCTGAAACAGATGAAATAATATCATATAAATCTTTATCGGTTTGAGCCCAAAAAACATGAGCGATCACAAAAAAGGAAAAAAATAGGATCTTAGTGGATTTTAGGTATTTCATGACGATTAAATCTATAGGATTGAATGCAACCAAATGTAGTAAAAATTAGAAAGATGATCTAAAAACAATAAACCCCCAATCGCTTGGGGGTTTAGAATACAAAGCATTCAATCGTACTTAATCTTCCAAAATATTTGAAATGCGAGAAGCGATTTCGTCAAAATGGGCAGCGGACATATTGTTACCACCTGATTTTTTATCTGAAAACTTTTTAATTTTATGTAACTGCGTCATGGCTAATGCTCGAACGTCAGTATCACTTTCTTTTAATAAAGTCTCCAGACGATCAACATGAGCGCGCTGCAGGTTTCTCCGGTAAGCATCTGGATTTGATTCACTCCAAAGTCCTTGAGTCAACTGGTTCATAAAATCTAGAGGTTTGAACGCTGCATCACCATTGAGCGCTTCGTTTTCTATCATGCGCTCCATTCTATTTGATGACAGTAGACTATTTAATGTACGGACTTGGGCACTACGAATGCGGCTCAATGCGCCAGAGGACTCGATTTTATTAAAAATATTTTTGTCCAACATCCATGATGGGGTGGCGAACAACTCAGACTGCAAGAATCTCAAGGAACGTTCTTGGTGTGTCTTGTCAACAGGCTTATAAACCGCACCTTCTTGGTCATAAGTCTTGTAATATTCATAAACACCTCCAATATTAGCCGTCACATGGCCCATATAACGATTAAATTGACCAACAACTTGACCATACAATTCTTCCAAATCGTCATAGTTTTTTCCATCTTCCTGTGTCCACTCGATCAAACGAGGAACTATTCGTTTCAAATTCATAATACCATATTTACTGGCGTCAACAGCATTATCTCCTAAATCTTCTGTTTGAGAACTTGGATCGATAACCCCAAATTGTTGACGTCCAAATCGGTAAATAGGATCACCTGCTTTGTCTAAAATCCACTGATCAAGAATCGGTTTTTCTTCAGTTGCTGAAACGTCAAGTAATGGGCGGTAACCCCAGTTGATGGCGTATTTATCGTAAGGCCCAACATTAGGCATCAGGCTAACGCCTTCATCACCGGGTTGTGCAACATAGTTAAATCTGGCATAATCCATAATAGAAGGTGCCGTGCCATATTTTTGAGTAAACGAGGCGGATCGTAATGAATCTACTGGATAGGCAATACTACTTCCCATATTATGTGGCAACCCGAGAGTGTGTCCAACCTCATGCGACGATACGAACTGAATTAGACGTCCCATAATTTCATCCTTGAAAGCCACGCTCTGAGCCTCAGGATTTATAGCGGCAGTCTGAACAAAATACCAATTCCGCAATAAAGTCATTACATTGTGATACCAATTGATATCTGATTCTAAAATCTCACCACTTCTTGGGTCACTTACATGAGGTCCATTGGCATTTGGAATTGGAGACGCTAAATAGCGAACGACAGAATATCGCACATCCTCAGGCGACCAATCTGGATCTTCTTCCACCGTTGGTGGGTCCATGGCTAAAATAGCATTTTTGAATCCTGCTGCCTCAAAAGCAACTTGCCAATCCTCAATACCCTGCTTGATATATGGCCTCCACTTTTCAGGTGTTGCACGATCGACGTAATAAATAATTGGTTTTTTAGGCTCAACCAGTTCACCAGCTAAAAACTTTTCGCGGTCTTCTTCCTTCACTTCAAGTCGCCAGCGGTCCAAATAACGAACAGATTCACTTTTTTGAGCTTCTAATCCATAATCCGTTTGAGAACGTCCAAACCATCCAACACGTTGATCAAAATAACGTCTTTTCATTGGCTCTTTGGGCAAAAGTATCATTGAATTACTCAGCTCTACAGATATCGAACCTACAGACTGATTTGATGGCGGCTCTGCAGCATTGTAGGTCATCACAGCTCTCACCTCAACATTCAATGGATATGGCTTTATAGATTCAATATAAGACCTTTTGCCATCTAAAGAACGAACCTTGTAGTCCTTTCGGTAATATTCAGAAATTCCAATAGCTTTAACATCATCAGAAAATAGTTTTGTCACGTTAATTACAGTAGAAGGGTGTAAACTGTCCTTTCCTACAGTTTCAATATCAAATGCATACAAAACAGGCTCGAAATTTGAATTGACAACAGCCTCATGAATGGCTAATGAATCGGCAGCTACATTTTGATATGAGACTACCCTAAGCAAGACCTGCTTGGACTTTCTCTCCCATCGAACCACTTGGGTGTTTTGCTTTCCACCACCAAAGCCCATATTAGTAGCTGTTTTTGCAATTCTGGTGACCACAAGCATTTCCCGCTGAAATAGAGAGTCAGGAATTTCGAAATAATACTTATCATCCATCTGATGAACCGCAAATAAACCCTCTTTAGATAAAGCATTTGATTTAATAACCTTGTCAAAAGGTTTCATACCATCTTTTGTATCGGTCGAATCATTTTTAATTTCCTTTTGAGCTATTGCACTTGATAATGTGAAGAGAAAAATCAAAAAGACTTTTCCAAATTTGTTAATATTGGCCATTGATTATTAATTTAAGTTTAAAACTACACAATTCTATTCAAAACTGTTTATTGAATCGCAATTTTGTTTTTAT
This sequence comes from uncultured Flavobacteriaceae bacterium, assembly GCA_943788695.1. Lineage (GTDB taxonomy): Bacteria > Bacteroidota > Bacteroidia > Flavobacteriales > Flavobacteriaceae > JALRKI01. Next base: position 24,598 of record CALSRG010000001.1, read on the forward strand.
AGAAAATTCATTCGTTAGATTGTGCTATATTTGATAAAACTAAAAACCCCCCAACTATGTCTTTATTCATTATTTTAGGTATTGTTGTCGTCATTGCGATGCTACTCATTTCAATGTACAACAGGCTTGTAAAATACCGAAACAATAGAGAGAATGCTTTTGCAGATATTGATGTTCAACTTCGTCAACGGCACGATCTTATCCCCCAACTTGTCGAAACTGTTAAAGGTTACATGAAGCATGAGGATAAAGTACTGACAACAGTTACAGCAGCAAGAGCAGGAGCGGTAAGTGCTAATACCATCAATGAGAAAATCGCTGCTGAAAATCAATTGTCCTCTGCATTAAACGGATTGAACGTAGCTATTGAGGCTTACCCCGACCTTAAAGCGAGTAGTAATTTCTCAATGCTTCAAGAAGAGATCTCAGATGTAGAAAATAAATTGGCAGCCGTTCGTCGATTTTTCAACTCAGCCACTAAGGAATATAATAACGCTGTAGAAACATTTCCATCTAACATCATTGCAGGTATGTTCAATTTTAAAAAAGAAGTCATGTTTGATGTTGGGGCAACTGAACGCGCCACTCTAAGTGAAGCGCCTAAAGTTAATTTCTAACCAATGAAATACATTGGTCTTCAGGCGCAGATCAGGAAAAATAATCTCAAATCTGTCATGCTATTGATTGCCTTTCCAGCATTGCTGCTTGGATTAGTGTGGCTTTTCTTTTTGATTACAAACAGTTCGTACTCGTCTTCGTCTTTTCCGAACAACTTGAACTACGTTAATCAGGAATTTATTCAAACGATACCTTTCGTCTCCATAGGCGTTAGTATTTGGTTTATCATTGCATGGTTCTCACATTCGTCCATGATACAACGTGCGACAGGATCAAAGCCACTAATACGTAAAGACAACAAAAGGGTATATAATTTGTTAGAAAACCTATGTATATCTCGTGGACTGAAAACGCCTAAAATTTTTATTATTGAAGATGATTCTCTAAACGCCTTTGCAAGTGGATTGAGTGACAAAACTTTTGCAATTTCCTTATCAAGAGGTATCATTAACAAACTGAATGATGACGAACTGGAAGGCGTTATTGCACATGAGTTAACACATATTATAAACCGGGATGTTCGGTTATTGATAGTCTCGATCATCTTTGTTGGCATCTTCAGTTTTATTTCCGAAATGGCCTTTAGATCCCTATTATACGGTGGTCGAAGAAGAAGCAAAAACGACAAAGGAAACGCCTTTATTGTGGTCGTGCTCGTTTTGGCAATAGCTGGACTAGTTTTGTCAACTTTATTTCGATTCGCCCTGTCTAGAAAAAGGGAGTTTTTAGCTGATGCTGGTGCAGTAGCACTCACTAAAAATCCATTGGCTCTGGCTGGTGCATTAAAAAAAGTATCTAATGACCCACATATAGAAGCTATAAAACGGGAGGATGTTGCTCAACTTTTTATTGAACATCCTATGCATAAAAAGAAAAGTTCGATTGCCAAATTTTTCGGAGGGCTATTCGCCACGCATCCACCCATTGAAGATCGGATTGCCATTCTAGAACAAATTTGATCCTGATATCAAAATAATTTATGAATTACCTATTTTGATTTTTGTTATTAATTCGTAAAGGTGCAATACTTGCTCACTAACTTTATCGTGATCTGAGGATTTAATATCGATTAATAGTAATTCGGACAGCCGTCGCAATCGTAATTATTGTCAAAATCATAGGAAATTGAAAGTTCAAAAATACCGCCTGTTCTTCCTATGTTTGTGACATTGAAATCGTAAGAATAGCCAAATTTAAACCCCTCATATTTGAATCCTACACCAGCGTTAATAGAGGTTAAAAAATGACTGTTTGGATCATTAGCAAATGGCGTTGTTGCTGCCAGAAGCGCAAAACTAAAACGGTCGTAAACGTATTGTCCACCAACATCAACCCGATTATATTTACCCTGAACCATGGCATTGGTCAAAAAGAAGACACTATGGTCATCGGAACCTCTTTCAAGAGGGAATTCAATGGCACCGTGAAAGGACATGAACATATCTAAAGCATTGTTACCCTCTCCTACAAAGGAGATGTTGGGTTTGTTTAAATGGCGTAGCGTTAAACCAATCCATGTTTTATCATTATGAGCTAAAAAGCTAACGGAGGTATCAAAAAACAATAGGTTTCTTTGAAGATCGATGGGATCAATTGAGTTGGTATTTATCACACCGCTGACAATATTAATTTGATCTTCCAGCAACAAATTTTGAAATCCAAAATCCTTAGATCCTACTCCAAGAGAAAGACTCGGACGAAATGTCCATTTATCAGTGACTTTCACTCGGTAGGCATAATTCACATTAAATTGAGAGAAATTATACCGAGTCTGGGTTTCTTTATGATTCAAAAAACTAATACCAATACCACTATTCATTTCTTCAAACCAATTACTGGCATAAGCAAATTGCGTATTAATGCTAAAATCCAGTCCTGGCCATTGAACCTTATGGATGATACCTGCTTTAGTACCTTCAGAACTTCCTGTGAAACTGGTGTTGACCGTTTCAGGAATCATAAAAAACTGACTAAAAATGGGATCCTGAGCCTTTACTAAGCCCGTAACTGTTACCATTAAAAAAAACGCTATCCTTTTCATCCGTTAATATCTATTTTAATAATGTTATCGGACCGTTATAATCCACTATAAGTCCCTGAAATGTAACTGCTTTGACTACTATAATATAATTACCGTTTTCAGCAGGACGACCATCTATCAATCCATCCCATCCATATATGTCATCACCTGTTTCGAGGTATAACAAACCTCCCCAAGTATCATAAATACTCATGGTAATTTCTTCCATACAATTAAATACGGGACGAATGGTATCATTAATACCATCCCCATTTGGCGTAAATGCGTTAGGCACAATCAATTCATAACCTTTTGTAATCAAAATGTCTTCAGTCACCGAATAACTGCATCCATACGGATAATTAACTGTCTGAGTCACAGTATAGGTGCCCGAGTCAGTATAGATGTGAGAAGGATTTGGATCACCGATAACTGATGTGCCATCACCAAAATCCCAATCAACACTAATAACATCTCCTGTTGACGTGTCCGTAAACTGAATTGGATCATTCATTGAAAGTACCGAACAGAACAGCGTACTTGGTGATGTATAGGTAAAAGAAGCATCGCCCAGTTCTTCGAGGTCAACCACCACATCAACTTCTATAGGAGGACAACCATTGGCCAAACTTTCCGTATCATGAATGAATGCAGTATAAGTTCCTGAAACAGTTGTCTGCATACATTGTTGAGTGGCTGGATCACAAACATCTCCACCTGACCATGTGATGGTGTATGGTGGTGACCCTCCCTCAACAAAAATATAATTGGTCTGTGTGATGGTCTGCGCAGAACAATCAACACTTTGAGTGGAAGTAATGAACGCATCAATGGCAGGAGGACGCATCAATGTAATGTTTTCTGTTTTTGTTGGACAATTGTTGTCATCTGTTACAGTAACCACATAGGCACCTTCAGACAGATTTTCCAAGCACCACTCACCGTTTCCATAAGACAACCATCCTGTCCCAACAGGGACTGGATTAGTTCCTCCAGAAATGGTAATACAAATTGAACCATTGGTATAACTCCAGTCAGGCGAACAGGTAGGATCTGTAATAGAATCTATTGTAAAAGTAAGCTCTTCAGGCTCATCTACTTGAATACTGTCTGTATAGGTACAATTATTACCGTCTGTTACGGTATAAACAAATATGCCTGTAGACACAGTAAACATACCGTCACCAGTGTAAGGCGGTGTTCCTCCTGCCGCAACAACCTCGATGGTTGCTGTTTCACCGAAACAAGGTATCGGATTAATTATTGTAGCTGTTGCGGACAATACCGGTGGTTCAACCACCGTAACTTGGACTGTTGTGCTACAACCGTTAGCATCCGTAATAATTACACTATTAGTTCCTGCCGCAAATGTGTAGGAACCTGTGCCAGTATATGGCGGCACACCCCCGGAGGCAGTTATGTCATAAGTTTCTGTTTCACCAAAACAATCTATCGGATCAGAGGTTAAGGTAGCCAATCCAGACAATACTGTTGGCTCGGTTAAAGTAAAATTTCTGATGATGTCATACGGACAATTCGCATCCGTGATTGTAAGTGTATAATCGCCAGCAGGTAAATTATCAAATTCTAGAAAATTCGGTGTTGACAAATCACTATCGGTGTAAAATGAACCTCCCGACTCAAAGGTATAGGTGAACGTTCCCGAACCTCCAGTTAAATCAACATGAACAAAACCATCCGCAGAATTATTACAACTGATCTCAAAGTTGTTGTAATCCGATACTGTTTCATTCAATACAATAATTGGCGTATTTAAGTTTTCAATCGTATAAATTGGTGATGTAAACTCACAACCATTGTCATCAATCACCACCAATACGTAATTCCCCTCGCAGGCATTGGTCAATACATCAGTGTTGGTCGCTACGATAACATCGAATACACCTGACATTGATTCGGTAAACCATTCCATAGAGACATATGGGGCCGTTCCCCCACTAATTCCCAGATCAATATAACCGTCACATGGAGGGACGTTAACATTGTTACATGAAATATTCACTAAAGTCTCAATTTGAAAATCTATTGGCGTAGGCGGTTCAATCGTATATTGAAATACATACGAACAACCGAAGTCATCTAAAACGGTCACTTGATAATCTCCTGGACACAAATCATATTGATCCTCATCTGTTGAATTTGGCAAGAGAATAGAAGGATCCGTCAAATATATCCATTCGTAAGTGAAGGGATTGCCGCCGATTGGGCTTAATTCTATACTTGCCCCACATATAGGATTGGAATAGCTGCAAGCCACATCAGTTATAACCTCATTCATCTCAGGACTCGGATTTAAGGTAATGGTAATGGTAAAATCGTCTCCAACACATTGGGCTATCAATGGATTTGAGGTTACAAAATAAGTTGGCGTAATCGTAAAAATGACCGTTTGCTGATCAGTAGTATTATTTTCTAAAATACCTGAGTCAAAGAAAGGCGCATCAACCGCTGTAGTCCAGCCTGTTACATCGTTTAGATCAGTACTTCCAACCACTAATGGATCTGACCATGTGTAGGTAGTTACATTAGGGATAATCGTTGTGCCGTCAGGGTTTATGCCATTGACAGGACTTAAGACATAGGACTCGCTATCGCAGAGCGTTTGAATCACATTTGGAATATATGGCTTAGGCTCCACCCAAATCAGAACATCAAATGGTTCGCCAATACAACCATCTGCTTCTGGTGTCACTGTATAACCAATTTGCTGCTCGATATTGGTTGTATTGACCAAGGTTTGACTAATTGTTGCAGATGGGGTGCTATTGTTGCTCCATCCATTCAAATCAAAATTTGGTGATGACACTACCCAAGTATAGGTTGTTCCAGCCGGGATTATTGTCCCAGCATCAGGAATACCATCTTGAGGTAAAATAATAAAGGGCTCACCGCTGCACTGCGTGTTGGTCATCTGAGGCATATTGATCACGTGTGGTCTAGGCTTTACATCAATCGACAATGCGAAAGGCGGTCCTTGACAGCCACTTGAAATAGGCGTTACTTCGTAAATAACCGTCTGAACAACAGATGAAGTGTTTTCAAGTGTTTGTGAAATGGATACTTGAGGCGTCGATTCATTAATATCGCCTTCGACATCCAAATTATCTATGACAGTCCAAGTATAAGTCGTGCCGGCAGGCACAATTATAGAAGCGTTTGGAACACCTGTTACTGGAACATATACAAAAGTGTCTTCACTACAAATAGGTGTCAACACCACATCTTCGATAAAGGGACGAGGACTGACAGACACCGTAATGTCAAAATCTAAACCAATACAGCTGCCAGATATAGGGGTCACCGTATAAACAATTGTTTCTGTAACATCAGAAATGCTTGTTAAGATTTGACTAATTCCTCCAACTGGAGTGGTTTGATCTGATGATCCAGAAATAAAAGGATTGGTTGAAACAGTCCAAGTATATAATGTATTTGCCGGTACAATTTGTCCCGGTGGTGTATTCACGGGGACCACATCAAATGCATCACCGCTACAAATTGACTCAAATTTGTCCGTTACAATTGGTCGAGGTTCTACTGTAATGTCCACTTGGAAAGTTTGTCCAATACAGCCGTCTACGGTAGTTGGCTCTACCGTGTAGGTTACTATTTGATCTACATGAGACGTGTTAATTAAGTCTTGGCTAATACTCGATTGAGGAACAGTTTGAGCCAGCTCTCCCTCTACATCATTATTAGCGGCTACGGTCCAGGTATAGGTTGTTCCAGCAGGTACAATATTTGGACCTATTGGACTGTCATTTACTGGTAAAACGTCAAAGGTGTCTTCACTACAAATTGTCGCAGTCATGTCCTGAATTTCAGGAGTAGGATCGATAAATAAATTTACCACTTCTACAATACCTGGACATCCGTTGATATATGGTGTGATGGTATATTCGAGACGTTCTACCACATTTGTAGCATTTTGTACTACCTGAGATGGAATTTGAGTACCAAGACCACTAGTCAAATAACCCGACAGGTTTAATCCTGCAAAAGTGACATCCCAAGTATAAGTTATAGAACCAGATGGTGAGGTTGGTGTGTTAATATTAATAACAGGCGTGTTATAAGTACTACAAACTATTTCATCAGAAATAGGATTGATTTCAGCAGATGGCAATACCGTAATGGTATAGTAAAAGTTAGAACCCGGACAAGCCGAGGCGTCATTGGTAGTCGCACTAGCCTCAAACACCAAATCAATTGGCGCTTGAGTCTTATTTTCTAAAACCATCGATGGTATACTTGCTGCGCCTGACAATTGCGATACCCCAATCAAATCTGCAGCATTCGGTGGATTGGGTATAGTCCATTGTATGTTCACGTCTGGCGTTGTTGACGATATGGTAACTGGAGCTGAAGCATCCATATTACATAAAATTTGATCATTATCGCTAAAAAGAAGCACTGGAACTGGATTGATAGTGATTTCAAATACAAGAGGCGGTCCCTCACAACCAGCCGCTGTAGGCGTGACCTCGTATATGAGTGTGAAGGCTATTGTCAATCCATTTTCTAAAACGAGCGAAGGAAAATCACCGTTTCCATTCGTCGGGTAACCCGAGACTAAAAGTGGTACCGTAGTATTTTGAAGCTCCCACTGATAAGTTGTATTTGCCACTGTGGAATCAAAGGTCACTGCACCAAAAGTATCACCACTACAACCTAACTGCGTGTCGTTCGTTAGAATAGATATGGTAGGCTCTGGCTTTACTGTTACTGTTACTGTAAATGGATTTCCATCACAGCCATTCGTGCTTGGCGTCACTTCATAAAACAATATTTGGTCAACAAATGAATCATTTGTCAAGGCTTGGCTAATACTCGATTGAGGAACAGTTTGAGCCAGCTCTCCCTGAACATCATTATTAGCCGCTACGGTCCAGGTATAGGTTGTTCCAGCAGGTACAATATTTCCTGGAGGACTATTGGTTGGTTGAACCAAAAATGATTCGCCGCTACAAATGACTGCAACTTTGTCTGTAATGGTTGGTTTTGGATCAACAGAAACGGTTAAATTGAATGTATCCCCAACGCAGCCCAAGCTCGTTGTAGGCGTGATAACATATGTTACTATTTGAGTAGAATTTGACTCATTTATTAAGGTCTGAGTTACCAAACTAGACGACCCTACACTATTACTCTCGCCAGTGATATTTGGATTGTCGTTAACGGTCCAAGTATAGGTGGTGTTATTTGGTATGATGTCCGTTGGATCGGCATCACCAGATGCCAAATCGAGTGTAAAAGATGTGTTGGAACAAATTTGATCTAACTTATCGGCAATGGCTGGTTTTGGATTAACGGTAACCACTATAATAAATGGATCTCCGACACAATTACCAATGTCTCCTGATGTAGGCACAACTGTATAAGTCAAGATTTGAATTTGATTGGTTTCATTAGTCAAGGCCTGAACAAAAGATGCCTGATCATTCTCTGCAGTTTGACCAGTGATAGTCAAGATTTGGCTGATCGACACTAGCCCAAGAATAGGTTGTCCCTATTGGAACCGTATTCCCTGCAATTGAAGAAGGATCAAAATTTATCGGTTCTTCATCTTCAGAACAAATTATAAACTGCTCATCCTGAATATTGGGCACTTGGCCTACATCAACCTGAGCCAGGTTAGATGTAATCAGTGTACATCCTCCCTCTGAAAAACTGACCTCACAGTAATAATACTTTGTGCCCGTCGGAGTAGATGGTGGCGTAAATGTTGATGAGGTTTCTGTTAATAAAGTCCCTCCTGTATTAGACGGTACTGAATTTTCAAACCATTGATAAGTAGCTGTACCTACAAAATTCTGTACGCTTACCGTTAAATCTGTTGTTGATCCATCCAAACAAACCGTCTGGGTCGGCTGTGGCTGCTGAGTGAATTCAGGCGCTGGAATCACATCAACTGTAGTATTACCACTTGTAGTTGAACATCCCGATGCCGTTGTCGTCACAACTACATAGTAATCCGTAGTGCCGACAGGAACCGTCGGTGGTGTATAAGTAGAACCTGTTCCTACAGGAGTTGAAGTGTCACTAGCGTCATACCACTCGTAAGTATACGACGATGGATCTGCACCACCAGTAGCCGTTACAATTAAATCCGTTGGTGTACTGCCCAAACACAATTGTTGTGTGCTAATGTTTAAAGTTAATAACGGATCAGCTAATACATTAACCTGTGCTAAAGCACTAGAAACTGCATCACATCCACTGCCATCATAATCTACTGAAACATAATAGAAATATGTGCCAACCGTAGTGTAAGTCGGTGGTGTGTAAGATATCGAATCTGGCCCAACAGCTATGTAGGTGACTCCATTGTCTGTGCTTTCAAACCACTGATAAGAAGGCGTGCCTACTCCTGTAGTGTGAGTAACCGTCAACTCAGAACTGTCTCCACCAACGCACAAATCCTGTGAAACTATAGGATCTGTAGTGATCTCTACATCTGGAACTACATCAACCTGAGCCAGGTTAGATGTAATCAGTGTACATCCTCCCTCTGAAAAACTGACCTCACAGTAATAATACTTTGTGCCCGTCGGAGTAGATGGTGGCGTAAATGTTGATGAGGTTTCTGTTAATAAAGTCCCTCCTGTATTAGACGGTACTGAATTTTCAAACCATTGATAAGTAGCTGTACCTACAAAATTCTGTACGCTTACCGTTAAATCTGTTGTTGATCCATCCAAACAAACCGTCTGGGTCGGCTGTGGCTGTTGAGTGAATTCAGGCGCTGGAATCACATCAACTGTAGTATTACCACTTGTAGTTGAACATCCCGATGCCGTTGTCGTCACAACTACATAGTAATCCGTAGTGCCGACAGGAACCGTCGGTGGTGTATAAGTAGAACCTGTTCCTACAGGAGTTGAAGTGTCACTAGCGTCATACCACTCGTAAGTATACGACGATGGATCTGCACCACCAGTAGCCGTTACAATTAAATCCGTTGGTGTACTGCCCAAACACAATTGTTGTGTGCTAATGTTTAAAGTTAATAACGGATCAGATAATACATTAACCTGTGCTAAAGCACTAGAAACTGCATCACATCCACTGCCATCATAATCTACTGAAACATAATAGAAATATGTGCCAACCGTAGTGTAAGTCGGTGGTGTGTAAGATATCGAATCTGGCCCAACAGCTATGTAGGTGACTCCATTGTCTGTGCTTTCAAACCACTGATAAGAAGGCGTGCCTACTCCTGTAGTGTGAGTAACCGTCAACTCAGAACTGTCTCCACCAACGCACAAATCCTGTGAAACTATAGGATCTGTAGTGATCTCTACATCTGGAACTACATCAACCTGAGCCAGGTTAGATGTAATCAGTGTACATCCTCCCTCTGAAAAACTGACCTCACAGTAATAATACTTTGTGCCCGTCGGAGTAGATGGTGGCGTAAATGTTGATGAGGTTTCTGTTAATAAAGTCCCTCCTGTATTAGACGGTACTGAATTTTCAAACCATTGATAAGTAGCTGTACCTACAAAATTCTGTACGCTTACCGTTAAATCTGTTGTTGATCCATCCAAACAAACCGTCTGGGTCGGCTGTGGCTGTTGAGTGAATTCAGGCGCTGGAATCACATCAACTGTAGTATTACCACTTGTAGTTGAACATCCCGATGCCGTTGTCGTCACAACTACATAGTAATCCGTAGTGCCGACAGGAACCGTCGGTGGTGTATAAGTAGAACCTGTTCCTACAGGAGTTGAAGTGTCACTAGCGTCATACCACTCGTAAGTATACGACGATGGATCTGCACCACCAGTAGCCGTTACAATTAAATCCGTTGGTGTACTGCCCAAACACAATTGTTGTGTGCTAATGTTTAAAGTTAATAACGGATCAGATAATACATTAACCTGTGCTAAAGCACTAGAAACTGCATCACATCCACTGCCATCATAATCTACTGAAACATAATAGAAATATGTGCCAACCGTAGTGTAAGTCGGTGGTGTGTAAGATATCGAATCTGGCCCAACAGCTATGTAGGTGACTCCATTGTCTGTGCTTTCAAACCACTGATAAGAAGGCGTGCCTACTCCTGTAGTGTGAGTAACCGTCAACTCAGAACTGTCTCCACCAACGCACAAATCCTGTGAAACTATAGGATCTGTAGTGATCTCTACATCTGGAACTACATCAACCTGAGCCAGGTTAGATGTAATCAGTGTACATCCTCCCTCTGAAAAACTGACCTCACAGTAATAATACTTTGTGCCCGTCGGAGTAGATGGTGGCGTAAATGTTGATGAGGTTTCTGTTAATAAAGTCCCTCCTGTATTAGACGGTACTGAATTTTCAAACCATTGATAAGTAGCTGTACCTACAAAATTCTGTACGCTTACCGTTAAATCTGTTGTTGATCCATCCAAACAAACCGTCTGGGTCGGCTGTGGCTGTTGAGTGAATTCAGGCGCTGGAATCACATCAACTGTAGTATTACCACTTGTAGTTGAACATCCCGATGCCGTTGTCGTCACAACTACATAGTAATCCGTAGTGCCGACAGGAACCGTCGGTGGTGTATAAGTAGAACCTGTTCCTACAGGAGTTGAAGTGTCACTAGCGTCATACCACTCGTAAGTATACGACGATGGATCTGCACCACCAGTAGCCGTTACAATTAAATCCGTTGGTGTACTGCCCAAACACAATTGTTGTGTGCTAATGTTTAAAGTTAATAACGGATCAGCTAATACATTAACCTGTGCTAAAGCACTAGAAACTGCATCACATCCACTGCCATCATAATCTACTGAAACATAATAGAAATATGTGCCAACCGTAGTGTAAGTCGGTGGTGTGTAAGATATCGAATCTGGCCCAACAGCTATGTAGGTGACTCCATTGTCTGTGCTTTCAAACCACTGATAAGAAGGCGTGCCTACTCCTGTAGTGTGAGTAACCGTCAACTCAGAACTGTCTCCACCAACGCACAAATCCTGTGAAACTATAGGATCTGTAGTGATCTCTACATCTGGTTGGACCGAAATGATATATGTACTGGATGGACCTGGACATGCCGAGCCATCTGCTACAATGGCAATGACATCAATCTCAATATCAACCGTAAAAGGATTAGAGTTGGTTAAAGTAAATGCTGGCAAGGTGTCTTGTGTTCCAGTTGTGGCTGTAAATCCGTCTATACCTGAAGTCTCAATATCAGGTGTGACGATTTCCCATTGATACGTTATATTAGTCGTACTTGAGTTAAATGGCACTGCTAAAGTCGTTCCTCCATCGCATATTTCTTGATCTGGTATACTGAAGCTTACCGTCGGAGCAGGATTGACCGTTAACAAAAAGTTTTGTGGTGTTCCCGTACATCCCTCATATACTGGTGTGACCTGGTACTCCAATGTATAGGGATCGTCTCCGCCATTGTTTACTATCTGACCAACCAACGAGGTTCCACTGCCGTCAATAGGATAATCTGTTATGTCATCAACTTCAGGTGAAGTCACCGGAGGATTCATAAGTACCCAATTGAAATCTGCTCCTGTAACATTTGATACAAAATTAACTGTAGTAAATGCCGTTCCGCCACAAATTGTCTCTGCCGCTATGGCCGTTAAAGTCGGTATCGGATTTACCGTTATCGTAAATTCTTCTGGTACCCCTGTACAAGTCACACCAGCATTGGTAAAGGTCGGTGTTACCGTAATCGTTGCAATTAATGGTTCGTATGGTGGATTATCGTTCAAAGCCGTAAAGGAAGGAATATTACCAGTGCCTGAAGTTGGACTCAGACCAATTGATTCATCAATACTCCATGAGTAAGACGTTGTACCTCCTGTGTTTTGAGTACTGAACACAATCTCTGATTGGGTATCATTATGACACAATACCAAATCAGTAGGATCATCAACCTGAGCCGATGGATTTACCGTTATCGTAAATTCTTCTGGTACCCCTGTACAAGTCACACCAGCATTGGTAAAGGTCGGTGTTACCGTAATCGTTGCAATTAATGGTTCGTATGGTGGATTATCGTTCAAAGCCGTAAAGGAAGGAATATTACCAGTGCCTGAAGTTGGACTCAGACCAATTGATTCATCAATACTCCATGAGTAAGACGTTGTACCTCCTGTGTTTTGAGTACTGAACACAATCTCTGATTGGGTATCATTATGACACAATACCAAATCAGTAGGATCATCAACCTGAGCCGATGGATTTACCGTTATCGTAAATTCTTCTGGTACCCCTGTACAAGTCACACCAGCATTGGTAAAGGTCGGTGTTACCGTAATCGTTGCAATTAATGGTTCGTATGGTGGGTTATCGTTCAAAGCCGTAAAGGAAGGAATATTACCAGTGCCTGAAGTTGGACTCAGACCAATTGATTCATCAATACTCCATGAGTAAGACGTTGTACCTCCTGTGTTTTGAGTACTGAACACAATCTCTGATTGGGTATCATTATGACACAATACCAAATCAGTAGGATCATCGACCTGAGCCGATGGATTTACCGTTATCGTAAATTCTTCTGGTACCCCTGTACAAGTCACACCAGCATTGGTAAAGGTCGGTGTTACCGTAATCGTTGCAATTAATGGTTCGTATGGTGGGTTATCGTTCAAAGCCGTAAAGGAAGGAATATTACCAGTGCCTGAAGTTGGACTCAGACCAATTGATTCATCAATACTCCATGAGTAAGACGTTGTACCTCCTGTGTTTTGAGTACTGAACACAATCTCTGATTGGGTATCATTATGACACAATACCAAATCAGTAGGATCATCAACCTGAGCCGATGGATTTACCGTTATCGTGAAGGTCTCTGTAGCGCCGGCGCAGTTAACAGATGATCCGGTTGAGTTACTGAATGAAGACACTACGCTAACAGTTGCAACGATAGGCTCTGTGCCTGCTGCAGCAGTAAAAGAAGGTAAATTGCCTTGTCCCGTTGTTGGGCTTAATCCAATAGATTGATCAATACTCCAATCATAAATCGTTTCACCAGTAGATTGAGCATTGGTAAAAACAACCTCATCGGTCACATCTCCAGAGCAATAAACCACATCAGCAATGGGATCAATTTGTCCTCTAGGGTTTACAGTTATGTTGTAAACTTGAAGGCTTCCCAAACAGGATTCGGCATCGGAGGTAGTGGCCTGAGCCGTAATTTCTATGACTTGAGCAGTGTCTACACTGGGATCAAGGTCCAACGTAAATACTGGAATTGTTGTTGTTCCAGAGGTTTGTGTCACCCCAGAAATAGCCACTGGTAAACTCGTTACATTCCAAGTAATCGTAGCACCAGCAGTTGGGGAAGTTAGCGTTACTTCACTGCTATCTTCACCTGTACACACCTCTTGATCTGGTATACTGAAGCTTACCGTCGGAGCAGGATTGACCGTTAACAAAAAGTTTTGTGGTGTTCCCGTACATCCCTCATATACTGGTGTGACCTGGTACTCCAATGTATAGGGATCGTCTCCGCCATTGTTTACTATCTGACCAACCAACGAGGTTCCACTGCCGTCAATAGGATAATCTGTTATGTCATCAACTTCAGGTGAAGTCACCGGAGGATTCATAAGTACCCAATTGAAATCTGCTCCTGTAACATTTGATACAAAATTAACTGTAGTAAATGCCGTTCCGCCACAAATTGTCTCTGCCGCTATGGCCGTTAAAGTCGGTATCGGATTTACCGTTATCGTAAATTCTTCTGGTACCCCTGTACAAGTCACACCAGCATTGGTAAAGGTCGGTGTTACCGTAATCGTTGCAATTAATGGTTCGTATGGTGGATTATCGTTCAAAGCCGTAAAGGAAGGAATATTACCAGTGCCTGAAGTTGGACTCAGACCAATTGATTCATCAATACTCCATGAGTAAGACGTTGTACCTCCTGTGTTTTGAGTACTGAACACAATCTCTGATTGGGTATCATTATGACACAATACCAAATCAGTAGGATCATCGACCTGAGCCGATGGATTTACCGTTATCGTAAATTCTTCTGGTACCCCTGTACAAGTCACACCAGCATTGGTAAAGGTCGGTGTTACCGTAATCGTTGCAATTAATGGTTCGTATGGTGGGTTATCGTTCAAAGCCGTAAAGGAAGGAATATTACCAGTGCCTGAAGTTGGACTCAGACCAATTGATTCATCAATACTCCATGAGTAAGACGTTGTACCTCCTGTGTTTTGAGTACTGAACACAATCTCTGATTGGGTATCATTATGACACAATACCAAATCAGTAGGATCATCGACCTGAGCCGATGGATTTACCGTTATCGTAAATTCTTCTGGTACCCCTGTACAAGTCACACCAGCATTGGTAAAGGTCGGTGTTACCGTAATCGTTGCAATTAATGGTTCGTATGGTGGGTTATCGTTCAAAGCCGTAAAGGAAGGAATATTACCAGTGCCTGAAGTTGGACTCAGACCAATTGATTCATCAATACTCCATGAGTAAGACGTTGTACCTCCTGTGTTTTGAGTACTGAACACAATCTCTGATTGGGTATCATTATGACACAATACCAAATCAGTAGGATCATCGACCTGAGCCGATGGATTTACCGTTATCGTAAATTCTTCTGGTACCCCTGTACAAGTCACACCAGCATTGGTAAAGGTCGGTGTTACCGTAATCGTTGCAATTAATGGTTCGTATGGTGGGTTATCGTTCAAAGCCGTAAAGGAAGGAATATTACCAGTGCCTGAAGTTGGACTCAGACCAATTGATTCATCAATACTCCATGAGTAAGACGTTGTACCTCCTGTGTTTTGAGTACTGAACACAATCTCTGATTGGGTATCATTATGACACAATACCAAATCAGTAGGATCATCGACCTGAGCCGATGGATTTACCGTTATCGTGAAGGTCTTCTGGTAGCCCGGCTGCACAGAGGTCGCACCAGCATCGGTAAAGGTCGGTGTTACCGTAATCGTTGCAATTAATGGTTCGTATGGTGGGTTATCGTTCAAAGCCGTAAAGGAAGGAATGTCACCAGTCCCAGTGGCTTGCAAACCAATAGTGTCGTTACTATTGGTCCAATGAAAAGTCGTCCCAGATTCGGTAGTAGAAAAAGAAATGGGTAAAGTAGTGTTCCCATTGCAATAAACCACATTTGAAGTTGGGTTGACTTGTCCTAAAGGAATCACTTCTACTGTAGCTTGATCTATAGCTTCGACACAAGGTCCAACTGGATCGTCAGTAGTTAAAGTAAATGTAATTGCACCAATAAAATCTGTATCAGGGGTAAAGGTTGCGCTGAGATCAAAGGGGTCAGAAAAAGTCCCAGAAACGTCAGAAGTCCAAGTGGCGGAGGAGGCTGCGCCTCCAATCGTTCCTGCTAATTGAATGACTGTATTCACACAAAAAGGATCATACACTCCTGCATCAGCAGTAGCCTCTGGCTGAACATTAACAGTAACAGTATCGCTTACTGCAGGACAAGGCCCAACCGGATCATCTGAAGTAAGCGTAAAAATAATTGTTCCAGTATAATCTATCGGCGGCGCGTAAGTTACGTTTAAATCGTTAGCACTGGGGTTAAATGACCCTCCAGTCACAGAAGATATCCAAGTTCCTTGAGTAGTACCTCCACTAATGGATCCAGTTAAAATAATGTCCGCATTCACGCAAGTGACAGTGGGCCCTGAAGCTGTTATTAATACTTCTGGGAAAATATCAATCGAACCTGATAAAATATTGTCCCCACATTCATTAGTAAGGGTAAGTGTATAAGGATAGGTTCCGGCTGTAGTGAAAGTGATGGTTGGATTTAATGCGGTAACATCGCTCACTGTAACCCCTGAAGCACCCTGGAAATCCCATAAAAAGGTAGCAGCTTGTTCCGCATAACAATCAAAAACCTCTAAATCAAAGGTATAGCTCTCATTTTCACAGAGCTCGACCACTGGCAAGGTGGTTTGAGGCTTTTCTTTAATTGTTATGACTTTGGTCATCGTATCTGGCTCACACATGGTGCCAGCAGTAGCAATATCTAGACTAACGGTTAAACTAACCTCATAAATTCCTGGAGTGTTGAACTGAAAATCTGGTTCAAAAGATGAGGCACTTGTTCCATTAGCAAATTCCCAATCTGGACTATTTGATACAGGACAATTATCTGGATTTGTTGCGGTGACTGACCACTCATAGATATTGGAAATACCGCAATCCGTTGTACTTGAATTATTAGTAGATGACACTTCAACAGGACCGCAAACCAAATAGGTACTGAGGTCGAAGTTCGAAACAACCTCAGGGATTACACAAATGGTTTGGGTGAAGTAAGTAATCCCACATCGGTTACTTTGGCCTGAAGAACCTGTAAAGAGTGTGACATCATAATTTCCGGGCTGCAAAAACGTAATATCGATTTGAGAAGTGGCAGTTGTAAACCAAGAAGATGCGGACTCTGCGGAAGTTGAAATACCACCTGGAACATAGCCCATATTTCCCGCAACAGTAACAAAAGGATTAGCATCTAATGCACCTGAGGTTGTCGAAGTTAATATACTTCCATCTGGTGCTGTGATTTGCCAAAATTTTCGATAATAATCTGTACATTCTCCATTAGAAATATTAAATCCTGGTATTGTGGTATCAATTGCAGCTAATGTAGTACCTTGACAAACCGCATCATTAGGGGGGTCTGGATTAAATTCAAAGGATGCCTCAGGGCCACTCTCAATATAAATAGGCGCGAAACCATTCGTTGATTGGTCGCAGGCGTTTGATGCTGTAATTGAGATTTCAAAGGCATTATTGTATACGGTATCGTTAAATTCAACATCGGCTTGTCCACATGAAACAGAATTGTAAGTATGCGTATAAGTTGATGGAGGAGGATGATTAAAAACCACTGGATCTGAACCATCGCTCACTTCAATAGTATATATGGTTCCTGGACCATTCTGAGCACCGGGAACGATATTGTAGGTTATGGAGCCCGGAAAGCAAAGAACAGGTATCCCTTCATTTGATATGGTTGCAGTGGGAGCTGCTCCTATATATAGCTCGAAGGTAGATTGATAAACACAGGAACCCTCTTCGATTGTGTAAGTAATTTGTGTAAAACCAGAATTGACAGCATGATTTATAAACTGATCTGGAACATCAAAGTTTTCTCCTACAAAAGAAAAAATAAGATCGCCATTAACATCGGTAATAGTGTGAATTGAATTTGCCGTAGTGTTCGTTGAAGCAGTTTGAAACGCAAAATTAGTCACATAACCTGTTGACCCCGATGCATCATTACAATAAGTAAAATAGGTACTTCCATTAAAAGTTGATGAGCCCCAGTTATTTGGCACCACAACGGGATCGATGTTAGGACTGTTTTCAACCAAAACATTTAAAGTGGCTGTTGTTCCGTCTATATCAAGGGTAACGATATAATTTCCAGCGTTATTAAAAACAACAGAGTGGGGTCCTGAGGTATCTGAAGACGTCATATCTCCACCAGGAAAACTCCAGCTATAGACAGCATCAACAGGAACTTCTGTGGAAGTATCAGAAAAAGTCACCGTTGACCCTTCGCAAATGCTAATCACGCCATCATCATCTTGGTCTGCTGGTGATGTTGAAAAGCTAACATCAAGGGCCAAATTCACATTACTCAGACCCCAAGAATTATTAGAACCCACAGCAATAGTGACCAAAACTAAAAAAGCGCCAAGAAGGGAAATCTTCACCAATTGATTTAAATTGATGAGCTGACTAACTATTGATTTCATATTAACATTTTTCGAAACTTATTAACAAATTTAATCAAAATAAAGAATACAATGTTTTTTATTAACGTTTTTAATTCTTTTGAAACTAAATGATAAAAAATTGAAAAAAGTAGAAAAAACAGCTTCTTCAGCTAGGGGTCAGCTACTAATAAGATGAGCTACGGACCAGTAGTTTGGGAGGAATAACATTAATTTTTTGATGAGCATTGTAGGACTTTACGATTTTAAAGACTTCAGCAGCAGCTGCCATTCCGATCTCATTTTCTCGCAGATCTATAACACTCAAAGGAATCGAAAATTCTTTAGACAATTCTCCATTCGAAACACCAATAACTTTGAATCCTTTAGGCACAGGTTTTCCTAGGTTTAGAGCACATTTGAGCGATTTGATACCTAATCTTTCGTCTACCGCAAACACAGCATCAACACTTGGATGATCAAGTAAAAATTGAGTGATAAGATCCTCACAATGGTCCAAATCAAAAATTTCATACTGTTTCAAAGGATTGTTTTTCTTTAGAGTTTTCCATTCATGAATAAACCCCTCCTCTCGACGTTTTATAACCTCCAAATCGGAATTGACGATAATGACAGCTGGACATTGGCAATTTTCTTCAAATAAATGCCTCGCCGCAATTAAACCCGACTCAAAATCATCACTCACAATTTGGGAACAATTGATTTGATCGCTTACTCGGTCAAAAAGCACTAGCGGAAACTCATTATTGATCAATTGATTGAAGTGATCAAACTGTTGTTTTTTCTGAGTTTCAATGGACATCGCAACAATTAATCCATCTACACTGCCATTGGTCAACAAATCAAAATAGCCTTTTTCAGCTATCATAGACTCATTTGTAACACATGTAATGATGGAATACCCTTGATCTTCTGACGCCTGTTGAATACCATTTAAGGCCTTTACAAAATAGTAATTGAGTAAATCAGGGATGATTACACCAATAGTTTTGGTTCGGCTTTGTTTCAAACTCTGTGCCACGGAGTTTGGGCGGTAATTGAGTTTTTTACTTAATGTTAAAACCCTTTTTTTTGTTTCTTGACTTATCTCTCGACTATCATTGAGTGCTTTAGAAACGGTTGAAACCGAAAGTCCTAATTCCTTAGCCAAATCCGATAATTTTATTGTCTGTGAAGCCATAGTTTTTTTTAATGAAAAATCACTTCAGCTTCAACAACAACACCATCACGTAATACTCTTACCTTAGTTTCATTTCCACTCTCAAACTTGGACAGTGCCAACATATAGCTCATCATATCCTCTACGCCATATTCGCCCAATTGTATAACAATATCGCCCCTTTGCAATCCTGCTTTTTGAGCCGGTTTGTCTTCACTAACACCGTCAATACGCATGCCCTCGCCGTCGAAAAGATAATCTGGAATGACACCAAGTGTCACTTTAAAACGCGGCGCCTCCGTTTCGTCACTTGCCGTTTTTCGAAACGCCAATTCTCCATTGTTATCTAGGTCTGAAATCAGGGTAAAAATATAATCTGAAATGAGCATCATACCCTCGTAATTCAATTTATCCGAGTCGTCAGTGGGTTTATGATAATCACTGTGCTGACCAGTAAAAAAGTGCAACACTGGGATGTCATTTAGGTAAAAAGAAGTATGATCAGAAGGCCCTACGCCAGATTCGTTTTCAACAATTTTAAAACGGTCATTGTTCGATATGACAGTCTGCTTAAAAATAGGCGAAGTCCCAGTTCCATAGACTGCCAATGTGCTGTCTGCCGACAATCGACCTACCATGTCCATATTCAACATATAATTAATCGAAGTGACAGGTAAGGTGGCATTTTTCACGAAATAATTGGAGCCCAGCAAGCCTAATTCCTCACCAGAAAAAGCCAAGAATAAGTAATTATTGTTTTGGTTTGAATTCTTGAGTTTAGCGGCCAAGTTTAACATCACGGCCACACCGCTAGCGTTGTCATCAGCGCCATTGTGAATTTGCTGCTCATCTCCCCGGTACAAAGAACTGCCTTGATCCCCATACCCTAGGTGGTCATAATGTGCGCCAATAACAATAGTTTGGTCAGATTTATTATCAATAAATGCCAATACATTTCGGCCAGTAAGGGTATTATCTCCCTCCGATTCTGTAAAAGTGATTTCGGAATGTGGATCTTTTTTTGGGGTGAATTTAAAATCTTGAAAATACCCATCAGTCCCTTTTCCTTCGAGACCAAGGTCATCGAAACGTTGGGCAATATAATCTGCAGCTAATTTTTCTCCTTCGGAACCAGTTTCACGTCCTTCAAGACGGTCATCTGCTAAAAATTCGACATCTGCTTTCAGATTATTATCCAGTATAGGCTCATTGGAACATCCTAGAAGCGTTATTAAAAATACCGATAACGACACTTGCTTGATCATTTTAATTTTATTTTTGTTCAAAATTATCAATAAAAACGATCATGAAGTTTATATATGTCTTTTTATTTATTGCTTTTGGTTTATCGTGTAAAAATGCGCCGAATAATTCAAGCGATGATAACACCTTAACATCCTCTAGTGACACCCTTATCTACCCTGAAGAAGTGCATTTTAAATCGATTCGTCAAATTACATTTGGCGGCGATAATGCTGAGGCCTATTGGAGCTTTGACGACAAGCAACTCATTTTTCAATCGAACAATACGGCATGGGACATGATCTGTGATCAAATGTTTTTGATGAATGTTGATGAGTCTTTCGAAAACACTAGACCTCCGATGGTGAGTACTGGCCTTGGCCGCACCACTTGCGCTTATTTTCTTCCAGATAATGAACATTTTGTTTATGGATCAACACACCTTGGCGGAGATGAATGTCCAGAAGCACCGCTGCGTCGTGAGGGCAAATACGTTTGGCCTATCTATGAGAGCTATGATATTTTTGTAGCTGATTTACAAGGTAATATTACGGGACAATTGACCACTGAGCCTGGATATGATGCAGAAGCGACTGTTTCTCCAATGGGTGACAAAATAGTCTTCACCTCCATGCGAACTGGTGATCTCGAATTGTTTACAATGAATTTGGACGGTTCTGATGTAAGGCAAATTACAAGCGAGCTGGGTTATGATGGTGGTGCCTTTTTCTCTCCCGATGGAACACAGTTGATTTTTAGGTCATCACGTCCTAAGACAGATGCCGAGATTAAAGAATATAAAGATTTACTCAAAGAAGGTTTGGTACAGCCGACCAATATGGAACTTTACATTTGTAATGCCGACGGTAGTGATTTGCGTCAATTAACTAACTTAGGTAACGCCAACTGGAGTCCATTTTTTCATCCAAGTGGAAAAAAAATATTGTTTTCTTCCAATTTCGAAGCAGAGCGCGGCTTTCCCTTCAACCTGTACATGATTGATCTTGACGGTAAAAACTTAGAACGTGTGACCCATGGTTTAACGTTTGATGCCTTTCCTGTATTCTCAAACGATGGTAAAAAATTAGTTTTTTCATCTAACCGGAACAACGGCGGTGGACGTGATACCAATTTATTTATTGCTGAGTGGCAAAATTAAAAACCGTTAGATGATTATTCCGTACACGTTTCAATATCGTAGGTTTCTCTGAAGTAAGTTCCAAAAAAATCGTCGTTTACGTCATACCAATCGATGACCTGACCCTCACATTTAAAGCTGGGAACCAAGCGTGATTCATTACCAAAATTAAGGTCAATAACGACTTGATCATTGTCCCAATACCAGTTAAGCGGGTTAGGAATTGCTGTTTCTAGTCCTCCAAAGTTTCCGTCTTCGCTGTAAATAGTGTAGCGTAAGTTTTCCGTAAACTGATACATCACTGTTGTTTCAAATCCTACCAAATGCCATCTGCCAATCATGGTCTCCTCTGCTATCGCAATAGGCGTGACCTCATCCTCGTTACAGCTTGAAACTAGGAGGATACAGGCCAAAGTTAATGTCAAAATTTTCATAAATATGTTATAAAATTAAAAAGTAAACACTCTAAAAAGCCACTCTTCAGAAGATCGAAATTGATCAATTGCTTCTTCTGTTGTTAATCGACTCAACACATCTTTGAATTCGGCATCTTGTCCCGTAACCATTGATGTTAAGCCGTATGGAAAGAAATAAAATTGATCATCATTAAAATTATAATATGCAAATATACCTGCTGGTCGTTCTTTCCAGTACTTGTTGAATACTTTGAATTCATCTTTACTAAAACCAAAAGCATCGTCTTTTATTTTCGATGAGAACCTTAATAAAAAGGCAACACCTGTTGGATACAACATACTTTTATAGTGGTAAAAATCTTTGTCAAATGTTTTGAGATAATTATTGAGTCTAATAATATTATCTAATGTTTTATCTCTCAATTGCAGTGACTCTGCAGCCTCTTCTTTTGGTCTATTTTTTAAGAAAAATCGCGTCGAACCATCACCAGCAAAGTCTTCAAAAGCAGTTCTATAATCCAATGATACTGCTTCATAATAGCCGCTTGATCTGCTGGACACACCAGTAGTTTTACTAAAGCTATATGGCTGAGGCATTAAGTCTAGACTCAAGTTAATGTCTATTGAATTGAGTGTAGCCAAAAAATATTTATAATCTGTCAGGTCACCTTCAATTTGTTTTGCCATTAAATTAAAAAGCCCTTTTTGCTTTCCTTCTAGTATTTTTTGCAGGTCCTCATGATTTAAAAGATTTGAATTAAGAATAGCCTTCAATAATTGACTGGCTTGCTCATATTTATCCTTAGCACGATAGAATAGCTCATTATCAATGAGGTTATCAGCTTCTTGAATCAACGTTTGAGCATTGGCATACTTTATTCGATCGTTTTTAACTGAAGTAAATTTCTCGTTCACCCTTTGAGCCGCGGTCAAGAAATTTTCCACTTTTTTATTTTTGATTTCGTTGTTTTGTGCATCAACCTTTTTAGGCAGCGCCTCTGCTTCTATTATCAAATCGAGTAATTCTGAATTAATATTGTCGGCGTAATTAAAACCTTCTTGTTCTTTGATGCTGTCATCAGCGAAAACTGCTTCTAAAGCGTTAGTTTTTGCCTTCAGTAAAGACAAAACTCTATTCATTTCTTCTGACGCTAAAATAATTTCTTTAAACTGATCGATATCAGCAATGGGCGTATAAACATCACCTTGGGCCAAGTAAATATTGGAAATTGGACTGTCAGGATGGGGTAACATTTTTGTTAAGATGACGTCTAACAATTCGTCAAGATACAATTCACGTTGGCCCTCATAAATCATTGATGTTGTAACTAAAGCACAAAATACATTTTCATTGCTAACTAGAACATCGGCAGGTAAATTCTGGTTTGGTTCATCAGCCAAATTTAATCTCTCAAAAATTTCAGAAACACTATCCCATACTGACTTTACATTTTGATAATCATAAAAATGTTCTTCTATTTTATTATCCGCTTCTGGATCCCACCAGATCGTCGTTATTGTACGTTTATTTTGATCAATTTCAGGTACCGCATTTCCTGTTCTTTCTTTTAATTCGAATCCAATATGATAATCTGTACCGTACCGATCAAAGTCTGAATCGGAAATTGCAGTTGAGTTTGAAGAGCCAAAAAAATACAGATATGGACTATTTCCTGTTTTGTTAGCTTCAGTTGGGTCATGATATTCAAATCGAAATGCCCAAGGTGAGAAATATTCGTCCCAAAAGAAGTTAGTGAGGAATCCATAATTCTTTTTGAAGACATTATCGACCTTCCAAATTTTGTTGTTTCGAAAAATACTATCTTTTATGACATTGGGCTGGCCCCTCAGTTTTGTTGTAAAGCCTTGTAATACACCTGATTCAAAATAAAGATCTGAATATTCATTAATACTCATCTGTCCGTTCAATTCACCTTCATCATCATAGTTAAGAGTTAATTTATATTCAAGCGGATATTCTGCATATTCTAAAGCATCATCATTACAATACGGTTGAAAATATAGCCCATATGTATTGATATATTGAATCCTTCGAATCAATGAATATTCTAATAAATCTTCTAAAAGAGGATTGCGATTTTGGTAGCAATTGCCAATATCCTTGTCTAAAACCTTATACACATCGATTTCCCCAGATGGTCTACCATTAACAAAGTCACCCTTAAGCACTAACGCTTGATTTATTCCCGGGTTATTATAATTAGTCACTGGCAAATAACACGATTCACATGTTATTTTCCCCTGATCATAAAAACCGGAATTTGGAACATCAATAAATTCGCCATGGTATCTCTTTGTTATTGGATCCACATTATAGGAAGACAAAATGTTTCCGTGAAAATCAAATTCTTGTGTTTTGACAACCTGGAGGTCATCATTTTTATAAAAGACTGTTTTTTCTTTTCCATTATCATGATATTCCCTCACCTCTTTCATAGTATTGGATTGACTAAATCCAATAAAGGTTATTAAAAAAAATAAACTGAAAAACCTCATAAGTATTAAAATATAAATCAAAGGTAAAGACTATTTAACAATTAAGTATGTCAAATAAGGTTTTTAGATAAACTTGATGTTATCTTTCAAAACTGTCTGTCAAAGTTTTAAACATTATTAGTAAAAGATTTGAGTTCATCAGATTTATCTTTTTGAATGAAAATGATTTATTCACCATTCATTTGAGGGCTCGTGAAATTAAGAGTACAAGAAATATTCGCGAGGATCTATTGAGTGCATTCGAATTATATATTTAAATAAAATCAATTAAAATATATTAAATTAGTAAAATTTATAAAATATAAACAATGAAAAACATATTAGTATTTACAATAACAACATTGTTATTTGTTGGTTGTAAACAATCACAAAGTGAAGATTGTGAAGCCTTAGTTCAAACAAATGCTCAAACCGAAAAAAATATCAAAATCTATAAAACCGCCTGGAATACATTTTTTGACACTAGAGACAGTAGTGCTATAAATACGGATAGTTTTGATGAGCAAGCTACTGTAGTAACTGCAGAGGGTAATATTACTGGCATTGAAGCCTTCCGTGAATATTATGGTAATTATTTAATTGGTTTTTCAGATGCTGAATTTAGATTCATAGACATTTTTGGAGATGGAGATAAAATAGTCAAACATTGGAATTTTAAGGGCACTCACGATGGAGAATTGTTTGGAATACCCGCAACTAATAACAAAGTAGATATCAATGGAACTACAATAGTGACAATGAAAGACGGTAAAGTTTTACAAGAACAAGATTTCTTTGACAATTATTCTTTTTTAACGCAACTGGGCTTATTGGAATAATTTCAAATAGGGGAAATAATAGATCTAAAAAAACGGCTACACTTTATAAAAGTATAGCCGTTTTGTTGCTTAGTAGCCCCTATAGACTTGTTTTTGAAAAAATACTAACGTTTTTCGAACTGAAGGATTAGTATGATAGAATAAAGCATGATTTAATTTCAACAACCAAGCAACTCCAGTATTAAATGTATTTGAAAAGCCCTATAGTGATGAGCAAGCTAAGTTTTTGAAATTTTAAATTAAATTAATTTTTGTTTGAAAGTAATTTTTGTTTAATTTTAAGTTTAAATCATTAAACCAATTAATTATGAAAAAATTATTTTTAAGTTATTTTTTAACATTTATTAGTGTATCACTTTATGCTCAAACCATGGCATTTACGTGTGTTGAAATTAAAGCAAAACCTTTTACCCAAGATAATATCTCTGAGGCATTTGATAAGGTATTTGAAGATGTTGAAATGAATCAGGGAGGTGTTGTTTTAGAGCGCTTTTGGAGCGGTAGAACGCATGGTATGACCCACAGAATTGTTTTTATGTACACCTTGGGTGTAGATATGGTTGACGAAGATGCCATTGACCCAAACAAAAATGATGCTTTCTGGTCTAAAATGCAAAATTATGTTGAAGAATGGGGTGCGTCCTATTCAGGAAGAATGTTGAGTTGGAAAGAAGGAGATACTGAAGCAAATCCTAATGTTCATATTTGGGATATTAAAGTTGCAGATCAAAATCAATTTAAAAAAGGACATGATAAAATTATAAGTGAATTTAAGGATGATTTTGATGGAAGAGTAGTCGGCTTTGGCACTTATGATATTGGACGACCTAATGGAGCTACTCATTGGGTAGCTCTGACAGGAAAAGACAGAGAAGATCACTTAATGTTGTATGATAAATTACAAAAAAGTAAAAAGTTTATGGATTTAATTTTGTCTCGTGGCGAGATGGAAGACGTAAAAGATTACGAATTAGAAATTCTGAAACGCAAACAATAAGAACATCATACTGTAAAATAATCATTAAAAAAATCCTGTTTTATTCTAATAAGACAGGATTTTTAATTTGAAGTTAAAGATTTAATAAAGTCATATTTTTCATCACGAAAATGTCTTAACTTCGTAAGATGGCAAAAAAAGATCTTATATTAACATGTGCAATTGCAAGATCAACTAGCATATTAGGTGATAAATGGTCCTTATTAATTTTAAGGGACATGTTGTTTCATCACAAAACACGATTCAAGGAGTTCATTGATTCCAAAGAAAAAATCGCAACAAATATTTTAACAAATAGAATTAAAAGTCTTATTGATGCTGGTTTAATTAAACTTTTGGACCCCAAGAGTACCAAAAAGAATAGACAATATGTAGCTACTGAAAAAGGAATCTCTACGTTACCTATTATTATAGAGCTTTACTTATTTTCTATAAAAGATATTAACGAGTCTGTTTTAAGTGATAAACAACTTAATATTAAGAAAGAAATTCTTGACAACAGAGATTATTTTATAAGTTCCAAGAGAATTAAATATTTGGCTTTTAAAGAAAGTTTATTAAACAAAGTGAGGGACACTATAAGTTGTTAAAATTATTACCTCTTCAAAAATAAATAATAATACCATTAAACAATTGTACAATTCTAATGGTCAAGCCCTTTACTATTCGTTCTCATTCTTAATCCGTTCATAAACATAAAATTTTTGAACCTTACCTCCCTTTATTAAGGCATCATGAACTTGTACAACTTTTAGCTCTACGTTATCAACAAACAAAGTTAAATCGTGACATGATGTCACCCACTGCATTAAGTTCCCTTCAGAATCTACTACTTCATTGGCAATAAAATATTTTGGACTCCATTTTGGATTATTGCCACTAAACCATGCCAAAAGAAACTCTTCGTGTGCCTCTGAACCATCTATAAATTCTCCTCTTGGGCCATAGACCTTAAATTCATCAGCATTCATAGATTTAATGGTTTTGATGTCTCTATTGTTGTGGGCATCAATATATTTTTGCCAAACTGATACTGTTGACATATTGCCGGCATTTAAAGATATTTGTTCTCCTTTATCAGAGATTTCTACCCCTATTTGTATATTTTTGGTTCGGGCTTCTTTATAATTACAACTAAAAATTATACTTAGCAATATAAGTAAACTATACTTTCTCATTTTATTATTTTTTGAGTTATCCTTTTTTAATAAACTTAAATTTAATCCTCCAAGTCCTATTTGCCATTCTGAATTGAAGTGGTGTCTGACATGATTTTGTTCAAAATTGCATAAACTGGACAAAATTTAGTTAGTGGGCTCAATATCTGAAGTATAGCTGTTGCTATAGCAATCCATATAAAATCCAAACTTACTCGAATTGCTAAAATCGATGAAATAAATAAATAAACCCTACAACACAATCGTGGCTTTTTACTTTTAAAATGTCTTTTTTATTTGGCATAATATTTTTTTAACATTTAGAAGTATATCCGCTTGAGGATTTCTTATGATCGACTATTTATTTGAACCCCAATAATTATTTGTGAACCGTTGATCCTTAATAATTATAATTTATTAAATGATGAGTAATCAGAGTTAGGATATATAGGAATTAATCCTTTTTCTCCTCCAACACAAAGTGACATTACTTGTTGTGCCATTTTACTCTCATCATCATTAAATCTCCAGTCAAGATAATTTTGATAATTTTCATATGATGCCCAATCCCCATATACATAATATGTGTAAGTTTCAGTATTGAAAAATGCTTCAACTGATAAACACCCCTCAAAATTTCTAGTGGCCTGTAAACCATCGGGCGTATTAAGAAGATCTATCATCTCTTGCTTTTTACCTGGTAAAACTTTAAGCATTACTAAAACAGGATTCTTTGGGCCAACGGCTTGCATCATTCCACCATAATCAAAAAAGTCACCTTGAGCAATGATTTTTCCTTCAGAATCAAAGTTAAAATACCAATAACCACTTAGATTGATGTCCTTGCCCGTAGTTGAATTTTTTCCAGTCCATGTGCCATACGTTCTAACACTTCCGTCTGGCTTTAGAGATAAGGTGTCAACTCCCGGAAGCCAAGCATTGGCATTGTATTTAATATCCTCAAAATTATCATGATAACCTTTTAAAATTGAAGCATATGCATCAAATCCTAGTGGTTCTGAAGAACCATACATTGGCGTGTAAAGCTTAATATCTTCGCTAACTAAAGCAAGTTGCTCATCAATCTTTTCTTCCCCATGAAGTGCAAATAATTTTTGGGCTGTTGCTAAGTTTCTTTCATAATTAGTATTATTTCCACATGAAATGAAAAGCATTCCTAGGTGTAACAAAATTATTTTTTTTAAATTTTTCATTTTTTTAAAGTTAGTTGTTAATTGCAACCAAGATTATCTAAAATTATCTTATTTTCAAAATAACTTTACATTTTTTTTATAAAAATCTGTTTTTGCAAGCTAAAGCACCATGACATCTAACTCTGGGTTAACCAAAAGAAAAGAAAGTGTCAAAGACGCCAACATAAAATTCTATCTAAATCAATAAAGATGGAAATACGGTTAGTAAATTAATACAAATCGAAATCGATGAAATAAAAAAAACAGCTGGAACTCAACAGAAATAATCACTCCAGAAACAGAAATTAATGATAAAAAGAGTGTGTAAAATTATTTCGATATCTTAGAATTAAAAAAGGGACAAATCTCAAAAACAAGATTTGTCCCGGGGTGTAGACAACTTCATTGAAATATCGAACATTAGTTTTACTCCAAGAGATTTAATCAATACTCATCACATAATGACTCGTATTATGAAAAGTTGAAATGATGTGGTTTCTCATTCTAATATTATTCAAAATTGCAGCACAATTTTAATAGTCAATTTCCTGGTTTAAAATTTCAATTAACTGATTGCCTGTTTTAATATGATTTTCGTAAAACCCTGTTAAAAAGGTATTATTAGTGCCTCCTCGAAAAAGTAGTCTCATTATGATTTTGTGACCAGGGTGGTTTTTTAATTTTGAGGTATAATTACCCATTAAAGTAAATAAATCGGTATGCACCTTTTGATCAAGCTGTGTATAGCTGTAAAAAAAGCCATTTCTATCTAATTCTAATTCTAATGCATTAGCCCAATCTCTTTGGTCAATTTCAAACATTTCTATTTGATTAATTTGATTGTAATAGTCATTAAGTAATTCTTCAAGTTCTTCATTGTTCAGATATCTTAAATACCCCGAACTTTTCAAAGATTCGAACGCATCTTTGTTGTAATTTAATTGGACTTCAATAATCATCTCAAATATTGCTTTTTGAATCAATAACTGATCTGAAAAATCATTTTCAATCAGGGCCTTAGCCACTTTATTACAACTAACAATATGGTCTTGTCTAAATTTTAATAATCTTTTGGATTCTTTTATGTCTGCATTGATATTAAAGCTAATTTTTTGAAAATAATCTTTCATTGCCCTCTTTTCTATTCTTGTCTCATTAAGGTTATTTACTTGTAAAGCAATTAGAATACCCAGAACAACAAGAATAATTTCGCCTAGTGCATATTTTACGTAACCAAAGTTTCCATTGGAATTTTTACGAAATAACTTAAAAAATCTCATCTAATTTATTTTATCAAATATATTAAGAAATAATGTAAAGGTATTAAATAGAAAAAACGGCTATACTTTATAAAAGTATAACCGTTTTATTGTTTAAGTAGCGGGAACAGGACTCGAACCTGTGACCTTCGGGTTATGAGCCCGACGAGCTACCTACTGCTCTATCCCGCGATTTCGAGTGCAAATATACAGATAGTTTTTAAGTTCTGCAAGGTTTATTTGAATATAATTTAGAAAAAGGAAGGTGTTTTTAGTTCTAACACAAAACCTGCATTTGATGGTAATTCATAGGATTTTGTAGCACAAAAATCTAACACAGACTCGAGATCTATTTTTGTAAATTTCAATCAAACTTGTTATCATTAATATTTCTGAATTATTAAGAATCAATCTCTAAAACCTTTGAAAAATCCAATTGTAAAGTCTACAATCCATTTAATGGATAAAAAACCAAACCACAAAAAAGAGATGAAAATGTGCCAAAATACTTTAATGAAATTAACAAAGAGAATGATCACCATATAGATCATTTGAAACGTAGCAGCGTTTTTTCCTCTAACTTGAACACCACCTAATTTGAAACTTGAATAATTGGGTTTTAAGATGTTATAGGAACCTCGTTTGTTTTTGAGGGATGTACTAACTCCATTTTTTGAGACATTGAAATTAAATGGACCACTATTGTATCTTCCAATAAACTGAAAGTTACCGTTTTGGAAACCCATTCTTGCTCCCTTAAATAATCGTTTGTGAAGACGAAGTCCGTGTTTGGTGTTTATGGTAGCACCAACTCCATCACCCTTAAATGTTTTCGTTGCAGAAACACCTCCTGTTCTTGAAACTCGGACATTTTTCCCTCGGTATTCTATTCTTTTTGAAGGTTTGTCTTTATTTTTTGGATTAGTACTTGACATGAGTCAAAATTAAGAAATTAAAATAAGGAGGTTGAGATGTTTGAATTTTGATTTCCCCTCCCCCTATTGACAGAAGTTGCAGCTCAATTTCTTCTTTTGACGATCCACTTAACTTGGACGATATACAATTCTCCTTCCTTTAAAATACTTAAGTAACGAGTGTAAGTTAGACTGCTTTTTCGAAAGCATTTTCTATATCGCTTAATGTTACAGCAACTTGTTTTTCGGCAAGAAACTTATAAATCAATAATCGCATTGCTGTAACTCTAATATTTTTTGAGTCTAAAAATTGTTCTATTTTTTGCATAATTTTTAATGTTCTTCGTTACCAAATGGTTTAATAATAATTCCTACGCTAAAAATAAAGCCGTCTGTTGGTGCATAAATTTCTGGAAATTCTGGATTTTCGTGTGGTGGTAAAACCAAAGGCGAAAACCTACTTTGTCGTCTGTCTGTGAAATTTTCAAAATTCACAAAAGCACTACCAAATTTAAAGTTTCGCATTAACAATAATCCCATTGTGACAAAATCTGTCGTTTCAGTTCCGTTTGATAAAAACTGCTTTCCTGTATAAAATGTCTCGTAACCAATTCGCCATTTATCAGATTCGTACATTAATACACTTCCTGCGTTATGTTTTGCTGTCAATGGTTTTTGTGGATTTCCTGCCAAATAGTTCAGTTTCGTGTCTATAAGTGCATAATTTAAAAACCATCTAAAATCTTTATAAGTAAACTTAATATTTGTTTCTGCTCCTTTGCTTAAAATTTCGTCAGTTGCATTTTCAAATGCAAACAAACCGTTATTTGTACTATTTAATAACAATCCGTTATTAATCGCTGTAACATAAAAAAGTTGATTAATGGAAAAACCAATGGTTTCAAATAAACGTGTTTGATAATTGAAATCAAGATTTACACCATAAGAACGTTCTGCTTTTAATGAAGATTTATCAATGCCAATTACATTTTCAAAATTGATAAATTCAGCCTCTTCTGTAAAAATATCTGGAATTTTGTAGCCTAAACCACCACCAATTCTGCATGAAAATCCGCTATCATTTTTATAAAGCAAAGAAATTTTTGGAAGTGGAAAAATACCGAAATCAGTATTGTAATCTGCTCGCAATCCAGTTTCTAAAATCCAATTATCTGAAATATCAAGAATGCTGTTTGCAAACATTCCATAAGTTATATCTGTTTGGTCACGTTGTAAAGTTGCATTATTATTTTCATCAAAGTTTGAAGTGTATAAGTTTGCTCCAAAAATCCAATCTGTTTTTAAAGAAGTTTTTTTATAGGTAACTTCTGTAAACGTATTGAATTGTTTACCATCAAAACTAAAACCTGGAATAGTAAGATTTCTATCGAAAAATGAAATACTATTTTTTATATTTAATGAGCTTATTGAATCTATTTGCGTTTTATAAACTGCTTGACTGCTTACTCTTTTTGATATGTTTTCTTCTGTATATTGATGAATTCCATTTTCTCCGCTTTCAATTTTTGTTACATCTCCACCAATTCTGTCATCGTAAGTTCCATTTAAACCAAACCAAAACGTTGTTTTTTCTGATGGATAATAAAAGAATTTTGGGTTGAATGAAATTGATGTAGTTTTTGGTAAATTACTAAAACCATCATTTTCTGGGTCGTAAACTTTTTGAGAATGACCAGAAGCGTAAAGTGAAACACCAAATTTCTCATTTCGTTTGCTGTAGAATACATTTGCTGTACTTCCTAATGCTTGGGTTTGTGTTAGCATAATATCCAAAGCTGGTTCTTCATCTGGTGTTTTTGAAACCATATTTATTAAACCTGCAATTGCTCCACCACCATAAAGTGTTGATGAACTTCCTTTAATAATTTCAAATTGTTGTAAATCTAATGGTGGAATTTGTAATATGCTCAAGCCACTTGAAAAACCGCCATAAAGTGGAAATCCATCTCTTAAAAGTTGCGTATAGCGTCCGTCAAGTCCTTGAATTCTGATATTTGTATTTCCACTACTTAAAGAAGTTTGTTGCATTTGTATTCCTGTACTTTCACGAAGAACCATCGAAATGTTTGTTGGGTTCATAATTGCTTTTTCTCCCAATTCTTCTGTGCCAATAAACTCTATTCTTGTGGGAATTTTCTTAACTGTTCTTGTGCTTCGTGAAGATTGTAACACAATTTCGTCTAATTGGTTTCCACTATTTTTTAATTTGAAAATTAAAGTTGAATTTATTGGTGCTTGAATAGTTGTTTTGAGAGTTTCAAAACCTAAATAAGAAATTATTGCGATATGTTTTCCGTTTGGAATTTTGGTAAAAGTTACAATTCCATCAAAGTCGGTTACTGCTCCTTTTTCTAACTCCTCAAAATAAACTGTTGCGCCAAATAAAGGCTCGTTTTCGGATTCTGAAATTACTTTTATTTTTAAATAAGATGTTTGTGCTTTTATTGAAAAGCAGGTAATAACTGTGAGCATTATGCTCAATATATATTTATTCATTGAAAATGTAAAAATTGATTAATTTAATTTTTTTGACTTTGAGTCTAAAATTTAACTAATCAATTGTGGCGGTTGCCAAATATTTGAGTGAAAATCAAATCTGTATGTTGATTGATAAACAAATAATATTTCTGTAGAAATTCGGTTTTTTAATCCCAAATCAAGAGTTTTAATTACTTGATAAGTAATAGATGTTCCGCAACAATTGCAAATACAAGTTACAGGACAAGTATCATCACTATCATTTTGGTGATTATGATTAGCACTTATTTCGTCTTGGTGTTTGTCTTCGGCATTATTTCCGTCAGAACAAGGTTTCATTGACAAAGCAAGTATTAATAATGATAATATGATAGTAGTAAATTTCATTATCACAAAGATAGATAATTTTCAATGCAATGTGCAAAGTTTTTTCTTAATTCGGTTTCTGCATTATGCACAACTCGTTATATGTAGAACAAACGGCCTGTTTATAGATCTGTGTTTCCGGATAACAGGATCTTTGTTCTCGTTTATTTTAATTCAAATATAATGAAATAGACTATAAAGATGCATTAAACTTTTTTTCAATACTATTTTGGACTGGTCTTATAATCACTGGGAGATCTTCTCTTAATCTTTGAGGGTGTTTGAACGAAGTCTTTTAATTAAAAAACGGCTACACTATAATAGTATAAACACTGCATCCAATACTTTTCTTTCTATGGTAAATGGAACATTTCAGGGTGATGCAGAAGAAACAAGGAGACAACTCCTGGAGTACTGTAAGTTAGACACCTTCGCGATGGTCAAAATTATGGAGAAACTACTTAAAGTATAAAAGGTCAATTTTCTGAAAAAAATCTGAAAATTTTATTTATGAAGTAACCCCCCCTAACCCATTTTTTTGGAAAAAAATTTCATTCGAAGTACTGAGCCCCCTGTGGCAAAGTCGAAATACCCATTTTTAAGAGGGGGCTTGGCTGCAGGAAGTCCTGCAGGGGGGACCGCCATGGGGTAGTATAGTAGGTGTGTGGATAATAATCCCACCTGTGGACCGTCGAGTAGATCAAGTACCGTTTGGGTGTGCGGATAACAACGATTATGATCAACCCGTGACGGTGATCCTTCACGAAATATTATCCGCACACAAAAAGTGTCTCAAAACAATTATTGTAGCAAAAATTTAGCATTTATTATTCCGGTACCCCATTAATCCGCTGTATCATAGCATCACAGAAACCCAAAGGATTAAATTGATACATATGATTAAGACTGTAATTTACTCAAGAGTTAGTTCAGAGTCAGAAAGACAGGACACAGAGAGACAAACAAAGGAACTGCAACAATATGCTAAGAGAATGAACTATGAGGTAGTTGAAGTTTTTGAAGAAAAGGTAAGTGGATTCAAAAAGAACGATCAAAGACCAGTTTTTTCCAAGATGTTGGAACTGGCGAAAGAGGGATCAATTGATAAAATATTAGTTTGGGAGTTAAGTCGAATAGGAAGGTCGGTACTTCAGTCCCTTCAAAACATCCAACTCCTACATGATTTAAAAGTCGGACTTTATATAAAGAATTTTAATCTTGAGACGCTTAACGAGGATAAGACACCAAATAGTTTATCAATGTTTATGGTCCAAATATTGTTCAGCGTTGCAAATATGGAGAGTAAGATGACCCTATCTCGAGATTACAGTCTGGTTATCCGAACCACATCAAGAAACACGGATCCAAAAGCGTTGGAAGAAAAAAAGGAAATATTGACTGTGACGAAACAATATTAAATCGTCACTCGGATGTTGTGCGGTTAATAAAGAGAGGGTTGTCAATCCGAAATATTAGTGCAATAACAAATAAGTCCACCAATACTGTGATGAAAGTAAAAAGGATTCTGTAGTGGATGCTTTTTTCAAATGGTATTTCATTGTAGTTGGAGGGTTGTTCTTATTGAATCTGATTTATAAAATAATTAGATTTATAAAACCTGATGGTGAAGACTGGCAATTGCATTTGGCAGACGATGTATTGAACTGGTGCCTTCATCTTATATCCAATTCGTAAACAAAAACCACTACTGACTTTAGTTGAGGGTAAATCTCATCTTGCGGGAGAGTATTGTTTCTATAACAACACAATTACAATCTACAGGGATAACAATGTAATACGCAGAGAACTAATCAATACTGTTATCCATGAGTATTTCCATTACTACCTAATTACATCAGAATCTAAATCTAAACTCTATCATGATCAACTGGAACAATTCTCATTGGCGCAACACCCGCAGGAAATTCTTTGCAATACTATGGGGGAAACACTTACAAAACTGTATTTGAAAAATAAATAAAAACGGTCCTTATTTCACAAATGGCTCAATATCCCAACCAATCGTGCCGATAATAATTTAATGTAATACATTGATCAAAATCAGGGATTCAACAGATGAAATCGAGAATTGTTTTCTGCGCCAGTTGGTATTTTAAGGTTTTTAACTTGATTATTTTTTACGACAAAAACTTACCAATTCATTCAAGAAAATCACCTTTTCAGGGTCTAATTCATGTTCTTGAGGAATATTTAATCGTTCTTTAAAAAAATCATTTAATAACTCCATTTCGCTTATGTCGATTATATCCCACAATTCTTTAAATATCGATTGAAATATTCATAATCTAAATTATTTCTTCCTGTTAGCATCTTCTTTTATTTTATTTAATTTATCGACTACAGCTTCGCGAATTAGATCTGAAGTTGTGTATCTATTTTGATTTTCGTTATAACACAATCCATCAAATTTTTGAACTGATTCTCTGTTATCCGAACGATTACCCTTTTTGATTTTTTCTCTTTCATAACTGTGTTTCTCTATAAATATGTCATACAACTGAAAAAGACATGGAGTCATAAATTATTTTTTGCAGGGGGTGTAGTTGAGTTTTACCACCGTAAATAATTTACTTCTTGCCGAAATTGCAAAAAGTTGAAAAAAAATTTTGTGCATAAAATAATTGTGTCTATATTTGTGCCACAAAATATAAAGACACAAATGAAAAACGACTTTTACAATAAAAATTGGAATTATATATTCAAGTTTGAGGATTGGATCGATGATCATAAACCAAAGAACAAACAAAATAGTGATTTTTGGGACGAGGTTAACTTGGAGTTCGAGGAGGTTAAGGCAGAATTCAAAAACTTATTGTCTACCACAGAAGATATTACTGATAAAGATGGCAATAAACTTGCACCAATCAATTTGTATAATTTAATTGACCAATATAAAATTCGAATTGAAAAACTATTATTGATTTTCAATGTAAGACTCTATAAGACACTAAATAAAAATAAGAAATCTGGTGTAAAGTATATTGTAATGAGAGCATTTTGGATTGACCACTTTGGAAAAAAAGTGCGTTGGTTTTCAAGAAATATTGGACCTGAGAATAAGGTATTAGTCAATGGCGATATACCATTACATCAGTTAGAAGAAATAGAAAAACATATCCTTTATTTGATGTGGGACCAGTACTGTATCGAATATCTTGGAGCTGATGGTGAAACAGGAATTGATTTGGATGGGAATAGAGTGATAGTTAACTTTTAATTAAAAGTTCTTTATAGATACAAAATGGACGTAAAACTCCATTTTTTTTAACAAAAATTATTGGATAAAATATTCTTATCCAAACAAAAAAGACATAACTTTTTAACTTAAAATAAATAAAAAATGGAAACAACAAGAGTAAAATTAAGTGAAATACGAATTCACCCGTTGGTATTGAAAATCAAAAAATACCAACCCAACCCATTCATTACATTCTCAATGAAACACTTTCCTAAAAAGACAGCGGTGATTGTTGTATTGAGGGATGGTATCTATTACATTATTGACGGCGGTCATCGCTATTATTCCGCTATTGAAGCTGGAAATTTTGAATCTCTCGATTGTATTGTACTTGACATTCCTGATTCAGAAATATTAAATACTCGTATTACTTATAATTTAAAGACGAAGGTGCACCTATCTGAAAAATGTTTCAACATTGAACATATCTTAGGGCTAATAGGCACTAACCAAGGCAAAAGAAATGACTTGCTTGGAATGGATAAATTGGATAATGAAAACGAATTTGGGACCGCAGGTAAGAACAGATTTGAAATTGCTTGTATGCTTTCAGGACTTAATTTTTCAAGTAGAACCTTGAGAAAGTTGATGGCTGTGTATGAGTATGAGAAAACTGATAACAGCCTTGGTTTAATTGAAGGTATCGACAATGGCACGTATAAGATTGATGGTGCATACAACTTAATGTTAAGTAGTAGAGACAAAGACGATAAAAAAGCGGCTAAAGAGAAAATCAAAGCCGAAGCAGTAAATAAAGATGTTTGGTTTAAGGTGTTTAATCAAAGTAGCGTGGACTTATCAAATCTTAAAAAGTATCGACCTCATATCGCAATGTTCTCCCCAACGTATAGGACGATGAAAAAATATCGAAACCAAGGTGAAATGAATATGGTCAGGAAGCTACAGTAGAAGAGTACATTGATAACAGTAAAAAATTCATTGAAGCACTAATCGACATTATGGATGAAAATGGAGTTATCGTTATTATAATTGGGGAGTCATATTCGGGTGGTTATAAAAGTGTAATTACCCGTTACGAAATGATGTTACTTGAATCAGGAGTTGAAATCATTGGAAAAAGTCCTTGGATCAAAAGCAACTCAACTCCTGTAATACTAAAAGACTTTTTCAGACCAGTGGATGAGACGATATTGGTGTGTAAAATGAAAGGTGCGAAAGTGAATTTCAATCCCAAAATGAAAAAGACAAAGGAAGGAAAAAAAATGGTTAAGAAAAGTCACAAAGCAAAAGATGGAACAAATAGATTTTTTGTTCAAGCAGAAGAAACTGTTGTCTCAAATGTCATTATTACTCCTGTAGTTAACGATTCCGAATACAAAAAATACGACCCTGATTTCACCCACGATGCACCAGCACCTATGGATGTATATCAACAATTTGTAGAATCATACACTTTGCCAGGAATGACTTGTATTGATATTTTTTGTGGTGCGGGTCAGGGACTTGAGGTTTTTGCCCGTAACGGATGTAACGCAATTGGTGTTGACATCGACCCTGTATCAGTTGAATTCTGTAATAAGAGAATGAATATGGTATTAGGAGAAAGAACTGAATCTGAATTACAACAAGCACTCATCATTGAGAGTGAGGATCGATTAACCGCTGCGGCATAACCCCACAAGAATATGAAAGTTAATATTCCAATGTCGATCAATCAAGTGGATTTTAGTCAATACGTAACGGGAAGATCACAACGAAAGAAATCCATTTGTGACGCTGCTTATTATGTCTTATCGTGTATAACACCCCCAATATACAATTCAAAAGACTATCAATATTTGAGGGGTTTTAAACCTCTTTCAAGTAAAGATTTAAACAGAATGACTCGTAATAGATTTAATGAGGTTAAAACCATCCTAATGGACTCAAATGTGACCGAAAATGGTCCCATTCTCTTATCAGATAACTTAATCTATCCCTGGTGTTAAACACACTGGATATAAACTCAATCAATGGGTGCTTGAGGAAAATGATTTTGTTGAAGTTGAAATTGACGATAAGTATGACACTCGAAAGGAAAAACTTAAAAATGAATGGGAATTGGAGATGAAATGTTTTGAAGACAGATACATTCACATCAAAGAGGCTATGGATCAATCTCAAATTACCATAGATGCAGCAGCTGCTGAAACTTACCTGAAAGAATTGAAAAAAAGGGTATTGTCAAAGGTGGTAAAGGAAAATAAAACACAGGTAAAGAAATACTTCAAAAAATCACATAAAGTAATTGAGAACATCGAAAAGGGG
This sequence comes from uncultured Flavobacteriaceae bacterium, assembly GCA_943788695.1. Taxonomy (GTDB): domain Bacteria; phylum Bacteroidota; class Bacteroidia; order Flavobacteriales; family Flavobacteriaceae; genus JALRKI01. The sequence continues at coordinate 64,181 of CALSRG010000001.1, forward strand.
AATTCAATTATTCTGTTTCTAAAAGTAATCATAGAGTCAATTCGGTATTCACTTCTATTAAGAGGGAATTACGATATTTTTTAAGGACAAATGGAAAACAGATGGTTGAAGTAGATATAACTACATCACATCCATTTACCCTTGCCACCATTCTCACAGAAAAATTTTTCACTGAGACCAAAGGTGGATATAATCTCTATTCAATTTTCCCCCAATATTACAAATCCTTTAAGTACTCATGTGATTCTATGGAGTATCAAGATTTTTTAGAAAAATTTGCTGGACATATGGTTATAGAGTCTAATGTTATTAATAATAACTACATAGAATATATTACATATCAAGGTAATGTATTAACTAATATAAAATATCCTATACTGGTTACATTCATATCATATATGTGTGGCAGGTTTTGGAGAAAGAGAGGAATCCAAAAATATCGGGCATTGAAGCTTCAAAGATGACATCTATAAAACCATTGGCGATGAGATTGGGATGACCCGTGAGAAGGTAAAAGATCAATTTCAACTCTACATTAATTTTTCAGACAAAAACAGGAGGGTCAATGTAGAACTCATCAAACACATGGAAAGAAAATTTAAGGATGTAAGTAAACTCATTCAATTCATGTCCAATGTAAATCATTTAAAAAGTCCATTTTCATATCTAATCCAACGATGTGAGTCCTATTTATTTTTGAGGCATGGTTGTCTGGAACTGAGTAAAAATAATATCCCATACATCACCATTCACGATAGCGTTTTGTGTCAAAAAGAGAAGATGTATGAGGTACAATATCTGTTAACTGATTCTATAAGTAAACAAACGGGATTAACACCTGGAATCAAGTTCAAAGAATTGGAGGATCCTTTTCCATCATTGGATGAAGCAGCAGCAAAAATAGTAGAGTCAATTAATTCAAATAAATAAACGATATCATCAAAATAATTTTAAGGCAATGAATAATAACTCTCACTAATCGCATAAACCTACATCAAGTTGGTCAATACATAAATCGTAAGGACAACCGTTCGATCAAAAAGTGGCTTAGGGATCATCACATCCACATCCACAAAGATGGAAGGGAATATGTTTTTCGGTTACAGGTCGAACAAGAGGTCTGGAGACCTTTTGCTGAAGATTTAGTAAAAAGATATCCAAATTCATGGCAACCACGTTTAGAATCAATCTATGGTGATCAGAAAGAACTACATCAACTCCTCTACCATGATTGTTTGGAATTCGACACTGGATTTGTGCCTTACCATTTTAATCTGGACATTAGCTCTAATAAGGAGCATGAATCCATCTTTCAAGAACTTTATCAATAATGAAATTACCTAATAATTCACATTCGGGAATCAAAATCTACTGTAAAAAATGTAGACAAAATAACACGGGTTGTCGTCACAACGACCACCAGGTGTTCCGGATGTGTTTTATTGATCGAGTTACTGGTAAACACCGAAGTAAACTCCTAAAATCAAAAGTATACGCTGATGCTGTAGTTGAGGGTATTGAATTTAGAAGGAGAATAGAAAATGGTGTGGAGGAAACGGTTCCTGATCGATCTAAAATGAATATTGCTGAAGCACTCGTTTATTTTGATCAATATCTAAAGGGAGATACACAATATGCACATTTAAAAAAAGAGGTATCAGATAAACATCGTAAGGAGTTAATTAAGTATTGTACGCTTTTTGCTAAATCTTTGAAAAACAACCACAATCTCAGGAAGATGAAACCGGGGGATGTCAGAAATAATGATGTTTCTATTTTCTACAGACAATTGGAGATTAAATACCCTCACCCCAAAACCTTCAACAAGGTTTTAACGAGCATAACTTCTTTCTATAAGTTCTTGATCGAAATCGAAGAGTTAGACATCAAGAATCCATTTAAAAATTGTGTTAGAAAACAAGTGCTTACAGGTGATAATTTGATTTTAACCAAAGATGAGTTTGAGAAAATTATAGCAGCGGTAGAATCAAAGTCTTCATTTCAACAAACAAGAACCAATGGAAGAAGAGATTACGTGTATGCAACTTGGATGACTAACGCATTTAAACTCTTTCTACTTGTTGGAGGACGCAGAGAAGAAGTACTAAGTCTAAAATGGAGTGATATTATCCAAGGTAATAACGGAGTGCTGTTTTTTCAATTTAGAAACCTAAAGGTTGAACGATTAGGGAGTAAAAGTAAGTAAAAAACTACTCCCCTATTAACGAGGATCTGATGACACTTTTAAAAGAAATGGGGTATGATCAAATGAAAGGTAAAAATGTCAAACTCATCGATCCAGAGAATACGTATACAATTAATACCATCATGGAGAAAGTTTCTCGATCGTTCACCCATTTTAGAAAAGCAGCAGGTATCGAAACTCCATTTACTCTAAAACATCTGAGAAAAACATACCTTACTTGGGTATTTCATACCATGGGAAGTGACACCAGATTATTGTCATCTCACACTTCAATGAAGGTATTAGAAAACCACTACATCAATCCACTTTTATTAAACGTTGAAGAAGAGAAACTAATGAAGGTTAAAGTCTTTGGATAGTCGTATTTTATCTAACACAAGAGTGTAGCACGTATAACACAAAAAGGATTATATATTTGTAACTACTTGAAAATGAACCGATAAAAATATGTGAATTTAGGTGGTAAGGAGTGTTATGAGCCCGACGAGCTACCTACTGCTCTATCCCGCGATATTAGGACGCAAAGATACAAATTATATCTCTGTATTTAAAACAAATTCTTTAAGATTACACCAAGAAAATTTAGAACCGTAATTCAAGTTTTGAAACATCAACACTAAAAGAACCTGTTGGCTTAAGCAATGCATTGAGGCCAAATAAATTGGATCCAGTATTGGTATTCAGCACACTACATTCAACATTTTCAATAATATAATCCCCTAGGATCAATTTGTCAATGGTATATATGGTACCTGGAATAACATCTCCATTGGCGACTCTAAAAGAACCATCTGTAGCATTCTTGATTTTCACTGAACCCAATCGAGCTAAAGCATAAAAAACCTCTTGATTAATCGTAACAATTGACGCGCCTGAATCCAAAACCATCGACACTAGAGCTCCATTAAACGATACATCTAACATCAAACTAGAGCCATCGTATTGTAATGGAATCGCAAATGGATTATTCTCATTTTTGTCAATCCAATCGTCTTCATACCAAGTACCATCTTGCTGGATACCCCCGGCTGGCGTAATAATTTTACCTTGACCTTGACGCTTACCGTCAACAACACCTCCAACATACCTATTGCCATTTTTATAAATTATTTCAGCGTTTTTATCGCTAAGCACACTATTTATAAAATGTCCCTTTAAAATATTTGAGCCTTGATCATAGTCTATTTCTCCCAATCCATTCAATACCCAACTGTAGAGGTTACCCTCCTCAGTTGACTCAACTGTTTCGGTAACAAAACCCTTAAATGTATAATTTGGATGTTCAAGCACCGCTGACCTGTTTGGGTCGAATTCACCATCTATAAAATATCCAGTAAATTTTACCTTGAAATCTATGTATGTCAATTCACCTTTTCCGTTTGGCAATCCATTTTGAAATGATCCTACATAAACACTCCTAGGGTTTTTAAATCGGTATTTACCAGCTCCTTGATCACAGTCGCCATCAACACATTGTCCAAAAAAAAGATTTGGCAAGAGCAGTCCCAGAAATAAAAGGGTACTCAATAATTTTTGCATGAAGTTCATTTTATCAGTAAATTTGATTTTATTAATTTTAAAATTATGTCATTTCAGCCGAATATAAAAATATTATTAACCGTCTTATTGGTATCAGTTTATCTCTCTGGATTCTCACAAGCGGACGCAACAACTGTAAATACCACTAAGACAGACAGAGTTATCAATGATGTGGGGAATTATGGGAAAAAGCTCATTTCCAAAATCAAAGAGTTATTTGCGCTCAGACACAAGGTTCCTGATGATTATACGGATATGGAGCTTATTGAATTGCTGACTCAAGAAGAGTTCAATGTCCTTGTTAATAGTTCTGGCGAAAACGCCCAACTAGCGCTCAAACTTTTATACCCTCGCATTACACCATCAAAAGGATTCTTCTCTTTTCAGCTAGGCGATTATGAATATTACAAATACATCAAAGACTTAAAAATCGATCAAATAGAATATATCAAATTGATCGATGAAAGTGGATCAGAGTGCTATGTTGACAAGTTTAATTTTATTAAAAAAGAAGGTCAGAAGCGTCATTTTTCTTTTTTGCTCGATCACAGTGGATCAATGGGTAAGCGCCGGGCCAACGACCTACAATTGGCTATTTATAATGCTATAGAAAACAATATTTCTAAGGATAAATCATCAACCTATAACTTATATAAGTTTTCGCAAGATAACGCATTAATCGCTCAAGGTAACAACATAAATGACATTCGAAAAGCATTGATTCCGACCAATGGGTTAGATGGTTTTGGTGGTGGAACAGCCGTTAAAGATATTCTCATTCAAGCCATTACTGATCTGAAAAAACAAGACAGAAACGAGTTTAAACTTATTGTATTGTTTACGGATGGTGATTCGAATAGCGATTTAACACAGATACCCATGCAAGACATTGTTAAAGAAGCTACCGAAAACAATATCAATATTGTCTCTGTGGCCTTTGGCAGTTATTTGGATATCGCCTATCTCCAAGATATAGCCCAATATTCTGGTGGGAATTTATACCACATCTATAAACCTGAAGAATTTGAAATTCTATTCAATAATATCTTTGAGGATGTTTTAGTAAGTTATGACTTGGAATTTGCGCCATGTATGTTCGGTAATGAAATCACTTTGGAAATGAAATTGACCAGTGATACCGACCCATTAATTGGACGAACCGTCTTTAGGACGCCTTTGACCGAAGGTTATTCCATTGACTTAAATGTGCTGTTCGACAGCAATAGCTCGAGAATAGACGACTTGTATTTTGAAAAATTAAATGCTTTGACAAATCTATTAAAATTTAATACAACACTCGAAATACTCGTAGAGGGACATTCGGATCGAACAGGTTCAGAGGACAAAAATCTCACTCTATCAAGAAGCCGAGCCGCTGCCATCAAAAATTATTTGGTATCTCAGGGCATAGATAAAAACAGAATAACAACTAAAGGATTTGGCTCATCAAAACCCGCTTTTGAGTATGCCCCTGGAAGCAACGAAGAACCTTTCAATAGACGAATTCAAATCGTGATCACCAAACAATAAAAATCAAAATATTAAACATTTTCTTGGGCGGCCAACCCATCTAATTCCTCTTGAATCTTCTCCCATTTGGTCATCTTTAGTTGAAGATCCGATTTGAAATTTTGATAACGATCAAAAAAAGTAGGGTCGGATACCGTGTTATCATAATCAGTCTCTAAAGCGATATCTGAAGATTTAATATTGGCCTCCAAATCAGAGATGTCACGTTCCACTTTACTTAGTTTATTGAGCAGTGATTTCTTCAACTTCTGTGACTCATAGGACAATTTATTAACATTGGATGATTTTGACGCAGTGGCTGGTTGCTTCATCTCCAATTCCCGCAATTGCGCCATTTGGCGTTGTTCCAAATAACTTTCAATACCACCTAAATGTACTTTAACTTTCTGATCCTTAAACTCATGGACTGAAGTGGTCAATCCCATCAAAAAGTCACGGTCGTGAGATACTAGAATAAGCGTTCCTTCAAAGTTCTTCAAAGCAGATTTTAGCACTTCTTTGGAGACCATATCCAAGTGATTCGTTGGTTCATCCATTACCAGAACATTGAACGGCTGCAGAAGCAATTTTGCTAAGGCCAATCGGTTTCGCTCACCTCCAGAAAGTACTCTAACGACTTTATCGACCGCCTCACCTCTAAATAAAAAAGCACCTAAAATATCGCGCACTTTGCTGCGATTTGTTTCGTTAGCTGCATTAATCATGGTATCCAGGACGGTTAAACTTCCATCCAAATAGTCCGATTGATTTTGAGCGAAATAGCCGATCTGTACGTTATGACCTAAAGCCAAGTTGCCGTCGTGATCCAATTCACCCACCAAAATTTTCGCCAGTGTAGATTTTCCTTGTCCATTTTGTCCAACAAAAGCAATCTTGTCTTGTCGAGAGACCAGCATATCCACATTTGACAGGACATGCAAATCACCATAATTTTTTGAAATACCCTCAGCTTCAATAACCACTTTCCCGGGATTCACAGAAACTGGAAAACTCAGGCTCATGGCGCGGTTATCATCATTTTCTACTTCCACCAGATCCATTCGGTCAAGTTTTTTGATAAGCGATTGCGCCATAGTTGCTTTTGATGCTTTGGCTCTAAATTTTTCAATTAATTTTTCAGTATGCGCAATTTCCTTTTCCTGATTTTTCTGACGAGCCAATTGTTGCTCGCGCTGTATTTCCCGCAAAGCCATATATTGCGAGTACGGTTTGGCAAAATCATACATTTGGCTAAAAATTATTTCTATTGTCCGATTGGTAATATGATCCAAAAACAAACGATCGTGTGACACCACGACTACAGCACCAACATAATTTTGTAAATAACTCTCCAACCAAATAATGGAATCCATATCCAAGTGATTTGTTGGTTCATCGAGTAACAATATGTCATTGTTTTGCAAAAGTAATTTGGCCAGTTCTATTCGCATACGCCAGCCTCCACTAAAAGTCTCTGTTGGCTTGTCAAAATCAGATTGTTTAAATCCGAGGCCTTTTAAGACTCTTTCGGTTGACCCTTGATATTGATAGCCCCCTTTCATGGTAAAAGCTGTTTGCACTTCGCTCAATTGATCAAGAAGCTCAGCATAAGTATCGCTTTCATAATCGGACCTTTCGGTCAATTGAATATTAATTGATGTTAATTTTTCTTCAAGTTCAAGAATTTCTTGAAAAGCCAAGTTGGCTTCTTCCCTTACAGAACGACCTTTTTCGAATTCTAAATCTTGCCTTAAAAAACCAATGGTGACCCCTTTATCTAATGCTACTATACCCTTATCTGGCGCTAATTGTCCAGAAATAATTTTTAACAAGGTTGATTTCCCTGCTCCATTTTTTCCAATCAAACCGATGCGCTCACCCTTCCCAATTCGAAAAGAAAGATCTTCGAAAAGGTATTCGCCTTGAAACGATAATGACACTTGATGGGCGTTTAGCATGTTAATTTGACTTGTTAGATTTGTCTATCTTTACGGTGCCACGAAAATAGAACTTTCATTATGTTTAAAAAAGGGGAAAAATCATATAGTATTTTAACAGGTGCTTGCCCAAAGTGTCATGAAGAATCCATGTATGTTGAATCTAATCCTTATAAATTTAGCAGTACTTTAAAAATGCATGAACGCTGCAGTCATTGCGGCACAAAGTACAAGCTCGAACCATCATTCTTTTATGGAGCAATGTATGTCAGTTATGGCGTTGGAACAGCCGCTGCAATTGGAGTTTTTATGATCACTTATGTCATGGTTGGCCTCAACTTAAGAATGTCTTTTGCCGCTATTGTTTTCGCTTTGATTCTATTATTTCCAATGATTATGCGATGGTCGCGTAATATTTGGATCAATTTATTTATAAAATACAATCCAGATAAAATTCTTAAAAAAGACTAATACTTTACCCATTTTGTAAAACGATCTAAGGCTATTTCGGCATCTATAGGAACTTGATACGCGATGGCGTCGTATAACGATTTAGCTACCATTGGTCCATGCAAAACACCTCTAGATCCTAAACCATTAAGAATATGAATTCTTGACCATTGTGGGTGGGTGCCAACAACAGGTCGTCTATCAGGAACCGTTGGACGAATTCCTGCTAGTTGTCCAATAATGTCAAAATCACAAGTAATGAGAGCCTTTAACTTATCCACTAACGTTTGCCTTGCGGCTGAGGTGGGGTCCATAGATTGATCAAATCGATCATAGGTAGCCCCAACCAAATACTTATGATCGCCCAAGGGAATGATAAAAATGTCTGATTTGTAAATGGCATCCAATTTAAGTTGAGGCGCATAAATTTTGAGGTACTCGCCCTTATTACCTTGAATGGGTAAGCTATTAAAATAAGGGTTTTGAAGCACACCCATACCCTCAGCAAAAATGAGATGCTTGTAGGATGTCCCCTCATAAGTGATTTGATCGGAAGAAACCTCTAATTGATCATAATCGAAAGTGACTTCATGAATTGATCTCTGGGTTTTTAAAAAGTCTTTGAAAGCTACTAATAATGACGCAACATCTAAACGACCTCCGCGAAGTACTTGGCCAAAACCAGAATCAGCTATCAAATAAGAATTGCTATTGCGTTTAAACTCAACCGATAAAAAAGGCGACAATTCTGGTTGATCTGCAGCAGTGATCCACTTATTGAATTCGGCCGTATTGGCCAATCGACGGTAAATCGGACCTTCATAAAGCCATACTGATTGCAGCAATGCCTCTAAACGCTCATAGGTAGGGATTGCTACAGAAAGCGCATAAGAAGCCTTCCAAACAGCTCTAAATCGTTTCAAAACAACCGGATTATACAATCCACCCGCTACCATGGAGGCACTCGATGTTGGTCCATCAATAACTGTAAACGACTGTTGGTGCTGAATCAATTGCTCGACAATCAGAAGCCCTGCAATACCGCATCCCACAATTAAGTAATCTTTCGAATTTTGATTTACTGTTGACATATAAAAAAAGGCGCTCACATTATGCAAGCGCCTGAAGTAATCATTTAAATCATATAATTACCATGACCACATGTCGTGTTCTAGGTTTCTAATTTTTTCTCTAATCCGCTCCGATTCTAACAATCTTAATAAGGCGTTTTTTGGAATGTATTTTTCTATTTCTCGATCTTGGTATACGTTGTCTTCTTTATAGATGTATGCTCCAAAACGATGTGCATTGATTAAATCATCAAAGGATATTGGACGAGAGGTATTCTTTTCGTTAAAGGCATCGGCCTTATAAAGAACATCGCGAGTATCAGGGTAAAACAACCAAAATAACGCAGCATAGGCCTCTTCTGCCCAGGATTGTCTTTACGATCTGCCTTAGATCTGGGCGTTTGAACAACTGGAGCAATTGCAATTGGACGGTATTTTAATTCAGACAATTTGGAGTCAAAATACCAAATGCCCTTGATGCGAAACTCAACAATATCAGCGTAATCAAAAACCTCCTCTGAATACTCCTCTTCACCTAGCAAGTTATTTTCGAAAATCAAGTCAGTCATCGCTTGCTCAAATTCTGCGAGTTCCTTATCACTCAATAAGTTTGATCTACATTTTGATATTCACTTGGAATTGCAACACCATAATTGAGTAAAAAGTTATATTTAACCCGCCTCTATACTAATGCGCTCTTCGCCGATCCCCTCACCTTCTCCTCTTCTTATTTTTTTATACCTCAAACTGCGATCAAGCTGTTCTCTGGTCATCTTATCCTTTAAATTGTCTTCGACATAGTAATTTTCAATCTCACCATTTAACACACCATTCAAAATATAATGAACTAATGGTCGACGCTCTTTACCAACTAAAGTAGTATCAGCAGGAAAAAATAAGGGAAAGTTAACGCGTTCATCGAGATCAATAATTTCCCAAACTGTTTTTGAAAAAAGGATGTCTTTATCACCAACATAACCATAATCTAGAGGTTTGTTGTTGTCGAACTTATCTTGATCGGCAGTTGTAACACCTATTTCACTCGGTGATTTGGCATTTAAAATATTAGCCTGACCGAATAAAGTAACCGGAGTAACAGTGATAAAGAAAATCGCGATAAGCTTTTTCATGATAATTTTAATTTGTCAATTTTACAGTAATTGGAGCAGCTTCAGGAATTTGAACAGAAACGCCCTTAGCTCTTACACGAATATTATCAATAACCACGATTGAATTACGCGGCGCTGAATTGACTGCACTTTGAGCTTCGGCACTCAATTTATTGCCAGTAACCCGAATGGGGGATTTACCTGAAACAGTAACTTCAAATGAATAGACACTGGTTTCAAGATCATAAACAAAATCGCCAAAATCTGCTAAAATCCTCGAGGTTGTTACATCTCTTTTGTTGAGAGCGACAGTTCCTTTTTTACCAGCAACTTTTCCAGTAGGCGAAGGAATGTTTTTGATTCGAAAAACACGTTTATCATTTACTTTGGTTCCGTCATCTAAAGTTGCTGTCACACTAACAGTAACTTCACTACCAGTTGTTGGGTTGAGGACATATTTTCCATTACCTGTTTTGTCTCATTCCAGGTGCTGATGCAACAGTATTATTATCCGGAACACCAGGAAAAGCAATAGTCATTGGGTTTTCCAAACCACGATAAACAACATTCATCTTATCTGCCGACACTGATGCCGAATTTGGTCTAGGGACGACAACATAGTTGGCTTCAAATGGAATATCCAAATCCGCGCCGTCTTCTAGGAAGGTAAATACGCCTTTAAAGGTATGTTCCCCTACATTGCCAACATTAAAACTGACTAACGCGGCACCTGTTGAGTCAATGGCATCTGACAAGTCGTAAGGCTTACCTTCTAAGGTTAAGGCCTGAGGTGTTACATTAGCGTATTTTCCAAGCACCACACGACCTTGAAATTGCTCACCTGCAAAAAATGCGGACTTGTCTGCCAGGACAATTGCGTTTATAGTTCTTCAAGGTAATAGCCTGAAATCTAAGGTGTTTCCAATGAAGAGGTTATACAAATTGGTTTCGGTGACCTTAACGTCGTTTTGAATGGCCGACATTTTTGCGTAGGACGCAATGGCTGGAAAACCTTGAAAATTATAATCTAACCAATGTAGGGATTTCTTGTCTTTCGAATTAATTTGATCTGCAAGGTCAAATCGTCGATCAAAAACTTCTAAGGCTTTAATATATTTAGCATCAGTTGCTTGATTGCTCAAACTATCGTAACCAATAATATTTCGAATATCATCTTTATACTTTTTGATTCGTTCAAAAACAGCCTCACCTTCATCCGTTAAACGATCGCCTGTGAACCAATTGTTCAAGAAGATCTGTTTTGTCCATTTCCTCGTAATTCAATTCGCCACTTTCAGAATCGATTTCGAAAGGACCTTTGGCTAATAATTCACGCTTTAGCTGCTCAATATAATTATAAAATTCGTTTGATACCTGGCTAATTTGTACTGCCTTATTGGCAACAAACGCAAATTCTTCTGGTTTTTCTTCAGCCTTCTGCTTTAAATCTTGAATCAATCTCTCATTTGTTTCTGATGCTAAAGCATTTACTTCAACAAACTTTTTTTCAAAATTTCCAAATGCAGAAAGAACGTCTTTGGATACATTCATTGCAATCATTGCTATGAAAACCAAATACATCAAGTTGATCATCTTCTGCCTTGCTGATACTTTTCCGCCTCCTGCCATAATTTCTTATTTCAATGTTTAATAATTATGTGAAGCCTATTTGGTGTTCATTGCAGATAGCATTCCACCATAAACGCCATTAAGTGAAGATAAGTTCGTGGCAAGGGATGCCATCTGCTCTTTCAATTTTCCTGCATTGTCGGCTACCTGTTCATTCATATCTGATTGACGATTAAGACTTTCCATTTGAACTTTGTACATGTTGTTCATGGCCTCCATTTGAGAAGCGGCCAATGCCATTTCTTCACTGTATTTTTTTGAAGCTGCCATAGAATCAGCTGTAGGGTTCAATTCTTTCGCAGCACTTTCAAAATTGCGTAAACTATCACCTAAACTATTCACTAAGGCAACATCAATTTTAGCTTCTTTTAGTAAGGCGTCTAATTTTTTAGACAAAACAGCTTCTGCATTTTCAGAACCACCGTCAGGCGAAGCACCGCCCGATTCACCTCTCAATTGAGGATAAACCAATGACCAATCCCAGTCCGCTTGCTGTCTTTCTAGAGCAGAGTATCCAAATACTAACGCTTCAACAACCATTCCAAGAGTTAAAATCTCAGAACCTCCTGGCCAGTGTTGAATTTTGAATAATGCCCCTAGAATTACTAGTGATGCTCCAAAGCCATATACCATATTGGTTACCGTTCTTTTGCCTTTTGCTGCCATAATTTAAAATTTAGTTGATTTAATAATAATAGTTAATTAATTAGTTGCTTGATTAGGAGTAACGTCCGTTCCTAAATAATCTTGAATGGTTCTAAATCCGATGTAACTCGTTTTAATTGAATCGTACTCATAATCTCTAGAGCTAACCTGTAAAAAATAAGCCACATCTTTCCAGCTTCCTCCACGAACCACTTTTCGGTGATTACTTTTATCGTTAACGTTGGGGTTCATCGTTGAACTGTAAGTATAGGAAGCTGCGTCATAGGACGAATTGGTCCATTCTGAGACATTACCCGCCATATTGTACAACCCGAAGTCATTCGGTTCAAAAGACTCAGCTTCTACAGTGTAGAGTGCTTGATCTGCCGCATAATCACCTCTCAAGGGTTTAAAATTCGCCATGAAACAAGCCCGGTCGTTTTTGGTGTAAGGACCTCCCCATGGGTAGGTGGCGCCTTGCAAGCCTCCTCGAGCGGCAAATTCCCATTCGGCCTCAGTTGGCAATCTAAATTTATTTTCAAAGTGTTGCCCTTTACTCTTCAAATAACCATTCCGGTAATCCGTACGCCAATTACAAAATGCGTTGGCCTGAGCCCAACTCACACCCACAACAGGATATTCTGAGTAGGCTTCGTGCCAAAAATAATCGTTGTGCATAGGTTCGTTATAGGAATAATTAAAATCTCTTACCCAAGCCGTCGTATCAGGGTAAACAACTAATGGGTCAGGATATACTAATGCGTCCCAACGAGACAAACCTTCGCGGGCTGCACGCTCAATATCTAGTTGTTTATATTCGTATTCAAAAAGACTAACATCCCAAGTTCTTTGACCGTTGTAGCTCAATTCCATAGGTAAAAACATTTCGTCTAAAACCTCAGCATAAGGCTGGTCAGGATAATCTTCAGTGTTATAAAATAGCTCTTGCTCCCAATTTAGAGTGGCATATTCTGGATCGCTGTATTTCTCATCGCCTTCGGATCGACGGTATTCAGTGTAAGAAAAAGTTTCTGGATCTGGGTCAGAATCTGTCATCATGCTTAACGGGTAAAACATACCGATGCCTTCTTCTAATTCGGCTGCATCATTGGCAACGTCATAGCCCAATGCTTCAACCGCTTTAACAGCTAGTTTTCTGCGAATAACAGAATCTCGAACCCAATTAACGAATTGTCGATATTCACTATTAGTAACTTCGGTTTCGTCCATATAATAGGATCTCACAGTAACTGTTTTGGTTGGTGCATCATTAACGCCAACCAAATCATCATCAGATTTTCCCATGATAAAAGAACCTCCGGGAATAAGAGTCATACCAAATGGTTTCTCTGCATTATATTTTTTTCCACGCACACCGACTAATTGTCCTCTATCACCTGAATTACATCCCGACAAAAGGACAATCAAAATGAGCAATCCGATGTTTTTCATTTTATAGCGAATCATATCAATTAACGTTTTTTTAAACGCAGGCGTAAACATATCCATATATTTCATAATACGCAACTAATTTTTTGTTTCAGGTTAAAGTCTTGAACCTTATTAAAAATATTTATAAGCTATTTCTTCGACAAACCTTGTACCAACGCTCGGGTATAATTCCCATTCCAGCATCGTCATAATCACGCTGCGTACATGGTAACAACGAGTGTTGTTTTAGTTTATTATCTTGTAAAGTTAAAAAAGGAATTTCAATCCACCACCGCCTAGAGTCCAAACTCTTAAAAAAAACAAGTTCTTGGTCATCGATCAGTACGGTAAATTTTTGAAAATTGGGATGATGAACTGATGGCTTTTCTTCAAGTCTATAATTCACACCTTCGATAAAATACCAAATTATTTGGGCTATCAATTCTGACGTGACTTCATCTTCTTCAAAGGATCTGTATTGAAATATTCCAAATGAGCTCACCTTACTGCTAATTCCAGCATATCGAGACAATGCGCAGATTTCACGACTGTCAAACCCATTTGGTGATTGTTGTTGACGCGATCCTAATTCAGAGGCTTTAATGGCGTCTAAATCAATTGTAACAATATCTGCATCTCTCAACATGGGTTCGGCAAATTCTATATTTTGAATCAATGTTCCTAGTCTGTATGATTCAAAAAAGAGTTTATCCATCAAGTCAATTTCTTCCTGTGGATTTAAATAGGTTTGATAGCCCAAAACCGTATAATTAAATAAATTAAAGGGTTTTTCAGTTATGATTTTGCCCATATAATTGCGGTTGTTGATAGGCTTGGTATCATCTGATAAATCAAATCTTGCGTCAATATTCACGATATTTAACATGGATTTGATCTCGTCATAAGCCCTATACATGGCAAAGGTGAGATCTTGCGATCCTCCGATAAGAATTGGAATAATTCCAGATGTAACCATCTCAAACATGACTGTTTTCATGGCGTAATAAGTATCCGAAGTGTTTTCACCCAATTTAAAATCGCCCAAATCGGCAATACCGTGCATCCAATTACCTTTGAAAAGTTGGTAAAATGACTTCCTAATGCCGTTTATATCGTAATTATTACCAATAAAATCAATATCATTGCGTTGCTCCGTCGCACCAATGATGGCTATTTTAATATCCGATAAATCGGGAAATCCCTCTAACGAAGAATGTATTTTGATTTTTGCACCAATATTGTTTGAACCTAGCAGCTGGCAATGTGCAATAACCGCATCTTTAACTGGTACCAAACAATCTAATGCAAACATGAGTTATTTCTTTTTGACGCGTTTGGCTTTCGGTTTTTTTGATTTTGCGCTGGCTTTTTCAATCAATGCTTCGGCCTCCTCCAAAGTCATTTCCGCAACCTCAACAGTTTTGGCTAATTCAACTTTCGTTTTTCCTTTAATCACATGGTGACGTCCCCATCTTGCCTTTTCGACACGTATGCCTGCTTCTTTCCAATTGTGAATCAACTTGTCTTTTTCTTTTTGAAGTTTATCTTCAATAAGAGTAATAATATCTTCATCTGAAAGGTTATCCCAATCGTATTTTTTATTAACATTAATAAATAAACCATTCCACTTAATAAATGGTCCGAACCTACCTTTCCCTTTTTGAACTGGTTCATTGTTATAGTGATAGATTGGAGCATCGGCCTCTTGTTTTTCTTTAATGACAGCAATTGCAAAATCCAATTCAACGTCCAAAGGATTGGCTCCTTTAGGTAAAGAAATAAATGCTTCACCATGTTTGACATATGGGCCATAACGGCCATTATTGACCTCTACTGTTTTTCCGTCATAAACACCTAAATTTTTAGGTAACTGGAAGAGTGATAAAGCTTCATCAAAAGAAATGGATGACATTTGCATGTCTATTGGGACACTTGCGAACAGAGGCTTATCTTCATCTTCATTAGTTCCTACTTGAACCATTGGTCCAAATTTACCTAAACGAACACTAACCTGTCGACCATTTTCTGGATGAACCCCAAGGATGCGTTCGCCAGATTCACGATCGGCGTTTGCCATAACATCGTCCACTGTAGGGTGGAATGTGCTATAAAAAGACTTCATGACTTGTTTCCAATTTTTCTTACCATCGGCAATCAAATCAAAATCGGATTCTAAATTTGCTGTAAAGTTATAATCTAAAATTTCTTCAAAGTGATTCACTAAAAAATCGGTTACTATTTTTCCGATATCAGTAGGAACAAGCTTACCTTTATCTGAATTAACCGTTTCGATTAGGGACTTTGTATTGATTTTCCCAGATATCAACGATAATTGAAGATAGGGACGTTCGATACCATCGAGATTACCTTTTTCAACATAACCTCGGTTCTGTATAGTTGAAATGGTTGGTGCATAGGTAGAAGGTCGTCCAATACCGAGTTCTTCAAGTTTTTTAACTAGTGAAGCCTCCGTAAATCTGTAGGGAGGACGCGTAAAACGCTCCGTGGCTGTAATAAATTGATTGTCCAATTCTTGACCAACGCTCAGCCCAGGTAGCATGCCTTCTTGCTCGGTATCTTCTTCGTCATTACCTTCTAAATATACTTTTAGAAAGCCATCAAACACAATGATTTCGCCATTCGCAGCAAACAAATGGCTATGGGTTGAAGCTGCAATTTTAACATTGGTGCGCTCTAATTTGGCGTCACTCATTTGAGAGGCAATGGCACGCTTCCAGATTAAATCATACAAACGCATTTGATCCCTCTCACCATTTATATTGTGACGCGAGAAGTCAGTCGGTCGAATAGCCTCATGTGCTTCTTGAGCGCCTTTGGACTTTCCCTTATAATTTCTTGTTTTGACATATTGATCGCCGTAAGCATGCGCTATTTGAGCTGCTGCAGCATTTTTAGCGTCTACAGATAAATTAACACTATCCGTTCTCATGTAGGTGATAAGACCCTGTTCATAAAGTCGTTGAGCGACATTCATAGTTTTAGCTACAGAAAAATACAATTTTCGGGACGCTTCCTGCTGCAAGGTAGAAGTGGTAAATGGCGCTGCAGGCGTTTTTGTTCCTGGATTTTTATCGAGCGTGTCTACCGTAAAAAAGGCGCCAATATTTTCTTTGAGAAATGCCTCTGCATTTTCTTTACTCTCAAAATTATTGGGTAATTTAGCCTTTATAACTTTGCCGTCCTGAGTGGTAAATTCTGCATCGATCCGATAAGACGCCACTGGGTTAAAATCATCAATATCACGTTCACGTTCTACAATTAATCTTACAGAAACAGATTGAACACGGCCTGCCGAAAGTCCTGTCCTAATTTTACGCCACAGTACCGGAGACAATTCATAACCAACAATACGGTCTAAAACACGACGAGCTTGTTGAGCATCTACAAGGTTGTAATCAATCTCTCTAGGGCGATCAATCGCTTTTAAAATGGCAGATTTGGTGATTTCACTAAATACAATTCGTTTGGTTTTAGAGCGATCTAGGTTTAATGTTTCAGCCAAATGCCAGGCGATGGCCTCTCCTTCGCGATCCTCATCACTTGCGAGCCAAACGCACTCTGCTTTTTTGGATAAGTTCAACAAGTTTTTTACCACGTCTTTCTTATCACTACTGACTTGATAGTTGGGTTTAAAATCACCCTCAACATCTATACCTAATTCCTTCGACGGGAGGTCCGAGATATGACCAAAGCTTGAAGCAACTTTGAAGTCTTTTCCCAAAAACTTTTCAATGGTTTTGGCCTTAGCTGGAGACTCTACAATGACTAAATTTTTTGACATGGCCTAGATTTAAAGGCCACAAAGGTAGTCCATTTTTTTTTTAAGAACATAAATAGAATATATCTACAACATTCTGCAGGCTGATTATTATTAATAATTAAAAGCTTGTGACTGGAACTATAGCTTCGAGAAACAGTAGGTTTTTGAATCTTTAAGTGATAGAGAAAAGGAGGATTCTATATTGCTTTTTTACGAACGAGAGTTAGTCTCTCATAGTCGCTGTAGTCTTAGTCCTGAGCATTTGCCCAATAGCGAAAGTAGCTGTCCGAATAATTTGATTCATGTTAGCTATATCCATTTTTTCAAACTCATCTTCTGCTTTGTGATAGTATTCATAGTTCTTAAAATCAAAAGACGACAATGTGTGACAAGGCACTTTGAATGTCTCGTAGAAAGCATAATTATCTGATCTTTTAAAGAGGTTATACCCCTCAGCTTCGGGCAAAAAAGTAACAAAATTTGGGGCGAATTGATTGATTTTATCTGAAAAGTCAGACAATTTAAATCCAGTCATATAGACTTGATTGGCACCCGTAGTTAAAGTTTTTCCGATCATTTCAAAATTGATCATCATCTGCAATTCGACACCATCTTCCTTTAATTTTTCAGCCAAATGCTTGGCACCTAAAAGACCTTTTTCTTCAGCTGCAAAAAGTGCGATGATTATATTTTGATCCCATTTATACTTGGACAACACTTTAGCGATTTGAAGAACAGCGGTGCTCCCGCTAGCATTATCATTCGCACCATTATATATGGAGTCCGTGGATCCAGTATTGATACCAATGTGATCAAGGTGCGCACCAATTAATACCGTTGGTTTTTTTGGATCGTATTTACCCAAACGACCAACGATATTGTAAGCACTCATTTCATTTAAAATAAAATTGTCATCATAACCAGAGGATAAAAAAGGTGCAATTCCATGAGATTTAAAATATGTTTTTACATAATCCGCCGCCATATCATATCCGCCATTTAACATGTCTCGGCCTTTCATATCATCAGATGCCAATGTGAATAAAATGTCACTTGTCTCCTCGACCGATTGAAGTTTGGTAATAGTTTCAGCAGTGGGTGTTTTAACCGATGCGCACTGCATAATCAGCAAAGAGAAGCTTAAAAATTGAAAGAAAATTTTCATTAGATTTTTTTAAGAAATTAAATGGTCTTTGTTGATATTATTTTCATCAAATCCAACAACGTGTTTGTAAATTAAATAAGTAGGAAGGACGGAGAACGAAGCTGTAATTAAAAGACCAACAACACACATCAATAAACCAACAGTGGTGGCTAAAATTGATGCAACAATCACAAGGCCAAAAGTGAGCCACCATTTTTTATGACCTAGAGCAAAGGCAGACTTAAAAATATCTCCCAAATTAAGTTCAGGATGAAATGCAAAAAAATAAGAACAAAACGACACACCAATTGCGACGTAAACAAATGGCAAAATGCATAAAACTAAGGCAATAGCACTTATAATCATAATGCCTAAAGTCATAATCATAGCTTTAAAAATATAATCACTTTTAAAAAAATAGAATAAATCAGATCCATTAGGCTCTTGTCCAAAATCGAGGGATCGCACAATTCTCAAAAAGCCTGCTAACAAGAGAATTGATAAACTGGCTGACACAAATGAACCAAGCATGGACATCAAAAAAAAGGGCCCAACCAATAATCCACCCATTGCAGACTGATCGGCCCACACTTCGGGACGATCAAGGTTTCTGATCATTAAAAATATAGAAGGGTTGGTCATCATAGAAACAGGAATGGTGACAATCATTATAATAAAATAATAAAGAAGACCGTAAAGCCATGTTTTTTTAAAAAGATCAATTGCTTCACTAATTATTGTTCCGAAATCTAGTCTTGGAGCGGATTTTATTTTTGTTAAAAGAGAATCAATAGACGCCATAAGTGTTTTTAGGTTTTAAAAGTAGCTTTAAATATAGCGTGAAAAACATATTCCAACAAGCTTACTGCCAATTTGTCATAAAATCAAAAATAGCGCTATATTTGCGTCTTACAAAACACCCATCCAAACGGGTAAGGTCATGGAAAATATTATTGTTGAATCAAATCAAGGTAAAGCTTTGGCAATACCTCATAATCCCCTAAATCAGCGGAAGTTGTATATCGAGAGCTACGGCTGCCAAATGAATTTTAGCGACAGCGAGATTGTTGCGTCAATTTTGGGAGGCGTTGGTTTTAATACAACAGAGAAATTAGAAGAGGCCGATTTAGTATTGCTCAATACCTGTTCCATAAGAGATAAGGCAGAGCAAACAGTCAGAAAAAGGCTAAAAACCTTCAATGCCCTAAAAAAAACAAAACCAAAAATGAAAGTAGGCGTTTTGGGATGCATGGCCGAACGTTTGAAACATCAATTCTTAGAAGAAGAAAAAATAGTTGATTTGGTTGTAGGTCCTGACGCTTACAAGGATTTACCGCATTTGGTTGAAGAAATTGATGATGGACGAAATGCCATAAACGTCATCCTCTCCAAAGAGGAAACCTATGGCGATATAAGTCCAGTGCGACTCAATTCCAATGGAGTCACAGCACTAGTTTCTATTACCCGTGGTTGTGATAACATGTGTACCTTTTGTGTGGTTCCGTTTACACGAGGACGCGAAAGAAGTCGCGATCCACAAAGTATTGTTGAAGAAATTAACGACCTGTGGAGTAAAGGGTTTAAAGAAGTGACCTTACTAGGTCAAAACGTTGATAGCTATTTATGGTATGGCGGAGGTCTTAAAAAAGACTTTGACAAGGCGAGCGATTTTCAAAAGGCCACGTCGGTTAATTTTGCCAATTTATTAGCGCTTTGTGCTCAGGCACAACCTAAAATGCGTTTTAGATTCTCGACGTCTAACCCTCAAGATATGTCTTTGGAAGTGATAAAGACCATGTCCCAATATGACAATATTCCCAATTATATTCACTTGCCTGTTCAAAGCGGTAGCAACCCTATTTTAAAAGCTATGAATCGTCAACATACTAGAGAGGAATATATAAAACTTATTGATAACATTCGTCAAATCATTCCAGATTGCGGGATAAGTCAAGACATGATCGCCGGATTTCCTGGAGAGTCAGAAGAAAACCATCAAGAAACTTTATCGTTGATGGAGTATGTAAAATATGATTTTGGATTTATGTTTGCCTACTCGGAAAGACCAGGAACTTCGGCAGCTCGAAAACTAGAGGATGATGTACCTGAGATGGTTAAAAAAAGACGTCTGCAAGAAATTATTGACCTCCAACGTGAACACAGCCATGTCAGAACCAAGGGGCATTTAGGAAAAATAGAAGAAGTTTTAATTGAAAAAACCTCCAAGCGTAACGTGAACGAATGGTCTGGACGAAATTCTCAGAATACTGTTGTCGTATTCCCTAAAGCTAATTTCAAGGTTGGCGACTTTGTTATGGTAGAAATTCTAGATTGTACAAGCGCCACCTTGATTGGTAGAGGTTTGAAACTTTCTGAAAAATCTTTTTAAAATGACTACAACTGACCTTCAATCTGTCAAACAAAGATTCGGGATCATTGGAAATGATCCTGGTTTGAATCGTGCCATTGAAAAAGCGATAAGGGTATCTCCTACTGATATTTCTGTTCTAGTTACCGGAGAAAGTGGTGTAGGTAAAGAAACTATTCCAAAAATCATCCATCAATTATCTCACCGAAAACATGCTAAGTATATTGCTGTTAACTGCGGAGCCATCCCTGAAGGCACTATCGACAGTGAGTTGTTTGGACACGAAAAAGGTGCTTTTACCGGGGCGACGCAAGCACGACGAGGATATTTTGAAGAAGCTAATGGCGGAACTATTTTCTTGGACGAAGTGGGTGAGCTGCCATTAACAACGCAGGTGCGTCTATTGCGTGTTTTGGAAAATGGTGAATTTATCAAAGTAGGATCTAGTGACGTTCAAAAAACAGACGTTAGAATTGTTGCCGCTACAAATCTCAATATGGCAGTCGCGTTAGAAAAAGAAAAATTTAGAGAAGATCTTTTTTACCGGTTGAGTACGATAGATATTCATTTACCTGCGCTGCGCCACAGAAAGGGAGATATACATTTACTTTTTAGAAAATTTGCGGCTGATTTTGCGGCAAAGTACAAAATGCCTCCCATTACTCTGAGTGAAGATGCTATCCAAATGCTGTTGTCTTATCCATGGGCTGGAAATATCCGCCAATTGCGCAATATAGCAGAACAAATTTCTGTAGTTGAACGTCTTCGACTGATTACTGGGACTATGCTCAAATCCTATTTGCCAAAAACATCGAACCTTCCCATGGTCATGACACACGAAAAAAACGAAACTGATTTCAGTTCCGAACGTGAAATTTTATACAAAGTTTTGTTCGATATGAAAAGTGACTTGAACGATTTGAAAAAACTGACCTCAGAATTGATGCGTCACAACGACAGTAAAGAGGTCGAAAAGACGCATCCTGAATTGATACGTAAAATTTATGGAGAAAAAGACAACGGAAAAGGAGACACACCACTTTTGGCATTGGAAAATAAAAGACCTCAAACATCAATAGATTCTGTTGAAAACCACTTAGAGGAATATGATTTTGTAGAAACCATAGAACCTGAAGAAACATTATCTTTACATGATAAAGAACTTGAATTGATCAAAAAATCTTTAGAACGTCACAAAGGGAAACGAAAATTAGCCGCAAGCGAATTAGGGATCAGCGAAAGAACCTTATATCGTAAAATAAAACAATTTGACTTGTGAATTTTAAAAAATTAAAATCAGCTGGTTGCATCTTAGCAGGAATAATGTTCTTCAGCTGTGGGCATTATTCATTTACTGGAGCCTCTATCCCGAATGAAACCAATACCTTTCAGGTGAATTATTTTCAAAATAACGCCATTCTTATTGAACCAGGCTTAGATTTGGACTTTACAAATGCATTAACAGATTTGATTTTGAATCAAACCCGACTAAGTTTAGTAAAATTTAATGGCGACTTGGTATACGAAGGAGAAATCACTGACTATCGCATTTCTCCTACGACAGCCACTTCTAATAACACCGCTGCGCAGAACAGATTGACCATTACTGTGAATTTGCGATTTTACAATACAAAAGATTCAAATGAAGATCTAGAACAACGCTTCACTTTTTTCTACGACTATGCCGGCAGCGAGCAACTCATTGGAGGACAGAAAGATGCTGTTCATGAGGCCATTTTTGAAAGACTAACACAAGATATTTTCAATGCCACATTGGCAAAATGGTAATTAATGATGACGCCAGATTCTTTTTCATATTGCTTAAAAAACCCAAAAAATATTGGCGCATCAGACACCAAATTACTCCGAGAGGTGGTTGACCAATTCCCCTATTTCCAAACGGCTCGTGCACTTTATCTTAAAGGGCTTAAAAATACAGGGAGTTTTAGATATACTCAAGCTTTAAAAGCTACAGCTATACAAACAACCGACAGACGACAATTATTTGATTTAATCTATCAGAATCAATCACAAACAAAGGCTGAGCCAAATTCGAAAAACCTCAATCTCATTAAAGAGATCGAGATTATAGGAATGGAAGACATCTCAGTGGAAAAAAGCATTGCTGTAGATCACGCCTTGAGATTGAAAATTAAAGAAGGAACTTCGATGTTTCATTTTCAACTAGAAGGACAAAGTATTGACAAACCCTCAGACGAATCTGAACTTCCACAAAATGAAAAAAGAAGTTTTTCCTCTTGGCTCAAAACAACAGACTTCAAACCCATTGATCGCAGCAACAATTTGGGCAATACTCAAACTAAGAATTTCGAAATTATCAGCAATTTTATTGCCCTTAATCCAAAATTGAAGCCTATAGATAGTGGTATTTCGACATCAGAAAATATAGGTGACGGTGCCGCGATGCAAACAACTTGGATGACTGAAACATTAGCTAAAATTTATACAGAGCAAAAAAATTACGAAAAAGCCATTAGGTCGTATCGCATATTAAGTTTGAAATATCCCGAAAAAAGTGCTTACTTTGCGCGGCAAATTAAGTCACTGACAGCGTTAAAAGCGCAAAACAAAATATAAACATGAGTACTTTTTCTATTTTCTTGATTCTAATTGTGATAGTAGCCTTTCTATTGGTGGTCGTTATTATGGTTCAAAACCCTAAAGGTGGTGGATTAGCTTCCTCTTTTGGTGGAGGCGGAACGCAACAACTTGGCGGTGTTAAAAAAACGACAGACTTTTTAGATAAAAGTACTTGGACTTTAGCTGCAGTTCTTCTAATTTTAATTTTGCTATCTAATGTAGCCATTCCGAAGGGTGGTGATAATGGAGAATCGAAGGCTTTGGACAACAACACTGCAACAGAACAGCCGTTACCGTCAACAGCCGAAGAGCCTTTGCAAGTTGAGCCACTTCCTGAAAATTAATTTCTTTTAATTTAATATTTTACGTTTCTAACAGCAGACTGCAAGTTTGTCAGTCAAAATGCTATGGCACAATTTGTGTCTATCATACATCAAATAACTTAAATAATTTTTTATGGCATTACAAATTAAACCTTTAGCTGATAGGGTATTAGTAGAACCTTTAGAGGCTGAAACCAAAACAGCGTCTGGCATTATCATTCCTGATAACGCTAAAGAAAAGCCACAAAAAGGAAATGTGGTAGCCGTTGGGCCTGGCACTAAGGACAATCCAATAACTGTTAAAGTTGGTGACATAGTATTGTACGGAAAATATTCAGGTACAGAGTTAAAGCTTGACGGGAAAGACTATTTAATGATGCGAGAAAGTGACTTACTCGCCGTAGTATAACTTTAAATTATTTTAAAAAATGGCAAAAGACATAAAATTTGATATTGAAGCTAGAGACGGACTCAAAAGAGGCGTTGATGCTTTAGCCAATGCGGTCAAAGTGACATTAGGTCCTAAAGGCAGAAATGTAATCATAAGCAAATCATTTGGCGCACCTCAGGTGACTAAAGACGGCGTCACCGTTGCAAAGGAAATTGAACTTGAAGATGCCCTTGAGAATATGGGCGCTCAGATGGTAAAAGAAGTGGCTTCAAAAACCAATGATTTGGCCGGAGACGGCACTACTACTGCAACCGTTTTAGCACAAGCTATTGTAAAAGAAGGACTAAAAAACGTCGCTGCTGGCGCCAATCCAATGGATCTGAAACGCGGTATTGACAAAGCAGTTTTGACAATCACAGCCGATTTAGAAAAACAAGCTACGGCAGTAGGTGATTCATCTGATAAAATACAACAAGTCGCTTCCATATCTGCTAACAACGATAGCACCATTGGCGAGCTGATAGCTCAGGCATTTGATAAAGTTGGTAAAGAAGGCGTGATTACCGTGGAAGAAGCAAAAGGAACAGACACTTATGTGGACGTAGTTGAAGGCATGCAATTTGACCGTGGTTTTCTGTCTCCATATTTCGTGACAGACGCTGACAAAATGATTGCAGATCTCGAAAATCCTTACATTTTGTTATTTGACAAGAAAATTTCGAACCTCCAAGAGATACTTCCAATATTGGAGCCCGTGGCGCAATCTGGTCGACCCCTTTTAATTGTCGCTGAAGATGTTGAAGGACAAGCCTTAGCCACTTTAGTGGTTAATAAACTGAGAGCGGGTCTTAAAATCGCTGCTGTAAAAGCACCAGGTTTTGGTGACCGTCGTAAGGCCATGTTAGAAGACATTGCGGTGCTAACCGGAGGCACCGTCATTTCAGAAGAAAGAGGATTTTCTTTAGAGAACGCAGATTTATCCATGCTCGGAACAGCCGAAAATATCACTATCGATAAAGACCATACTACAATAGTTAACGGTGCTGGTAACGCAGAAGATATTAAAGCTAGGGTAAATCAGATTAAAGCTCAAATTGAAACCACTACAAGTGACTACGATAAAGAAAAGCTTCAGGAGCGCCTCGCAAAATTAGCTGGCGGGGTAGCAGTACTTTATGTAGGTGCAGCGAGTGAGATTGAGATGAAGGAGAAAAAAGACCGTGTAGATGATGCACTTCACGCTACAAGAGCGGCCGTTGAAGAGGGTATTGTTGCTGGAGGAGGTGTTGCGCTAGTTCGTGCTAAAGCCAAATTGGCCGGAGTTAAGACAGAAAATGCAGACGAGGCAACTGGTATCCAAATAGTAGCTCGAGCGTTAGAAGCTCCATTAAGAACAATCGTTTCTAACGCAGGAGGTGAAGGCAGTGTTGTTGTGGCTAAAATCAATGAAGGGAAAGGGAATTTTGGATATGACGCCAAAAATGACACCTTTGTAGACATGTTAAAAGCTGGTATTATCGATCCTAAAAAAGTGACTCGTGTTGCTTTGGAAAACGCGGCTTCTGTTGCAGGGATGATTTTGACAACAGAATGCGCTTTAACAGACATCAAAGAAGATACTCCAGCCATGCCGCCTATGGGTGGTGGAATGCCGGGAATGATGTAATTTTTACTTCGTAAAGGTCAAAAAGCGCTTCAAATGAAGCGCTTTTTTTATTTTGAGAGGCAGCTCATTAAAGCGAGGCAAACAACATTATTACTGCCATAACAATCATAATGGCATTTTCAATGAATGTTGCCAGAGTCATAGGTAAATTTAGTGTCGAACCGAGGCATGCGCAGATGATAGATTTTTTGTTTATAAGTGCTCGGGTGACGCCTACAGAAGTCATCCCCAGAATTAAAATGGTCGCCAATAGACTAAGGTCAATATAAATCCTAAGCAAGAAAAAAAGTCCGAGTATCACTTCAATAAAAGGATAAATAAATCCATAACTAGGAATGATAATCGCAAGTGGGTCGTACATAGCAAAAGATTCCTTAAATCCCTTCAAATCGAGAAGTTTAAAAAAGCTAAACACAATGAAAAACAAGCCCATAAAATCTAACATAAAACCTCTTTGAAATGGGGCTTCATTATTCAAAAGAATTGAACTGATCAAAACATAAAACAGAATCAAAAACAAAGGAAATAGTTGTGCTATTTTACTCTTTTGTTTATCAACTGTTTGAAATCTGTCACTTTGAAATTCTGACAATTTAAAACGCTCTGGAAGTGCCAATTGCAGCTCTATTATAGTTAGTTGACGGTTGGACTCTATTGAGACAGTCCCGCTTTTAACATTCGCTTGTACCCGTTCAACGCCAATTATGTTACATAAAGATTTTTCTATAGTTGACTCACATCCCGAGCATGTCATACCGCTAACTAAAAATTTGCTTTTCATGGCTGTTTGTACATTTTGAGTTAAAATTAGAGAAAAAAATCAAGCCTATTTCTTTTTCAATAAACTCATTTAATACTTAGCTTCATTTAGTAACTTCGCTCAAAATTAATACGTCTTGGAACCATTCTATTTAAAATTACTAGAAGACATCCGTTTGTCACTAAAACAGTCAGAAATACCAACTGATAAAAAACTACAATGGATTTGTGATACCTTGTGTAATCAGCTTCCAAACTATGATTGGGCTGGATTTTATTTTCATCAAAAAGATAAAGACGAGCTTTATTTAAAAGTTTTTTGCGGCGAGCCAACAGAACATACTCACATTCCATTTGGCAAAGGCATTTGCGGTCAGGTTGCGCTCAGTAATGAGACTTTTTTGGTCCCTGACGTATCGCTTCAAGACAATTATATCTCATGTGGTATTACCGTGAAATCAGAAATTGTGGTTCCCATTTTTGTGAATGGCAAAAATATTGGACAAATTGACATTGATTCTCATACCAAATCAGCTTTCGACCAAAATGATGTGGTTTTTTTAGAAAAATTAGCCACTGAAGTGGCGC
The DNA here is from genome assembly GCA_943788695.1 of uncultured Flavobacteriaceae bacterium. GTDB lineage: Bacteria > Bacteroidota > Bacteroidia > Flavobacteriales > Flavobacteriaceae > JALRKI01. The sequence goes on from CALSRG010000001.1 coordinate 91,327, forward strand.
AATTGCTTTAGGTTTTTGCCTTGGATCCTTTGCGCAAATAGCTGGTGTCAATGTTATGAAAACTAAATGGTAGTATAAAAAAACGTAAGACCAAATGACCCTGTGCTGTTTGGTTATATTTTCTATACTTTCAATTAAGATGACTATTCTTTGAGTAGACTTTTAATAGTTTGATCAATACGATTAATTGTTATTGGGCTCAAGCCACTAGTCAAGTAGGCGATTTTAGAATTTTTATCTATGACAACATGAGTTGGGTAACCTGATACTTGATAATCAGTAGCTATCTTTTTACTATTGGGGATTATGTCATAAGAAAAATTATTTTTCTCTAAAAATGAATCAATCTTAGACTTTTTATTAGTCGCAAAACCTAAAAAAACCACATCTTCATTTTTATAATCTTCTACTAATTTATTTAAATCGGGTATTTCTTGAACACAAGGTTTACACTCTACGAACCAAAAGTTCATGACTATTATTTTTCCTTTTAGACTTTTTAGAGAGTATTTATTTCCGTTAATATCAGTGGCTGAAAAAGCTGGGGCGACTGCCCCTATCGAATCGCTAGTACCCATCATCTGAGCGTGCATTTTTTGCATCATATCGCGCTCTTCATCCGAGGCCAACCGTAAAACAGTAGCTTTAATTTCCTTTTCCTTGTCAATATAAAATTCAGGAGTATAAAGGTTAGACATCATAAGTCCCATCAATTCATTCCCTCTTACTCTTTTACCTTCAACAGAGTAAACAGGAATGTCTTCTCCATTAAAATTAATTTCTTTATCCAGCAAGTCTTTATCACTTGCCTTTTTCAGACCTTTTAAATATTCCTTTGATTCGGATTTAATTAACGTCTTATTTTGAGCGTGAAGGCTAATTGTACCAAAACAACACAATAAAATTGTTGCAATAATCAGTTTTGAAAATTTCATAGTTACAGATTTAGGGTTGGAAAAGTTAGACGAGTAATAACTTAAATTGTTACAGATATTTAAGGAACTGATGAGGTGTTTACTAGAATTAAAGACAGATCCGGTGAGACGAGGAATGTAAAATATATAACGAATACCCCTAGAATAAACACAATAATGATATTAGAAAAAACCTTCAAAAATAATTTTGTATTCACGATTTATTTATTTTAAGTGACTAATGAAATATTTTGCAACCTAAAACACCATCCTTCCGAGCATTTTTCTGAAGAGTAAAAATATTGAGTCAATCGATCTTGGCTATCATACCTCAACCGTTTACAATTAAAACAATGTATTGTTTTTAGAAAAATTAAGCATTGAAGTAGTGGACTTATTTTGACTTAATCAACTGTGATTCTTTTCTAAAAAAGGGTACTTTTGTTGTTCACTTTTTCACATTATGATCAATAAAAAAATTACTTCGGCTCTCATTTCTGTATTTGATAAAACTGGACTAGAGCCCGTTGTAAAAAAACTCAATGAGCTTGGTGTAATCATATACTCCACGGGAGGAACAGAAAAATATATTTCTGATCTCGGCATTCCAGTTGTTCCTGTTGAAAAAGTAACATCCTATCCTTCAATTTTAGGTGGACGCGTTAAAACATTACATCCAAAGGTTTTTGGAGGGATTCTACATCGTGGTGATTTTGGCAAAGATCGTGAGGAATTGGATAAATATGACATTCCCACCTTTGATTTAGTTTTAGTCGATCTATATCCTTTTGAAAAAACAGTTGCCTCTGGAGCAACCCATTCAGACATCATTGAAAAAATTGACATTGGCGGCATATCACTGATTCGCGCTGCTGCTAAAAATTTCAACGAAATTCTATGCGTTCCTTCGGTTAATGATTACGATCAGCTCCTCGATCTTTTAAATGCCTCTGATGAAGGTATGAGTACTTTAGAACAACGTAAGTCCTTTGCTGCAAAGGCTTTTCATGTATCATCACATTACGACTCTGCCATTTTCAATTTTATGAATGAAGGGGTAGATTTGCCCTATTTTAAATACAGTTCAGAAGGCGTTAGCCCTCTTCGATATGGTGAAAATCCGCACCAAAATGGTCAATTTGTAGGCGACTTGTCCGCCCTATTTCATCAAATTCAAGGCAAGCAATTAAGCTATAACAACCTCCTTGATACAGATGCTGCAGTACAATTGATGTCCGAATTTCAAAAGGATGATCCTACCTTCGCCATTTTAAAACATAACAATGCTTGCGGTATTGCCACGCGCGCTTCATTGTCTGAAGCATATACTGATGCTTTAGAGGGCGATCCTGTATCAGCCTTTGGCGGTGTGCTCATAAGTAACAAAGCTATTGATGCAAAGACCGCTCATAAAATCGCTCAGTTATTTTGTGAAGTACTCATCGCACCAGCATTTGAGCCCGAAGCGCTTAAGCTTCTGGAAAAAAAGAAAAATCTCATCATTTTAAAGCAAAAGCCAACAAATTTTCCAAATCAAATGTTAAGAACCTGTCTAAATGGATTATTGATTCAGGATAGAGATCTTAAAACCGATTCGGAAGACGAGTTTGAAACCGCTACAAAAGTGTCGCCCACCTCATCTCAGATCAAGGACCTTATTTTTGCATCAAAGATTTGCAAACACACCAAATCCAATACTATTGTTTTAGCGAAGAATCAACAACTCTGTGCTAGCGGAACTGGACAAACAAGTCGGGTTGATGCTCTTCGTCAAGCCATTCACAAAGCACAATCATTTAAAATGAATTTGGACGGTGCCGTTATGGCTAGTGACGCCTTTTTTCCTTTTCCTGATTGTGTTGAAATTGCATATAATGCTGGCGTTCAAGCTATAATACAGCCAGGGGGATCAGTCAAAGATAACCTTAGTATCGATTATTGTAATAGCAAAAAAATAGCTATGATATTTACAGGAACAAGGCACTTTAAGCATTAATCTTCAAAAAATTAACTTTTGATTTGGAAAATTTTATTCCAGATCATTGACTATTTTAATTACTTTTACATACATCACTGATGCACACGATTTACTATGGGATTTTTTGATTTTTTTGTTGAAGAGATAGCTATTGATTTAGGTACAGCTAATACACTTATCATTCACAACGATAAAGTAGTCATTGACTGCCCGTCAATTGTAGCAAAAGATAGGATTACTGGCAAAATCATTGCTGTGGGAGAAGAGGCCAATCTTATGCAAGGTAAAACTCACGAAAACATCAAAACCATACGTCCTTTGAAAGATGGGGTGATTGCTGATTTTGATGCTTCTGAGCAAATGATTAGTATGTTGATTAAAAGTATCCCAACTTTAAAAAAGAAATTATTTGCGCCTGCTTTAAGAATGGTCATTTGTATTCCGTCTGGAATTACAGAAGTGGAAATGCGAGCCGTTAAAGAATCTGCCGAACGCGTAAACGGCAAAGAGGTATATTTGATTCACGAGCCGATGGCTGCTGCTATTGGAATTGGAATAGATATTATGCAACCAAAAGGCAATATGGTAGTGGATATAGGCGGTGGAACAACTGAAATTGCCGTTATCGCTCTAGGGGGGATTGTTTGTGACAAATCGGTAAAAGTAGCTGGAGATGTGTTCACTAGTGATATTATATATTATATGCGAACACAGCACAATTTATATGTAGGAGAACGAACTGCAGAAAATATTAAAATTACTATTGGTGCAGCTACAGAGAACTTAGACATGCCTCCTGAGGACATGAACGTTCAAGGCAGGGACCTTTTAACAGGCAAACCAAAACAAGCTCAAGTATCTTATCGTGAAATTGCAAAAGCTCTAGATAAGTCTATTCTCAGGATTGAAGACTCTGTAATGGAAACACTCTCTCAAACACCTCCTGAATTGGCAGCCGACATTTATAAAACAGGAGTCTATTTGGCAGGAGGAGGCTCAATGTTGCGCGGATTAGATAAACGACTTTCTCAAAAAACCGATTTGCCTATTTATATTGCTGAAGATCCATTAAGAGCAGTTGTTCGTGGCACAGGCATAGCATTAAAAAACTTGTATCGCTATAAGAATGTACTGATCAAATAGAGCCCTAATCGCATGCACCAGATTTCGATTTTTTTATTCAAAAACAAACGTTTCTTCTTGTTTTTGACATTATCTATAATAGGCATTGCCATTACTGTGAGTACCAATACTTATCATCGATATCAATTTTGGCACTCGGCAAGCTGGCTCAGTGGCAACATTCACAACATTCAACAAAATATAGGGAATTACTTTCAGCTGAAAAAAGAAAATGTCTTGTTGACAGCCGACAATACCTTTTTGAAAGAACAACTCCTCAATACAACGCGAGCAAATATCAATCCAACGCAAATCGATTTTACAATTATTCAAGGTCAGACCGTTAAAAACAGTTATAATCTTACGCGAAACTACATCACCATAAACATCGGCAATAAAACAGGTGTTTCACAAGATATGGGAGTTATTACTAATAAAGGGATCGTTGGAATAATTGATCGTGTAAGTTCAAATTTTTCACGCATTCAATCCATATTAAACTCCAACAGTAAAATCAGTGTTCAGCTCAAAAACACAAACCATTTGGGAATTCTTGAATGGGATGGTACTGATCCAAGGTATGCTCAGATTGCAGACGTCCCATCCTTAGCCTCTATCAATATCAATGACACCATAGTAACCAGCGGTAATTCATTAACCTTTCCACGAGGGCTATTAGTAGGCGTGGTAAAGAAATTTCAGCTAGATGATTCGCAGAATTATTATAAAATTCAAATTGAATTGATCAATGACATGACCAGCCTCAATGCAGTCTATGTCATAAAAAACAATGACCTTGAAGAAATCAATAGTCTAAATTCTGCAAATGAATAACGCTATACCAATATTAGCAATTAGATTTTTGATTCTCTTCGGAGTTCAAATTTTTATTTTTAACAATGTCAGCATCCTTGGGTACATCAATCCATTTGTGTACATTTTATTTATTCTGCTTTTCCCATTGAGAACCAATCAAGAACAGTTTTTAATCATCTCGTTTTTGATAGGGTTAGTGTTAGATTTGTTCATGGACACAGGAGGCATCCATGCTACGGCATGCGTCACTGTGGCATTCCTACGCCCTACATTTCTCAAAATAATATTTGGGGTAGCCTATGATTATATGTCTATAAAATTTGATTTCACTGATTTTTTGAGAAAAATGACCTACGTTTTTACTCTTATTTTGATACACAATTTTGTAGTAATTGCATTAGAACGCTTTTCCTTTTCTCATTTCTTACTTTCTTTATGGTTTGCTTTGTTGACCAGTGCTGTGACCTTTTTTATAAGTATAATTTTACTCATTTTGTTTAAATACAAAACATGATTCGTAAGTATATATTAGGTGTGTTAATACTTGGTACAGGACTTCTTTATATTAGCAAGTTATTTGTACTTCAAATCTATTCAAATGAATCTTACGACATTGAAAACGATAATGCTGTTCGTAAAGAATTTAACTATCCTAAGAGAGGTTATATTTACGATCGCAATGGTGTTTTACTCGTAGCAAACGAAGCCTCGTATGACGTAATGGTTATACCTAGAGAAGTCACCGAGATGGATACCATCGAATTTTGTCAACTTCTTAAAATCGAAAAACATAAATTTTTCACTACACTGGAAAAAGCGCGGCGGTATTCTCCTCGCCTACCATCAGTATTTCTTGCCCAATTAGCAAAAGAAGATTACGCAAAACTTGCGGAGCAATTGCATAAATACTCTGGATTTTATATTCAAAAACGTGACACTCGAGACTACAAAACCGAGTATGCATCTAATGTTTTAGGTTATATTGCCCAAGTTAATAATGCTGTTCTAAATGAAGATTCTTACTATCATTTAGGTGATTTAATTGGCAAACAGGGTATTGAGAAATCTTATGAAAAACTGCTTCGCGGTCGAAAAGGGGTTAATTATATTCAAAAAGATCGATTCAATAGAAATATTGGGCCCGTTAAAAATGGTCTTTACGACACTTTGCCATTGCCTGGTAAGGATTTAACCATTACAATTGACATTGATCTTCAAGCCTATGGAGAGCAACTAATGGTTAACAAACGTGGTGGGATAGTAGCTATTGATCCAAAAACAGGAGAGGTGTTGACACTGGTGTCAGCACCAAGTTATAAACCGAGTTTGCTTGTTGGGCGTGAGCGTTCTATAAACTATAGCGCTCTTAATAAAGATACTGTAAATAGGCCATTATTTGATCGTGGACTTTTACAAATGTTCCCACCAGGATCACCCTTTAAAACCCTTACAGGCTTGGCAGGATTACAAGAAGGGGTATATGATCCCAATCAAGTCATTATTTGTTCAGGCGCATACTACTACGGGCGTAATAATAGAAGGATGATATGCCACTGTGGAGGTGGTAAAAGAAATTTAAAGTCCGCCATTGCCAATTCATGTAATTCCTACTTTGCGGATCTTTATAGAAAAACGATTGAAAAATACCCTAATGCAGCAGATGGCATGAATGTCTGGAGTGGTCATATCAAAAGTTTTGGTTTGGGAAACTTTTTAGGCTATGATCTGCCCATCGGTAAGAAAGGATTAATTCCTGACGGGGATTACTACAACAAGACGTATCCAAATTTTCGATGGGGCGCAACAACCAATCTTTCCAATGCCATAGGCCAAGGGGAAATATTAGCAACCCCAATACAAATGGCCAATTGGGCAGCAGCCATTGCCAATAGAGGTCACTATTATAAACCTCATATTTTAAAACCAGACGATCACTATGCTATAGATCCAGAATTTTTGGTACAACAAAAAACATCTATTGACCCTAAATATTTTGATCCTGTCATAGATGGTATGGCCGAAGTTTTTACGTCTGGTACGGCCTATTTTCTCAATGTTCCTGGTATTGAGATTTGCGGAAAAACAGGAACTGCTGAAAATTATACAAAAATAAATGGTGTAAGAACACAATTGACGGATCACTCAATTTTTATGGCATTTGCGCCAAAAGAAGATCCGCAAATTGCCATTGCTGTTTTTGTAGAGAATGGATACTACGGGGCGCGCTGGGCAGGTCGTATTTCGAGTCTAATGATTGAAAAATATATCAAAGGAAACGTAACCCTTAAAGCCATGGAAGCTCTAGTACTCAAGAAGAGTTTAGAGGATGAGTATCACAAGCCCATTAGTGGTAAGCCTTTTAAAATCAACCAATAAATGAGATTAGCCAGGCAGCATAAAAACAAATTAGACTTCTTTTCAATAGTAATTTATCTTTTATTGGTTGGATTCGGATGGATGAACATCTATGCAGCTACTATTGGCAGTCAGATAGGGGAAGCATTTGATTTGTCGCAACCATATGGCAAGCAACTTGTTTTTATAGGGTTCTCTTTGGTTATGGCTGGTGTTATTTTTGCCATTGACGCTAAATTTTACGAGCGGTTTGCGAGTATTGTTTACCTTGGGGCGATAGTGTTGCTCCTTGGGTTATTTGTGTTTGGAAAGGAGATCAACGGGGCTACATCTTGGTATGCTATTGGGAGTTTTACATTGCAGCCCAGCGAATTTGTCAAAATAGCGGTTTGTCTTGCTATTGCCAAATATCTGAGTGATTTACAAACCAATATCACTAGGCCTAAAGATCAAATGATTGCAATCGTATTAGTGATGATTCCATCTATATTGATTCTTTTGCAAAATGATGCTGGAAGCACCCTTGTCTTTCTGAGTTTCTTTTTTGTAATTTACAGAGAGGGATTGCCTAACATTCACCTATATATACTTATTTTCTTAACCGCTTTAGCATTGATAGCTGTTAAGCTTGGCGTAATTCTGGCAATGGTATTTGCCACACTCATTCTATTACTTCAACCGCTTTTTACTAAAAACAAATACAAATTTCGGCTTTGGCGATTCTTAGCTATTTTAGGCTCTGTTTTTGTTTCAAAATTCGTCCAATATTTTTACGACAATATTCTTCAACCCCATCAGAGAGATCGTCTAAACTTATGGCTTGGTTTTGAAGACGACCCTGAAAAACTGGCGGCCCTTCGCAAAACCATACTCTATAATTTGAATGAATCGCAAAAAGCTATCAGTTCAGGAGGATTCGGAGGAAAAGGGTATTTACAAGGCACGCGAACCATAGGTAATTTTGTGCCAGAACAACATACAGATTATATTTTCAGTACAGTTGGAGAAGAATGGGGGTTTTTAGGAAGTAGTTTGGTTGTCATTTTATTCGTGGTCCTATTATTACGCATTTTGTATCTCGCCAATCTTCAAAAGAACCCTTTTAGTCGCATTTATGGGATGGGTGTAGCGGCAGTATTATTTACTCATTTTGCTATTAATATTGGAATGGTCATTGGTCTATTTCCAACAATAGGTATTCCCCTACCCTTTTTTAGCTATGGTGGATCTTCCCTTTGGGGATTTACTATTTTACTATTTATATTTCTTAAGCTAGATTCAAACCGTCTCAATGAGTGGTGAAGGATATTTAATTTTTTAGCTGCAATTTTTCAGCAAAATACACACAAAAATCTTTCATCGTTTCACTCATTTTTTCGTCTTGAGTTGCACGCATAAAAGTATCACTCATAGCCAATAAGGTTTGATAAAAAAACATTTTCATATCATCAACTGGCATGTCTTTAGTCCATAAATCAATGCGTAATGCGTTTTTAGTCTCATGATCCCAAACGGATAACAAAAAGGCTTTTGCCTCAGCATCATTGACCCCGCCCTCTTTAGCATTCCAAGATAATTTTTCTGGCACACGGTTCTCGTCCAATTCGACTAATAATTCAATTTTAGAAGTTGTCATAATATGATATTAAGGTTTGTATTTAGCTGCATTAAAAATAACTTCAGGGCGTGTGTTCAAAAGTGTGTTCAAATCTACATCAATTCTTTCCATATAAGTTTTAACAATTTGAAGTCCCACAAAAACACCTAAGGCGCCTGGGGTTTCTTGATCAATGTCCATATAAAATTTGGAAAATGGTGCAGGGGCGATAAAGCGGTTAAATAATTGAGGTTGTGTTGAAAACAAATAGTCGTTGGCTATCAAATATTCCCAAACAAAGCGCGCATTGGATTGCGCCCAGAGATATTCATCTTCGGTATAATGTAGAAGAAGTGCTTCGCTGGCTGAGGAACACAATTTTTGAGCAGCATACAATTTTTGACCCTCTTGAATCATTGCTTCAATTAGCGTAGGACGATTGATGTGTATCATATGATTGTCTAAAAAAGCGATCGCCAATTCAGGTCCAATATGGTCTGGAGTCATTCCAACTTTAATATAATCATAAACACCCCTGTACAAATCATGGTCTGATCCTAAAAATGTATCTAACGATAAAATAACTAACGTGTCCGTCAAGATTACCTTATAGTGGTACTCAACATCCGAAGTTGTTGTTAATACTGTTTTAGGAACAATAAAATCCGGAAAGTAATACTTTATAGCTTGAAATCTATGTTTTATCTCAAACTGCAAATCGTCATTTTCTGGAAAAACCTTAGCGACCTCAAATTGAAGCTGCTGTTGTAAACTATCGTTCATCTTTGACTTCCAAATACTATCTGGGACTGAGGATGGAAAAAAATAAGGATATTTCTTTTTGATATGATTTAAACTGTCTAGCGATGTGTTGGCAAATTCTAAATCAAATCGAATGAACTCAAAATCAACAGGAATCGATGCAATTTCCTTTTCAAGTTTATCGGCTTCACAAGACAATATAAATATCGTAAAACCAAGAACTAATGAATACATTGCACTGCATCTCAATATAAATTGCATTTTTTTCAACTTGATAAAACCATTAACTTAGCACAAAAATAAGATTCTTTAGTCAGAACAATTCCTAAAGTTATCTTTAAACTTTTTTAAAATGCTCAAAGAACCACATCTCGTTTCAAATCATATCATTACTTGGTTAAAGGAATATGCCTTAAACGCCAAAGTCAAAGGGTTTGTTGTAGGCGTGTCTGGTGGTATTGATTCTGCGGTTACTGCCAGCCTATGCGCAAGAACTGGTTTGGAAATTTATGGGATTGAAATGCCAATACATCAGCATCTTGATCATGTCTCCCGTGCACAGAGTATGCAAGCAAAACTTGAAATAGATTTTGATAATTTCAAAGCAATAAGAATTGATTTAACACCTGTTTTTGAGGCTTTTGTGGCAAGTAATAAGGCTGACCCAAAGGATGATTCGATGGCTTTTTCTTTGGCCAATTCAAGAGCACGACTTCGCATGACTACTTTATATTATTATGCGACTCTAAATGGTCTTTTGGTGGCTGGAACTGGAAACAAAGTTGAAGATTTTGGTGTTGGGTTTTACACTAAATATGGTGACGGAGGAGTAGACGTCAGTCCAATTGCAGATTTACTGAAATCAGAAGTGTTTCAATTGGGTCGTTTTTTAAATGTTCCTCGGGCAATTCTTGAAGCGGCTCCAAGTGATGGACTGTTTGGAGACGCACGCACTGATGAGGATCAAATTGGAGCCAATTACGACGAATTAGAATGGGCGATGCAAGCCAGTAAAATAGGACATACCGCAGATGATTTCAATGGGAGACAAAAAGAAGTGATGTCGATCTATACTTCCTTTCAAATGAGAAACCAACACAAAATGATACCTATCCCCGTTTGTCAAATTCCAGTCGAATTCAAGATTTAATAATGGGGATTAAATTACTGCTAGCCACTCAATTTCCAATCATTTCTTTAGGCTTCGACAAGTTACTTTCAGAAACAAATGATATATCTATTGTCGGTCTAGCGCCCAATCAAACACAGTTGTTTGATTTAATCAAATCAACAACACCTGATGTATTGATTTTGGATTTAGAAATGGCCAATATCAATAGTCTAAAAATGATTAAACGCATACAAAAGAGCCACAGACGTGTTAAAATACTGGCGCTATCCTCAAAACCAGAGGCGATTTATGCTCTGAATATTATTAGAGCTGGGGCATCAGGTTTTATGAATAAATCAGCTGTTCCAAAAGTGATTCCTACTATCATAAGAAAAGTACATAATAATGAAATATATATCAGTGCTGCTTTGGCCAAATTCCTAACTTTTAATGATCAAGGGGAATTAAATTCTAACACCAAGATGCTCTCCAATCGAGAAATGGAAGTCATGCAATTTATTTACCAAGGTATGACTAACAAGTCCATTGCGAACGCATTGGAGATCAATGATAAAACTGTTGGAACTTATAAAAGTCGATTGATGAAAAAATTGGGTGCCAACAATACAGTCGCACTAATTAAACTTGCCGAGGCTATGGGTATCAGCAACTCATAAAACACGATTGAGTTTTCGGGACAATAGTCTTTTGAGATTCGAATAATTCATAACATCTTCCAAAATATCTTTATGATCCTCATTTGAATCATTGGTTTTAGACTGAAACTCTGCCACCTTTAGGTCTATTAAAAAACAACGCAAGCTCAAGATGGTTTCATTGACTAATTGACCAATTTTACCGTCCTTTCCTGTTGGAAATATATTTTTTCGTTCCCAATCATGCAAATGATAACGCTCGTGATCCATCATTATACTCGTCATGATTTCAGCCATTTCCGTAGGCACCCTGCTGACCAATTGCTGTGGCAAATCAGTTGGATTTTGATTGAGCGCATCAATGATGGTAAAATATAGGCCTTTAAACTGCTCATTTGTAAAAACCATTTCATCCTCCTGCAAATCAAGAAATATTTTTTCAAAGACCTTCGATTGCTGTTTTACGGGTTCCAAAACAAGTTCCCCAAAATCTGATTCCTTTAGGATTAAGTCCTCAAATTCCGCCTCTTGATTCCCATAAAGTAATAACAACTCGATGATCTTACGTTCCAACTCAAATTGAATGTCAACCTTTGCTGCTTTGGGCTTGTGAGTAACCACTGCAAATGGTTTTTGAGGGTCTTTATAAGCCTCTTTGGCATCTTTGATTTGACGTTGAGTCAATTGAGCAAGAGTGCTAAACAGTACCGCTTCACCAATATCCATGATATGTGCGCATGACCGAATATAAACTTCGCGCTGAATATCATTAGGAATTTTTGAAATACTGTTTACCATATCATTTATAGTGGCAGCTTTTTTAACTGGATCATTTTGCGCTTCAGCAACCAGCAAATTTGCTTTGTATGTGATGAAATCTTTGGCGTTTTCTTGAAGGTAGGTCTCGATCACTGCTTTAGGATGCTTTTTAGCAAAACTATCAGGATCTTCGCCATCTGGGAAACTGCAAACTTTAACATTCATTCCTTGTTCTAAAATCAAATCAATGCCACGCATCGCTGCTCGGGCTCCCGCAGCATCACCATCGAATAAAACCGTTATATTATTAGTTAATCTATTGATCAATCGAATTTGGTCTGGGGTCAATGCAGTACCAGATGAGGCCACAACGTTAGTGATACCGCGTTGGTGCATTTGAATGACATCTGTATAACCTTCAACCAAATAACAATTGTCTTCCTTGGCAATTTGTTGCTTGGCAAAATAGATACCATACAGCACTTTACTTTTTGAGTAAACCGCACTTTCTGGTGAATTAAGGTATTTTGCAGCACTTTTTGAATTGCCCAAAATACGTCCTCCAAAGCCTAAAACACGTCCCGACAAACTATGAATGGGAAACATTACCCTACCCTTAAAACGATCAAATTTTTTATCCTCTTTGATGATGGTTAAGCCCGTCTGTTCCAAAAATTCGAGCTTATAACCTTTGTCTAAAGCTTTGTCTGTAAAAGCCTGCCAAGTATCTGGCGAATAGCCTAACTGAAAGACTTTAATGGTTTCGGGTGTAAAGCCTCGTTCAATGAAATAACTCAAGGCTATGGTGCGACCTTCTTCACTTTTATTTAATTTTTTTTCAAAATATTCTGCCGCAAAGGTATTGACCAAAAACATACTCTCGCGAACATCGACAGCTGCTTTCTCTTCATCCGTTTGCTCAGTCTCTTCTATTTCAATGTTGTATTTTTTAGCCAAATAGCGAATCGCTTCTGGATAGGTAAAGTGCTCGTGTTCCATCAAAAATGACACCGCAGTACCACCTTTACCACTCGAAAAATCTTTCCAAATTTGCTTAACTGGTGATACCATAAAACTGGGTGAACGTTCGTCCGTAAATGGACTTAATCCTTTGAAATTACTCCCTGATTTTTTCAGTTGGACAAAATCACCAATAACCTCCTCTACACGTGAAGCTTCAAAAACGGCATCTATAGTTTGTCTTGAAATCAAGGTCATTTGAATAAGACTTTAAAAATAATACAATTTACCTGAAATGTTAAAATCATTCTGCAACTGTTTCAATTCTGATGTTTTTTGTAATTTCATAATCCAAATCTTCATGATATGCTTAAATACCTTCTACTATGTTGTTGCTTTTTTGCATCTTACATATTTGTCAACGGCCAATCGTATACAGATGATGGAGGGGAATCACATCTTTTAGGCCCTATTGATATCAAACAAATTGAGGCACAATTACCATACAACCAGTGGTTTCATAATAATACTAAAAAGTTTCATTTGCCAAGTGGTCAATATGATGACGTAATATCCAAATTAAGAGCGTTTGAAGTGACCATTTATCTGGGTACTTGGTGCGTTGATAGTCAAGAATGGGTGCCTCAGTTCATCAAATTGTGGGATGAATTGGGATTAGACCGATCACAATTACAACTTATTGCACTGGATGGCCGTTCCGAACTTTACAAACAAGGACCCAATAGTGAAGAAGAAGGGCAGAGAATTCATCGTGTACCAGTATTTCAATTTATGAAATATGGGCAAGAGGTTGGCCGAATTGTAGAAACACCAAAAAATGACTTACTGACTGATGTGGCTCAGGTTGCCTTTGGTTATCCTTCCATACCCAATTACCGCGCCGCCAACTATTTAATGGCTCAAATCGATGAACGAGGTACAGAAGACGTCATGACCAATCTTTACGCCCACTATCAAAAAATGATGCCTTGGATCACCAACATATACGAGTTAAATACCTTAGGCAATGTGTATTTAAGTGCTAATATGATTGACAAGGCTCTCATGGCTTTTTCCTTGAACGCCTCGTTTTTTCCTAATGAAGTCTTTACCAATCAAATGCTGGCCATAGCAGAAGAAAAGGCCAATAATCCTGATGCCGCCAAAAAAGCTTATCAAAAAATTCTAAAATTAGATCCCGAAAATGTCAGTGCCACAAACGCTTTGGAACGGCTTCAATCCAACTAAAACTTACTTCTTTCGCTCAATAACAAAAACCACCAATTGCTCTAAAGCTTTGCGATAAGAGGTGTCTGGATATAACTTGAGCAAGTCAAGTGCCTCATCTTTTAACGCTAACATTTTTTGAGTAGCATAAGCCAAGCCGCCATGTTTTTGAACAAAATCAATAACTTCTTTGACTCTAGTTTTGTCACGATTGTGATTTTTAATTGAATTGATCATCCAATCTCGATCCGATTTCCTGCAATTGTTTAAGGTGTAGATAAATGGCAGGGTCATTTTACGTTCTTTAATGTCAATGCCTACTGGCTTTCCAATGGGACCGTCGGTATAATCGAACAAATCATCTTTGATTTGAAACGCCATGCCGATGAGTTCTCCAAAGCGTCTCATTCGTTCTACTTCGTCGGAATTGGAAGCAACTGATGCTGCCCCCAAACTACAACATGCTGCAATTAATGTTGCTGTTTTTTGTCTGATAATTTCAAAATAGACCTCTTCTGTGATATCTAGTGTTCGGGCTTTTTCAATTTGCAGTAACTCACCTTCACTCATTTCTCGAACAGCTATTGAAATAATTTTAAGTAAATCAAAATCATCATGATCAATACAAAGCAACAATCCTTTAGATAAGAGGTAATCTCCAACTAAAACAGCAATCTTATTTTTCCAAAGGGAGTTAACCGAAAAAAAACCTCGTCTACGGTTGCTATCGTCAACCACATCATCATGAACTAAGGTTGCTGTGTGGATCAGTTCAATAACAGAGGCACCTCGATAAGTACGTTCGTTTACTTTTCCACCACCGAGCATTTTAGCTGAGAGAAAAACAAACATAGGTCGCATTTGTTTCCCTTTTCGATTAACAACATAATAGGTGATGCGATTGAGTAGTGCTACTTTACTGGACATGGCCGCTCTGAACTTCTCTTCGAATCGAGCCATTTCCAATGCAATAGGATCTTTGATTTGTTCAACGATTTTCAAGGCAGAGGGTCATTATAGATGGTCAAAGGTAATAAAAGCCTCCAAAAGAACTAGAGTTCAGCGATATTAAGATTTATTAGCCAGTTGGCCGCATGCTGCATCAATGTCGTCGCCACGTGATCTTCGCACCGTTACAGATATCCTGTTTTTTTCGAGGACATCAATATAGGCCTTTACAGCCGCCCATCCCGCCTGAACAAAATACTCTTCATCAATGGCATTATAGGTTATAATATTAACCTTACAGGGTATTTGCTTTGCAAAATTCACAAGTGCTTGACGGTCTACTTCACGGTCGTTAATCCCTTTCCATATAAGATACTCAAGGGTGATCATCCGACCTGTTTTCTCGTACCAATATTGTAGCGACTCAAGGAGTTCATCTAACGGGAAATTACCACAAAAAGGCATGATCGACTCTCGTACCTCTTGAATGGCAGAGTGCAAGGACAAAGCAAGGTTAAATTTTACTTCATCGTCAGCCATTTTTCTGATCATCTTTGGAATTCCAGATGTTGACAAAGTGATGCGTCGCGGCGACATCTGTAGGCCCTTTTCTCCCGTAATTTTATCTATAGCGGCGATAACATTTTTGTAATTCATTAATGGCTCTCCCATGCCCATAAAAACGATATTCGATAATTTACGACCATAATATTCTTGACTTTGTTGGTCAATAGCAACCACTTGATCAAAAATTTCATCTGGATTCAAATTACGCATCCGCTTGAGTTTGGCAGTTGCACAAAATTCACAATTCAGGCTACATCCAACCTGACTAGAGACGCAGGCTGTAGTTCTTTTTGGGGTCGGAATAAGAACCGATTCCACAATCAAATCGTCATGCAAAGTCACGGCATTTTTAATAGTACCATCTTTACTTCTTTGCATACGGTTGATTGCAATATGATTGATGGAAAAATGTTGATCGAGCAACTGTCTTAGAGACAGTGATAAATTAGTCATATCGTCAAAGTGATGAGCGCCCTTTTGCCACAGCCACTCAAAGACCTGGTCACCTCTAAAAGGTTTTTCACCATTTTCGACAAAAAAGGCTCGCAATGCTTGCTGATCTATAGATCTGATATCTTTCTTTGGGCTTATCGGCATGGCATAAAAAAGCCTCGCAATGCGAGGCCTTGAATTAAATGATTAGCATGGCATCACCGTAGGAGTAGAATTTATATTTCTCCTTAACGGCTTCTTTATAGGCTCTTTTGATAAAATCATGCCCGGCAAATGCTGAGGCCATCATGATTAGTGTTGATTTTGGCATATGGAAATTCGTAATCATTGAATTTGCAATACTAAAATCGTATGGTGGAAAAATAAATTTATTAGTCCAACCGGCATATTCGTTTAACAATCCTTGGGATGAGACTGAGCTTTCGACAGCTCTCATGGCAGTAGTTCCAACGGCACAAATACGACGCTTTTTTGAAATAGCTGTGTTTACAATTTCAGTGGCCTGTGTATCAACTATGATTTCTTCGCTATCCATTTTATGCTTCGACAAATCTTCGACCTCAACCGGATTAAATGTCCCTAGGCCAACATGTAAAGTGATTTCAGCAAAGTTAATTCCCTTAATTTCAAGACGTTTCAAAAGATGTTTAGAAAAATGCAACCCCGCTGTTGGTGCGGCCACAGCGCCTTCATGTTTTGCATAGATGGTTTGATACCGTTCTTCATCATCCTTATTTACCTCGCGTTTGATGTATTTTGGAAGTGGCGTCTCTCCAAGCTCAGAAAGTTTTTTCCGAAATTCGTGATAATAATCATCATACAAAAAACGTAAAGTTCTACCTCTAGAGGTGGTATTGTCAATAACCTCAGCTACTAAGGACTCGTCATCGCCAAAGTAGAGTTTATTGCCTATTCTAATTTTTCGCGCAGGATCAACGAGCACATCCCACAAACGCTGTTCTTTATTGAGTTCTCGAAGCAAAAATACTTCAATTTTAGCACCTGTTTTCTCTTTGTTCCCATGAAGACGGGCAGGAAAAACTTTGGTGTTATTAAGAATCATCACATCGTCATCTTCAAAATAATCGATCAGATCTTTAAATTGTTTATGTTCAATGGTTTGATCTTTTCTATTGAGAACCATAAGGCGCGATTCGTCTCTGTTTTCTGCTGGATGTTCGGCCAATAAATCTTCTGGAAGATCAAAATTAAAGTGAGATAATTTCATAGAATTTGATTAAAGAACGGCAAATATACAATTTGACAAGGGGGCATGTCAAGGAAACAAGCATATATTTAAAAAACCTCCCATTTTAAGCCGATACGTTGAAAGTCTTGCCAGAAATTTGGATATGATTTTTGGACCACCATTGCATCGTGAATGATTAATGCACATTTCATACTTAGAGGCGCAAAAGCCATCGCCATACGATGATCCTCATAAGTATTGATAGAAACCTCTGATGGCAATTCATCGATAAAAGTCAAATGAAATGAGTCTTTCGAAACTTCAACCCTTCCATTACATTTTTCAATTTCATTTTTCAAAGCAACCAATCGATCAGTCTCCTTAATTTTCAACGTATGTAATCCCGTCAGGTAACATTGCACACCCAACCCGAGACAAGTAACTGCTATCGTTTGAGCCAAATCGGGTGTTTGATTTAAATTCAGTTCTAGCTTTATTGGATAGACCTGATTTGTCTTTTCGATAATTAAAATACCGTTGTGATATCTTGTAGATACTCCAAAATTCTTGTATATCTCAGCAACTTGTGCGTCACCTTGTAAACTATTGGGTGTAAAATTTGATAATGAAATGATCGTATTTATTGGACTGAGCGCCACAGCGCTATAAAAGTAAGAGGCAGAGGACCAATCTGAACAAATGGTAAATTTATTGGTGGTTAATGCGCCAGAAAAAGACTCAATTTTAACATTCAAGTCGTTGAACACACAATTTACGCCAATCGATTTCAATAGAGCTAAAGACATCTCTATATAAGGTGCCGAAGTGGGTTTCTTTTTAAAATGAATGTCGAGGCCTTTTTGAAAAGTCGGTGCCATCAAAAGTAAGGCCGATATATATTGGCTGCTCACTGAAGGGTCTAATGATACTCTACCTCCCATCAGTTGTTTACCTCTTATTTTGAGTGGGGGGAAACCATCCTCTTCGGTGTAATCGATTTGCGCTCCAAGTTCTTTAAGAGCTTCAACCAATATGCCGATCGGTCGTTCTTGCATTCGTCCTGATCCTGTCAATATTATGTTACATCCATCTTTTGCAGCAAAAAAGGCCGTCAAAAAACGCATGGCCGTCCCTGCATGATGGATATCGATGATGCCATCAAATGGCACGAACAAAGCTTGTTGTAATTTTATCGTATCAACTGCTGTTGAAATATTTTCTATTTCAATCGAAGGGAATAATGCTTTTAAGATCAAAAGGCGGTTAGACTCACTCTTTGATCCCGGTACATGTATGGGTTGTTTGTTTGACTGAATATTAAAATCAGCTAAGCGTATGATCATGATTTACAAATCTGAGATTATTTCAATTTTTCATTTTTGTGATGACGGTCGTGATCGCGTTTTGACTTCAAATCTAATTTTTTGTCGAAGGCTGATTGAAGGTCGATTCCTGTTTGGTTAGCGAGACACAAAACAACAAAAATTACATCAGCCAATTCTTCTCCCAAATCTTTGGATTTGTCACTTTCCTTTTCGCTTTGTTCTCCAAAGCGTCGGGCAATAATTCGAGCAACCTCTCCAACCTCTTCAGTCAGTTGTGCCATATTAGTGAGAGGATCGAAATACCTTACTCCATGTTCCTTTATCCACGAATCTACAGCTTTTTGAGCCTCATTAATTTTATTCATAATCTATATTTTCGAGTGTGAATCAAATATAATTGTAACTGGTCCGGCATTGTTCAAACTCACGTCCATCATAGCACCAAATGATCCTGTTTGAACCTCTTGAGCCATATTATCATTAAATTTTCGAATACAATATTCATACATTTCTTGTGCTTTTGTAGGATTTGCAGCTTTAATAAAACTTGGGCGATTGCCCTTTTGAATATTTGCAAAAAGGGTAAACTGACTTACAATTAAAGCCTCTCCATTTATATCGATTAGTGAAAGATTCATTTTTTTATTTTGGTCAGGAAAAATGCGACAATTCAATACTTTTTGAACCATCCAATTGGCATCTGTTTCAGTGTCATTTTCGGCGACTCCCAATAGCACTAAAAGCCCCTTTTGAATTTCTCCAATGATACCACCTTCAGTCGATACTTGTGCGCGAGACACCCTCTGTACAACTGCTCTCATCCTAATTCTGGTATAAAAATTAACTTGGCCATATATCGTTTCGGTAATTACTCTGATCTCGTTCAAGAATTTGCAAATAACTATGATATCTCGATTCTACAATATCAGCATTTTGAACCGCTTTTTTAATGGCGCAATGAGGTTCGTCCTTATGTAGGCAATTGTTGAATTTACATTGCGATTTAAGAGCCTGCATTTCTGGAAAATAATCACTGATTTCATCAGGTTCCATATCTACAATTCCAAATCCACGAATACCAGGGGTGTCAATAATTTGAGCGTCAAATTCGAGATCAAACATTTCGGCAAAAGTCGTTGTGTGTTGCCCTTGCTGATGTTGTTCAGAAATGACTGCTGTTCTGAGGTTCAGATTAGGATCAATAACATTCACTAAGGTAGATTTGCCAACACCTGAATGACCTGAAAACATACTTACCTTTCCTATCATTAAGGTTTTGACCTTGTCAATATTTATACTATTCTTTGCGGATACATCTAGACATTGATAGCCAATATTTTCGTAACACATTTTAAGTTTATCAGCCTCCAATTGAGCTTGCTTATCGTAGGAATCGATTTTATTAAATAATAATATCGCTTCTATATGATAGGCCTCTGCAGTTACTAAAAATCGGTCAATAAAACTGGTCATGGTTACCGGGTTATTAATCGTAATGATCAATATGGCCTGATCAATATTACTTGCAATGATGTGTGTTTGTTTAGAAAGGTTTACTGATTTCCTAACGATATAATTCTGTCGATCGTGAATGAGACTTATGACACCAGTCATTTCATCGTTTTTCATTTCAAGTTCAAAATCAACCAGGTCACCAACAGCTATGGGATTAGTGCTTTTAAAATTAGCCAATCTCAAACGACCTTTTGCTCTACATTTATAAAAGACACCTGTCGGCGCTTTTACAACATACCAACTCCCCGTAGATTTATATACTGTTCCTATCATCAATTCACAAAGATAGTACTCATTTTTGGTCTATTGCTGATTCATAATTCGCTCCTGATGATTGATCGACTCTTGATGTATGGCCTGAAAGATTTTGGTTACAAATTCTGCACTCAAATTTTCCTTTTCACCCTGATCAACCATTTTTTTCAATATGTCGTGCCAACGTGAGTTTTGCAAAACCGCTACATTCTGACTTTTCTTTAAAAAGCCAATTTCTTCGACTATGGACATGCGCTGACCAATAACTTGTAGCAACTGATCGTCAAAGCTGTCGATTTGTGTTCGATATTTTTCAAGAGTATTGTTAAATACTTCTCCTTCTGCCGTCTGATCTCGGACAATTAAACTTCCGGTAATTTCCTTGAGACGCTCTGGAGTGACTTGTTGTTCCGCATCACTCCATGCTTTTTCAGGTGTAGGATGGGTTTCAATCATCATTCCGTCGTAGTTCAAATCTAAAGCCTTTTGACAAAGTTCAAGAATCAAATCACGTCTCCCACCTATGTGAGATGGGTCAACAAATAGAGGCAAATCTGGAAACTGATTTTGCAGTTCAATTGGAATTTGCCATTCAGGTTTATTTCGATAGTTCGATTTATCGTAGGTTGAGAACCCTCTATGAATCACGCCTAATTTATGAATATTAGCTTTGTGTAAACGTTCGACCGCACCTAACCAGAGTGCCAAATCTGGATTCACTGGGTTTTTGACCAAAATAGGCTTATCCGTTCCTGCTAGAGCATTGGCCAATTCTTGTACCATAAAAGGATTTACTGAAGTGCGCGCCCCAATCCAAAGAACGTCGACGTCGTGCTCTAAAGCCAGTTCGACATGATTTGCATTGGCGACCTCAGTAGCGGTTTGAAGTCCCGTTTCACACTTTACTGTTTGAAGCCACTTAAGGCCTATGGCACCAACCCCTTCAAAATTACCTGGTCGGGTTCGCGGTTTCCATATACCAGCACGAAATATTGATGTATTTGAATCTTTTAATTGAAAAGCGGCATCCAACATTTGAGCCTCAGTTTCAGCACTGCAGGGTCCTGCAATAACCATTGGATGATCCAAATGATAATCGTTTAACCAAGTTTTTAAATTTTTACTATTCTCCATTTCTAATTCATTTTTTTATTGTTTAAGCGTTGGATGGCTTGCTCAATTCGTGATCCTTCTAAACAAAGCGACAATCTCAAATAGCCTTTCCCTTGAGATCCGAAAACATCCCCTGGTGTTGCAAAAATATGATAGTCCTCTAATATTCTGTTTGAAAAATCAACAGAGTCTATACCTTTTGAGAGTTTAACCCAAACAAACATTCCAGCGCTATTTTTGTCATAAGTCGCCCCCAAAGCGTCAGCAAATTGCCACATGATTTTGCGCCGTTCTCTATAAGTATTATTTAGAGAACAAACCCAATTATCGGTTGAATTTAAGGCGGCTATGGCGCCCTTTTGAAGTCCATAAAACATCCCTGAGTCCATATTACTTTTTACTTTTAAAATATCGTTTATAAAAGACTGTTGTCCCATCACCATACCGATCCGCCATCCAGCCATATTAAAACTTTTACTGATCGAATTGAGCTCTAAACAACAAGACATAGCACCTTGAATAGACAACAAACTCATCGGATCATCATTCAAGATCAAACCATAAGGATTGTCATTTATGAGCAAAATATTATGCTGTTTTACGAATGAGACTAACTCGAATAGTTTGGCGGATGACACTACTGTCCCAGAAGGCATGTGAGGGTAATTGATCCACATTATTTTAACTTTTGATAAATCTAACGTACTGAGCTTAACCAGATCTGGTATCCAACCAGAAAATTCTTCAAGATCGTAGTGGACTGGCTTCGCTTCCATAAGACGTGTCACTGACTCATAAGTTGGGTATCCAGGATTAGGTATAAGTACATGATCACCAGCATTTAAAAATGCCATTGAAATGTGCATGATGCCTTCTTTACTACCCATTAATGGTAGTATTTCTGACTCAGGATTCAAGGTTACCTTAAAATGTAATTTATAGAATTCTGTCATGGCGACACGTAATTCGCTTAAACTTCTGTAAGCTTGATATCTGTGAGCATTGGGATCATTCATGCTTTCGTTTAGCGCAGCGACAGCTTCGGGTGGAGGCGTTAGGTCTGGACTGCCAATGCCCATATTGATGATATCGCAACCTTGTGACACCATCTCATTGACCTCTTTTAATTTTATTGAAAAATAATATTCTTGTACTGATGCAAGACGGTTTGCTGTTGTCATGAATTTTTTTGATTTTGATAAACGCCCATCACTTTAAACACCTTAGCCATAAGCTTCATGATAGCTATAGCCTTTTGAAAATTATGATAATCATTAAATGTTACGTCCACAAAAAAACCGTAAGACCATGGAGTTTCAATTTTAGGTAATGATTGTATTTTAGTTAAGCTTAAATTACAATCGCTCATAACATTCAAAATTGATGCTAAACTTCCGCGTTGATGGTTGAGTTCAAATTTTAATGAGGCTTTATTGACTTGTAATGGATTGTGTGTAGACAAGCTCTTAGACAAGAGAACAAAGCGTGTTTGATTGGTTTTAATCGTTTGAATGCTCTTTGCTAAAATTTCTAAATCGAATATTTCTGCAGCTAAAGCACTGCCAATTGCTCCTCGATGTTTAATTTGATTTTTATGAATATCAAGTGCTACTTCGGCAGTGTCAGTAGATTCAACCAATTTGATATGAGGATACTGGTCAAAAAATATTTTACATTGAAGCAAAGCAATTGGATGCGAATGAACTTCAGTAATATCAGAAATACTTTGCCCTGATAAAGCCATAAAATTAAGTTGAATATCTAGGTAACGTTCACCTTCAATGTATAAATCATTGTTATCGATTAGGGCATGATTGGGTAAAATAGAACCCGCAATTGAATTTTCGAGTGCCATCACAGCGGCATCACATTCTTCGGACAATAGTTTTTTGACTAACAAATCAAAACTGTCACACTCAATCAGATGACAATCGTCTTGATAAAATTTCTGGCTCACGATATGGTGAAAAGAGCCTCGTACACCTTGAATAGCTATATTTTTCATACTTCGATTTAGTCAATTATTGACAAAAAAAAAGTCTCGTAAATTCGAGACTATGTTGCTTCATTTAATAAATGGCTGATTAGGTCTCAAGTGGTTTTCCACAAAAGAAATAATAGTTAAAATAAAAAATCGCTTGTCCAGTCATAAGTACGAAATTAGCAATAAATTTATATTCAGCAATTTTATTCTATTATTTTCTGAGTTTTTTCTATTTATAGCGACCTTTGCTATTCAAGCATTTAAGTTAGTTCAATATCATGAGCACAATTAGGGTTTCATCTCTTACACATTCTTACGCTAATGAACAGGCTTTGAAGCAAGTGAGCTTTGAAACTGCATCATCGGGCGTGATTGGTATCTTAGGACCAAATGGTGCTGGAAAATCTACCTTATTCAAATTGCTTTGTAGTTTGCTCGAGGTGCAAGAAGGGTCTATTGTGATAGACGACATCGATGTAACGACAAACAGCAAACTGATTAAGAAAAAAATAGGCTATTTATCTGACATCAACCCTTTATATGATGATATGTATGTTAGAGAATACCTCTTGTGGATTTCAGCCATGAGAGCTGTTAACAGCGCTCGAATTGATCATGTATTGACCTCTACGGGATTAGACGTGATGGCTCATAAACATATTAATGAGTTATCCAAAGGATACAGACAGCGTGTTGGTTTGGCAGCTGCGATTTTACATGATCCAGAAATTTTAATATTAGATGAACCAACAACTGGATTAGACCCCAATCAACTCGAAGACATGCGCCAATTAATTATCAATCTCGGAAAAGAGAAACTGATACTCCTTTCTACACATATCATGCAAGAAGTAGAGGCCATGTGCGACCGTGTTTTGATTATATCGCAGGGTGAGATTGTAGCCGATCAAAAATTGGATGAACTGCTTCATAATCAGCAACAAATAGTAATAGTGGAATTTGACTATCGTGTTGAAGAAGCGTTTTTAAGTCAACTCGAAGAGGTATGTGAAGTGGTGAATTCAGATGGGTTTATCTATGAAATTACTTTCGATTCTGAAACCGATATGCGCGCCGTCGTATTTGACTTTGCGCATAGCAACGGACTTAAAATTTTACAGCTCCGACGTAAAAATATTGGACTCGAAGCACAGTTTAAAAATTTAACTTCTCACACTTAAAGCAGATAGTCAGTGCTTACAAAATTTGATTGCCTTTCCTGAAGCATTGTTTGCAATATGCGCTTGTTGATTTCATTGTCTTTACAGGCTAAAAAAGTTCTTATTGAGAAGGCCCGCAACGCATCATGGACACTCAAGGTACCAACCGCAGAATCTTTTCGTCCTGAAAAAGGATACACATCAGGACCTCTTTGACAAGCACTATTCAAATTAACGCGGCACACCAAATTGACTAAGGCATCTATTAAGGGTGCCAATTCTTGGGTGTTTGATCCAAAAACACTAACCTGCTGACCATAGTTTGATTCCGACATCTCGACTAACGGGGTATTGATGTCCTTAAAGGACTTAACAGGAATAACAGGGCCAAATTGCTCTTCATGATATATTTTCATGTCTTCAGTTACCGGGTAGAGTACCGCGGGGAAAATATAATTACTACTGCGCTCACCACCTCGTTTATTCAATATTTTAGCACCTTTAGACAAAGCATCGTCTATAAGAGATTGAATATAATCTGGTTTATGAGGTTCGGGTAAAGGTGTTAAAAGGGTATTTTCCCATGGCATTCCCAATTGAAGGGCATCTACCTCGGCGCAAAAGATTTTCAAAAATTGATCTTTGACCTCCTCGTGAACGTAAAGAATTTTGAGAGCAGTACAACGTTGACCATTAAAAGAAAGCGTACCAGAAATGCATTCCGAAACCGTGAGGTTCATATCAGCCGACGGTAAAATAATGCCTGGGTTCTTGGCCTCCAAGCCTAAAACCAGACGTAGCCTGTTTTTGTTTGGGTGCAGATCTTGAAGTGCCACAGCAGAAGAGCTGTGTCCAATTAACGCCAGGACATCAATTTTTCCTGATTTCATGATCGGTGTAGCCACTTCTCTTCCTCGACCAAAAATGACATTGACAACACCTGGAGGAAAACTATTTGCGAAAGCTTCTAAAAGCGGAGCAATTAGCAAAACTCCGAATTTAGCTGGTTTAAAAATGGTAGTATTGCCCATAATAATGGCAGGAATCAGTAATGAAAATGTTTCATTTAATGGGTAATTATAGGGTCCCAAACACAACACAACACCTAAAGGTCCGCGTCGAATATGGGCGCGGACACCACTCACATTCTCAAACTTCGCACTTTCTCTATCGAGGTTTTTATAAGCGTCAATTGTGTCATATATATATTCAACTGTTCTGTCAAATTCCTTTTCAGAATCATTTAAATTCTTACCGATCTCCCACATCAAGAGTTTAACAACTTGCTCTCTTTTTAACGCCATTTGGTGAACAAATTTTTCCAAACACTTGATGCGATGACCCACCTTCATTGTTGGCCATTCACCGCGACCTCTGTCAAAAGCTTGCGACGCAGAATTCAAAGCTTCGAGGGCCTCTTTTTTGCCCATTTGAGGCACATGGCCTAATAAGGTTTCTTCCATGTCACCGCTATCATTTACAGACAAGATTGTTGACCGCACATCAGCTGAATTGCCATGCCATTGGCGCAATTCGCCGTCTAGTACAAATTGATTTAATAGTAAGGGAGATGAAATTTTATAAGTTTCTGGTATTTCTTTTGCCGCAGACATTGAATAATTTTAAAGGATTGAAAGAAAATATTATTACTTAAAGAAAACAGGTTGTAATTTACAATAAAATTAACGATAAAAAATTTTGCACTTACTGTTTCGACTTTTGTTAAAACAGTGTATATTTGCATTCAATCTTGATGAGGAGAAATTTGACTGATTGCAACCTCAACCAAAAAATGCTAAAGACAGTGATTTCAAGTTACTTACATACTTTTATTTTCATAAAGTTTTATAGTCATGGCCTATCTATTCACATCTGAAAGTGTGTCGGAAGGACATCCAGATAAAATTGCTGATCAAATCAGTGATGCTTTAATTGATAATTTTTTAGCCTTTGACCCAGAGGCCAAAGTGGCTTGCGAAACACTAGTGACTACTGGACAGGTTATACTTGCCGGAGAAGTGAAATCAAGCGTTTATTTGGACGTTCAACAAATTGCTCGTGACACCATCAACCGCATTGGATACACCAAGTCAGAATATATGTTTGATGGTAATTCGTGCGGTGTTTTGTCGGCTATTCACGAGCAATCTGATGATATTAATCGCGGTGTTGTTAAATCCAACAAGAAAGAACAAGGTGCTGGCGACCAAGGTATCGTGTTTGGGTTTGCTACCAATGAATCGGATAATTATATTCCTTTAACTTTAGACCTTTCTCATCAGATTTTAAAAGAATTAGCGGCACTTAGGCGATCTGGGAAAGACATTAATTACCTCAGACCTGATGCTAAAAGTCAAGTGACTATCGCCTATTCAGACGACCATCAACCCCAACGAATAAACACTATTGTGATCTCCACGCAGCACGATCCTTTTATGAAAGATGAGAAGGCTATGGCTGCAAAAATCAAAGAGGATATTATCAATATTTTAATGCCTAAAGTCATAGCAAAACTAACTCCGGCGCATCGGGCACTTTTTGAAAACAACATTACCTATCACATCAATCCAACTGGTAATTTTGTGATCGGCGGGCCACATGGAGACTCAGGACTCACGGGGCGAAAAATCATCGTTGATACCTATGGCGGTCGAGGGGGTCATGGTGGTGGTGCTTTTTCTGGAAAAGATCCTAGCAAAGTGGATCGAAGTGCAGCTTATGCCACCAGGCATATGGCCAAAAACTTAGTAGCATCTGGTGTATGTGATCAAGCATTGATACAAGTGTCCTACGCTATTGGTGTGGCAAAGCCCACCTCGTTTTATGTGAATACCGCAGGGACGTCAAAATATGGTTTTAGTGATGAAGCCATTGCGAAAGTACTAGAAAACACCTTTGACATGAGACCAGCGGCGATTGAAGAACGTTTAAAATTACGCCAACCTATGTATACAGAAGCAGCAGCTTATGGTCATATGGGACGTGTTCCTCAAATGGTGAAAAAGACTTTCAAACTGCCTAATGGCGAAACTAAGACCTTACATGTCGAGTTGTTCACTTGGGAAAAACTAGACTACAAAGACAAGTTGCAAGAGTTATTTGGAATTAACGCTTCAAAGTAAAATGTCCTTGACGTGTCAAAATAGAGCCGTCAAATTTCACCATTTCCACACGATACCAGTAGTCACTGGTTGGCATATTGGCTCCATTATAGGTACCGTCCCAATAATCGAATATCGACATGGATTTAATCAGTTTTCCGAAACGATCAAAAATATACATAAAACCTGAACGGAATTGGTCATTTGTAATGCCTTGAATCATCCAAACATCGTTATATCCATCGCCATTTGGCGTTATAAATAATGGGAAATTCAAAATAGGAATATCAATACTTGTTTCACTACACAGATAGTCGTCTCTTACAAAAAGCGTGTAAATACCGCCTAATAACTGATCGAAGTACCCTTCGTCTTGATAAGGCGCAATCACTTCTCCACTTTGATCAACTAGCATAAATTGATAATTAGCAGATCCTAAACTCAGTTCGTTAATAAATATACTATTATTTGAGCTGGCCTCGATCACAGTTATATCATCGACAGAAATCATAGGACTTTGTGAAACTGAAACTTCAAATTGAGCTGATGTAGGACAACTACCATTTTGATTACTCACAGTGACTTCATAATTTCCTGGGAGGTTGACATTTAATGTATTGACTGTTGTTGTCAGCATGGTACCATCTGGTCTTAGCCACTTATAATTGTATGAAATTGAAGGAAAATCCAAATGAAGTATCACAGTCTCAGGGATGCCGTCGCATATTACAGTATCATCAACCGAAAATGTCGTGCTCGGGTTGATTTCAAAAACAATTGACGTTGCAGCGTCTGGGCATAAACCGTTCGAAACAACAGCTGTAATCGTTTGAGAATTCGTTTCAAAATTTGAAGGAAATGGACTTTGCACAGGAACACCATTGAGATCAATTAACGGATTTCCATTCTCATCAAAATAGGCTATTGTTACATCTGTTTGGCCATTTAAAACATCGATTTCTAAAGTTGATGTATCAAACACATAGCTGTCATCAGCATCAATGTCACATATATTAAATGCTGATATAGTATGAGCTATTGGATTATCAATAAAATTCAATTTAACTGGAGTTATTCTAAAACAGCCAGAAGATGTATTTTCAATACGTCCAAAAATGACAACTTGTGCACCCGAATTGGTAATATTGATGATTTGATTGCTACTTGATAAGGCATCAAACTCGGTTTGAAAATACGAAACAGAGAATTGTGAAGACAATTGGGAACCAAGGATAATAGCATCGAAATTTGAAGCTAAATCAATAACAGCAACAGAACCTTGATCAATACAAAAATCGAGCTCAGGTATTGTTTCAACTAGAGGTAATGGTAATACCTCAAGGTTTATGTATTGTCCAATCCCCACACATGCGTTGTCTATTAAAGAGTCTACTCTCAACCAAATTTGACTGTTTTGAATCCCCGTTAGGTTAAAATTTGAAGGATCTAGAATTGAATTTAGTTCTGAAAGGGCATCTTCATAGGTCGTATAATAGGAAACGGAAAGAGGCTGATTAATTGGAAAATTATCAAGTACTAAAGCAGTGGCATCACTAAAATCAAAAGTGGTTTGATCGTCACTTTCATCAAAACATTCGTAGTATACTGGGATTGAAAATCCAGATGGAATTTGTGTGGTTGAAACCAATAAAGTCATCTGACTAAACGAAATGCAACCCGTGTTTGAAGTGATCCTAACATATATTTGATTCGGATCTGATGTGTTTGGATTTGGAAGGTTTTCGTACGTCTCAGGGTTTGTTATTTCGAGTGTGGCATCCGCTAATTGGGCTGCTAATGACGAGTAGTAATATGTAAATGTTTCCAACTGATAGTTTGTCGAAATCAATTCATTCGCTTCGGTAATATTATAAGTGATTAAACCATCGGTGTCATCATCACATTGATAGAGCAACACGCTTGGTTCAACTACTGGAATAGGATTTACAATTAAAGAAAGTGATGAACCATAAAAATAATCGCAAGTATAATCCAACCTTTCAAATCGTGGTCTTAATTGATAGCCCTCTAAATTAGTTTGAATATTTAATAGAGAGAGCACTGGGGTGTCAATATTTTCAAACACTCCTGCAGTTTCAAGAAGACTAAACCATGTTAATCCGTTATCTATACTATATTCCCAAATCACAGCGTCAAAAGAACTAGAGGTGGCAGATAAGATTGCTGTAATTTCAATGTCAGAGTTTTCACAGACTTCGAGAGGATTAACAAAAGGTTCGTTTGTAACCTCAACAAACTGGGTATAATCAAATACACCATCCGCATTGGCGTCAAGTGGAATTACATAACCATCACTTGCGGATACTGTGCCGTTGAGTGGATTGATCGCATTGCCATTAATAATTCCCGAAGTAGCTGTATACCCAGCTTCATCGGCGTCATAACAACCATCTCCATCACTATCCAATGAAACGAAATCGAATTGTCCATCAGTATTTGAATCAAAAGGCTCGGATTGAAAGGCAATGTCTGCCGTTCCATTATTATCGTTATCCAAAATCGTAGGGTCGATCTGACCATTTAAATCACCGTCCAATAGCATCAACCCCCCAGCTTCTATCAAGTCAAAAATACCATCATTGTCGCTATCCAAATCGAGATGATTAGGCACCTCATCCGCGTCTGAGTCTATAGGTACAATTACTAAATCATGAGCTCCATCGTCATTAGAATCATTGGTTGTATCGAAAATCAACATACCATCTAAATAACCTAATATGCTGTTGCCGCTCTCTATAACATCATAAATGCCGTCCTGATCGCTATCCAAGTCAAACCAATCAGCTACGGCATCATTATCTGAATCTATGGCGTGACAAAGGTCTGAAAATACGAAAGCTACAAAATTATCAGAAGTGTCAAAATTTTGATATGAAATTGTCACCCCATCTGCCAAATGGCTTCGAAAACTAAACGTTCCATCACCCTCAGCCAGTGATGCCATATTGAGTTTACATCTTATTTCAAAGCCTGTATAACTTTCAATATTATTGTCATAAATACCATCGAAATTGGTGTCAATCAGTAATTGGTTGTCTGGGTTTAAAACTGTTACTGTTTGATCGTATGGGACACTAATTATGAATTGCTCGTTGTCATCTAAACCAGCAAGATATCCCGAAATAGGAGCTGCTTGAGAGAGTGTAAAACTGGTTGGCGTAGTAAAAATCAGTTCAATAGAAGTCGCACTTCCAGATTGGACTGATGTCGGTGAACTCGCACCCAAGACAATGCTTTGATCAGAGAATCCAATTGCGGGTGTGGCTATTGTATTTGAAGTAGAATTGGAAAAAACACTGCTAAAAAACGATCCTGAAGGGCTTGACAAATCCATAGTAACATTACAATCTGCCTCATTTAAATTGAGAATGCCATCATTATCCAAATCTACATCCAAATTGTCATTCACCCCATCATCATCATAATCACCCGAGCAATTACTCACTGGTATAATATCGGAAAGAATTGTATCACAGTCTGTAATCACGCCCTCTAACTGATAAAAACCTGGAGCTGTTGGAGTCATTGAAACATTCGTTTCTCCTGCAATGGCAATATCATTGTAGTACCATTGATATGAATCAAAACTGGACGAACTACTCAAGTCAAGAAAGACGTTTGGGATACATAAATTTGTCAATTGTCCGTCCAAAGGCAAAGAAGTTATTTCGGGCTTGAAAATAAAACCTGAATAAAACCCTCCCAAAGCAGCTGCACCATTTGCTCCAAAATAAGATACATAGATCTGTCCATCAGACGTAACGGTCACATTGCCTGTTAAATTATTGGATAAATAGGATACGAAATTGGCATTTCCTAGTACTGGTAGGGAAGCGGTCAACAGTATGCCATTGACATAAACATCAGCACCAGTTTCAGCAACAATTGTGATGCCGCCATTAAAACTTGCACTGCCTGTTCCAGTATGATCAATATCTGGAATTAAATCGATGCTTTGAGGTGTTTTACAGTTGATTGGTGGTACAAAAAAAAGCTCTTGGTTCGGCTCGCTTGCTGTTCCTCCAACACCTTGGTAAGCAAAGGCAGTTTTTGAAGTCCATACGTACATGTTTCCACCCGCAGATTGAGGTGAATAAAATGCGCCCGAAATACTTACATACTCACCTGCTGAAAGTGTTGCTAATAAGGTTCCGTTACTATCATTTCCATGTAACCACACTTCGGTATCGTCGAAGTGAGCCACGATCAAAGGGCGCTCTATAGCATCATAACCATTTCCACGAATAAAAATATATTCACTAAAGGCTTGACCATCTACCGCAATGGTCTCCAAGGGTGCAATTTGATCAATCCCTGCGTCTCTTCCCGACCCCACATCATTACTTCCATTAAAAGAACCGCAATTAACAACTACTGGTTTGTCGGCATCAACCAGAGCGCCAATCAAACCATCGCGATTGTCAGAAGCTGTTTTTGGTTCTACAGCAAAAACAAGGGTTTCTCCGGCTTGAAGTACCGCACTTGATGGTGTATCATTAAGGACAACCAACCCCGCCGGTAAATCAGTAATCGAAATCGCCGTATTGTTTTCTGTGGCCATAATGGCCATAAAATTTAGATAGTCGTTTTCTGTACCATTAAAAGTTTTGAGGTTGGTGAAGGATCCAATTCTAAAAGTATTTCCCATAGCTGACAGTCCTTTGGAAACGATAGAACCGGCTTGATTTGAATTCCCCGCAATTAGTCTAACTGAAACAAAAATAGGCTCATCAGCCTGAATAATATAGCCTTTGTTTGAATAAACAGTTCCAGTATTTAAAGGATTTGCAATAAATTGGGTGTTATCTCCTGAACCCACTAAAATTTCTAACGGCGAGGAATTTGAAACAGAGTAATCGGTTGATAAGCCACCTACCTCAGTGACATGGACGTTAAATACAGAGCTACTCGGCGTAGAAATCTGTATAAACTGATCACCGGGCGTCGCATTGCCATTATTGGCTACTGTAATGGGTGGGATAAAATGGGTTTTACTGAGTTGCGCCCATGATGTAGCGCATGTCAAGAAAAAAAACAGAACAATTCGAGATTTTATCATCATGTAAATTTCGCATTGATTGTGCTAAAATTTGGGCGAGGAATTAAACTGTTATAATTAGGTGCTACACTTATTCTTAGTCTTTCTACAATTCATATCGAAGACGGAAGGTTACAAAACGGGGCTGAATAAAATATTCTGTTCTGCTAATAGAAATATTACCCGCGTTATTTGAAACTTGAGATCGCGTATCAAGCAAGTTGGTTGCTTTAATTTCATATTCCCAATTACTATCTTTCTTTTTATAAGCTAAACTGGCATCCCAAAAATCAAATTGATTGATGCTTTGAGGATTTTCAAATTTGTTCAACGTATAGTTCGTTGAAAAGGTTATCGACTTCAAAATATAAGCATCTACATTAACAGACGGCGCTTTAGTGAAAGATCTTTGTTTTGCAGATCCCAAGTCATTGTCTGAAATACTGTAGCGATATCCCAATTCTACATTTGGTGCTGTTTTGAAGTTGGTACGGACTTCAGCACGATAGGTTTGAGAATAGTTCTCATTTACCGATACTCTATCTTGGATAAACTGATTAAATTTTGAATAACTAAATTGGCTATTCAATGTACCTCTAATTTTGCCAAAGGTTCGTTGATAACGACCAGAGGCGCTCAAAGATTCGTCAGCATACCCTGAATTAAATGGCGAACTTGATGCAATAACGCTATTGAAGTTTGTACGGTTTCGAATATTGTCAACACTTTTATTGTAATTAATGTTAGCAAAGATGTTTGTATAATTAAATAAATTGAAACTGTAATAAGACAATCTAGCATTGTGAGATAATGCGTTTTCCAAATCTGCAGTGCCACTAAAAAATGAATTATAATTATTCATGACCAAACCTAAAGCCAATCGAGACACATCTGTAAATTGGGTTTGCATTCTATAGTCGAAAGTAATTTGTTCGCTTTTTTTAAGCTGCATAAGAACGTTTAGTTGAGGCAATGCTCTAAAGAATTTTTGGTCAAAAGCACTACCAAATTGTGTGTTTGAATTACCAAATGCGTGCAACGATACCCCTGGCGATAAGGTGAAAATACCAGATTTTAAACGATAAGCCATGCCTAAATAAACATCACTAAAGCGGTAATCAATGTCATTCGAATCCGACACATCACTATCAATAGGGGTTGGGTCGAATATCGCACCAGAATCTAGGGTTTGAAACAAATCCGACTGAAATTGTTGACGGCTTAATAGAGTTCCAAACGAAAAATTCAAATTACTTTTTTGATTTAAAATATAAAAATAATCAAGTTTCGCATCAAGTTGATTGGTCTTCAACCGTTTATTTTGATTGGCTTGATAATTCAATTGGTTTGGATCAAAGCCTAATCCCATTGCCGTGTTATCATAGGCCTCTTTATTGTCCAAAATAGCGCTATAAACCGGATCTTCGTCGCTTATTAAATGCTGAGCCTCTAATGCAAAAATATTTTTTTCATCTAAAGTGTAATAATAGTTGAGATTCTGATTGATGCTAAACGGTTTCACCCCTTCAATTTGGGTATTTGTTCCTAAAACAGATGAAGCGACATTTTGGGTTTGATTTTCCTGAGAAGTACGACCTAAAATATCATAATCCATTTGATTATTAGCATTTGGCTTATAGGTACTGCTGAGTTTTAATAATGCCAGATCACTCTGCTGAACGGTTCGAGATTCTGTCGATTCGTTTGGTATTCCAAGTTCAACATCTGTATAAATACGGTCATTATTTTCCTGCAAATTGTTTAAACTGCGAGAAAAAATTCCAAACCCACTTAGCGTAAGTGCCTCATTGGGAGAATAGCTGAAATTAGAAGCTGCTAATTTAGACTCAATTGATAGTGCCCTGTTATTTTGTAAGTTTAAAAAACCAAGCGAATTACCTCCTAAACTCAGATTGGTGCCACTGTTTGAACTGGGGTTACGAAAACCTCCAGAGAATCGAAAATAATCGCTTCTTGAAAAAGCCACTTCACCAATATTATTTAAATCACCGATAAAATTAATACTGTATTTTGGGTTATAGTAAAATAATTTAGGCTGCACGAGGTATAAGTTGTCATTTGGTGATTGTCCACCACCAGCTGTAATGTTGCCAAACCAAAAATTCTTTTTACCCTCTTTCAATTTTATATTTAGCGCTATATTATCTTGGTTATTGGTAACACCACTCAATTGTCGCACTTCAGAAAAATTCTTTAACACTTGTACCTTATCCACAGCGTTTGCTGGAATATTCTTTGAAGCTAATTTGGTGTCACCATCAAAAAAATCTTTGCCATCTACCATAAGTTTAGTGACCGCTTTACCCTCTACCTCTATTTGACCATCCTCAGTGATTTCAACACCAGGCAAATTTTTGAGGATATCTTCTAATTTACGTTCTGAACCCGTTTTGAAGGAATCTGCATTATAGACCAGTGTATCACCCCTCACCGTAACTGGCATTTCATAAACCAATTCAACAGCATCTAGGCTGTTGTCATTGAATAGGGTGAAATTCTTTTGAATATCTGAAGTTCCTGTCTCTAAAGTCGATTGATCGGTTCGCATACCTATATAACTAACCATCAAAGTGTAGATAGTATTAGGCTCGACATTAATTTTATACTGTCCTTCTAAATTGGTAATCGCATAGCCCTGCATGGCTTTTGTTGCCTGATTGATGGCTATAACGTTGGCCAATTCTAACGGCGCTCCAATACTGTCTCTTACAACACCTTCAACACGGACTTGAGCATTTACATAAAAACTTGATGCAATTAAAATCCCGAATACAATTATGAAATGTCTCATCTTATTTGTTAAAAATTTAATTTGTGGAAGTTAGTTATTGGTCAAAATGGATTTATCTAATTATGAAAAAAAGAAAAGTTATTTTTTTTCCGGAAACCTTCCATAATTTCCCATACCATCTGAGTCCATTTCGTCATTAATATTTTTCAGAGAAGGGTAGTTTTCTTCTCTTTGCTTTTTACTACTATAGAAAATATTCCAAACCGTAAAGTAAATGTAAAGGGAAAATATAATTGCCCCTACCAAAAAGAAGCCAAAACTCATGAATTCCTTCTTTGACGAATAGCTATTGCAAATAGTAAAATTGTTCCAGGCCAATGTGCTGAATACTGTGCCTCGGCAGTGCGATCTGCCAATCCTAATCCTACTGAATACAAAAGGCAACCGAATGCTAGAATTATGGGATACCATGTATTAATAAAATGCTTCATAATTTATGTGTTGTTGAGATTTATAAACTTACTTTGAATTTAATTTCGACGTCTGCCTCCACCGCGATACATGTCGCGCATCTCTTCTGTCTTTTTCTTGACAATATCATCATACTCAGATCGCGTCACTTTTTGACCTTTAGATGGTGCTTCAATTTTTGATTTCTGTTCTGGATTCATGACAATTTTAGAACATAAAATCGTTGTGCGATCATTTTGAACTTCAAGAATCAATCCAGGTAATCCCCAGAACTCTCCTGGACCGTGACTCACAGGTATTTGCGGCGTATACCAAGCCGTTACAATGACCTCTTTTGGCATTTCAAGTTCTTCACTTACTACTGTTGTTTTGGTTGAATCAGTATCAATTGTTTTGACGCTATTATCTTCATCTCTATTCGTTCTGCGGCGCATACTCGCCCAATCAGAATCAGCTACTTTTTTAACAGCTGTTGCCTTAAAACACATATAACTCCCAATTTGGCGCGTTTCAGTACCCATCTGCCATTCAAATGATTGTAATGAATCATTAATCAGAAATTGTTTTCCAAAAAACTCTTGATCTTGAACCAACGCTCCTTGGCTAATGTTCTTGTATTGGGGTCCTGCGCTGTAATTATTCATCCAACTCATCCAATTACGACCCGCTCCCGGTGCTTCCAATGCCTCTTCTTCTGCAAAGATGGATTCTGATTGATTGAAAGTTAAGATATACGTCTTCTCTAACATACTTTTCATATTGTCAGCAATACGCTTTTTCATCTCTTCTGACATCTGGCGACCTCCAAAATCTCCCATATCCATGGAGGTTTTAGACTGATAATAGGCGACACCTTGAAAACCTTGAGCCCGGGTCAATGATCCAAAAACTAGAGTAATGAGAATGGTTAAAATATACTTCATAAGTGATAATGATTGAATTTAGATAATCAAATGTCCAATACGTTTAATGTTTTAATTAATTAATTGCCTATTTTAATGGTAATGGTGTGCTCGTTATCCTTATCCGGACGTCCACTATTTTCCTGCATTTCCTTGAACTTTTTAAGACGAATAGAGTCAAATTCAACTTGAGAAACTTCCTTTCCTTTATTTGGTTCTTTGATTTTTATTCGTTCCTTAGGATTAATAACCACCTGAGAACATAGAATATTTTTTTGCCCGTCTTGTAATTCTAAAATCAAACCCGGCAAACCACCATATTTACCCGGGCCATTATTGACGGGAATCTGCGGGGTGTACCAAGCTGTAATCGTTTTATACTTTGGCATGTTTTCTAACTCTTCTTCGTTTTCAGAAAACGGAACTCCTACATTTTCAACGTCAATAGGCTCATCGTAAGTTGCCTTAAAACACAAATAACTTCCAATTTGCTTGCTTTCGGATGACAATTGCCAATCTTTATTTTCATAATTGTCTTTTACCAAAAACAACTGTCCTAGAAATTCTTTTGCCTCGACATATTCCTTTCTCTTAAAGTTCTTGTAAAGATTGTCTGAACCTGAGGACATACCTATAAACATACCGATTGATCCTGGTTGCGGTGGCGCCAGAGATTCTTCTTCAACATAAATGGATTCCACTTGATCGAAAGTGAGTTTAAAAGTCTTCTCCATCTGTTTTTTGAGCATCTCTTCGATTTGCTTCTGCATTGGTGAGTCCATTGAAGCACTATCCAAGGAAATTTCAATTTTAGTTTTAGATTCGTACGTCGCAATACCCTGAAATTCTTGAGCATTTATCTTCCCAACCAGAAAAAGTAGGGCGGCTGTGATAATTTTGATTAAATTGTTCATGATTAATTTATTTGGAATAAAGCGAAGTTATTACTTTTCTTCATATTACAATTATGAATAGATTGTATTTTAACATTACTTTATCAATACATTATGATTGATATTTTAAATCCTTTTGGGAAAATATGAGTAAAAGCATATATTTTTTATTAATATCTATTTGTTTAGGGTGGTCAAAAACACCTCCCGAAGCTACTTTTGTTTCAAGTTATCAAAAGAAGATCGGACATATACTTGCCATCCATGAAGGGTTGGTTATATCGCAATACTCTGACAAAGAAATTTGGAATAAGCTCGGTAATGATACTTATAGATTTTCAAGTTTAGACAGGGGTACTATTTCTGAAGTAGATCAATTTACAGGGCTTTTAACGGCCGTTTTGTTGAAGGGTTTTAATTTACTTATTGTGCTCGATGATAGGTTAACTGAACTGGTAGAAATCAACTTCAATACCCTAACCCCTTTAAAAGACATCCAACATATAGCCATGGCTGGAGCCAATCAAATTTGGCTTTATGATAAAGTCTCTAATAAATTACAAAAATTTGACTACCTCCGCAAATTGAACCTAATAAGCACCATTAACGTTATTGGTGAAGTAATCGCTGTTAAAAGCAATACAGAATTCTGTTGGGTGATGACTAGAAATGAACTTCTTAAATTTAACCATCAAGGTGGATTAGTTAATAAATTAAGTTTAGACAACTTCACTGATTTTACTATTGGCGACAATTATTTGATTTTATCAGATGAGAAAAGCCATTTTATATTGACAAATCAATCTAAAAAGCCTGAAAAAATTTTTTTTGACAAAATGTTTGCTGGGTCGTTTTTCTTGCAAGGTCAAACCTTGTATATTTATGACGAGAAAACAATTCACGAATTTCAGTTAAAATTTTAAGATGCATATAGCGATTGCCGGTAATATAGGTGCAGGAAAGACAACCCTCACCCAAATGCTTTCACGACACTACAAGTGGGAAGCGCAATTAGAAGACGTTGTTGACAATCCATACTTAGACGACTTTTACAACCAAATGGAGCGATGGAGTTTTAACCTACAGGTGTACTTCCTTAATAGCCGGTTTCGCCAAGTCTTGCAGATAAGGGAAAGCGGAAAACACATTGTGCAGGATCGTACTATTTATGAAGACGCACATATTTTTGCGCCAAATCTTCATGCCATGGGTTTGATGAACAATCGTGATTTTAGCAATTATTCCGCACTATTCGAACTTATGGAATCACTAGTTCAGGCGCCCGATTTATTAATTTATCTTCGGAGTGATATTCCAAATCTAGTAAAACAAATTCATAAAAGAGGCCGAGACTATGAGAGTTCAATTAGTATTGACTACCTCAGTAGATTAAATGAGCGCTATGAAGCATGGATCCATAATTATGACAAAGGGAAACTACTGATAATCGATGTAGATCAATTAGATTTTGTCGACAAGCCTGAAGATCTTGGTAATATCATTGAAAGGATAGACGGCGAAATTAACGGTTTGTTCTAACAAAAAAACCACGCCTTAGCGTGGTTTTTTTATTCCTTTTTAGTCTTAATCTTGACTTCCTTCTTCTGAGGTTATTTTGTGTTTTTTAATCATTACTGAAACGTTACCTTTTTTAAAAGATTCAACGGCAGCCTCAACCTCTTCAACTGTACCTTCGAAAACCTTCTCCTCAGTTTTCATCTCTCCGTTCTCCATAATCATTGAAGTTACTGCAGCAGTAGCCGTTCCATCGTCATTGACTGACATATGGATTTTAACCTCTTCGGTATTATGCGATTCATGTAATGCTGAGTCTTCCACTGATGTACCTTTCACGACAAATACATTTCCTGAATCATCTGTCCACGATGAAGTTGACCCGTCAGAAGTATGTCCGCCCAAGATTGGTGCGATAACTAGACCAACCAAACATGTTAATTTGATCAAAATATTCATAGAAGGACCAGACGTATCTTTAAATGGATCACCAACTGTATCGCCTGTTACAGCTGCTTTGTGAGCGTCAGAACCTTTGAATGTCATTTCTCCATCAATCATAACTCCTGCCTCAAAGGACTTCTTAGCATTATCCCATGCACCTCCAGCATTATTTTGAAAAATTGCCCACATCACACCAGACACACAAACACCAGCCATATAGCCACCTAGTGGCTCAGCTCCAAAAACTAGTCCTATAATAATTGGTGTAATAATGGTAATTAATCCTGGAAGAATCATTTCTTTAAGTGCTGCTTGAGTAGAAATGTCAACACACTTTGCATATTCAGGTTTTCCAGTACCTTCAAGAATTCCCGGGATTTCGCGGAATTGGCGACGTACTTCTTGTACCATTTCCATAGCAGCTTTCCCAACTGATTCCATTGCCAAAGCAGAAA
This sequence comes from uncultured Flavobacteriaceae bacterium, assembly GCA_943788695.1. Taxonomy (GTDB): domain Bacteria; phylum Bacteroidota; class Bacteroidia; order Flavobacteriales; family Flavobacteriaceae; genus JALRKI01. The sequence goes on from CALSRG010000001.1 coordinate 131,685, forward strand.
AAATTACTGGTATCATCCCGCCAACAAAAAGCATTGCTAAAACATCGGCTTTAAAAATATTAATACCATCAATACCTGTGAAAGTGACATAGGCTGCAAAAAGTGCTAAAGCTGTTAGTGCTGCTGAAGCAATAGCAAATCCTTTTCCAACTGCTGCCGTTGTATTTCCAACAGAATCCAAAATATCAGTACGCTGACGTACTTCAGGATCAAGTTCACTCATTTCTGCTACACCACCTGCATTGTCTGCAATTGGGCCAAAGGCATCTATGGCCAACTGCATTGCTGTTGTTGCCATCATCGCAGAGGCAGCTAAAGCAACACCATAAAATCCAGCCAAGGCATAAGATCCATAAATAGCAGCAGCAAATAAAATAACCGATAAAAACGTAGACTTCATTCCTACCGCTAATCCAGCAATAATATTGGTGGCCGCGCCAGTTGAACTGTTTTGAACAATAGACATTACTGGCTTTTTACCCAATGAGGTGTAGTAAGCTGTTACAGCTGAAATTAAAGCCCCAACGGCTAAACCAATGACCGCAGCATAGAATACATTATCTGACGTGACATTTTTATAACCTTCGCCGAAAAATTTCATCGGAATAGTTTCTGGCAACATCCAGTGAATCAAAAACCAGCATGACACTAAAGTCAATATAATAGAGACCCAGTTCCCAGTATCTAAGGCACGTTGAACTTCAGATTCTTTTGCATCATTGTTAGAAATACGAATAAAAAACGTTCCTATGATTGAAGCTAAAATACCAACGCCAGCAATAACAATAGGCAATAAAATTGGACCCATTCCATTAAAAGCATCTAACACCATTCCTGCATCGACCATATCTTTTATAATATAGTTTCCAAGAACCATCGCTGCCAAAACAGTGGCTACATAAGATCCGAACAAGTCAGCTCCCATTCCGGCTACATCACCTACATTATCACCAACGTTGTCAGCAATTGTAGCAGGATTGCGCGGATCATCCTCAGGAATACCTGCTTCTACTTTTCCAACCAAATCAGCACCAACGTCGGCCGCTTTGGTGTAAATTCCACCACCAACTCTAGCAAAAAGTGCAATTGATTCTGCACCTAACGAGAAACCAGCAAGTGTTTCAAGTATAACAGTCATGTCATTATAGAAGTTACCCCCTTCGACCAAAAACTGGCTCATGAAAAAGGTGAACAATAAACTTAACCCTAAAACGGCTAATCCTGCAACACCAAGACCCATAACGGTTCCACCGCCAAAAGACACTTTTAACGCTTGTGGCAAACTGGTCTTAGCTGCCTCTGCTGTTCTTGAGTTAGCCTCTGTTGCGATTCGCATTCCAATATTTCCAGCCAATGCCGAGAAAAACGCACCGAAAACAAAAGCTGGTACAATCATCCAACTTGTAGTGTCGACAACAACAGAAATGCCATATAAAGCAACACCAGCAATTACGACAAAGATGGCTAATAGCCGATATTCAGCACTCAAGAAGGCTAAAGCTCCTTCTTTTATGGCAAGAGAGATGTCTTGCATTTTATCGCTACCTGGGTTTTGTTTCTTTACCCATGATCTTTTAACAAGCATAAAAAGCAATCCTACAATTGCCATAGCTATTGGTACATAAATCATATTAGAGTCCATTAATATTTATTTTTTCGGTCACAAAAGTAAAAAAATTAGGTCAACCTTAAAGATCGACCCTAATTTTTTGACAATCAGTTAGTCATTATTAAATTTATGCTTTGACGTACATCACTTTTTGGACGGCCTTTACCACATCATCGCTGTTAGGTAACCACTCCTCTAATAATACTGGAGAAAATGGTGCTGGCGTGTCAGCCGTATTAATTTTTATAATTGGAGCATCAAGATAGTCGAAAATTCTACTTTGAACTTGATAAGTCAATTCAGTAGAAATATTTCCCAAGGGCCACGCCTCTTCTAGAATCACCAATCTGTTCGTTTTTTTGACCGATGCTAAAACAGTATCATAATCAATAGGGCGCACCGTCCTCAAATCAATCACTTCACATGAAATATTCATTTCGGCCAACTGGTCGGCTGCTTTTAATGCTTCTTTAATGATTTTTCCAAAGGACACAATGGTCACGTCTGTACCAGAACGTTTGATATCTGCTACCCCAAGTGGAATTAAATATTCTCCTTCTGGCACTTCGCCTTTATCACCATACATTTGCTCACTTTCCATGAAAATAACCGGATCATTATCTCGGATTGCTGACTTAAGCAATCCCTTGGCATCATATGGATTAGATGGAACAACCACCTTAAGACCGGGTGTATTGGCAAACCAACTTTCAAAAGCTTGAGAGTGTGTTGCAGCGAGCTGTCCTGCCGAAGCCGTTGGACCTCTAAACACAATTGGGCAATTGAATTGACCACCAGACATTTGTCTAATTTTTGCGGCATTATTAATAATTTGATCTATACCAACCAGTGAAAAGTTGAAGGTCATAAATTCTACAATAGGACGATTCCCAGTCATTGTAGATCCAACTGCAACACCGCCAAACCCAAGTTCTGCGATCGGTGTATCAATGACACGATCAGGACCAAACTCATCTAACATTCCTTTTGATGCCTTGTAAGCACCATTATATTCCGCAACTTCCTCGCCCATTAAATAGACCGCAGGATCTCTGCGCATCTCCTCACTCATGGCTTCTGCAATAGCTTCTCTAAATTGTATCGTTCTCATGCTCCTTTTTTAAGCGGTACAAAAATAAGGCATTGAAGACGAATAGTCCTTCAACTAAGGGAAAAATTTATTATGCATGCACAGTATTTTAGTTTTAATCACTAAATTTGCCTTGTTAAAACAGCTAAATCCTCCCGTTAAATGAAAATATTAGTCTGTATTAGTCATGTTCCAGACACGACTTCAAAAATCAATTTTACAGAAAATAACACCCAATTCGATCCAAATGGCGTCCAATTTATAATTAACCCAAACGATGAATTTGGTCTAACAAGAGCCATGTGGTTCAAAGAAAAACAAGGGGCAACAGTCGATGTTGTGACCGTTGGAGAAGTCGCAGTTGAACCCACTTTGAGAAAAGCATTAGCGATTGGAGCAGATGCCGCCATTCGAATCAATATGACACCGCAAGACGGATTTTCAGTGGCGCAACAGCTGGCCAAAGTTGTTCAAGATGGCAACTATGATTTAGTAATCGCTGGACGCGAATCCATTGACTACAACGGTGGAATGGTGCCTGGAATGATGGCTGAACTAATTGGTGCCAATTTTGTAAATAATTGCATTTCACTAACCATTCAAGACAATAGTGTTATTGCTGAAAGAGAAATTGATGGCGGAAAAGAAACCTTGACCACCAAATTACCCTTAATTATTGGCGGGCAAAAAGGCTTAGTTGAAGAAAGTGACCTCAGAATTCCAAACATGAGAGGCATTATGATGGCACGTCAAAAACCTTTGAATGTTATTGATCCTATCGATGCGATTACAAAAAGCAGCACCAAGTCATTCGAAAAACCTGAGTCTAAGGGAGCGGTCACACTGGTTGATAAGGATAATCTCGATCAACTTATTAATTTGTTACACAACGAAGCCAAAGTCATCTAACTCAAAAGAGAAAACGCATGTCCATTTTAATATACGCTGAGACACAAGACGGTCAATATAGCAAAAGTGCCTTTGAATTGGCATCATATGCTCACGCCTTGGCAAGTACATTGAATACTTCTGTCACTGCTCTTGCCATAAATGCATCAGACCCTAAGTCAATTGAGCGTTATGGTGTTAATAAGGTTCTTGAAGTGAAAAATACAGTCTTGTCCACTTTTAGTGCTCAATTGTATGCAAACGTTATTTCACAAGCCGCTAAATCTGACGGCAGTTCAATTGTGATTGTAAGTTCAAGTGCAGATAGCAAATTTTTAGCTCCACTTTTGGCTGTAAAATTAGAGGCGGCATTTGCCTCTAACGTTGTAGCATTACCTACTAGCATTGCACCGTTTTTAGTAAAACGAACCGTTTTCACCAACAAAGCTTTTGGTATCACCGAATTGAACTCAGATGTTAAATTATTAGCCTTGTCAAAAAACGCATTTGGCTTGATCGAAAACCCCTCCATTGCAAGCGTGGTTGCATTTGATGTTACATTACCATCAATTACGCAATCGGTAACTGGAATTGATAAAGCTACTGACAAAGTGACCATAGCAGATGCTGAAATTGTTGTTTCCGCTGGACGTGGACTAAAAGGTCCCGAAAACTGGAACATCATCGAAGAACTGGCTGAGGTCCTTGGAGCAGCAACAGCCTGCTCTAAACCTGTTTCTGATATGGGCTGGCGCCCACATGGCGAACATGTAGGTCAGACTGGTAAGCCTGTAGCATCAAATCTTTATATTGCAATTGGTATTTCAGGTGCTATCCAGCATTTGGCTGGTATCAACTCTTCAAAAGTAAAAGTCGTTATCAATACGGATCCAGAAGCACCGTTTTTTAAGGCAGCAGATTATGGTGTTGTTGGTGACGCGTTTGAAGTGGTTCCAGAACTTATCGAAAAACTAAAAGTTTTCAAGAGTCAAAACTCATAATTTTGCTATATTCATATCCTGATTTTAAGGCATGCATTTTCTTGCCTTAGTTGAAGTTAATAATGAGCTTAATTAGACTTGACATCAAAGGAATTTCCTACAGCCAAACCCAAAATGGTGCCTATGCACTTATTTTGAATGAGGTTGAAGGCACGAGAAAATTGCCAATCGTTATTGGTGCCTTTGAAGCACAATCGATCGCCATCGCGCTCGAAAAAGAAATTAAGCCTCCCCGTCCTCTTACCCACGATTTATTTAAAAGTTTTTCAGATCGCTTTGACATTAAAGTAAAGCAGGTGATTATACATAAATTGGTGGATGGTGTTTTTTACTCAAGTTTGATTTGCGAACGTGATAAAATTGAGGAAATCATTGATGCCCGAACAAGCGATGCCATTGCATTGGCCTTGCGTTTTAATGCTTCAATTTTTACATATGAAACCATATTAGATAAGGCTGGTATATTTTTAAGTCAAGAAAAAACCGCCGAAACAGAGCTCTCTAGTGATAATGTTATTGCCTCAAATTTAGAATCCCTGCATGATAGTGACGATTACGTCAATCTTTCGGAAATAAGTTTAGAAACCTTGAACGAAATGCTCGACGAAGCCGTGAAAAATGAAGACTACGAATCAGCCGTTCGTCTTCGTGACGAAATTTCTAAAAGATAATTGATGAGACATTTATTGTTATTATTTACAGCCTCTGTTCTGGTAAGTTCACTTGGAATTGGTCAAAATATTGAGGGAAAATGGTCATTTGCAAAGATTATTGATTCTCAAGGCGCGATCTTATTGGATATTGACCCATCGTCAGATATAATGACTTTAGAGAGTGGTTTATTTCAATACACCTTAAAAGCAAAAGATTTATTAGCGCAAGGTAGTTACACAAAACAAGACAGTATAATCACTTTTAAATATACCTCTCCATCTGACACAATTCGTGTTTATCGCATCAAACAATCAGATGCTGATAATTTAGTAATCGAAGAAAACGGGACCACCTATTCATTTCAAAATCAATTAGCAAACAATAATGTAGCAACGATTATTCCTAGTCAAGGATTTACAACTAATGGATTGCTCAGAGGTCTACTTGGAATGTTTGTATTAGTATTTATATCCTTCTTGTTTAGCAGCAACAAACGGGGTATTAATTGGAAAATTGTTGGCCTCGGCCTTTCCTTTCAGGCTCTTATTGCTGTTGGTGTGTTAAAAATTGGATTTATTCAAACGGCCTTTGAAGGTGTTGGCAAAGTATTTATTGCTATACTTGAATTTACCCAGTCTGGAAGTGCTTTTTTGTTTGATGGTTTAATTACCAACACCCAAAACTTTGGATATATTTTCGCCTTTCAAGTTCTTCCAACTATCATCTTTTTTTCTGCCTTCACCTCAGTTTTGTTTTATTTGGGTATCATTCAAAAAGTGGTCAAAGGCTTGGCTTGGCTTTTGTCAAAAGCACTAAAAATTTCTGGAGCTGAGAGCTTAAGTGTTGCAGGCAATATTTTTTTAGGACAAACCGAAGCGCCTTTATTGATCAAGGCCTATTTAGAACGAATGAATAAATCCGAAATGTTATTGGTCATGATTGGCGGAATGGCAACGGTTGCTGGTGCGGTATTAGCAGCTTATATTGGATTCTTAGGCGGAGAAGATCCGGTTTTAAGATTACAGTTTGCTAAACACCTTTTAGCCGCATCTGTAATGGCTGCTCCCGGTGCTATTGTAATTTCTAAGATTCTTTATCCTCAAAATGAGCCAATTAATAATGATGTTAAAGTCTCATACGACAGAATTGGCAGTAATTTTCTTGATGCTATTGCTAATGGCACCACCGAAGGCTTGAAACTTGCTGTCAATGTCGGCGCAATGTTATTGGTATTTGTTGCCTTTATTGCCATGTTTAATGGAATATTAGATGTTATTGGTGACTGGACCAATCTTAACGCATGGGTAGCTGACAACTCCAGTTACTCTGGACTGACTTTAGAGGCAATTTTAGGAACTGTATTTGCCCCTTTGATGTGGCTTATTGGTGTGGCTACTGAAGATACTATGTTGATGGGTCAGCTTTTAGGAATTAAATTGGCTGCAAGCGAATTTATAGGTTATATTCAATTATCAGATTTGAAAGATGCCGCAAATGGTATTCATTTTTCATACAATAAATCCATTATCATGGCCACCTACATGCTTTGTGGATTTGCGAATTTTGCTTCTATTGGTATTCAAATTGGTGGTATTGGAGCCCTTGCACCTGGGCAGAGAACAGTATTATCGAAATTTGGAATGAAAGCATTAATTGGTGGAACAATCGCATCCTTAATGTCTGCTACTATTGCAGGAATTATTATTGGTTAACTGATAATTTTAAGAACAGTATTATGAGACAATATATCGATTTGGTCAACCATGTGTTGAAAGAAGGACATGAAAAAGGTGACCGCACTGGGACAGGAACCAAAAGTGTTTTTGGCTACCAAATGCGATTTGACCTATCCAAAGGGTTTCCAATGGTCACGACAAAAAAACTACACTTAAAATCCATCATACACGAACTCCTTTGGTTTATCAAAGGCGATACAAACATCGGCTATCTCAATGAAAATGGTGTTCGTATTTGGAACGAATGGGCGGATAACAATGGCGACTTGGGTCCCGTTTATGGCCATCAATGGCGAAATTGGAACAGTGAAGGCATTGACCAACTCAAAGAAGTTATCGATACGCTCAAAACAAATCCAAACAGCCGTAGAATGCTTGTGAGTGCTTGGAACCCTTCAGTTCTTCCAGACACCTCCGAATCATTTGAATCTAACGTAGCAAAAGGCAAAGCCGCCTTACCACCATGCCATGCCTTTTTTCAATTTTATGTTGCCAATGGAAAACTGTCTTGCCAATTGTATCAGCGTAGTGCGGATATTTTTTTAGGTGTTCCATTCAATATTGCATCTTATGCCTTACTCACTATGATGATGGCTCAAGTTTGCGGTTATGAGGCGGGTGATTTTATTCACTCGTTTGGGGATGCGCATATATACAGCAACCATCTAGAGCAATTAAAACTGCAATTATCACGAGAACCTCGACCGTTACCTAAAATGACGCTCAATCCGAAAGTGATTGATATTTTTGATTTTACTTTTGACGATTTCACCCTTTCCAATTATGATGCCCATCCACCAATTAAAGGTGCGGTAGCCATTTAATCAAAGTATTATGTTTAAGGCCCACAAATCTTCGTCTTTTGATCCCGAACAAATGGAACTCATGGCCTATGCCCAAAAACGAATTAGGCAAAAAAGAAATTGGTTCAATCATGGTGCGATATTCTTTATCGGCAGTATCATTTTATGGATTATGAATATGGCCCTTAGGGCAGGTATTGACACCACATTTTTTGGCTACCCATGGTTTGTTTCAGCGGTTTTGTTATGGTTTGCCCTTTGGCTTTACCACGGACTAAGTGTCTTTGTTTTTAACCGATTTTTAGGCGACGCTTGGGAAAAAAAACAAATCGACATATTAATGGCAAAACAAGAAAAAAAAATCATTCAGCTTCAAGCTAAATTAAAAGACAAAAAAGAAATTATTGATTCAAAACAATCTGGTGGTATGAATAATACAGCTAAGGTGATAATGATTGTTGCAGCTTCAGACAATAACGTCATTGGCAAAGACAATCACCTAATATGGCGCTTAAAATCCGATTTACAACGGTTTAAAACCATGACTTCGGGTCATACCATTATAATGGGGCGTAAGACTTTTGAAAGTTTTCCTAAACCACTACCAAATCGCAAACATATCGTCATATCAAGACAAAAAGATTATCACGTGCCAGAAGGTGTACTGTTGGCTCATAGCATCAACGAAGCACTTTTAATGGGTCAGGAATTGGGACAAACTTATGTCATTGGTGGTGGGGAGATTTACAAACAAGCCATGCCTTTTTGTGATACCATTGAACTTACCAGAGTTCATACAGAATCAAAAGGTGATACCTTTTTTCCAAACTTAGACATGCAGGTCTGGAAGTTATTGAATAAAGAAAGTCATCAGGCCGATAAAGACAACGAATTTGATTATTCTTTTTTAACTTATAAAAAAAATTAACTTTGTCCTGTTTTAAACCCCAAAAACATGACATTTCATATCTACCTAACCTTTGATGGTCAATGCGAAGCAGCTTTTAATTTCTACAAATCCGTTTTTGATGGAAAGTTTGACGAATTGAAATATTTCAAAGATATACCTCAAAATTATGAGGTAAACACTACACATGTTACTGATGATAAAATCATGCATATTTCTTTGCCTATTACAAAACATTTTGTACTGCTAGGCTGTGATGCTGAAGGACCTATGAAACAACAGTATCAAAAAGGAACCAACTTTTCCATCAGTCTCAACGTGAAAAATAAAAAAAAGCACGGAAAATATTTGAAAGACTGTCCAATCATGGGGAGGTTCATTCTCCGTTGGCCGAAACCTTTTGGGGTTCGTATTTTGGTATGATTACAGATCAGTTTGACATTAAATGGATGGTCAGTGCACCATTATAATTTGAGTGACTTAACAAATAATGCTTTTAGGGTCAAGGTCCTAAAACAAAAATTATAGCTATTTTTGACAATTCAAAATAGACCAATGAAGGCATTTGTTTTTCCGGGCCAAGGGGCTCAATTTCCAGGAATGGGTCGTGACCTCTACCAAAACGATGCAGCCGCCAAAGCATCATTTGATCGCGCTGATGATATTTTAGGATTTAGCATTACTGATATTATGTTTGAAGGGGACGATGAATCCTTACGTGCCACCGACGTTACTCAACCTGCCATTTTTTTACATTCGGTGATTCTAGCCCAAATATTGGGTCACCACTTTAAACCCGATATGGTTGCTGGTCACTCCTTAGGCGAATTTTCTGCCTTAGTTGCAAGCCACGCACTGTCTTTTGAAGATGGCCTGAGATTAGTATCTCAACGTGCTCAAGCCATGCAAGCGGCGTGCGAGCAAGTTTCTGGAACAATGGCAGCAATTTTAGGTTTAGACGATGAAGTGGTTGAGTCCGTTTGCGCTCAAATTAACGATGTTGTAGTTCCTGCCAATTACAACTGCCCTGGTCAATTGGTTATTTCAGGGAGTATTAGAGGGATTGAATTGGCTTGTGAGGCCTTGAAAGAGGCAGGTGCAAGAAGGGCACTGGTGCTCCCTGTTGGTGGAGCATTTCATTCTCCACTCATGGCGCCAGCAAGAGATCAATTGGCCGCAGCCATCGAGCAAACCCATTTTGATAAACCAATTTGTCCTATATATCAAAATGTCCATGCCGCTCCAGAAACAGATCCTAAAGTGATCAAAGAGAATCTTGTGGCACAGCTTACGGCTCCTGTGCGATGGACTCAGTCCGTTCAGAAAATGGCCGAAGATGGTGCACAATTTTTTACCGAAGTGGGACCAGGAAAAGTATTACAAGGCTTGGTCAAAAAAATCAACAAAGAGCTTGAAGTGAGTTCTGCAGAAATTTAATAAAACTATATTCATGATTTCAAAACGGAATCGCCTTTTGGCATTGCTCATTTTTGCATCGGTTGTATTGGATCAAGCGTCTAAGATATTAATCAGAAACTATATTGATAGATACCAGTCGATTTCATTGATTGGGGAATATTTTACGCTGACCAATGTAGAAAATCCTGGCGCTTTTTTGGGTATGGGAAGTGACTTAAGTCCTAGTTTAAAATTAGTATTGCTACTTATTTTACCTGTTATAGTTTTAGGTATTGTCATGTACAAACTATTCACAGAAACAACGCTTGACAAATGGTCAACCATAGGGTTCGCCTCAATTATTGGTGGTGGGATTGCCAATATGTTGGACCGTTTTAGATTTGGATCAGTTACTGATTTCCTCCATATTGACTTTGGCGGTGTTTTTAGGACAGGCATTTTCAATGTTGCTGACATGTTCGTCAGCGCAGGATTAATTATTCTAATTCTTGTTGGATTCAAAAAGAAACCTCAAAAAGAAACAACCGAGTCTTAGAAGTTTTTATAGATTTTACCCGCTTTCATTACAAATTGAACATCTTCTAGAGTATAAATATTTTGCAACGGGTTGTCATCAACAGCAACAATGTCTGCTGCAAACCCTTTTGAGATTACCCCAATCATATTGGGCACGCCTAACACTTTAGCATTAGTAACGGTAGCCGATTGTATGGCTTCCATAGCAGACATGCCGGCCTCAACCATATATCCAAATTCCTTTGCGTTTTGACCATGAGGAAAAACACCGGCATCGGTTCCAAATGCAATGGCTACACCCTTTTTATAGGCTTTTGCAAATGTGCCTTGGATTTTTGGCCCAATTTCTAATGCTTTCGGGACAATCACATCTGGATAGTAGCCATCTATTTTGGCATTTTCGGCAACAAATTTTCCTGCCGTAATGGTAGGTACATAATAGGTTTTATATTCTTTCATAAGATCCATAGTAGCCTCACTCATAAGTGTACCGTGTTCAATAGTTGTAACACCGCCTCTAATAGCCCGCTGCATGCCTTCGTCGCCATGAGCATGGGCCGCCACAATCATCCCATAGTCCTTAGCGGTCTCACAAATGGCTTTAACTTCTTCCAGAGTAAATTGCGGGTTTTGACCATTCTTAGCTACACTTAAAACCCCTCCAGTAGCAGTAATTTTGATCATATCTGCTCCATTTTTTAACGTTGACGCACCGCTTTTCGCGCATCAGCAACGCTATTGATAACGCCATCCTCAGGGCCTGGATCACCCATAAGATCTTCACGCATCCCATTAGTGGGGTCAGCATGACCACCAGTTGTTGCAATGGATTTGCCAGCGGTATAAATTCGTGGACCTTCAACCTTCCCAGCGTTAATAGCATTTCTCAAAGCAATATTTACACCAGACCCTCCAAGATCTCGAACCGTAATAAATCCTGCCATTAAAGTGGTTTTAGCAAAACCTAAAGACTCGAAGGCCACGTCAGCAAGGTTATCAGTAAATTCTTTCAAATATTGATTGGCATTGGTCTCATGCTCAATATGAACATGCATATCAATGAACCCAGGTAAAACTGTTTTATTTGATAAATCGATTACCTCAAAAGACGGATCACTCGGAGTAATAAAGTTATTTTCAACAGCGGTAATCAGTCCATGAGATACAACTATTGTTTTCTTTTTTAGTAATTCCCCATTTTGTGTGTCGATCAATTGTCCAGCGTGGATTTAATAATTTTGAGAAAAAACAGGTGCACAAATTACAAGTGCAAATAGGGTAAAAAGTAGTTTTTGCATGATATTGAGTTTAGTTCAACTCAATATTAGGAAATATTTCTAACATGTTGTTCCCACAACCAAGCCGATTTTAGAGAATCGTCTAAATTTCGAGAAGCTTGCCAACCGAGAATATCGCGCGCCTTAGTCGTGTCGGCATATATTTCTACCACATCACCTTCGCGACGTGGTGCAAATTTATAAGATAATTTAACCTGGGTTGTGCGTTCAAAAGATTTAATCACCTCTAAAACAGAACAGCCAGCGCCAGTGCCAATATTAAACACTTCAAATCGATCATTGTTTTTTTGGTTCAACAAACGTTCCACTGCCACAACATGGGCTTCCGCCAAATCCATCACATGAATATAATCTCTAATACATGTGCCATCCGCTGTTTCATAATCGTTACCGTAAACTTGAATTGCTGAACGCAGACCAGCAGCCGTTTGGGTAATGAATGGCACTAAATTTTGAGGTACACCAAGAGGTAATTCGCCAATTAAAGCCGATTGATGCGCCCCAATTGGGTTAAAATAACGCAAGGCAATGGCACTAAAATTTTGCTCGGCCTTGACCACATCTCGTAAAATTTCTTCACCAATTTGCTTGGTATTGCCGTAGGGCGATATGGCCGATTTAATGGGTGCCAATTCTGTAATTGGTAAGGTGTCGGGGGTTCCATATACGGTACACGACGAGCTAAAAATAAATTTCGATGCTGAAACGAACCTCAATAAATTGATCATTCCTGTAAGGTTGTTGTGATAGTATAAAAGTGGGTTTTCAACACTTTCTCCAACTGCTTTTGAAGCCGCAAAATGAATCACCCCATCGATATTCTTGTTCACATCAAAATACGACTTAACCGCATCAAATTGTCTTAAATCAAGTTTTTGAAAATCTGGATTTTGACCTGTGATTTTAAAAATTCCTTCCAAAACATCAAGACTTGAATTGGACAAATCATCAATGATGCTCACCTGATGACCTTGATCTATAAGTGCCACAACAGTGTGCGATCCAATATAACCTAATCCGCCAGTTACAAGAATTTTAGCCATCGATAAAGTCTAAAATCGTTTTTGAAATAAATTCGATTTGCTCCTGATCCAATTCAGTGTGCATTGGCAAAGAAAGTACTTCATCAGATAATCTGTTGGTTACTGGAAAATCTGACTCCAAATATCTTTCATCAAGGTATGCTTTTTGACGGTGCAGTGGAATAGGATAGTAAACCCCACATGGAATGTTTTGGCTTTGTAAATGATCCACTAAAGCATCGCGATCAATTCCTTTAATTTTTAGAGTATATTGATGAAACACATGGCAATCGCATTGATCACAAATCGATTGACAACCGTTAGCCATCGCTGGCAACTCTATATTGGGATGATGGGCAAATGCCTTGTTATAAGCCTTTGCTGACGCCCTACGTTTGGCATTATAACCATCCAAATAAGGCAATTTGGCATTGAGCACCACCGCTTGTATGGTGTCTAAACGAGAATTGACACCAACCACATCGTGATGATAACGTTGATACATTCCATGATTGACTATACCTCGCAAAGTATGAGCCAGATCATCGTCATTGGTGAAAATGGCCCCACCATCTCCATAGGCTCCCAAATTTTTTGAAGGGAAAAAAGAAGTCGCAGCCACATGACCCATAGTTCCAGCCATTTTCTTCTGACCTGACTTTGTGGTATAAGAGGCCCCAATCGCTTGTGCATTATCTTCAATTACAAATAGGTTGTGATTATTAGCGATATCCATAATAGCGTCCATATTGGCACACATGCCAAATAAATGTACTGGCACAATGGCTTTTGTTTTGGGGGTAATCGCCTTGATAAGTCCATTAACATTAATATTGAAAGTGTCCTCATCGACATCGACCAAAACTGGTGTAAGTCCGAGCAGTGCAATAACTTCAACCGTAGCAGCAAAAGTAAAATCGGCTGTAATCACCTCATCGCCTGGCTTTAGTCCAAGCCCCATCATGGCGATTTGAAGCGCATCTGTACCATTCGCACATGGAATAACATGCTTCACATCAAGATAATTCTCAAGGGCTTTTTGAAATTCGTGGACTTTAGGTCCGTTTATAAAAGCTGTAGTTTCCAAAACCTCTTGAATTCCTTGATTCACCTCAGTTTTGATTGCCTCATACTGACCGTTTAGGTCAACCATTTTGATTTGTTTCATCGGTAAAATGCTATTGTTATGACTGCTTTATCACGAATCGCAGGCTGTGCGAAATTACAAATTTGCCACTTGGCAATCGTATTTTGGCGGAAGAAATGTAATTTCGCAGAAAGATTTACCGTGAGGCTATTGTATCGTTTTGTTCTTTCCTTGAGTTCGGTGGTCGTTCCAGTACTTTCATTTTTCAATAGTAAAATGCGCAAAGGGGCCGATGGACGGCGGTCAACCCTTGAGATTATTCATCGAACTATTGGATCAAAAGATCAAGTATTTTGGTTTCATTGTGCTTCCTTGGGGGAATTTGAGCAAGGGCGTCCTGTTTTCGAAGCGCTTGTAGCAAAGCATCCAACCTACAAAGTGGTCTTAAGTTTTTTCTCACCATCTGGTTATGAGCATTGCCCAAATCTGGATTGGATTTCGGCGAAAGTCTATATGCCCTTAGATTCAAAAAAGAATGCTGAGCAATTTATTGCAGCCGTTCATCCTTCAATGGCTGTTTTTGTGAAGTACGATATTTGGCCCAATCACCTTAGAGCAATTTATCATACTGGTGGTCGTGCCGTTTTGATTTCGGCTGTATTCAGACCAAGTCAGGTTTATTTTAAAAGTTATGGGCAAATGTTCGCTTCGGCCTTAAATGCCTTTGAACATATTTTTGTCCAGGATGACGCATCCAAACAGCTATTAAATCAGCACGGCTTTGATCAAGTAACTGTTTCTGGCGACACGCGCTATGACCGTGTTTCGATCAACAAGGCCACAAACATCGACTTGCCAGATATTGAGCGTTTTGTCGACAACCGACCTTGCTTTGTGGCAGGCAGTATCTGGCCAGATGATCTTGATTTGATTTCCACCTTTTTGAATATCCCCCACGCACCCAAATGTATTTTAGTGCCTCATGAAATAGATCAGAA
Source organism: uncultured Flavobacteriaceae bacterium (assembly GCA_943788695.1). Taxonomy (GTDB): domain Bacteria; phylum Bacteroidota; class Bacteroidia; order Flavobacteriales; family Flavobacteriaceae; genus JALRKI01. Next base: position 146,713 of record CALSRG010000001.1, read on the forward strand.
TGCCATTGCCCAACTTCAAAAACAATTAATGCGATCTAGTGTTTTATACTCCAAAAGTCAGAATCAAAAGTTAGAAGATTTTGAGATATTGATTATTGATTGCGTCGGACTCCTTTCAAAAATTTATCATTTTGCAGATGTAGCCTATGTGGGTGGTGCCGCAGGAACTACCGGAATGCATAATGTATTAGAACCTGCCGTATTTGGATGCCCCATCGTGATCGGTAAAAACCATCAGCGCTATCCAGAAGCCACATCCTTAATAGAACATGGCGGGATGTTTTCTGTGTCGCATCCGCATGTTTTTTATCAAACGGTAAGTTCATTATTTGAAAACCATGAAGAACGCGTGAAATTAGGACGCATCAATTCAGATTTTGTCGCATCACAATGCGGAGCCACTGCAGTTGTTACAAACTATTTCCTTGAACATCCCTTTGATCAAAACCATTCGTTTGTGTAATGAGTTGTCAAAAGTTTCTGTTAAAAGATTAGAATCAAGTCTAAGCATTCCTAAAATGTTATTATTCAATTTAGAACATGATAGCAGTAAAAACCTTTTACCTCAAGGAGGTACAGTAAACTATTTTGGTAAAATTTTCAGCCCATCTCAGGCAGATCATTTTGTCAATGAGCTTGTGCAAAATATTGAATGGCGCAATGACGAGGCTTTAATGTTTGGGAAAAGGATTGTTACAAAACGAAAAGTGGCATGGTATGGCGAGAAACCTTTTGCATATACCTATTCAAAAACCACCAAATTGGCATTGCCATGGACCAAGACGTTGTTGGAATTAAAAGCTGCCATTGAAGAAAAAACAGCAGAAACATTCAACTCCTGTTTACTCAACCTTTATCACAATGGTAATGAAGGCATGGGTTGGCATAGCGACGACGAAAAGCAACTGAAGAAAGATGGCACCATTGCATCATTGAGTTTTGGTGCAGAACGAAAATTTGCATTTAAGCACAAAGAAAATAAAGAAGTGATTTCGCTGAAGTTAGAGCATGGCAGCCTTCTGGTGATGAACGGTGAAACTCAAACCCAATGGCTGCACAGATTACCGCCAACCAAACTGATCTCACAAATGAGAATCAACTTAACTTTCAGAACTATTGTGGCTTAATACTTCGATATCGCAACCAGCATAGAGTCGTTGGTTTTAAGTAAAGACTATAAAAAAACCTCCAATCTATAAAGATTGAAGGCTACTGTTGTACTCGAGGCGGGACTTGAACCCGCACGACCGTAATGGTCATTGGATTTTAAGTCCAACGTGTCTACCAATTCCACCACTCGAGCATCCAATAATAACGCTTTACAAGCATCATACTGAGCGAAAGACGGGATTTGAACCCGCGACCCTCACCTTGGCAAGGTGATGCTCTACCCCTGAGCTACTTTCGCGTTAGGGATGCAAATGTAAGAAAATCTCTTATTTCTAAGCAATGCTTCAACTCAAAAATTACTTCACTTTTTATTTTTAAGCAATCGCTTGATCTCGTTGAGCTGCATTAACGCTTCAACAGGCGTTAAAGTATCAATATCTAAAGCCATAATTTGATCTCTAATATCCTCTAATAGTGGATCATCAAGATTGAAAAAACTCAGTTGCATATCATCGTCATTCGTCCCTTTTGTAGAAGACTTTGATCCTCGGTTTTTCTCCAATCGCTGGAGCATATTCTCTGCCTCCAGAAGCACCTGTTTTGGCATACCTGCCATTTTAGCCACATGAATACCAAAACTATGTGAACTTCCTCCAGCCACCAATTTACGCAAGAAAAGAACCTTATCGTCCATTTCTTTAAAAGAGACATTGTAATTTTTGATGCGCTCATAGCTTTCAGACATCTCATTCAACTCATGGTAATGAGTTGCAAAAAGTGTTTTCGGTCGAGCCGAGTGTTGGTGTAAATACACGCTGATCGCCCAAGCAATTGAAATACCATCATAAGTGCTGGTACCTCGCCCGATTTCGTCAAGCAATACCAAACTATTTTCGGTGATATTGTTTAAGATTGCCGACGTTTCATTCATCTCCACCATAAAGGTTGACTCGCCCATAGAAATATTATCGCTGGCCCCAACACGGGTAAAAATTTTATCAACCAAGCCAATTTCTGCACCCTCCGCTGGCACAAAACAACCCATTTGCGCTAAGAGAACAATCAGAGCTGTTTGTCTTAAAATAGCCGATTTTCCAGACATATTTGGACCCGTAATCATGACAAACTGTTGGGTGTCCGGATCGAGAAACACATCGTTAGGAACATAGGCTTCTCCGACTGGAAGCTGTTTTTCAATGACTGGATGTCGTCCTTTTTTAATGGAAAGAATTCGACCAGTATTGATTTGCGGTCTGCAATAATGATTTGATAGCGCCAATACAGCAAATCCATGCAAAACGTCTATTTGTGCCACCGCTTGAGATGTTTTTTGAACCATCGGAATGAACGGAATAGCCCATTGCACCAAAGCGGTAAATAACTCCATTTCGAGCTGAGCAATTCGGTCTTCAGCGGATAAAATTTTCGCCTCATAGGTTTTAAGCTCCTCAGTGATGTAACGCTCGGCATTGACTAAGGTCTGTTTACGTATCCAATCTTCAGGCACTTTATCTTTATGCACATTTCGGACTTCGATATAATAGCCAAACACATTGTTCGACGCAATTTTAAGCGACGGGATATTAGTACGTTCCGATTCACGGGCCAACATGGCATCTAAATAGTCCTTGCCATCGGTTGCTAATCCCCGAAGTTCTTTGAGCTCAGCCGAAGCATCTGAGGCCACAGCGCCACCTTTGGCAATATTGACTGGGGCTTCTTCATTAAGGGTTTGTTTGATCTTATCAATTAGTTCTAAACAAGGATCCAACTGCTTAGCCAAATCTGAGATAGATGTATTCACCGCCTGACTCAATGAAGCCTTTAAAGGTTCTATGACCATTAAAGCGTTTTTTAAGTGCACCAGTTCCCTTGGATTGATTTTTCCAGTTGCCACTTTTGAAATGAGACGTTCCAAATCGCCTACCTTACTGATAAACGATTTTACCTTATATCGGGTGTCATTATGAGATATAAAAAAGTCAACAGCATCATGACGTTTATTGATCGTCTTACCGTTTTTGAGTGGCAAGGCCAGCCATCTTTTGAGCAAGCGAGCGCCCATTGGTGATACCGTTTGATCTATGACTTGCAACAAGCTTGTGGCTTGAGCATGCGGCGAGCTGTATAATTCGAGATTGCGAATCGTGAAGCGATCCATCCAGACATATTCGTCATTCTGAATGCGATTCAATCGGGTGATATGTTTCAACTGATGGTGCTGTGTTTCAGATAAATAGTGTAAAATAGCAGCAGCAGTGCGCTTACCCATCTTCAAATCTTCCACACCAAATCCTTTAAGTGATTTGGTTTCAAAATGTTCGTTCAACTTTTCGTCGGCATAATCCGACTGAAAAACCCAATCTTCAAGGTTAAAGGTGTTAAACTGATTTCCAAAAAGTGTTTTGAAGTTTGTTCGTTGTGGCTTAGACAGCAGAGTCTCAGACGGTGAAAAATTCTGTAGCAGTTTGTCAATATAGGATTTAGAGCCTTCGGACACCAAAAATTCCCCAGTTGACACATCCAAAAAGGCCACGCCAAAATCATCTTTGATGTGGTAAACTGCAGCCAAAAAATTGTTTGATTTGGACTGTAATACCTCATCGTTGAGTGCTACTCCAGGTGTTACCAATTCAGTAACACCGCGCTTGACAATCGTTTTGGTTTGCTTAGGATCTTCCAATTGATCGCAAATGGCAACTCTCAATCCTGCTCTAACCAACTTCGGCAAATACGTATTTAACGAATGATGCGGAAAACCCGCCAATTCAGTTTCAGAGGCACTACCAGCACCCCGTTTGGTCAATACAATATCTAAAATTTGAGCAGCCCTAATTGCGTCAGCACCAAAAGTTTCGTAAAAATCTCCCACACGAAACAGCAATAAAGCATCAGGGTGTTTGGCCTTGATCGCATTGTATTGTTTCATTAAAGGTGTTTCTTTCGACATAATATGATGAAAAATTCTATTGGTTTTAAAAGACTAATTTTGTAAAACCAATGACGGTAAAAGTAACGATATTTTGATTTTTATCTGTTGCGAACGCCAAAGGAAATCTTAACATGAGAAAAACAGCTAATCACGAGTTAGACCGCTTAGAGCCAGAAGCCTATAAAAAAGCAGAAAAAAGCAGGCTACTAATTATCCTGGATGACGTCAGAAGTCTGAATAATATTGGAAGTGTTTTTCGAACTTCAGATGCGTTTCTTATTAATAAGATTTTCCTCTGCGGTATCACTGCCCAACCTCCGCATCGCGACATCCAAAAAACTGCATTGGGTAGCACAGAAACGGTTGCATGGGAATACCATTCCGACGCTTTGACCTTAGTAAAACAACTTAAGGAAGAAGGGGTTAAAATTGTAGGCATAGAACAGGCTGAAGGAGCCAGATGGCTAAATGATTTTGAACCAAAACCGAAAACAACCTATGCTGTGGTTTTTGGCAACGAAGTGAAAGGCGTGTCTCAATCGGTTATTGACCATTGCGATGATGTTTTGGAAATACCACAATTTGGGACTAAGCATTCTCTAAATATCGCCGTTAGTGTTGGTATTGTTGTCTGGGATTTATTCAACAAATTAAAGGCTTAAACAGTGCTAATTTCTTTGAGGATTTTTATGTAATCATGACGGTTTTCAACAAAATCAACGCTGGACAAATCAATAATCTTTACAGGAAAGTTTTGTTGCGTTCGCAAGTATTCTAAATAGCTATCATTGATACGCTTCAGATAATCAACCTCAATAGAGCTTTCGTAGTCTCGACCTCGTTTGTCAATATTTTCTTTGAGTCGATCAATACTCTGATGCAAATAGACATACATATCTGGCTTGGGTGTATCTTTATTAAGAATGTCGAACAACTTGCGGTATAAGGCAAATTCATCTTCAGACAAGGTTACTTTGGAAAAGATAAGCGATTTAAAAATAAAATAGTCACTAACCACAAAGCGGGAAAACAAATCAAGCTGGGACAGATCTTCATTAATTTGATGATAACGTTCTGCCAAAAACGACATTTCCAGCGAAAAAGCGTAACGTTTAGGATTCTTATAAAATTTGGGTAAAAATGGGTTCTCGGAAAACCTTTCCAAAACCAAATGGGCATTAAACTCATCCGAAATAAGATTGGCCAAACTTGTTTTACCAGCGCCAATATTTCCTTCAATAGCTAGAAATTGCCCATCAGGCATGGCATATTGAGCAGCTGGATTTTTAAGCCATAATGACACCAAGTCTAGCCCGCTGCCATTAGTAACAGTTGACAATAATTCTGTGATCGGAACCTTTAAAGTGGGATGGTTTAAATCAGGCGCTATGTCTGCTAAAGGTTGTAGCACAAAATCTCTTAAGTGCATCTTAGAATGTGGCACTTGAAGATCATCACTTTCAATGATGTCCTCATCACTTAAGATAATGTCCAAATCAATGGTACGAGATTTATAGCCTTCAAAATGTCTTTCACGACCCAATTTTTGTTCAAACAACAACAATTTAGTCATAACCTCTTTTGGCGAAAATTTTGACCTTAATGAAATACATGCGTTGTAAAAAGCAGGTCCCTCAAATCCTTTAGCTTCGCATTCATAAATTCGAGATAGTTTATCAATCGACCCCAAGTTCGAAAAACAATAGTCCACCGCTTGTTGAAGGTTAACATAACGGTCTCCCAAATTACTGCCTAGTGCGATATAATATGTTTTGGTGTTTTTCACGACAGCCAAAATAACAAAAAGAAAACGATATTCGCGATATGGGATGTGATGTGGATGCACATTTTTGTACGTTTGTAAAGCCCCGCTCAAACATCTTTTAAATGAAACAAAAAGAACAGCAGTTGGCGCATCACATTTATCTTCTATTGGCGGCTTTGTTTATTACGTCACTAGTGGTGTCTAATCTTATTTTTCAGAAATTTTTTTACTGGTATCCGCTCGATATCAAACCTTTTGGGATACCTCTGTTCGAACTTTCGGTGGGTATTCTTCCTTATCCCATCACTTTTTTGATTACAGATTTAATTTCAGAAATCTATGGACAGAAAAACGCCAACAAAGTAGTTGTCACAGGTATATTTGCCTCTTTTTTTGCCATGGGAATTATCCTCATTGCTGATGCAGCTCCAGCTTTACAAAGCTCGCCTGTTGATGGTAAAACTTTTAGCTCAGTATTTTCATTATCGCCAATTGCAGTGTTAGCATCAATGATGGCATACCTATTGGCTCAGTTATTTGATATTAGGATTTACCATTTTTGGAAACGACTGACCAATGGCAAACATTTATGGTTGCGTAATAATTTTTCGACCTTTTTGTCACAAATCGTGGACACCTCTGCTGTACTGATCCTTTTATGCTCTTTTGGTGTATTGTCATGGAACTTGTTTTATGGATTATTGGTCTCTGGGGTCGTTTTTAAAATGCTGGTAGCATTAATAGACACACCTTTTTTATACCTATTTGTCTATTTATTCAGACGTCGTTTCAAGCTCAAAATAGGAGATGATATCGATTTGTTCAAACCATAAAAATAAACGAACCTCATTGCTGAGGTTCGTTTTAATAAAATTCGAACTAAATATTGGTTCATTAATAAACCTTAAACTCTGTTCTTCTATTTTCGGCATGTTTACTGTCTGGACAATTACTTGAGTCATCGCAATCGTTAAGTAATTGGGTTTCTCCATAACCAACAGCGATAAGACGCTTCGCATCAATTCCTTTACTAATGAGGTATTCAACAACACCTCTGGCTCGCCTTTCAGAAAGTTCTTGGTTGAAAGCAGCACTACCTTGAGAATCTGTATGAGATCCTATTTCGACAATAGCTGCAGAGTTATTGTTCAAGATGGATAAAATATACTCATCAATCAAACGTCTGGATTTGGCTGTTAGGGCCGCACTGTTCAAATCATAGTGAATAGGAACTATGCCAACTTGATCTGGGATGGTACAAGGTACTTTTCTCCAAGCCGACATGCCTCCTTTGGTAACCAAAATCTTTTTAGTTACTGTAACTGTTTCTGCAGGAACGATAACCTCCTCTACTTTTTCGTCGCTCACCAATATTCTACGAGTCATTTGACGGGTTTTTTCAGGGATGATTTCTTCTCTTGTACGCGCGGGTGTTACTTCAACTTCCTTTGGAATGAGTTTATAATTTCCTTTAATTTTTTTCGATTCAGTACTTGAAGGTTTAATCAATTTTTCGATCGGCACTTTTCTTATTACTGCAGCGGTCTCTTTATAATGGAAAATACGACAGTCTGCTGGATTGATAGACGGACAATTTGGATCATCTTCACCAGCCACCCATGAACCAGATTTTGGCAACACTTCAACCGAAATAAAATCAGTATCAAAAGCAGCTGGGATCACTGTAATTTTGTTATATGATTCGACCATCCAGACGGTATCCATAATCGTTTTGTAAACAGCTGGCTCATAAATAAATCGTTTTGACGCTGGACGGATAACTACGTCAGTAGCCTCTGTTTTATATACAGCTGGGACAACTCTTAGCGTTTTATAGCTTGGGCGGGTTTCAACAACTTCTGTTTTTTCAGTATATTCATCTGGGACAATACATTTTACAAAACAAGAGCCATCTTCAGGATTTTCGGGTAGATTTTCGTAGTACTCAACTTGAGCATGAATCATCGCACATGAAAACATGGCAATGAGGGTGTAGGTAATTTTCATAGGTCATTAATTTGGGTTTATTTCAGATCAAAACTAAATAAAAAACCAACACAATCCGTGTATTCACAATAGTTTTTTTGAAATATTCTTTTATTTAACTTCTAACCGAATGACCTGCCCTTCATTGCTTCGAACGTTAAATACTGTTTGATCTTCAAAAATCAAATACTGTCCTTTAATTCCAGTCAAAATGCCAGTATAGGATAGCGTTTTTTCTAAATTCAGGCTGGACACTTTATCTGGATAATTCAAAACAGGAAAATCAATGACTGTTGGTGCAGTCTCATGATGCAAGATATAAGGTTTTACCTCTGTTGGAATCCACTCCAAACATCGGTTTTTTTCAGCCTTAAGATCAATTTCGAGTCCGCTATTTTGAAGCATTAAACGCCAGTTTGTTTTGTCGCTGTAATGATTTTTTAAAGCGACTTCGGTAATGCCAGCGAGGTATCTGTTAGGGGTTTCAACAATAGGAATAGCACTATGTGCGCCTTGATCTATCCATCGTGTTGGCACTTGACTAGCACGGGTTACGCCAACCTTAAGTCCGCTCGAAACTGCTAAATACACAATATGAGGCTGTAATTGTATCTTTTTTTCATAATCCAAGTCACGGTCCTCAATATCAAGATGAGCCTTACTGAGTTCGGGTTTCATGATCCAATCACCAGCAGAAGGAATATCAAAAAAACACTTTTTACAAAAACCTTGTCTGAAAATGGGAAGATCACTACCGCAATTAAGACATTGGCTCCCAATCTTTTCTAAAAAGAGGTTTTTACCAATCAATTGATTCATGTGAATCACATCTGATTTAAAATTTAAATAATACTGAACGGGAGAACCTATTTCGGTAATCATTTTAACTAGAACACCTTCAAACATACCCAGATTTTTTTGTTAAATTCGTCGGAAGTAAATATATCAAAATATGTCCATTCCATTTGTCAATTCCATAGCCTCGTGGGTATTTAAAATGAGAATACAACAAATCGAGCAATTTTTAAAATATCCCCATGAAGTCCAAAACGACCTTCTCATGGGAATGATCCAAAAAGCCAAGGACACCGAATATGGAAAATTTTGTGGATTTAAAGACATTCAGACTTATCATCAATATGCTGAACAAGTACCTATTTCAACTTACGAAGATTATGCGTCAATGATTGAGCGGTCGCGAACTGGAGAGATTAACGTTTTTTGGCCCAATCCGATAAAGTGGTTTGCAAAATCTAGTGGTACAACCAACGCTAAAAGTAAATTCATCCCAGTGAGTCAAGACGCTCTCGACGATTGTCATTATGCTGCGAGTAAAGATTTAGTAGCCCTGTATTTGAATAACAATCCTGAGTCTAAATTATTCGATGGGCAAAGTTTGAGACTTGGTGGGAGTAAGGAGCTTTATAAAGAAAATGGAACCGTCTTTGGAGACCTCTCTGCTATTCTTATTGATAACTTGCCCATTTGGGCAGAGTTTAAGAGCACCCCGAGCTCAAGGGTGTCGCTTATGAGCGACTGGAATATCAAGCTTCAAGCTATTGTTGATGAAACACTAAACGACAACGTTACGAGCTTGGCTGGAGTGCCTTCGTGGATGCTTGTTTTATTGAATCATGTGATGCAAACCACTGGCGCTAACCATTTGCATGATATTTGGCCCAATTTGGAAGTGTATTTCCACGGTGGCGTGAGTTTTCAACCCTACAAAGCACAATATCAAAAATTGTTGCCTAAAGCAGATTTTAAATACTATGAAATATATAATGCCTCGGAAGGTTTTTTCGCAATTCAAGATCAAAACAATTCCAACGACTTGTTGTTAATGCTCCATTATGGTATATTTTATGAATTTATTTCCATGGAAGTTTTTGGCACGAGACACCAGAAGACCATTCCGTTGCATGAGGTTGAATTGAACCAAAATTATGCCTTAGTAATTTCTACGAATTCTGGATTATGGCGTTATTTAATTGGAGACACTGTCAGATTTACATCAGTTTCGCCATATAGAATTCGAATCACAGGAAGAACAAAACATCATATTAACGCCTTTGGCGAAGAGCTGATTATCGAAAATGCTGATGACGCCATAAAAATAGCTTGTAAAAAAACAGGAGCAGAATTGGTTGATTATACTGCTGCACCAATTTTCATGGAAGGCAAAGAAAAAGGGGCTCATGAGTGGATCATCGAATTCAAAACACCTCCGAGTAACATGAATCATTTTACTCAACTTTTTGACGAAGGTTTGAAATCAGTGAATTCTGACTATGAAGCTAAACGTCAAAATAATATGACATTAAACCCTCCAATTGTTCATCTGGGGAGAATGGGATTATTTCAAGAATGGCTCAAATCAAAAAATAAATTAGGCGGTCAGCACAAAGTCCCCCGCTTGTCAAATACTAGGGACTTTTTGGAGGAGCTGAAAGCAATGACTTAGGAAACTGCTTTCAGTTTATTCAATTTTGACTTGGACAACTTAGCGTCGACATAACTCTTAGTTACGTTTAATTTTTTTTCTTCGCTGCTCGGTAAATCGAACATCGCATCCGTTAGAACTTCTTCACAAAGTGACCGCAGTCCTCTGGCACCAAGCTTATAATCTATTGCTTTTTCAACCATCAAATCTAAGGCGCCATCTGTAAAAGTAAGGGCAATACCATCCATTTCAAACAATTTCTGATACTGTTTCACCAAGGCATTCTTAGGGTCTGTTAAAATAGACCTCAATGTCATTGCATCTAAAGGATTCATGTAGGTAAGTACGGGAAGACGACCAATGATTTCAGGGATAAGTCCAAAATCTTTTAAATCCTTTGCCGTGATATATTGCAGCATATTTCCAGCATCAATTTCATCAAATTCTTGAATTGCTTTATACCCAATGGCATTCATATTTAAACGCTTAGAAATGGCACGTTCGATACCATCAAATGCGCCACCAGCCATAAATAAAATATTCTCTGTATTGACCTCAATAAATTTTTGATCGGGGTGTTTGCGACCTCCTTTTGGCGGAACATTAACTGTGGTACCTTCTAGTAGTTTAAGTAATGCTTGTTGAACACCTTCGCCCGAAACGTCTCTTGTGATTGATGGGTTGTCACTTTTGCGCGCAATTTTGTCAATTTCATCGATAAAAACAATGCCCCTTTCCGCGCGACTAACATCATAATCAGCCACTTGAAGTAAACGGGATAAAATACTCTCAACATCTTCACCAACATACCCAGCTTCAGTTAATACTGTTGCATCAACAATGGCTAAGGGTACATTTAACATTCGAGCAATGGTTTTGGCTAGAAGTGTTTTTCCTGTTCCTGTTTGCCCAACGATTATAATATTACTCTTTTGAATTTCTATATCCTCATCGCTTGCTGGCTGGAGTAAACGCTTATAATGGTTATATACCGCTACAGCCATGATGCGTTTAGCACGATCTTGCCCAATGATATAGGTATCTAAAAATTCTTTAATCTCATTTGGCTTGAGCAGCGTGAGGTCATTTGATAATGCCTTTTCACTAGCACTACCGGCTTCCTCAATAACAATGCCGTTAGCCTGCTGAATACAGCGGTCGCAAATGTGTGCGTCCAATCCCGCAATAAGGATGTTGGTTTCGGGCTTTTTACGACCGCAAAATGAACACTCTAAATCTTGTTTTGCCATAATAAATGAGCCGTTTTAGGCTCTTTTTAATATCTCATCAATCATACCGTATTCTAGAGCTTTATCAGATTTCATCCAATAATCTCTATCACTATCAGCATATACTTTGTCATATTCTTGACCTGAGTGCTTGCTGATAATTTGATAAAGCTCTTCCTTTAAAGTCATGATTTCTCGAGCTGTGATTTCAATATCGCTAGCCTGTCCTTGTGCGCCTCCTAAAGGTTGATGAATCATCACTCTAGAATGGGTGAGTCCGCTTCTTTTTCCTTTCTCTCCAGCGCACAACAATACAGCTCCCATAGAGGCTGCCATGCCAGTGCATATGGTTGCAACATCTGGTTTGATCAATTGCATAGTATCATATATGCCCAAGCCAGCATAAACACCTCCTCCGGGTGAATTGATATAAATTTGGATGTCCTTCGCTGAATCTGTACTTTCGAGAAACAACAACTGTGCCTGAATGATATTCGCTACTTGATCATTAATCGATGTCCCCAAAAAAATGATCCTATCCATCATTAATCGAGAGAAGACGTCGAAAATAGCGATATTCATTTGACGTTCTTCAATGATATTTGGAGTTAGACCAACAGGATACATACTACTAACGATTTTATCATAGTATGTGCTGCTCACACCCTGATCTTGGATGGCAAATTTTTTAAATTCATTTCCGTAATTCATGAGATAGTTGCTTGAAATTAATTAGAAAGATACTATTTTTTTGAAGACTATTTCTAGCTTACTTCTTTAATGAATTTGTCATAGGACAAAGCCTTTAGTTTCAAATTCGCCTCTTTTTTAAAGAGCTCCAACATTTTTTGACTCAAAACTTCATCAGCAATGCGCTTCACTTCATCTTTATTTCCTAATACGCGTGCAGCGATATCATTCAATTCTTTGTCTGTTGGATTGTTTTGACCAAACTGTGCCATTTGCATTTTGATTCGGTCTTTAGCATAAGCCTGAATCTCCTCAAATTTAACTTGAAGACCGTAATCCTCAATGAGCTTACCTTCAATCAATTGATACCGGATACCCTTTTCGGATTTGTCATACTCAACCGTTGCTTCTTTTGCTGAGAGTGGCTTTTCACCACTTTGCTGCATCCAACGTTTAAGAAAATCTGCTGGCAATTTGAACTTGGTATTATCGATTAATGATTCGATCACATCGTTCAATAATTTTTGATCAGACTGTTGTGCAAACTGTTTTTCGGCATCAATTTTAATTCGATCTTTTAGTTCAGTGACTGACGAGATCACTCCTGGGCCAAAAAGTTTGTCGAACAACTCTTGATTCATCTCAGCTTTTTCTCTATTTTGAAGTGCTGTAATGGTTGCTGTGATTTCAATGTTCAAACCATTAAAATCTTCTGATGTTATTGCTAAAGCTGTTCGAAGATCTTGATCATTTTCAAATAAACCTTTGGTTTTCAATGTCAATACATCGCCTACTTTCGATGATTTAAATTGAAGCTGATTAGATTTGCCTTTTATTTGTTCCAGAGTAATGATACTACTGCCTTTTTTAGTTTCATCTTCCGATGTAAAATCAACACTTATTTCGGTTTCTTTTTCAATTTTATCGGTGGAGGTAAGCTTGCCATATTGTTTTTGAATAGAGTCTAATTGTCTATTAATGACCACATCGTCCGCCAGTATTTGATATTGAGTTACTTTTTTCGCATTTAATTTAACCTCGAATTGTGGTGCTAATCCCAATTCAAATTTAAAAGAGAAATCGTCCTGCTCCCAGTCTAGATTGTTTTGAGGAAGCGGCAAAGGATTCCCTAGCACGTCCAATTTTTGATCTGTCATGTATTTTCCTAAATTGTCTTGCAGAAGTTTGTTGATTGTGTCCATCAACACAGACTGCTGGTATTGCTGTCTGATAAATGCCATAGGTACATGCCCTGGCCTAAACCCTTTTATTTTAGCCTTTCGGCGGTAGTCGCTTAATGCTCGCTCCACCTTTTCGTGATAATCGGCTTTTTCAATGTTAATGGTTACAATGGCATTAAGGGCGTCTTTTTGTTCTTTTGTAATCTGCATAAATCAGCTGTTGTGAATAAGGGTGCAAAAGTACTGCGAATTTTGGGGTGGCACAAATATTCTAAGCTTGCTATTACTATTTTCCTAAAAAAGTCACAACTGCCTGAAAAAAGGCCTCTGGATTCTCGGCATGCAACCAGTGCCCTGCATTAGAAATTGTCTGAATTTGTGCACGATGGAACTGATTTATAATCATCAATTCATCGGTTTGGTTAATATAATCAGATCGTGATCCTTTTAAAAATAAGCTTGGGCAATTTATACTGTACATCTCCGGAAGAGCTTTTCCTATTTCATCAATATTATTAATGAGAACATGAAGGTTCATACGCCATCCCAATTTTGAAGGTGCTTGCCAATATAAATTCTTGAGCAAAAATTGTCTTGTTCCTATGTCTTGAACATATTTGTCGAGAATAACCTCAGCCATTTGACGCGTATTAACCTCTTCAAAATCAATCGCTAATAACCCTTCTAAAATCGTTTGGTGGTGCAGCGGATAAAAACGTGGTGCTATATCGGCAATGATTAATTTATCCACCAGTTTAGGATAACAAGCTGCGATATGCATAGCAACTTTCCCTCCCATCGAATGTCCTAAAAGTACTATATGCTCGAGTTTGTATTGATTACAATAATGCACCACATCTTCTGCAAGAACTTGATAATTAAAATCATTACTATGAAAACTCTTGCCGTGATTTCTCTGATCGAGGCTATGTACTTGATAACCCAATGCCGAATATCGTTTGCCGAGCGTCTTCCAATTATCACCAGTTCCTAAAAAACCATGAAGAATGACAAATGGAATTCCTGAATCTCCAATAACATTTGAATGAAGTAATTCCATCTATCGAAGTTTGTCCAAATAAGAGGCAATCACATTTTCAATGCCAGAATAAATGCTTTCAGCTATCAAGGCATGGCCTATTGACACTTCCAGCAGCCCTGGAATTTGAGATTTAAAAAAGGCAATATTCTTTAAAGATAAATCGTGTCCAGCATTAATCCCCAATCCAATGTTATTGGCAAGTTTTGCACAAGCTACAAAGGGTGCAATAGCAGTCTTTGGACTATGAGGAAATTGCTGTGCAAATGATTCGGTATACAATTCAATACGATCAACACCTGTGGTCTTAGCACCTTCAATTTGTGATTCAACTGGATCTACAAAAATAGAGGTTCGTATACCATTGCTCTTAAATTCAGTAACCATTTCGGTGAGAAAAACACAGTGCTTAATGGTATCCCAGCCCGCATTTGAAGTCAACGCATCTGGTGCGTCTGGAACCAAAGTCACCTGAGTGGGTTTAATGTCGTTTACCAGTCTGACAAATTCATCCATAGGATTACCTTCGATATTGTACTCGGTATGAACGACAGATTTCAGATCAATCGCATCTTGGTAGCGGATATGACGTTGGTCAGGTCTTGGGTGAGCCGTAATTCCTTGAGCACCAAACTTTTGCGAATCAATCGCAAACTGCAGAAGGTTGGGTACGTTGCCACCTCTAGCATTTCTCAAAGTGGCTATTTTATTAATATTTACACTGAGCTTTGTCATCATTCTAAATCGAAGACAAAATTACAAAGAAGTTTCCCTCTCAGCATATCAATTTTCAGTAATTTGCATCCATGTATATGGAAAATTACATTCTAACTGACATTTCGCCCCTGCCAATCCAATCGTTGGTAAAAGAGGCTCAAATTTTGTTCAGTCAATTGACCGTTTCTCATGTCATTATCGTTGACAATGGAAAATTTATCGGGCTATTGTCAGAAACAGACGCACTTTGCTTTGACGCTGACAAGCCTCTCTCGTACTATTCTTATGCTTTAGAGCGAATTTTTGTTTCAGAGCAAACACTGTGGCTTGATGCTTTGGAAACTTTTTCCAAAAACAAATCCAATATCTTGCCTGTCCTGAATGCCAATGAAGACTATTTGGGTTACTATGAGCTAAATGATATTATTGGCTTATTTAGTTCTACCCCGTTTTTTTCTGAACCTGGGCATTTGTTAGTCATTGAAAAAGCGCATGTCGATTTTAGTTTTTCAGAGCTCACACAAATTATTGAGAGCAATGGCGGAGAAGTTTTAGGACTATTTATGTCTCGACTTGAATCTGGTATCATTCAATTGGTTTTGAAAATTAGTCTCAAAGAACTCAATGCTATTTTGCAAGGCCTTCGGCAATACGACTATGCGGTGAAATCAGTTCACAACGAGGATGATCATATAAATAAATTGAAAGATCGGGCGGCATATCTGGACCGCTATTTAAACATTTAAAAATGAGAATAGCGTTATTTGGGAGTAGCTTTAATACAGATGACACCACGGTGATAACAACTCTTTTTGAGCGGCTTTCTATTTATGACACTGAAGTTTTTATTGAAACTCGTTATGCCAAATTGCTTCAACAACATCAGTCATTGGCTTTTTTAAAAACTACAGATACTTGGACAAGTTTAGATGATCGTTTTGATTTGTTGATCACTATTGGAGGCGATGGCACTATGCTGAGAGCTATCAAACACTTAAGTGGATTTAGTATTCCTGTAATTGGAATTAATACGGGACGGCTAGGTTTTTTAGCCACCATCCAAAAAAAATTAATCAATAAAGCCATTGACGATTTGTATGCAAAGCGATATTCTATTTCGGAACGCTGTGTTCTCGAACTCAAAACAGATCATTCAATCAAAGGTATCAATTCCAATGATATCGCCTTGAATGAAATTACAGTCAGTCGAAAAGACACCACCGCTATGGTAAAGATCGAAACGTTTTTAGATGGAGATTACTTAACCTCCTATTGGGCTGATGGACTTATTGTTTCCACACCGACTGGATCGACAGGTTATTCATTAAGTTGTGGAGGACCTATTGTGATGCCTCAGAGCAACAATTTAGTTCTTACCCCAATTGCGCCTCATAATTTGAACGCACGACCCTTAATCATACCCGATCATATAGAAATCACACTTCGCGTATCCAGCCGAACTGAGCAATTTTTGGTCTCAATGGATTCGACAGTTGTTAGTGTGAGTACTGATACATTTTTGAATATCAATAAGTCTTCTCAAACAATTAAAATGGTTGAACTCAATAATGAAGGATTCCTACCAACATTGCGAAAAAAACTTCTTTGGGGTGAGGATAAAAGAAACTTAAACAATAACTGATATCATTAACTGTTTAAATTGTTATATCCGCTAGCCTTTTAATTTTTTTATATTTACAACCTTTTTGAATTAATGAAATATCTTTTCCTGATTATAATGTTTGCACTTACACCGTCAACAAGTGTTTCTCAACTCCTTGAAGTTGGCGGAGCGATTGGCGGCAGCAACTTTATAGGAGATGTTGGAGCTACTACATTTATCAGTCCAAACAACATTGCGATCAGTGGATTAGTCAAATGGAACAGAAGTCCAAGACATGCTTACAGAGGTTCAATCACATTGACAAAACTTGAGGGAATTGACAGTGACTCGTCAGATCCACGGCGTGTAGCCCGCGGATACCAGTTTACCAAACAGACCTTAGAGATATCTGGAGGGATGGAATTTAGTTTTTTTGATTTTAATACATTTAACGGACCTGGGCAATCAACACCATATCTTTCAACTGGTTTGGTAGCTCTTTATCACAGTAACTTTTACTTTAATAATGGCCAAATTACCCCAGAAGATACGAAAAGTTGGGCAGTAGGTATTCCAATAATTGTTGGATTCAAAACTACCTTGACCCAAAGATTTATTTTGGGTGCAGAAATTGGTGTTCGATATAGTTTTTCTGACGAAATAGACGGAAGTTTGCCTGACAGTGAACTTTTACACGACGATTACAGCTTTGGAAACTTAAATAATAACGACTGGTACACTTTTACTCAATTAACTCTGACCTATACATTTGGTCGAAAACCATGTTTTTGTGACTACTAATCAACTTCTTGGTACTATAAAATCTAGAGAGGCAATGCCGTCTCACCTAGCTATCATTATGGATGGGAATGGCCGTTGGGCCAAACAACGCGGGCAACATCGTGTTTTTGGACATGAAAGTGGCGCTGAATCGGTAAAAAAAATAGTTAAGGGGTGTTTAGAAGTCGGTATACCATATCTTACACTTTACACTTTTTCAACAGAGAACTGGAATCGTCCACAGCAAGAGGTTGATATGTTAATGAGCATGTTAATCAGCTCTTTAGAAAATGAATTGGAAGACCTTCAAAGAAACAAAATTTGCATTAAAAATATCGGCAGTTCAATGAATTTGCCTGTCGATGTCCTTGCTGCACTAGACAATGTCACAAATTTGACCCAAAAGAATCAAAACATTACCGTAACACTGGCATTGAACTATGGCGGTAAAGAAGAGCTGACCCAAGTCATGAGGGAAGTTGCTGTCAAAGTTAAAAATAACATAATTTCAGTCGAAAAAATTGATGAATCGACAATAAATAAGCATCTTTACACGCAAAATTTGCCAGACGTAGATTTGCTTATTCGCACTGGTGGTGAAAAGAGATTAAGCAACTTCTTGTTATGGCAATTGGCTTATGCAGAACTCTATTTTACAGATGTTTTGTGGCCAGATTTTACGAAGAAAGAATTGTTCAAGGCAATTATAGACTTCCAGAATAGGGAGCGACGCTTTGGAAAAACAAGTGAACAAATTTATGAGTAATAAACTTTTGACCCTGTCATTGCGAAACCTTTTGGTTGTTTTCGTTTTGTCATTTAGCCAGGTTCTTTTTGCACAAGACAGTAATGAGTCAACCGAGACTTACATCTTAGGAGATGTTTCTGTTTCTGGAAATACCTCATTTAGCCCTCAGACCATCATTGCCTATTCAGGCTTAAGAAAAGGTGAACGTCTCAAAGTCCCCGGAGAAAAAATTAGTAACAGCATTAAAAAACTTTGGAGCTCAAACCTTTTTAGCAGTATTGATGTTTTTGTTAATTCCATTAAAAACGATTCTGTTTTTTTAGAAATAGAATTAGTGGACTTGCCCGAATTAAATGAAGTTCGAATTTCAGGAGTTAGAAAAGGGAAACGTGAAGATTTAAAAACAGAATTTAAGCTAGATCCTGGAATAAAAGTTACTGAAAACCTTATTATAACAACCAAAAATGCCCTAATAAACAAGTATCAAGAAAAAGGATATTACAATACTTCTGTGGTGATAAGAACCGAAGATGTTGTGGATTCGATTCAGAAAAGACGCGTCAATTTGTTCATTGATATTGATCCTAAAAATAAAGTTAAGGTCTCTTCTATAGTTTTAAATGGCGCGGATAAATTTGGATCCAAAAAACTCCGCAAGGCGATGAAGAACACCAAACAACAAATGTTTGGAAATATGCTTAAGCGTTCAAAATACATAGAAGAAGATTTTAAAGAAGACCTAAACAGCTTAATAGACTTTTATAAAGAGAAAGGATATCGCGACGCGCGAGTCGTTTCGAACAATTTGACGGTTACAGACAAAGGGTCATTAGAACTCACCTTAAACATCGAAGAAGGTGAAAAATATAAATTTGGGAAAATTGAATTTTTAGGCAATACTGTTTATACGGACGAGCAGTTAGGTCGTGTTTTGCGCATTCGTGAAGGAGATACGTATAATGGTGTTGAACTAGAGAGCCGAATCAGTGACAACTCAAAGCCTGACGCTGATGACCTTACAAATCTTTACCAAAATAATGGTTATCTCTTTTCAACCATCAACCCAGTTGAAGTCAGTGTGGAGAACAATGTGATCGATCTAGAGATTCGAATTATTGAAGAAAAACCAGCCTATTTTAATAAGGTGACTGTTGTTGGTAACGAAGTAACGAACGATCATGTTATTTATCGAGAATTACGAACCCGCCCAGGTCAATTGTATAGCAAGGCTAATGTTGTAAGAACAGTGCGAGAACTTGGGCAATTGGGTTATTTTGATGCACAACAAATTGAACCTGATTTTCAAAATCTTGATCCTAATGAGGGGACCCTAGACATGGAATATAAGGTGGTCAAAGCAGGATCTAGCCAAATTGAACTTCAAGGGGGCTATGGTGGCGGCGGATTTATTGGCACCTTAGGACTTTCATTTAGTAATTTTGCCATTAAGGATATCTTTAATAAAAAGGCCTATAATCCTGTACCAATGGGAGATGGTCAAACCCTTGCACTAAGACTTCAAGCCAGTCGATTTTTTGAAACTTATAGCTTTTCGTTTTCCGAGCCTTGGCTAGGTGGTAAAAAACCAATTAATTTTTCTGCACAAATTTCTCATACGAAGCAATATTTGTTTAATCCATATACACGAACAGCTGATAAGGACAGAAGGTTTTACATCACTGGAATATCATTTGGTTTAGCTAAGCGACTTCAAGCTCCAGATGATTATTTCACCCTATCACACTCAGTTGGTTATCAACACTACGATTTACAAAACTATAATACTGGATTATTTACATTCGGAGACGGAACATCCAACAACTTTTCATACACCGTAGCACTTAGTAGAAATAATACTTATACCGACCCTATTTATCCAACAGGAGGTTCAAATTTTGTGCTGTCTGCAAAATTGTCTCCACCCTATTCTATGTTCACTGATACAAATTTTGAGGACTTGAGAGCTGAACGGGACGACTTAACACAGCAATTGCAAACCTCTAGTGGAAATGCTGGGGTAACCACTCGTATTGCCGAAATTGACCAAGAGCGTTTTAAGTGGCTAGAATTTTATAAAGTCAAATTTAAAATTGACTGGTATACCCTACTTGTTGACAAACTGGTATTAAAACCAAGCCTCGAATTAGGATACTTAGGTGCTTATAATAATGCACGAGGAATCATTCCTTTTGAAAGATTTTTTGTCGGTGGTGATGGTTTAGGAAATTTTGCAATGGACGGTCGCGAAATGATTCAGCTGAGAGGGTATCCAAACCAATCATTATCATCACAAGATGGCGGGAGTATTTATAATAAATTTTCTCTTGAACTTCGCTATCCAATTACACTTGGTCAGCAGGCAAAAATATTCGGATTATTGTTTACCGAAGGTGCATCATCTGTAGATAACTTTAGAGATTATAATCCATTTAAAATTCAAAGATCTGCTGGTGTTGGTGTGCGGCTGTTTATGCCAGCTTTTGGCCTTTTAGGGATCGATTTTGGTCATGGTTTTGATCCAATACCTGGTGAAACAATAAAAAGCGGTTGGCAAACGCATTTTATTATAGGACAACAATTTTAATTTTTGGCACGACTTTTTCAAAGGTTATATCCCAAGTCGATGCATGATTGAGTATAATATTATTTAAATTTGTTTTTTTTAAGACAATCTATGAGCTAGAATTTCGTTGGAAAGATGATAATAAACAAAAGTCATATGGTCCCAAAACTTTACAGAAAACCAATTGGTTTTTTCTGCATTCTAACTCTTTGTACTTTTTTAACAACAATTCACGCCCAACGTGGCGCTAAAATTGGTTTTATTGATACGGAATATATTCTTGAAAACGTACCAGAATACCAAGAAGCCATGACTCAACTTGATTCTAAAGTTCAAGATTGGCGCACAGAAATAGAACAAAGACTTTCAGCTATAGAAAGCCGTCAAGATCTCCTTAACAATGAACGAGTTTTACTTACTCAGAGTCTAATTGAAGAACGACAATCGGATATTGATGCCGATCGCAATGAATTGATCGACTATCAACAAAAAAGATTTGGCCCTAGAGGTGATTATTTGATGCAAAAACAGCAACTCATGCAGCCTATTCAAGATCAAATTTTTAATGCTGTGCAAGATCTCGTTTCAAGTCGAAAATATGATTTTGTTTTTGATAAGTCAGCAGATGTAGTTATGCTGTATGCCAATGATCAATACGACTTAAGTGAGGTGGTGCTAAGATCTATCACTAGAACTTCTGAACGCAAACAGGTTGAGGATCGCAAAAACAAAAAAGAATTAGAAAATGAAGAAGTCGTTGAAGCAGAAGATTTAGATTCATTTGGAGAAGTTACTGAAACCAAAACTAATGATTTAGAGGATCGTAAAAAAGCTATTGAAGAAGCACGCGCAGAGCGCACCAAAGCTGCTGAAGAAAAGCGAAAACAAATTGAACAACAGCGTGAAGATCGAAAAAAAGCTTACGAAGAACGCAGAATCAAACTAATGGAAAAACGTGAGGCCGATAAAAAAGCAAGAGAAGAAGCTCGAAACAAAAAGAAGAAAGACAACTAACACAATTTAAACACTACAATTATGAAAATGAATAAGTTAATTTTATCACTAATCGCATTGGCAATGGCAAGCAGTGTGACGTCATTTGCTCAAAGTACTATTGCTCACATCAATACACAAGAGCTCATTGAAGCAATGCCTGAGATGCAAAGTGCAAGAACAGAAATTGAAAAATTGGCCAAGTCCTATGAAAATGATATTCAGACTATGGCAAGCGAACTTCAAAATAAAGTAAAAGTTTACGATAGTGAGGCTGATTCACAAACCGAAGACGAAAACAGAAAACGTATCGAAGAAGTTCAAGGTATGGAACAAAGCATTAGACAATTTCAAGGTCAAGCTCAACAAGATATAGCTCAAAAAGAAAATGAATTGCTCGAACCAATTTTGAAAAAAGCCAAAGATGCCGTAGTTAAAGTTGCAAAAGCCTTAGGTTATACATACGTCCTAGATACCACTCCTGGTTCAGGCGTTATCCTGGCAGATGGTAAAAATTTAATGGCTGATGTTAAAAAAGAATTAGGCTTCTAAGCCCTTTAAATCTTTATCAATATCTTTAAGCCACCATTTTGGTGGCTTTTTTATGAAAACAAAACAACCCATCGGTATTTTTGATTCTGGCGTAGGCGGTTTGTCCGTTTGGAAAGCCATCGCTAAACTTCTTCCCAATGAAAATTATATTTATGTGGCAGACAGCAAAAATGCACCTTATGGTACAAAATCAAAAGATCGAATCATTGCATTGAGTATCAAAAACACACAATTTTTAATTGATCAAGGTTGTAAAATGGTGGTGGTCGCATGCAATACTGCAACAACAAACGCTATAGGAGAGTTACGTGAATTGTTCGAAATTCCCTTTGTGGGTATTGAACCGGCAATTAAACCCGCAGCAATACGCTCCAAGACTATTGGCGTATTAGCGACAAAAGGAACCCTGACTAGCGATTTATTTCAAGACCGTCATTCCAAATATGATTCAAAAGTAACCATTGTAGAACAAGTGGGAAGTGGCTTGGTAGAAATGATCGAAAATGGAAAAATCAACACCCCGGAAATGACATTGGCTTTGTCTACATTATTAAAACCAATGCTAGATAAAAAAATTGAAGCCTTAGTTTTAGGATGCACACACTATAATTTTCTTCAAGATGTTTTGACTAAGATCCTTCCCAATCACATCGAAATTTGGGATGCTAGAGACGCCATTGCGAATAGAACCGCTTATATTTTAGATGACTATAAAATGAGAAGCACAAATCAATCTCAGGGAAATACAAGAATTTTGACAAACAGCAATACTACGGCCATTCAAAATTTTGTTGGAGACACAATGAAGATAGAGATATTGTTAAATATCTAATTGATGCTCGGGCAATTACACTCAAACTTTTCCTTGCGACATCCAAAATTAAATCCTAAAGTCAATTGATGAAACCCACCGTTTTGAAAAACAACAGAATTGGATTGGTAAGAATAAGTATAGGCAAAGACAATATTGTTGTACTCAACACCAACAAAAGGTGTTAAATACTGTAGCTTCTGACTGCTCACGCCAGAGCCATCAGTGAATTGGGCACCGTCAAGACTTCGGCGGTATGACAATCCTGCCCAAATTTCGCCAAAATCCATTTCACGATATACTTTCATATTGGCATCGAAAAAGGTTTCTTTAGTTGCATCACGCCGCGCTACCAAAAGAGATGGCTCATAAGTCCATTCCGAATTGATCGATCCGAAAACATAACCTACAGATGCCAGATACGTTCTAAGATTATTATAACTTAAACCTTGTTCGTTAAAATTTACACCATCATTTTTAAGAACATTCTTTGCTGCTACATGCGCATAAAAATCATAAAGATGATATGAAAAGCCCACATCAACATTCAAATCGGTAGCACTTTGTTCGATACCGCCAATAAGCGGATCTCCGCTAGGAAAACTCGTTTCATCGAGTTTATATTGAATCATCCCTGCACTTAAACCGAAAGACAGCATATTGGCATCGATCATATTTCTAGAAAACATAATATGATGCGCATAAGTCAAATAGGAGCCAGTTTGAGAATGGTAGCCATTTTTATCAGCATAAGCCATAGCTCCAATTGCTGAAGGCGTATCTCCAATGCGGCCATTATAACTAATGGTCTGTAATTGGGGCGCATCATCTTGCCCAAACCATTGTTGACGACCAGTAACTCTAACTTTATTACAATTAGCCACCCCTGCCATTGATGGATAAAGTAAATAATAATTGTCCGTCAAATAATCCGAATAAATAGGCAATCCTTCTTGCGCATGCGCCTGATTCAGAACCAACGAGATTAGCAGTCCAAAACAAAATATTAATTTAGTCTTCATCTATTTATCTTTTCAAGGTAAAGTGTGCTTTATGTTGTTTAATTTTATTGGTGCTCAGATCCAGGTAATGAACCGTAAACCAGTAATCACTCGATGGCATCAACGCACCATTATAAGTTCCATCCCACCCGCGACCCTGAGGTCGGATCTCTTTGAGCAGTTTACCATATCTGTCAAATATATAAATTTTTGTCTCCAACTGATCCGATAGGCTGAAAATATTCCATGTGTCATTATATCCATCGCCATTGGGCGTGAAAAATAACGGATAGCCTATCACCAATACCTCCACCATCACTTCACCACAGCCTGTGATGTCTCGCGCCCAGATCTGATGAATCCCATCACTCAATCCTGTGAAGATCGTATCAGTGGTCCATGGACCATTATCAATACTCAATTCATAATTACCATTACCGACCACCGTGGCCTCTACCGTGGCATTGTCTGCAAAGACCATACTGGTAACTTCTGCTGTCAATATCGGGGGCTCACTGCTGATCACCGTAGTCTGGACTGTGTTATCACAAAGTGTCGTTAAATTGGTTACCGTTACACTGTAAGTCCCTGCCTGGGTGGCTGTATAACTGCTCGCAGTAGCTCCAGCTATAACCCCTGAGTTAAATTGCCACTCAAAACTGTAGTCCGCCGACGATAATCCTGTGTCCATCATCGGGGGTCCCACAACTTCTGTCCCATTAGTGTTCTCACAAAGCAGATAACTGTCCTCCAAGTCAAATATCGGCAACAAATTAACCTCCAACTCTAAAGGCGCTGTAGCATAACACACCGAGGTGGTCGTGCTCACATTACTTACTCGCGCGTAAATCGTTTGGGGATTCGATATGTTTTGATAAATGTTGTCTAAGGCATTGATCCCTGCATCGGCATCTGACTGACTTCCATAGTAACTCACCACATAGTTCGCAGTGTTTTGACCATCTAGCACTTGGGCATTCATCGTGCTTAAGTCAAAAGCCGCAAAACCATCATTGGCATCTGTCTGATCGCAAATCACATAAGTGAGCGGCTGAAGATCTGGATTCGCTTGGGCGCTCTCCTGAACCTCTATAGCAAAACTCATACCGCCTACAGTACACATCGTCTGAGTGTTGGTAATCACCACATAGATCGCCTGTGGATTACTCGTGTTGTTATATGGACTCAACAAGGCGTTCGTGGCTGCAGCTGCATCCCCCTGAGTGGCGTAATAGCTCACCGTAAATACTGAAGGGTCTTGACCATTAAGAATCTCTACATCTTTACTGATCAAATCAAAACCATACAACTGATCCGTGTTCAATTCACATACAATATAGTCGGTAATCGTGGTCGATTCCGGTAGTGGATCAACCAATAAATCAAAACTTACTATACTATAACAACCTGTAACAATGTTCGTGTCTCGTACATAAATCGTCTGTGGACTAATCGTATTGCTGTACTGCGTTGGATCAACTATCGCATTTTGTGACTCCTGAGCATCAAACTCACTCTCATAGTAGGTCAGCGCAACACCGCTCTCGCCATTGAGAATGTAAATCTCATTCTCTGTTAAATCAAATACCTCAATACCATCACCAGGGTTATTCTCATCACACAACTCTATATCTTCTGGAGTCAAACCTGGTGTCGGGTTAGGAAGCACTCGAAGGGTTAAGGTCGTGTAACTCACACAACCCGTTACTGGATCAGTAACTCCAACAAAGACCGTTTGTGGATTAGCAGCTGCTCCTGAGATAGATGTGTTTGTGTAAGACGTCTCGGGATCTATAGCATTAGTCCCTGAGATCGCATCTGACTCGGTCTCATAGTAAAGCACCTCTAAGGCACCATTACCCCCTGTGATCTGATTGTTACTCTGAGTCAAATCAAACACTGTCAGACCATCTGCAATAGCATCATCACATAGCTCCAAAGGATCGGGCTGAACCAATACTGGTAGCGCATAAACAATAAGCTCTAAACTGGTAAGCTTGTAGCAACCATTACTCGTGTCTTCTACCCTGACCCATATGGTTTGATTGTTAGCTATCGTATTGGTGAAAAAACCCGGTGCAGATATCGCATTGGTAGCAGAATCTGCATCAAGCTGCGTTAAATAAAAACTGAGCACATACTGCAAAGGATCTAAGCCGTTTAAAATCTCTGTAGACTTATCATTCAAATTAAATGGCTCAAAACCATCAGTGTCGGTGTCGCACTGAGTCAGTGGAGTTGGATCCGTTAACTGGGGGGTTGGGTTAACTATCAAATCAAAGGAGACAATCGTCGCACAACCAGTGGTGATCAAACTACTCTCAACACGAGCATAAACCGTCTGTAAATCCTGTACAATATTATCATATGGACTCAACAATGCATTAGCCGAATTCTCCGCATTAGACAAAGTCTCATGGTAGGTGACAACCAATGTCGTGTCACCTGAGGTGATCTGATCAGTCGCATCACTCAAAGTGAATGTGCCAAAACCATCATTGTCAGCATCACAGTATATTAATGACGTAGGAGTAAAAGCCGCTGGAGCCTGGTTAACAACCAAGTCTAATGTCGTTAGTGAATAACAACCTGTGGTAGGGGTGTTCTCGTCCTCCACACGCACATAAAGTGTTTGGGGATTTTGAATATTGGTATATGTCAGTGGTAGTGGGTTGACACTGTTCTCAGCATCTGCTGGTGTTAAATGAAAACTCAAAGATGTTTGAGCATCACCTCCTGTGATCTCATCGATCTTTGTACTCAAGTCAAAGGTCTCGCTGTTGTCTATTGGTACTGCATCGCATAACTCATAGTCCGTTGGCGCTGTGAAAGATGGTTCAGAGAAAAATATCAACTCAAAACTAATCGAGGTGATAAAGCACTGTGTGGCATTATCCTCAACCCGAACATAAATCATATCAGGGTTACTCTGGTTGGTGAAATTTCCTATAATAGGGTTTTGACCACTGTCTGCATCGGCCTGTGATTCATGATATGTGATCGTGAAATCTGCCGCATTTTGGGTGCCTAAAATCGTACTGTTATAAACACTCAAATCAATGGTCGATTGATCTGGTATGGTACTGCATAATTCTTGATCGACCACATCGTTAAATGCTGGCAATGGGTGTACCGTAATGGTCATATTGGCAATGCCAAAGCAGTCGTTATTGTTCTCCACGCGGATGAAGATGGTCTGAGAGTTGGCCGTTGTATTGGTGTATTGGTCTGGCAGTTGGTTCTGCTCAAGTTGCGCATCAATCAGTGTGGCATAAAAGGCAACATCTAATCCTGATGGAAGGTTTTGAAGAATGTCAGCATTGGCATCACTAAGGGTAAACTCTGCATAGCCGTCGTAATCATCATCACAGGTTTCAAGACCTGCATTGCCAATAGCTGTGGCGGTAACATCGAGAGTGACTTCAGCATAAGACAAACATCCAGTGAGATCATTCTCTACACGTGCGTAAAGTGTTTGAGGATTGACCGTATTAATAAACGGTAATGGCGACTGGACATTGACATTGTTCTGAGCGTCGGCTTGGGTGTGGAAATATGTATAGGTAAAGCCTGTAGTATCACCCCCTACAGTGATGTTTTCATTAGCTTCATTGAGATTATAAACCGTAAAACCATCTGGAGTGCCGTCTTCATCACATTGTACTAAAATAGCGTTTTGCAACTGAGGCAGTTCGTACACCACAATCTCAAAACTCCCTGTATTATAACAGCCCGTTACATTATCCTCCACACGGATGTAAATCGTCTGAGGGGTGCTGGTATTGTCAAACAATCCTATAACCGCATTAGTAGATGTATCGGCATCCTCTGGAGTGAGATAATAGCTCACACTTACATTCTGACCATTGATGATTTCTGTGTCTTTGGTTGTGAAATCAAACGTCTCAATGCCATCGCCTGGGTTATTGTAATCGCAAATGCTATAATCACTGATTACTGGTATAACTGGCTTGGCCAATACCTCCAAGTTCAATGGCATGGTTGCATAACAGCCCGTTGTGTCGTTATTCAATCTTACGTATACCGTTGTGCTGCCACTGTTAAAAGGAATGCCCAATGCCATCACATCTGATGCAGCATCGGCCTGTGTGGCATGATAACTCACGCTCATACCCGTCTGACCATTCAATGCCTCTGTGTCTTTTAAACTTAAATCAAAAGAGGTTATACCGTCGTAGTCATCGTCGCATAAAGCCATGGGCGTAAGGGTTACAACAGCGGGCTTGGCCAATACCTCCAAGTTCAATGGCATGGTCGCATAACAGCCCGTTGTATCGTTATTCAATCTTACGTATACCGTTGTGCTGCCACTGTTAAAAGGAATGCCCAATGCCATCACATCTGATTCAGCATCAACCTGTGTGGCATGATAACTCACGCTCATACCCGTCTGACCATTCAATGCCTCTGTGTCTTTTAAACTTAAATCAAAAGAGGTTATACCGTCGTAGTCATCGTCGCAAACTTCAAAAGGAGACATCGTAATCACTTCTGGAAGAGATGCTATTTCGAGTTCAAATGAAACCGTATCATAACAATCTCCCGTAACATGATCTATTCGGGCGACAATCGTTTGGGGGTTGCTCGTATTGGTATAAGGGCTTGAAAGAGGGCTCACGTCATTATCAGCATCACTCTGGTTGAGGTGATATGATACGATATATTGTGTAGGATCTTGTGTGTTTAAAATTATAGCGTCATTATCCGTTAGGGTAAAATCTGCAGATGAAGTTGAAACACATGTAAATAAATCAGATGCAGCGTTAGCAACAGGTGGTGTTATAAATTCAACAACAATTTCGTCAGTGGTTTGACACGATCCGTTCACAGTCATTTCAACGGAATAGGTGCCTGGGTCAACCACATTTAAAGTACTTCCGGTAGCTCCAGAAATAACCACGCCATCTTTCTGCCAAACATGCTCAGCCGATGGGTTGTTGGTGTTTAAGGTTACTGTCTCCCCTATGCATTTTGCTAATCCTGAAGAAATGGTATAGTCGTCACCTAAATCCAAGTCAAGATTAAAACTACCAGCTTCTAAAAAAACTGCACTGTCATACATGCTGTCACCAGCATCTGCAATGCCTAATTTGATAGTATAGGTTTCTCCAGGAATCACTGGAGACATTGCTGTAAACGATCTTGTATAACCGTTATATTCAATAGGTCCAGATCCATCAGCAACATATTGGGCAAAAAACTGAGGGTTAGCACCAGAACAATCCGAGTTATCGGGATGCACCGTGGTGACTAAAACTGGAGTAGTGGTGCCTGGTAGCACAGCCAAATTTGAAACAGTTCCATCAGGATGGGTCAGAAAAAAAGCAAAAACATCAGAATAGTTACATTCAAACCATGAGTCTCCATATTCTTCCGATGCCATCAAAAATCGAAAACTAATTTCGGTGGAATATGGCACGAAATTAAACTCAATGGTCGTAGCATTATAAGTTAGATTTCCAGCTAAAGTAGTTAGATCAGTATCTCCGTCCCAAGAAATACTGCCTGAAGAAAAACCCGTATTTGTATTAGGACCAGCTGCACCATTAGCATCCCCCGAAGCCAATAACAAACCTTCACTAAACGGAAAAGCGCCTGTAGGTTCCTCAAAAAAGGCAATTCCATTTTCATTTGTACTCGCTCCTGTGCTAAAAGAAATGTTTGACACATTTGCACAAATTGAATTAATGAGAACTTCTTCGACCAATTGTTCAACTGTATAGGTGGTCTGATCAACGGTAAGATTTTGCGCATTTATTCGAATCACCGAAAACAAACTGTAAATCAAAATTAGTGTTAAGCGCTTCATAAATAATAGATCTGATTCAAAAAGTCATACAATATAAACATAATTAAACCGTGTTTAAAAATTCACTATATCTTTTGAATGCCATTTGGAATACTTTTTTTAATCAAATTTTATCAAATCAGATGAGCGTAGCTGATAAAAGAATTTGTCTGTATGCCAGTGGAAGTGCAAAGCGCAAAAAAACGAAGTGAAGGAGGAACAAATTACAGGATTCATAAGTAGACAAGGTATTTATTTCAAAATAGTTAAGTCGGTATTAAGGCCGACTATATTAACTCATTTACTGATCAATTTTCATACCAATTAGGCTTGGTGCCTTGATAATATGGCTAACTTTGCCGAAAATAAATAAAGTCATGCCAATTAAGATTGTTAAAACTAATAATCCAAAGATACTTAAATTTGAAACAGAGGGGTTCTTAACGCAGCATCAAAGTCTGGAGTTCAACAATATTGATGATGCGGCCAATGCGCCACTTGTTGGTCAACTGTTTCATTTCCCCTTTGTGAAAAAAGTTTATGTTTCGTTGAACTTCATCGCTATAGAACGTTTCGATATTGTCCAATGGGAAGATGTTGAGCAAGATGTGGCAGACCATATTGAAACGGCCCTCAAAAATGGCATTGCAGTGGTTAATCCTTCCAACAACAAACCTGCACCAGTGACGGTTTATGCCGAGAGCACACCAAATCCTGCAGTGATAAAGTTTGTAGCCAATAAAAAACTGGTTGATGCTACAATTGAATTTAAGTCTATTGACGAGACCGCCTTATCACCTTTAGCCTCTGCTTTATTTCATTTGCCCTTTGTCAAGTCAGTGTTTTTTGATGAAAATTACGTTTCGATCACCAAATACGATGTAGCAGATTGGAATGAAATCACCATGGAGGTAAGAGCGTTTATCCGAACCTATTTAGCCGAAGGTAAGCCGGTGCTATTGGAGCATTTTGAAGAAGAAGTACAAGACGACAAGTTGGATGCGCCGCCTCCAGTAGTTTTAGATGATATTTCTGAAGCAATTGTCAATATTTTAGATGAGTACATTAAGCCTGCTGTAGCCGGTGATGGTGGAAATATCCAATTTTCTTCCTACAATTCAGAGACGAAAGAAGTACAGGTCATTCTACAAGGCGCTTGCAGCGGCTGTCCATCATCGACCTTGACCCTAAAAAATGGCATAGAATCTTTGTTGCATGAAATGCTTGATGGTAAAGTGTCTCGGGTGATTGCCATCAATGGGTAGTTGGTCCTATTTTGGCGGAGGGTTCATAGTGATAAAATCCTTGAGGTAATAGGGCTCAAAATAAGCCAAATCCTCAAAATCTTTATTTTGCATCTTCTCAAATGACAAGCTGGTCATTTGAATAGCCGAAGGCCAAGTCTGATCTGAAAAAATGGCATTCGGGTGTTTGATGATTGTCTTTATTTTATCGATTGCGTCTCCAATAAAATACACTTTTCCGTTACCAAGAAGATCGGCATATGAGTCCGATTCTATCACATGATTGGTTGTGGGTATAATTACTCGATAGTCCTTATCGAAGATCGCTTGATAGACTTCCATTCGACGGGCATCAATCACTGAAACAATAGCGCCCTCGGTAAAATCGAGTTGCATAGCTTGAGCTTTCAGCGTGTCAACGGCTATAAGTGGAACATCTAACGCGTAACATAAACCTTTTGCCAAAGAAGTACCGATACGTAGTCCAGTGTATGACCCAGGACCCTCACTTATGGCTACAGCCTCTAAATCAGTCAAGCTGTATCCGCTTTCAATTAGAACTTGATCAATAAAAGGCTGGAGTTGCTCTGCATGTGAAAAGCCATTTTCGGCCAATTCTCGACAGGCTAATGTTCTGCCTTCTTTCGCTAGACTAACCGAGCAGTTTTTAGTTGTAGTCTCAAGGTTGAGAATCAATCCCATTTACTCAAAAATAGCTTTGCCCAAGTAAAAGTCCAAAACTTTAGTTTTGAAAATAAAGTCATATTTCGCGTTAATCAAAATGGCCTTTGCATTGATCATCGCTAATCTCGATTGTTCCAATTCAAAAGAATTTAAGGCTCCTATATTATAACGTTCTTGGGCGTTAGAAAAAGACAATTTTCTGGCCTCCACGGCAGCTAATGATGCTTGATATGATCTTAATGATGCCTGAGTATCTACAAACGCCCGTTGTATAGTTGCCTCTAAATCGAGTCGCGCTCTGTTTAATTCTAATATAGCGTTTTCCTTTTGAAGTCTCGATTTAGCAAGAGCTGTTTTATTTCTAAATTTTGAAAATATTGGGATATTCACATTAAGATTTAGACCATGCCCCTTATTATCATTGAACTGTTGAAAGAAACTATTATCCTCCGAAAGGTTTGAAAAATTAGCTCCAGAATTAAAGCCATATCCCATACTAATTGATGGGAAAAAACCCGCTTTACTTAGCTTGATATTGATATCGGCTAACTCGAGATTTTTATTTGCAATTTTAATTTCATTTCTGTTTTCCAAAGCGTAGTCGATTATTGGGCTAACGTCGTTATACATGATTGATGGTGATGGATCATCAACTTCAATCACTTGAACATCAAAACCATCAGCAGGAATCAGAATCAACTGCGCCAGTGTCAATAATGAAATGTGGTGGTTGTTTTGAGCTACCGTTAGACTTTGAAGGTCGCCACTCAATGTAGCCTGAGCATCGTAAACATTTGATAATGGCTGCACACCTGAATCGACAAGTTCTTGAACCCGCTCCAATTGACTTTGTGAAAAATCATATTGCGATTGTGCCGTCTCTAAATTTTCCTTGTTGAAAAGGACATTTAAGTAGGCATTCGCCACATTGAGGGCGATATCGTCCTGCAAACGGCGTAATTCGATTTCATTACGCTCATAATTCAACTGAGATTGTTTAAAAGTGTTAAGCGTTCTGAATCCGTTAAAAATCGTTTGATTTAAAGATAGAGAAGCATTGGTTGAATAGAATTGTCTGTCAATAAAATTCCCAGAGAAAAGCTCGGCAGATCCAAAATTAGCAGACTGACTCAGGTTAGCTCCAAATGACGGCAAAAAATCACCTTTAGCTGCCTTGACATCTTGTTCATTCGACTTCAAATTGTTTTCCGATTGTTTGATGCTAATATTGTTTTCCAAAGCCATCTCAACACACTCTTTTAAAGACCACTTGCGGTTTTGAGCTTGTACCTCAGAAGTCAAACCTATTAGTACAATTAAACTTGTTATGTATCTTAACTTATTCATTGGTTTCCTCCTCTTTTTCGCCTTCCTCTGACGCTTGATTCCACACTTTAATTTCATCTGTTTCTTTAACGCCATCTAGGATTTCGACATTAATACCGTCAGACAAACCTAGCTCGACATTTTTTTTGATAAATCGACCAGCCTCATTTCGGATTTCTACAAATGGCTTGTCCGTTATACGATTAAATTGAAGTAAAGCCTCGCGCACGCACATCACACTATCGCGACTTTCAATATCGATTTTTGCATTAGCACTGTAACCTGCTCTGATTTTAAAAGATGGAGCAATCGAAACGTCGGCCTTGATGGTGAACTGCACAGCGCCATTTTCTTCAACACCCTTAGGGGCTAAAAAGGTCAATTTGGCGGGAAATTCTTCTTGATCGATGGCTCCAAGAACAACCATGATTTCTTTGCCTTCGCTAAGTTTTCCAATTTCTGATTCATCTACCTTGCCCTCAAAAATCATTTTACTCATGTCAGCAATAGTTGCGATAGTTGTTCCTGCGTTAAAATTATTACTTTCAATCACTTGGTCTCCTTCACGCACTGGTATTTCTAAAATGGTCCCAGAAATTTGGGCTACAATACTTGTATTCGCGCCGCTTCCTCCAGATACAGATCCCCTTTTAATGATCTGATAATCGTTTTGAGCTTGGGCGTATGATTCTCTGGCTTGATTTAATGACAACTCTGTATTTTCGAAGTCCTGACGAGAAATCACCCCTTTTTCAAAAAGTGTTTTATTTCTATCATAAATGACTTGAGCGTTATCTAAAGCTAATTTAAACGTTTTGATTCGCGAGTTGGCGCTAACCAAAGCTTGTTCGTTTGGAACCACACGTATTGTGGCGATCAGATCGCCTTTACTCACCATATCACCTTCTTCAACAACGATGCGATCTACAATTCCTGAAATTTGGGGTTTCAATTCAATTTCTTCCTCAGGGTTCAATTTTCCAGTAGCTACAACCTTATAGTTTATTGGTGCATAAAAAGGTACTTCAGTAGCAAACTCTTCTACGTCC
This sequence comes from uncultured Flavobacteriaceae bacterium, assembly GCA_943788695.1. Classification (GTDB taxonomy): domain Bacteria; phylum Bacteroidota; class Bacteroidia; order Flavobacteriales; family Flavobacteriaceae; genus JALRKI01. The sequence continues at coordinate 180,968 of CALSRG010000001.1, forward strand.
GAAGCGTTGGAATCTTTGAAATATTTCAAAACAACGATAAATAGTACCATTAGCACTAAACCGATTATAATTTTTACTGTTTTCTTCATGTTATGTAAGCTTAAATTGTATTTTATTTTTATTCTTCTCTTAAGGCTTGAATGGGTCTTACGCTTGTTGCTTTAAAAGCTGGTATTAATCCAATTAATGTTCCGAGTATCACCAATATCGTCAGGGCTAGAAATACAACTGAAATAGATACAGAGGCATTTACCAAAGTGGCGTCAACCCCTTGACCAAATATTGAGTCGATCGCAATTAAAATCCATCCACCTGTGATAATACCGAGGAGTCCTGAAATCATGGTTAAAAAAACGGCTTCGGTTACAATTTGTCTTTTGATTTCGAATGGGGTAGCACCAAGCGCTCGTCTCACACCAATTTCTTTGGTTCTTTCCTTTACGGTGATTAAAAGGATGTTACCAATAGCAAAAACACCTGCTATTAAAGTGGCGATGCCAACAAACCAAGTTAAAAACTGCATCCCTGTTAAAAAACCTGTTAGTTTTTCAAATTCTTTACCTAAATTAAAACTTCCAAAAGCACGTTGATCTTTCGGATGAATGTTATTCATGTTTCTTAGCAGCAGCTTAGTATCTGATTCAATTTGTTTGATGGAATATTCTGACTTTCCAGTTACCATGAGCCAGCCGATGCGTTCGCCGAAATTATACATTTGCTGAAAGGTTGAAAACGGTATATGTACATTTGAATTTCCAAACTGATCCTCCTCGATAACACCAATAACCGTAAAATTACTATTGTTAATTTTAATGATTTCCCCAACAGCTTGTTCATCTTTTTCAAATAGCTGTTCATAGGTATCGATAGTAATTACAGCCACTTTTCGTTTATCCTCAATATCGCTAGTATTTAAGAATCTACCATGAATTAATTTCTTCTTTTGAACCTGGTCTAACAGAGGAAAGTCTCCTGCAATAGAAAATCCTGCCGATTGTGTGCCTCTGATAACTTGAGCTTGATTTTGATTTCGAGGTACTACAAATTTAACACCTTGGATATTCTCTTCAATTCTCTTAGCATCAGAAAGTGTGAGCTCTACGCGCCGGCCTTCTTGAAAACCTTGGAATGGTCGGCTTGTACTTTGCCCCCAAATGAAAACACTATTGGTGGCAAAATCTCCAAAAAACTTATTAAATGAATTCTCCATACCTCTGGCACATCCTAAAAGGGCGATCAATAAAAGAATCCCCCACCATACACCAATCATGGTCACTCCAGTTCTGAGCTTATTTTTGCCCATACTGTCCATAACTTCTTGCCATGTATCCCGTTCAAATAAAAATTTTATCATATTATTCGTCTCTAAGAGCCACAATTGGTTTGATATGTGCTGCTTTCTTTGCCGGAATGTATCCAGCTAAAGTGCCTGCTAAAATGAGTGTAATGGTTGCAGAAATAACCAAGCTTTGACTCACGCCTGGGTCTTTAATAAAATATTCTTCTAAACTCGACCCAATTAATTCAAGAACACCCACACCAATGAGTAATCCAAAATAACCAGCTAAGGCAGTAATCAAAATAGATTCCATCAAAATGATACGTACGATGGATGCTGGAGGTGCTCCTAACGCTTTACGAATACCAATTTCTTTGGTTCGTTCTTTAACAATAAAAATCATGATATTACTAATCCCCACGATTCCAGCGATCAGTGTGCCTATTCCAACCAAGAAAATAATAATTCCTAGAACCATATTCATTTGATCGATACCTTTATTCCCATTGGCATAATTACGCATCCGAATGGCGTTTTGATCTGTTGGATTTACAGAAAATCTTTTTTGCATATCCTTGAGCAATACGTTACCAAAAGAAATGGCTTCGTCAAATGACATTTCCGGGTCATATGTCAAATTAATTTGATCGATATAATCCGAATTTCCATAAATTTTTTGAGCCGTAGTTATGGGCATATAGATTAAGCGTTCTTCATTGTCTCCCCCGTCATCAGTAAAGACCCCTACCACCTTGTATTGCACACCACTCAAATTGATAAATTTTCCGAGTCCAGATTCTTTTATGAATAAATCTTTTTCCACCAAACGACCAATGACTGCCACTTTAGTTTTTTCTATCATATCCCGCTGATTGAGATAGCGTCCTTCCTTTATTTTGGTTTTTTCCAAAAACTGGTGATCGGGATGCACACCCCTAACGCTATAGGAGTTGCGTTCATTGCGGTATGATGCCTGCAAATTTTTATAAATACGTGCTGACTTGAATTGAACCTTTGAATCGTAAGATTCACCTACATAGTCAAAATCCTCATTCTTAAATTGTATTCTTCGTCCAGCTTGTAAACCTTTATAGGCTTTTGAAGTTTTTCCAGATAGTAAAAAAATGGAATTGGCTGCGTCATCAACAAACGCCTCCTTAAAAGTATTGTTCAAACCATTGGCGATGCCGAATAAAATTGTAAATAATAGAATAGCAAAAGTGACCGTAAAACCAGAAAGCACCGATCGTAATTTATTTTTAGAGATGCTTTGAAAGATCTCACGCCAAAGGTCTAAATCAAACATGTGCAGTTATTCTATGTTGTTTAATTTTTTTATCATCCGTAATTAAACCATCCTTTAAACGAATGACACGTTTGGTCATTGCGGCAATTTCTTCTTCATGGGTAACGATGAGTAAAGTTATCCCTTCGTCGTTGAGTTCTTGAAGAAAAGCCATTATTTCATGAGAAGTGGTAGAGTCTAGAGCCCCAGTTGGTTCATCGGCAAGTAATAGTTTTGGCTCTGCTGCCAAAGCGCGAGCTATGGCAACACGTTGTTTCTGACCTCCCGATAGCTCACTGGGTAAATGCGTTGCCCAACCTGCTAAGCCTACTTTTTCTAAATGAAACATAGCACGCTTCAAACGTTCTTTACGAGGTATACCCTGATAATACAATGGTAAAGCCACATTCTCTAAAGCGTTTTTATAGTTTATCAAATTGAAAGATTGAAAAACAAATCCTAAAAATTTGTTGCGATATACTGCTGCCCGCTTTTCATTAAGGTCTTTGATAGGAACATCATCGAGGGTGTAGCTCCCCGAATCGGCTTCATCCAAGATGCCGATGATATTTAAAAGTGTAGATTTTCCTGAACCTGAAGATCCCATTATAGCTACCATTTCACCGGGCTCAACTTCTAAATTGATGCCCTTCAAAACGTGCAATTTTGAGTCTCCGATCGGATATGACTTCTGAAGGTTTTTAATGGACAGCATAGTAAGAAATTTTTAAAAATTTAGTTCTGAGTCAATTAATTAGACTATTAAAATGACATAATGTTACAGCTAATTAAGCTTTTTTTCTTCTGAAATTTTTAAATATAAAAAAACCTATTCCTCCGACAACAACGTAAGGAATTGCCATGAGATACAATATGCCATCATTGATTCCTTTCGCAGTGCTTTGACTTTCTTCACTTTCCAATACAGCGCGACACATGGCACACTGTGACTCAACTGAAATAACACAGAACAAAACAATTGATAAGAACAATATTTTTGAACTTTTGGTCATCAATTATAAAATGGTGCAATCATGAGATATACAACGACTCCTGTAATCGCCACATAGAGCCAAACGGGAAAAGTAATTCTCGCTAATTTTTTATGTCCCTCAAAGTCTTTATTCCAAGCTCGAACATAAGTAAATAGAACTAAAGGAATGACTGCAACAGACAATAAGATATGAGTAATAAGAATAAAGAAATAAATGAATTTCATTGTCCCTTCTCCGCCGTAAGGGGTGGATTCACTTGTCATATGATAGGCCACATACATTATCAGAAAAACCACAGAACACAGCAGGGCCAACTGCATTAACCGCTGATGTAAAAGCCTTTTCTGATTTTTAATAGCCCATAAAGCTGAGAGCAAAAGAACTGCAGTAATGCCGTTAATCGTCGCATAAATTGGCGGTAAAAAGGTCAGAGGCGTTGTGTTTGACAATTTTACATTGAACAAAACTATTACAACCAAAGGAATGGCTGCAGAAATTGCGATGATCAAATTTTTCAATTGATGCTCTTTCAGTGTCTTCATAAGTCTTTTAATAATATTTCAATGTCTTGCATGAGAATTGAGATCTCCTCTTTTTGCCCAGATTCGTCCTCTGGATCACTATTTAAACCGTAATAATAAATTTTCGGATTTCCGAAATCATCTAATCGAGAGCGAATATAACCTTCCTTATCAATAAGTGCAAAATTACCTGAATGTTCGAATCCTCCATCCGCCTCGATATCTTCTGCTGCGAAAAGATTAAAGCCAACATTAGCAAGTTCGTAAATGGCGGTCTTGTCTCCAGTCAAAAAATGCCAATTTGGATTGACAACACCATAGTTCTCTGCATAGGATTTGAGCACTTCAGGTGTATCAAATGATGGGTTTATAGTAATGGATGCGATGCCAAAATTTTCTTGATCTGGAAACTGATTTTGAATGGCTACTAAATTACGATTCATAATAGGGCAAATGGTAGGACAAGTACTGAAAAAAAACTCCAGAACATAGACTTTACCCAAATAGTCCTTATTGGTAATCGTATTTCCATTTTGGTCGATAAATGAAAAATCTGGTACTTTTCGTTTTTCTCCATTAATCTCTATATATGCCAGCGTATTACTTTGCTTCGAAGTGAAACCAATAGTTTGACTTCGACTTTCATCACGAATTACATCTGATTCAGCATACCGGTTAACGATTCGAGGAATAACAATGATCCCAAAAACCAACATTATGAATGCTACGCCAACATAAGAATAGTTCGATTTATTAGCCATCTGTTTTCAAGTTTTCATTCCTACGGTCATCGGACTCAAAGGTGCCTTTACGTTTTTGTCGGTATTCGGTAAATAGAATTCTCAAATCTTCACTCATCTTATTTTTCAAATCAGAAACCTCAGTGCAGTCATAACTGAATAAGCTGTAGGGCGCCATATCCAATTTTAGTTCTTTTTTGTTACGGTCATCAAATCGGCCGCGTTGGTCAAGATTTTTGTCAATGATATAAACTTGATTGAATATGGATAGATCATCTTTAGCAGATGTCAATAAACTTTGTTGAAGTAATTTAATGTCTTTAATATCTCCCGTTACAAAATGCCAAAATCTTAAATCACTATATGAATAAAGTTCTGATTTAAGTTCGGTTAAAGCTTTACTGGCTTCGTTTGGAGCAATGAGAATAATTTGAAATTTTTTAAATCCTTTAAATTTTTCGTAAATCAGCTCTTTAAGATTTAAAGCCGCTGTAGATTGCTCTGCTGGATTATAACTTAAAATACCGAGTACGGTAAGTTGATTTTTAAACTGAACGGGTTCCCCGTCTATGGTCTCAAACGCATCAAGTTCATGAACGTCATGGCCAACGACCTCCAGAGGAGTATAGTTGTGAACTGATGGATATAAAAAGAGGAGAAACAAAACAGGTAGGAAAAATAAAATACTCAAAATGAGGGGTTTCCTATACTTTAGAGCGTGTTTCACAACCAATTATTTTAAACAAAACCTCGAAAGTTCTGCGATGAGTGTCGTAGACAACAATTGTTGAATAAGATCAATTTTTTAAAAGTCTCTTTTAATATAGCCAGAGCTGTATATGCTTTCGATATAACCACCTTCTTGTAGAAGTATGAAGATGAGGTAGGCTACTAAAAAAACAGCAGTCCAAACCACCATACGACGTAAAGATGCCGTTTCATCGCGCATGTGCATAAAATCCCAAGTAATATAATAAGCTTTAACTAAGGTTAAAAGAATAAATATCAAGTTTAAAGGCTTTAAAAATATGATAGGAGATAAGAATACATTTCCTAGTGTCGCACCAAAACCACCTTCGAACGGCGTTAAAAGTGGACTCATTAATATTTCTGGTTTGTAAATACCTAGAACGACTTCGATCGCTGTGACTAAGGTAAGGAAAATCAAAACCCCCCATATTTTTTGGGTATTGTTTTTAAACTTGACCAGTCCTCTAAAAATTTCCAATTTGTGTTCGTGAGATCCCATAATCTTCTTCAATCAATATTAAACAAGGTAGAAAAAAGTAAATACAAATACCCACACCAAATCTACAAAGTGCCAGTACAGTCCTACTTTCTCCACCATTTCATAATTCTTTCTTCGCTCATAAGTGCCTAATATCACATTAAAAAAGATGATGATATTGATCACTACTCCCGAGAATACGTGAAAGCCGTGAAACCCAGTAATAAAGAAAAAGAAGTCGGCAAATAAAGGTGATCCGTACTCATTAACCTTTAAATTTGCCCCTTCAACAACCTGTTTACCGTTCGTTTTAATTTGCTCTAAAGAAGCTTCGCGAGACAGCAAAGTTTTTTCGCCCTCTTCGTTTAAAATCTGTGTGCGAACCAAAACATTAGAATGTGATTCCATTCCAGCAATAACCTCTTGCAAATTGAAAGACGTATGTGCACCTTCGCTTTCAAACCAAATGCCATTTTTTGCCAAATGTTGTTCCCTTGGACCATCAATGGGTTGTGCAAAATCACCTAAGGCTAACCGGTCTCCAGTCTCTGCATCAACAAATTGAAGGATTTGACCGCCTTTTGTTTGAACAGCGCCATAATCTCCTTTAATAAAAGTTGCCCATTCCCAAGCCTGAGAACCAACAAATATCAATCCTCCAATAATGGTTAAGAATAGATACCAAGTTACTTTATTTTTTTTCATATGATGTCCTGCATCTACGGCTAGTACCATAGTAACGGAGGACATGATCAAAACAAAAGTCATGAAAGCCACATAAATCATTGGCAACTCTTGACCATGTAAAAACGGAACGTGGGTAAAGACCTCATCTGCAATTGGCCATGATCCGATGTATTTGAACCGAGAAAAGCCGTAAGCAGCAAGAAACCCTGAAAAGGTTAAAGCATCGGAGACAATGAAAAACCACATCATCATTTTACCATAAGAAGCCTTTAATGGTGCGCTACCACCGCCCCAAGTTTTTCCTTCTGTGCCTGTGCTTGCGAGTGTTGAACTCATTTTATGTAGATTTAATTTGATGCAAAAATAATGATTTTATATGGTAATAAAAGAGCGTTTTAGGCTGAAATTCAATCTAAATTAATTTGTCATTTAGAATTAAAAAAAAATCGTTAAAACGTACTTAAAAAAATAAACAGATATAACCATAATAAATCCACAAAATGCCAAAAAATTGCAGACATGTCAAATCCAGTCATTGAAATACTAGTATATGTGCCCCTCTTTGTTTTAATAAAAACAATAAATAGTGATATTAATCCTGCTACCACATGAAAAATATGCAAAGTAGTAATTACATATATGTAGGACATGGTAACATTACTTGTTGGACCAGTAAAATTAAATCCCGAATCAATAATTTGTTGAAATCCAATAAACTGACTTGCCACAAACGCAAAACCAGTAAGTAATGACAATGCCACAAACAAACTTGCCTTTTTTAATTGGCTTTTTACAAGTGACCGTCTTGCCACAATCAAAAATAAACTGCTGCTGACGATTATCGCAGTACTCCAATAAAACGCACTTGGCAACACCAATTCAGTTAACCAGTCCAAACGTGAACTACTTACAATGAAGGCGCTTGTTAAGCCACCAAAAGTCATGATCAATGAAATGATTCCAACAACAACCATCATTTTGTTGGCACGACTTTGTTTCTCCCTTAAACTACCTTGAGTCAAATCCATAATTTATAAAAATTTATCAACGACATAAACAATTTGTAAAAATGTGATATACAATACACTAATTAATAATAACTTTTTCGCAGCGTTGCTTGTTTTTACAGAAAAAAGACGAATGGCAAAATATGTTAAAATCACACCAAAAATACCAATAATAATGGCTCCAGTAATACTTAAAGTCAATTTACCAGTAATACCAAATACAGGCAATATGGATACCACAACGGTCCAAAAGGAATAAAAAATAATCTGTGCTGCTGATGCCTTGTCCGGCTTTTCAGTTGGTAACATTTTAAACCCCGCCTTTTGGTAATCGTCGTGTAAAAACCATGCGATAGACCAAAAATGGGGGAATTGCCAAAAAAACTGAATAATAAAAAGTATTCCAGGTTCTATATCAAAATCGTTCGTAGCCGCTACCCAGCCAAGCATAAAAGGAATGGCTCCTGGAATAGCGCCAACCAAAACCGATAAAGAGGTTTTAGTTTTAAGCGGTGTGTAAACACAGGTGTATAAAAATATAGAAACAGCACCAAACATGGCTGTTTTGGGATTGATATTATACAAGATAATAAGGCCTGAAATCGTGAGAACACAAGCCAAAGCAAAAGCATCATTAACAGAAACCCTTCCTTTAGGAATAGGCCTGTTCATGGTTCGCTTCATTAAAGCATCTAAATCACGTTCGATAATTTGATTAAAAACATTGGAGGCGCCAACCATACAATAACCCCCAACCGCTAACCAAGTCAACTCGCTATAATCTATAATTGTTGCTCCAAGCAAATACCCAGCTACCGACGAAAAAACAACGCTCAATGAAAGACGAATCTTTGTCAATTCCTTTCCATTACGCCAAATCATCGAAAAATCGGTTTGAAATAATCTTCTTCGGATTGGAGCTTCGTTCATGATGGATTTAACCTTAAAGTTATTTTTTTAATAAGTTGCAAAGATATTCCTTAATAGAGTTGTAGCCAATTGAGGGGGTGATTTATTTACAGACTAAATAAATTTATAGCCAGAACATGATTTTTCATTGATATTTCTACAACATTCCGTGAATTTTTAACTTAAAAACAGAGCAGAAAAGACCGAGAAAGACTGTGATTGTTGTATATTTGTATCCAATTTTTAACTATTCTAAATTAGAATTGTGATAAAAGTAACTGAAACTGCCAAATCGAAAGTTGCACAATTGATGCGCGATGAGGGCTATGATCCCAACGAAGATTTTGTACGCGTAGGGGTTAAAAGTGGCGGATGTTCTGGTTTATCTTATGAATTACATTTTGACAATACCACAACACCAGATGACAAAATTTTTGAAGACAATGAAGTTAAGATTATTGTAGACAAAAAGAGTTTTTTATATCTAGTGGGTACTATCTTAGAATACTCAGGAGGCCTGAACGGAAAAGGATTTGTATTTAACAACCCCAACGCGAACCGCACCTGTGGGTGTGGTGAAAGCTTCTCTTTATAAAAGAATTATTATGAGTAAGTATACTGAAGACGATTTAAGGGAAGAACTAAAAACCAAGGAATACGAGTATGGTTTTTATACAGATATAGAGTCCGACACGATTCCCATTGGATTGACCGAAGATGTTGTTAGAACAATCTCTCTTAAAAAAGAAGAGCCACAATGGATGACCGATTGGAGACTCGAAGCTTTCCGGATATGGAAAAAAATGGAAGAGCCTGATTGGGCGAATGTCAACTATGACAAACCAGATTTTCAAGCTATTTCATACTATTCTGCGCCAAGTAACAAACCAAAATATAACTCAATAGATGAAGTTGACCCTGAATTATTGGCAACATTTGAAAAGCTGGGCATTTCGTTAGATGAGCAAAAAAAACTGAGTGGCGTTGCCATGGATGTTGTTGTCGATTCTGTTTCTGTGGCAACCACGTTTAAAAAGACCTTGTCAGAAAAAGGGATTATATTTTGCTCAATCAGTGAAGCCATTAAAGAGCATCCTCAATTAGTAAAGAAATACTTGGGCAGTGTTGTCCCGAGAACGGATAATTTTTATGCGGCACTCAACAGCGCTGTTTTTAGTGATGGATCTTTCTGCTATATTCCGAAAGGGGTGCGATGTCCAATGGAATTATCGACATATTTTAGAATCAATCAAGCTGGAACAGGTCAATTTGAGCGGACCTTGGTGATCGCTGATAAAGAAAGTTATGTCAGTTATTTGGAAGGTTGCACGGCTCCAAGCCGAGACGAAAATCAATTACACGCGGCAGTTGTAGAATTAATCGCTTTGGACGACGCTGAAATCAAATACAGCACGGTTCAAAATTGGTTTCCTGGCAATGCTGAGGGTAAAGGAGGTGTTTTTAATTTTGTGACCAAGCGCGGCATATGTGAAACACGTGCGAAAATTTCCTGGACTCAAGTCGAAACGGGCAGTGCTGTCACATGGAAGTACCCATCATGTATTTTGAAAGGTGATTATTCTGTTGGTGAGTTTTATTCTATTGCCGTAACCAATAATTTCCAGCAAGCGGATACAGGTACTAAAATGATCCATTTGGGCAAACACACCAAATCGACCATCATTTCAAAAGGCATTTCAGCAGGAAAATCACAAAATAGTTATCGTGGATTGGTGCATGTAAGTTCTCGCGCCGACCACGCCCGAAATTTTTCTCAATGCGACAGTCTGCTCATGGGTAATGAATGTGGTGCTCACACCTTCCCATACATCGAAGCTAAAAACAATAATGCTAAAATAGAACACGAGGCTACTACAAGTAAAATTGGAGAAGATCAAATTTTTTATTGCAATCAGCGCGGAATCGATACAGAAAAAGCGATTGCCCTTATTGTCAATGGTTTTAGCAAAGAAGTCCTCAATAAATTGCCCATGGAATTTGCTGTTGAGGCTCAAAAATTATTAGAAATCAGTTTAGAAGGATCCGTTGGATAAAAAATACAATGATGTTAAAAATTAAAGATTTACACGCCAGTATTGACGATAAAGACATTTTACGTGGCATCAATTTAGAAATAAACGCTGGCGAAGTCCATGCCATAATGGGACCAAATGGTTCTGGCAAAAGTACATTAGCTTCAGTCATTTCGGGTCACGAAGATTATGATGTAAGTCAAGGATCTATCGAACTCGAAGGTGAGTCTTTAGAAGATTTGTCGGCCGAAGAACGTGCACACAAGGGGGTTTTTCTTTCATTTCAATATCCTGTTGAAATTCCCGGGGTTTCGGTAACTAATTTTGTTAAAACAGCCATCAATGAAAGTAGAAAAGGAAGAGGTCTAGAGGATATGCCCGCAAATGAAATGCTTCAAAAAATAAGAGAGAAATCTGAATTATTAAAAATTGACCGGAAATTTTTGTCCCGATCTTTAAATGACGGATTTTCAGGTGGGGAAAAGAAAAGAAATGAAATTTTTCAAATGGCGATGCTCGAGCCAAAATTAGCCATTTTAGATGAGACTGATTCGGGATTAGATATTGATGCATTGCGGATTGTAGCTGATGGGGTAAACACTTTGAAAAACAAGGAAAATGCTGTAATTGTCATCACCCATTACCAGAGGTTATTGGAGTATATAGTTCCTGACTTTGTTCATGTGCTATACAACGGACGTATTGTGAAATCTGGTGGCAAGGAACTGGCCTTGGAACTTGAGGCGAAAGGTTATGATTGGATCAAATCAGATGTAATAGCTTAATTAATGGACTTAAAAGAGAAACTGATTTCGTCTTTTTGGGGACTTGATAATGGTATCGAAGTAGATGATTATATAAATGACATGCGTGGCGATGCTATAAAAATTTTTGAAGCATCAGGCTTTCCGAGTAAAAAACAAGAGGCATGGAAATATACTTCATTGAATACACTGGTGAAGAGAGATTATGCCTTAGAGTCACCATCAGAAACTTCCATTGATTTTAATTTGGTTAAAAAGTACTTTTTACATGACCTAGACAGTTACGCCATTGTCTTTATTGACGGGAAATACTCTGCTCATTTGTCTAAAACCACTCATGATGGTATGGACATTTGTTTACTTTCTGCTGCCTTAACCAAACCTAAATTTAAGGCCGTCATTGAAAACTACTTTAATAAGGCTGCAAGTAACGATAGTTTAGCATCACTTAACACGGCCTTCGCGAGCGAAGGCGCTTTTGTGCACATACCAAAACACAAGGCCGTAGAAAAACCCATTCAAATTATTCATTTTTCAACGGGCAGTAACGCTGCCATGCTTTTGCAGCCAAGGAATTTGATCATTGCCGATGAAAATGCGCATGTGCAAATTATTGAGCGTCATCAAAGTTTTACAAACCATCCCGTTTTTACTAATAGTGTTACCGAAATATTCGGAGATAAACGAAGTGTCATTGATTATTACAAGGTTCAAAATGATTTTGAAGAAGCCTCTTTAATCGACCATACTTTCATTAAACAAGAAAAAGATAGCAATTGTAGCGTTCACACCTTTTCTTTTGGCGGAAAATTGATTCGTAACAATCTGAACTTTACCCAAAACGGAGAGCATATCAATTCTACCCTAAAGGGTATAACAATAATTGGAAACAAACAACATGTAGACCACAGCACCATGGTCAACCACAACGCGCCAAACTGCGAAAGTCATCAAGATTATAAAGGCATTTTTGGCGATCAGGCAACAGGTGTCTTTAATGGCCGTATTTTGGTAGACCAAGTTGCCCAAAAAACCAATGCCTTTCAGGCAAATAATAACATTTTGTTGAGCGATAATGCCACTATTAATACCAAGCCGCAGTTAGAAATCTTTGCCGATGATGTCAAATGCTCTCATGGTTGCACCATTGGACAATTAGATGAAGACGCTCTTTTTTACATGCGTTCACGTGGCATTCCAAAAAAAGAAGCTCAAGCACTATTGACCTATGCCTTTGCTAATAATGTTCTTGAAACAGTTAAAATTCCAGAACTAAAGCAACGAATTAATAAACTTATTGCTAACAAATTAGGCGTTAATATAGGTTTTCATTTATGACCACATCTAGCTTGTTTTTTGACGTTGAAGAAATCAGAAAAGACTTCCCAATTCTCAATAGGAAAGTCAATGGACAGCCTTTGGTGTATTTTGATAACGCCGCGACCTCACAAAAACCTCAGCAGGTCATAGATGCTATAGTGAATTATTATCAAAATTATAACGCCAATATTCACCGCGGCGTTCATGCTTTGAGCCAAGAGGCAACGGAATCATACGAGAACGCGAGAAAGACTTTACAGAAACATTTTAACGCTCCGAAAGTAGAAGACATTATCTTGACTTCAGGAACCACTCACGCGATCAATTTGGTTGCGTCTGGTTATACCAAATTCCTTAAAACGGGAGATGAAATCATAGTTTCGGCTTTGGAACATCACAGTAATATTGTGCCTTGGCAAATGTTATGCGAAAGAACTGGATCAACTCTCAAAGTGATTCCAATGGCTCAAGATGGAACCCTAAAATTTTCTGCTTTTACCCAACTACTCAACGACAATACCAAGCTGGTATTTGTAAATCATGTATCTAACACTTTGGGCACCATCAATCCCATCAAAAAAATGATTGATGCCACACATCGTTATGGTGCAAAAATATTGATTGACGGGGCTCAAGCCTGCAGCCATGTTAAAGTAGATGTTCAAGCCTTGGATGTTGATTACTACGTTACTTCAGCACATAAAATGTGTGGCCCAACAGGCGTGGGTTTGCTTTATGGAAAAACAAAATTACTCGAAACTTTACCACCTTATCAAGGTGGAGGCGAAATGATATCCGAAGTCACCTTCGAGAAAACAACTTACGCCGATTTGCCGCATAAATTTGAAGCCGGCACCCCTAATATTTGTGGTGGTATTGCCTTTGGTGCTGCTGTAGATTATTTGAATCATATCGGATTAGATGAAATTGCAGCCTATGAAAATGATTTATTGATTTACGCAACTGAACAATTGATCAAAATAGAAGGATTAAGAATTTATGGCCCTACTCAAGATAAAACTGCTGTAATTTCTTTCAACGTAGAAAATATTCATCCCTATGATCTGGGTGTGCTATTAGATAAAATGGGAATTGCGGTGAGAACGGGACAACATTGCACCCAACCCATTATGGATTTTTATAGCATTCCTGGAACGGTAAGGGCAAGTTTTGCATTTTATAACACCAAAACAGAAATAGATTTGTTTGTAACCGCAGTAAAGAAAGCAGTGATGATGCTTGCTTGATAGTAAGACTTTAACAAACTTTAAAACAAAATGACCATTCAAGACATTCAACATGATATCGTAGACGAATTTGCCCTTTTTGATGATTGGATGCAGCGCTATGAATATATGATTGAACTTGGAAAATCTCTACCATTAATTGATCCCGCATCTAAAACTGACGATCTTCTCATAAAAGGGTGTCAAAGTAAGGTTTGGATGAAAGCTGACCTAGTAGATGATAAAATAGTGTTCACCGCAGACAGTGAAGCCATTATCACCAAAGGTATTATTGCTATTTTGATTAGGGTGTTTTCAAACCAAAGGCCAGATAGTATATTGTCGGCCAATACCTCATTTATTGATCAAATAGGCCTCAAAGAACACCTTTCACCAACCCGGGCTAATGGACTTGCCAGCATGTTGAATCAAATGAAATATTATGCCTTGGCATATCAATCAAAACTATCCTCATGAGCAACACTAATATCGATATTCAAGCCTTAGGCGAACAAGTTGTTAACGTATTAAAGTCCATTTTTGATCCCGAGATTCCTGTGGATATATATGAATTGGGACTCATTTATGACGTTTTTGTTAATGAAGACGCCGATGTTAAAGTCCTCATGACTTTGACCACACCGAACTGTCCAGTGGCCGAAACCCTACCAGTCGAGGTAGAAGAGAAAATAAAGTCCATTGATTTGGTAAAAAGTGCTGAAGTTGAAATCACTTTTGATCCGCCATGGACACAAGACTTGATGAGTGAAGCCGCTAAATTAGAATTAGGATTACTTTAGAATTATGACAGATTTCATCGTTAATAGAGTCGCAAATAGTACGTTAGTAACCATTGATTTGGAGGACTTTTATGATGACACCCCAAGAATTTTCGTTGATTTCTCTCAATGGCTCGAGGATGGACTTATTTTGCGTGAACAGTCCTTCAGAGCTCAATTAAATCAACACAATTGGACTGCGTATAAAGGCGCGCATGTAGCGATTGGTTGCAGTACAGATGTCATAATTCCTGCATGGGCCTCAATGTTAGTCGCCACTTACATTGCTCCAATAGCTCAAACATTGGTTCAAGGCAGTCTCAAAGCCTTGGACTCAGCTATATTTCAAAACATCATAGAAAACATGGACGCTTCGGCCTTTGAAGGCAAGCCAGTCATTATAAAGGGGTGCTCCAAAAAACCAGTTCCCCCAGCAGCTTATGTGGCACTCGTCTGCAAATTACAACCAATTGTAAAGTCGTTAATGTTTGGAGAAGCTTGTTCAACCGTACCCTTGTTCAAAAATTAATTTTAATTTTATAGAATTATAAGATCATAAAAAACAACACCTCACATCAAGAAATAATGAAAAACCTACTCCCTCTCTTTTTTTTAATTGGTTTGATCACTTTTGGTCAAACACCAAAAAACGATAGTATTCCGCCCAGTCCATGGAACATGTCAGGAAAATTTAATTTTACTTTTAACCAATCTTCATTTACAAATTGGACTGCCGGTGGCGAAAGTAGCTTGTCTGGAACCATTTTGATCAATTATGATATTAATTACAACAAAGGACGCTGGCATTGGGACACCAAATTACTTGGAGCCTATGGTTTAATAAAATTGAAGGACGATACTTTTGAAAAGAAGACGGATGACCGCATTGAAATTTATTCGATCGTAGGATTAAAAGGTCCAAAAAATTGGTACGCCTCTGCTTTTTTAAACTTTAAAAGTCAATTTTCTATAGGATACAAATACAGTAAAAATTCTGAAGGCATTGATGTCCGTTCTGAATTTACAGATTTTATGTCTCCTGCAATGATGTCTTCAGGGCCTGGATTCCAATGGAAAAAAAGTGATAATTTTTCTTTTAACCTTGCTCCAGCTACCTCTAGAATTACTTTAGTGAATAGTCGTTTTACCGCTGATCGTGATGATTATTTTGGAGTGAAACGAGGTAAAGATTCGCGCTATGAGCTGGGATTTACGGGCTCAGGATATTTAAAGTTTAAGGCTGCTGAAAATGTGACTGTGGAGCAGATATTACATCTATTTTCAAATTACTTGGATGAGTTTCAAAATGTTGATGTTGATTACAGTTTAAATATTGAATTAAAAATCAACAAATATTTAGGGACAACAATAATGGGCCAGTTAGTTTATGACGACAATGCCTTCCGTGGGCTTCAAGTAAGAGAAATTTTTGGCCTGGGCGTGAACTTCGTGTTTTAGTCAATCGAGTCTAAATTATCAGGATACAAAAAGTGATTATAAGGAAACCGCGTAATATGAATTTCCTTAACTGCGGAATAAATCGATTCCTTGAGTGCCTCCATATTGATCTGCTTTGTTACCGAAACAAATACAACAGGCGTGTCCATTTTTGCCATCCAACTGCGCTCTAATTCCTCCAAGGTAAAATGTTGTGAATCTCTAGTGATGGTTAAATCAGTCTCGTCATATGGAATAGGCTTGTATGCATCAATTTTATTGAATACAACAAGCGAAGGTTTTTCGGCACAACCAATTTCGGACAGAATGGTATTTACAGAGTCCATATGGTCTTGAAAATTAGGGTGCGCTAAGTCAACGACATGGATTAAAAAATCAGCCTCTCTAACCTCATCTAAAGTGCTTTTGAACGACTCCACCAGCTGGGTTGGTAGCTTGCGAATGAAACCCACAGTATCGCTCAAAAGAAATGGCAAGTTCTTAACCACTACCTTTCGCACTGTAGTGTCCAAAGTTGCAAATAATTTATTTTCGGCAAATACTTCCGATTTGCTAACGCTATTCATTAAAGTTGATTTACCTACATTGGTGTAACCGACCAGGGCAACACGAACCATTTTGCCGCGATTGCCTCGCTGAACCGCCATTTGCTTATCAATTGTTTTCAACTTTGCTTTCAACAATCCAATCCGATCACGAACAATTCTGCGGTCTGTTTCAATTTCAGTTTCTCCTGGCCCACGCATACCAATACCTCCTTTTTGTCGTTCGAGATGGGTCCACATGCCACGCAATCGAGGTAATAAATACTCACATTGAGCCAATTCAACCTGTGTTCTGGCATAACTCGTTTTGGCACGCTGTGCGAATATATCTAGAATCAGATTCGTACGATCCAATACCTTACAATTCAAAATTTTACTCAAATTGCGTTCTTGAGCCGAGGTCAATTCATCATCAAAAATGGCAGTGGTGATATTATTATCCTCAATAAAGGCGCGAATAGCTTCGACTTTCCCAGACCCTACAAATGTACTTGCATTTGGATGATCCATCTTTTGAGTAAACCTCTTAATAACCTCACCACCTGCTGTCTCAGTCAAAAAAGTCAACTCATCTAAATATTCTTTAGATTTTTCTATATCTTGATCAGAAGTAATCAGGCCAACCAAAACGGTTTGCTCAAATTCTTGATGCCTTGTTTCTAACATGATACAAAAGTAATTGTAGAAAAGCCGATTTAATAATTTTTTAACTTAAAATCGATAACTCAAAAATTTTACATAAAAAAATAAGACTGAAGCCTATTTTCTTATCCCACTTAAAGTATTTTGACATTTAATAATTATTTTCATTTAAAAAAGGTCAAAATCATTTTCTCATAAAAAATAGTTACCTTTTGAAAAATATTTTTTACATTTCCTTCTCGCAAAAAAAAACACCATTTACCATGAAACAATTCAACTTTTTATTTTTTTGGTCATTCTGTTTATTTGCCTCTGTTTCTATGGCACAGGTAATTAATGAACCTGCAAACTGGCCAAATCTTAACTGGACTATTGGAGGGTCGTATGCAGAATCTGGGCTAGTAGCTAATCCCACTGTCGACGCTTCGTTCACTTATGATGACGATGCAGCTGGTTCAAGTGCCGTCAATAATATTAATGCAGAATCACCTGTATTTGACTTAACACCCGCTTTTGCCGCAAGTGAATTTAATATCATTTTTACTTTAGATTATGTACATTATAATACAGGTGGCTCGTTAACTTTAGACTATTGGGATGCCGATAGTTCAACTTGGGTTATTGTCGATTCTATCGATGGATCTTCTGACTGGGGACAAGATTATACAGGATGTACTGGGTCTACAGTCTTTCAAGCCGCTTTAAATATTTCAAGTTTTTCGGCTACTCAGCTTAGTGGGTTTAAATACCGTTTTGCTTATGACGATGGAGGCGGATGGCAATGGGGATATTGCATCCAAAACCCAGTAGTCACTTCGCAAGGTGCTGCAGCTCCGAACTGCGACGCTACGATGACATCACCAGCCGATGGTGCTACGGCTGTAGCAATCGAAACTGCTGTGAACTGGTCTGCAGCTTCTGGCTTTCCAACAGGCTATACAATATCGATTGGAACAACTGCAGGAGGAACTGACGTGGTGAATGCCGCAGACGTTGGCGCTCTACTAACCTTCACGCCAGCTACTGTTTTGGCATACGCCACAGAATACTTTGTTACCATTACCCCATATAATGATGCAGGTAGTGCGACAGGCTGTACGTCAGCTAGTTTTACAACCGAAGATGATCCTAACGTAACTGTTGACTGTACCGCTGGTCCAGTTAATACAGTTTTTTGTTATGAAAGTGGAACAACAACAGTCTACTCTTACTCAAGTGCAGATGGGTCTCCTTTAAGTCTGACAATAAACTCTGGAGGAATAGAAAACAACTGGGATAATCTAATTATTTTAGATTCTGACGGTACTGAACTATACAACGGATATGGTAACGGTGGAGATTTAGCAGGACTTTCTTTTCAATCATCTGGTTCAAGTATAACCATTCAGGTCGTTGCCGACGGATCTGTCAGTTGTGCGACTAGTAGCACTATTTCTCCAATTGATCTAATAGTAGCATGTGCTACTTGCGAGAATCCATCAGTAGATTTTATGCTCATGTCAGATTGTACTAATGGTGAGCAATTTGTTGTCAATGTTGACATCACAAGCATCGGTAGTGCAACGAGTTTAAATGTTAACGATGATTATGGCAGTGCAGCTCAAGTGGTTTCAGCTACTGGTCTTGTGGTCATGGGACCTTATCCAAATGGAACTTCTGTAGTTGTAACTGTTGCTAATAATAATGATGGTAACTGTTTAGTTACCAGTCAAAGTTTTACTCAAGCGGCTTGTCCACCAGACAATGACATCTGCGTAACTGCAGAGACAATCGTTTGCGGCGATACTGTTACTGGTAATACATCAACGGCGACCTCTAATGGTGCGCCAACAGATTTTTGCGGAACTGGAAGTGGTGCCCCAGGAGTATGGTATACTTTTGAAGGAACAAGCGAAATCATAACAGCCTCACTTTGTAATTCAAGTTACGACACTAAAATACAAGTACTTGAAGGCAGTTGTGGTGCGTTAAATTGTGTAACCGGTAATGATGATGCGTGTGGACTTCAGTCTGAAGTAGTTTTCATTGGAACAGCAGGTGTAACGTATTATGTTTATGTCTATGGTTTCGGCTCATCAACAGGCGATTATGAGCTTGCTTTAAGCTGCGAGCCTATTCCAGACCCTCCAATTAATGACGAGTGTACTAATGCAACAGTACTGGTTGCTAATGACGGTGCTGAATGTGTGTCATTCGAATCAGGAACCGTCTACGGTGCTACACCTTCAGGTGAAGCGAATACTTGTTTTGGTTCAGATGACGACGATGTATGGTTTACTTTTGAAGCTGTTTCAACTGATGCTGGGGTAAGCCTTTCAAATATTGTTGGAAGTACTACAGATTTGTATCACGTTGTTTATGAAGGCAACGATTGTAATAACTTAACCCAACTTTATTGTAGTGATGACGAATCTAGTGTTGCGAACGGATTGACGATTGGCGCAACTTATTACGTGCGTGTTTACTCTTGGACCTCTAACCCGCTTCAAGATGTCAATTTCGACATCTGTGTGTTCGCAGTTCCACCGCCTGTGACAACAAGCACTACGCTTTACACTCCTGATGAAATTGTCAGAGACGTGCTGTTAGGTGGAGATGATTGCGGTCAAATTTTCAACGTCACAACCTCAACAGGTTCAAATTTCAATGATGTAAACGGCATTGGTTATTTCGATCGAAACGGATCTGCTTGGCCCTTTGTAAACGGCTTAGTTTTATCATCAGGAAATGTTGATGATATTTCAGGTCCTGAAACTGGAATCATTTCAGACGGAAGTTTCGTCTGGCCTGGAGATTTCGACTTGGAAAATAATGTTGGAACAGTCGATATAGGTGACTCAAATAATGCTTCTATTTTGGAATTCGATTTTATTCCAGTTACTGATTATATGAGTTTTGATTTCATATTTGCTTCAGAAGAATATGGAACTTTCCAATGTGATTTTAGTGATGCTTTTGCATTCTTACTCACTTATCCTGACGGAACGGTTCTGAATCTAGCGAAAATTCCTGGAACTGACGACGAAGTTTCTGTATTTAATGTTCGTGACGAAGCTTACAACGGTTTCTGCTCATCCGTTAATCCTGAATGGTTCGATAAATTTTACGGTTTCAATGGAGACCCTGCTTTGACTGATCCAATTGATATTATTGGTTACACCAAAGTAATGACTGCAGCCGCAGATGTCATTACAGGAGAACTATACCATATCAAATTGGTTATTGCAGATGCAGGTGATACAGCATATGATTCAGCTGTATTTATAGGCGGAGGCACCTTTAACATTGGTAGTCCTAACTTAGGAGAAGACATTCTCTTAAGCTCCGGAAACGCAAACTGTCAAGGTGAAGAGGTGTTAATTACAGCTTATGATTCTGCTGATCAACAACCACCAAATTCAGAATTGACTTGGTATCAAGATGGTGTACTGATCGAAGAAGCAACTGGCAGTTTGGTTTGGGGTGTTACAGAAACGGGCTATTATAGTGTTGGTGTAACCATAAACGGTACAACTTGTACTTTCGAAGATGAAGTGTTAATCGAATTCTTCCCCGTTCCAATGGTAGAAATGTCAGAAACCACAGTTGTCAAATGTGCCAACGAAGATCATATTATCGAGGCTACAGTAACCAATTTAACCACAGCTACCCCAGCCTTTGGTGATCTTATATACACCTGGTATGACGATGGCGAAGAGGTTCAGACTGGTGCCAGCAACACTTATACCTTAACAGCTGACGAAGAGCGCGAAGGCATGATTACAGTCATTGTTACCGACTCCTCAACAGGTTGTGGTGGTGAAGGTGCAACAGATGTTTCCTTTTACGAAAACAAATATTGTGTCGATATACCTCAAGGTCTTTCTCCAAACGGAGATGGTGTTAATGATTGTCTAATTTTAGACCACTTAGAGGCCAAAGAAGATATTCAAGACTTTGTTGTCTATAATAGATACGGAACAGAGGTTTTCAGAAAGACAGAATATGTGAAAGAATGGTGTGGAACTGATCAAAACGGAACTGAATTGCTTCCTGTAGGAACGTATTTCTACATCACTACCTTTAAATCTGAACGAGAGCCTATCCGAAGCTGGATTTATATTAATTATTAATTTAAAAGACTATTCTAATGAAACATTTATATAGCTTTCTTTTATTGCTAGCCTCAGGATGGTGTCTTCAGGCACAACAAGATCCTCAGTACACGCAATACATGTATAACATGAACGTCGTTAACCCAGCGTATGCTGGATCGGCAGATGTTCTCTCTTTTGGAATGCTTTACCGAACCCAATGGGTTGGTTTTGATGGAGCGCCAAAAACATTCACTTTTGCTGGACATGCCCCAGTAAGTGAACGGGTAGGGCTTGGACTCTCGGTTATTTCTGATGAAATTGGGCCCGTCAAAGAGACTAATGCTTATGCTGATTTTTCTTACACTTTACCTGTTGGTAATCTAACCCGGCTGGCTTTAGGGGTCAAAGCAGGAGCAACATTTCATAACATCGGACTCAATGGAATCACATTGATTGATCCTAATGATATTTTCTTCAACGAAAATATCAACGGAGCAACACCCAATGTAGGAGCTGGAGCTTATCTCTATATACCAAATAAATATTATGTATCTCTTTCGGTACCTAATATTTTGAGTGCCGTGCATCTTGATGCAGATGGTACAAAAATTGGTTCAGAAACCCAGCACGCCTTTCTCGCAGCTGGTTATGTTTTTGATTTGGGAACTAACTTTAAACTCAAACCTCATGGACTTGTAAAATATGCATCAACTGCGCCAGTAAGTTTTGATGTCAATGCAAATCTGTTCATGTATGATTTGGTGGAAGTAGGTGTGGGTTATCGTCTCGACGATAGCATCAGTGGATTGATCAATTTTGTGGTTTCTCCAAATTTACGAATCGGATATGCGTATGATAATATTCAATCAGATCTAAAAATAGATGCCAGTGCCTCGCACGAAATCTTTTTAAATTTTGATTTGAATTTCCCACGTAAGGTATCACGTTCGCCTCGTTATTTCTAATTTATAAATCTTTGAAAATGAATTTAAAACATTTCAACATATTTCTAATTGCCGCGACCATGAGTGCATCAACTATATTTGCACAGTCGCAGGCTACCAAACGAGCCGACAAACATTTTAGCCGTTTGGAATTTGTAAAAGCTGCTTCCGACTACGAAAAATTAGTAGAAAACGGGAAAGCAGACGCTTATGTTTTTACGCGCTTGGCAGATTGTTATTACAATATTTTTAATACTACAGCCGCAGAAAGTTACTATGCCATGGCGCTTGAAACTTCTGATGACGCTGAGCTGAAATACAAATATGCTCAAATGCTCAAAGCAAACGGCAAGTATGATGCATCAAATGCCGCCATGCGCGATTTTGCTGCCATGCGTCCTGGTGATCAACGAGCCTCAGCTTTTTTAGCAAATCCAAACTATATTCCAAGTATTATTGAAGGTGGACAAAAATTTAATATCCAAAATTTAGATTTGAACACCGAAGGTTCTGATTTTGGTGGAACGCTTCAAGGCGACAATTTATACATCACCTCATCAAGAAACAGCCAACGTCGTACTTATGGCTGGAATAACGAACCTTTCTTGGATATCTATAAATTCAACGTAACGGATGAAGGCGCTTATGTTGCAGAACAACTAATGGGTCCTAACGTGAATACCCAATATCATGAGGGTATTGTAAGTTTTTCTCCAGATGGCAATACGATGTATTTTTCAAGAGAAAGTTTTTATGAAAAAGAATATGTAAAAGATTCTCTATCCCGTAATAAATTTAGTGTCCTTCAACTTTTTAAAGTTGAAAAACAGGGCTCTGGATGGAGCGAAGCAACATCTCTTTCACTCAATAGTCAACTTTATTCAGTTAAAAATCCTGCTTTGAGCGCAGATGGTGGGACATTATATTTCTCTTCTGACATGCCGAACGGGTATGGTGGATTTGACATATATAAGGCAGCACTAAATACAGATGGTTCCGTTGGCGAGGCTATTAATCTAGGACAGAGGGTCAATACCGAAGGACAAGAAATGTTTCCTTTTGCTAGTGCATCAGGAACACTATATTTCTCATCGGACGGACATCTTGGCCTGGGAGGTATGGATGTATTTTTTACAAACGAAATTGACGGTAAAACGACTCAGGTGCGAAGTGCCGGTATACCCGTAAATAGTGCGGCTGACGATTTCGCATTCCGTATAGATGAAGAAAATGGAACTGGATTTGTGTCTTCAAACCGTCCTGGCGGGAAAGGTAAAGATGATGTTTATCTACTCAAACAATTGGAGCCAGTGTGTGAGGTTGCTGTTTTAGTGACAGTTAAAGATGCTAAAACTAGCCAAGTACTTAGTGGTGCAATTGTAAACCTACGTGATACAAACGATAATCTTATTTATACCGCCACATCAGATGGCGATGGTCAGGTATCGTTTGATTTACCATGTGACGTTAACTCAATACTTCAAGGCAGTTTAACCGACTACGAAAGCGGAAGCCTTGAATTGGCTGGATCATTCGAAGAAAGTGTAGAAACAACACTTAATTTAAAACCTATCGAAAATCTTATTGTTGGTGATATGGTAGTCTTAAATCCTATTTATTTCGATTTTGACAAATCCAACATTACAGCTAAAGCTGCATTTGAATTAGATAAACTAGTCGCTATTATGCAGAAATACCCGCAAATCAAGATATATGCGACCTCTCATACTGATCGTCGAGGATCAACATCATATAATGACAGATTATCCGACCGACGTGCTAAGACCACCGTACAATATGTGATCTCTAAAGGAATAGACGAAACACGTATTGAAGGTGTAGGTAGAGGAGAGCGCGAATTGAAAGATGACTGCACAAGTTGCAGCGAAGCGCAACATCAAAGTAATAGACGTTCTGAATTTAAAATTATTGAAGGGAATCCCCAGCAATAATCTCAAATAACCTCGATTAAAAAACCCGAAGCCATCGCTTCGGGTTTTTTATTTGACCATGTCATTACTGGGGTTGAATCCTGATTAAAACATATAATAAATGGTCCAACTAAAGAATCAAATCGCGATTTAAATATGTCATACTTTACAGAAAAGAGATCTGCAGAATTTGTATATCTCTCACATCAGTCCCTATAAATTGTCTTTTAAGGATAAAAAAACCCGAAGCGATGGCTTCGGGTTTTTTGTATCACATGACGTATATATTATTGTACTAAAACGTTATCTACCTCATAGGTTGCTGCCGCCGACGATGTAGAGACATATTTAAAGGCGAAAAATAAATTGCCTCCAGCTGCCGCTGAAACATCAACATTACCTGAATCTGTCCAGGAACTCCAGCTGCTTGTGTTAGTGTCAAAATCTGCTGATAATTGTACCCAAGAACCGTCTGTCGTTGGGTCACCTCCGTTATAATCAGTACACATATAGAGTTCTAAATCGGTTCCGTTATATCGTTTGACAGTTTGAAAAGTCAATGTGCCTGAGGTCACTTCAGACATATCTATAGCCCGAGAAATCAACCAATCTTCGTTTGGTTGAGGGCCTCCCGCATATCCGTTCATAACAGCACTAGGCCCCGGATTTCCGAAGTTAGTTGTGAGCCATCCCTCAGCACCAGCGACGTTATAAATAGTCCAATTATTCAAATTAGAGCTTGAAAAATTATCCGCAAATAAAGGATCGCATCGTTGAGCATTCATTACAAAGTCAGATGGGTCATTTAACACCATAACCCTATTGTCACCAAAATAATC
This sequence comes from uncultured Flavobacteriaceae bacterium, assembly GCA_943788695.1. Classification (GTDB taxonomy): domain Bacteria; phylum Bacteroidota; class Bacteroidia; order Flavobacteriales; family Flavobacteriaceae; genus JALRKI01. The sequence continues at coordinate 206,176 of CALSRG010000001.1, forward strand.
CATTGTAATCACTCCTGTAATAGTGCCTGCTCCATCAGTTGGCAACTGGTCTTGACTAAAATTAGCAAAAGCACTCGTTTCAACAATAAATGATCCTGTATCTCCACAGCTTTCTATGGGATGCTGGGTGTCATAATCTTCGGCTGGATCTACATAAAATTGACCTGCTAGTACAATTGGAAACTGTGCGTTTTCAAAAGAAATCAATTGTCCGATATGAGAGGCATTTATGTCAGACATAGAAACCACCTTTGGGATCATAGTTTCTGTTGTCGTTGATCGAATAACCACATCCATAGCAACATTCTCAGTAATTTGCACCAACTCATTGCCATCATTCCCTCCACCGATGGCCACTATGCCATCACCAAAGTTTGATTCGCCTACAAATAAGCCATTGAGATCGATGTAAACCTCACGTCCAAGATTGACAAAATTGTATGAATCTAAAACATTCAAGGATATTTTTATCCCTGATGTTGGGTTTTCTGGCGCATCTTGCATATAAAATTCTTTATAAAAATTTCCTGAAAGATCGCTCGAAGAGACGTACCCTTTAACTACTAAATCGGATTCAATTTCGACAGGTGCGGAGACGTAAAGTAATTTCAAATCAGCGATACTTATCAACGATTTACTGCCATTATCAATGGCGGTCATAAGCGCATTCAGTTTTGCGCTATTACCTGAAGCAACACTATTCGGGACATCAAAAGTATCGTCTTGAACACATGAGATCATCAAGACGCTTGTGGCAAGGATAGTAGTAATAAATTGTATTGGTTTCATAATTTGATGTATTATCATTTAATCTAAAGTTAAAATCTGTAGTTAAGGTTAACAAAGTAAGTGGTGCCGCGTCCATACCAGTATTTTGGCCCAAAAACGCGCTTGGGATTGGATTGATCTTCAAGGAGAGTTCGGTAATTAGCGCTACGACCTTGCTCAAAACCACCAGTTTTGTAGGTTTCGTTAAGCATGTTATTAACACTGACAAACAAGCCAATAAATTTGTCTCCAATTTTCCATGATTTCCCACCTATGGCATTGACCGTCAAATAGTCCTCAAAACGTTCTTGTTGCAATAATTCGCGAGCGATCGTAGGATCATAATCTACAAATGGAAGCCCATCATTTGGGTCCGAAAAAAAGTTTGCCGTCCTTGGCAATGGGCTTATGTCAATAAAAGTATCTTGGAATAAATTAGCAGATACTCCTACCCACCAATAATTAGGATCGCGATATTCAATTCCTGTAGAAAAAGCAGTTTGAGGGCCGCCAGCTACCTTATAATTTTTCATATTGGCTCGGCCAACTGGAACCGTGGCTGCATCTGCTGCAACATAAAGAAAAGGATTGCTGTCATAAACGTAATTCCCTAATGCAGCAGTTCCTTTTAGTTTAATGGTTGATGTTACTTGGGCTTCTAATCCAATCTCAAGCCCTATATGTTTCGTATCTATACCTTGTAACACTTCTTGAATAAATTCACTGGTTTGTTCAAAGCCTCCCAAGCCATCGGCATAATAAAAAGACGTTTCGTTAGCATTGGCTATTTTGGCATAATACGCAGTAAATCTTGCTTGAATCGTAGATGAGCGCAATAAATAGCTGGCGTCAAAAGAAGTTACTGTTCCTTCCGAAATTGGAGAGGTCCCAGGTATCCTTCCATTGGCATCTGAGCCAACAACGTTATGATTCACTCGTGAGTTAGTATAGGTATTGGCCAAAGAAGGTGCGCGTTGAATTTGGGCAAGATTAAGATCGAATAAATGCTTTCCGGTGAGCTTATAGGTCAATCCTGCTTTGATACCATATCCAGTAAAAGATAGCTTTGGGCCTTTTCCAAATGAATTTCCAGCATTGGCCTCATTTTCAAATAGACCTTCACGCTGATAAGTTGTTTGCGAGCCACTTAGCGCAGCATAGAAATCTACTTTAGCATAATTGAATTGAGCCCGAGCGTATGCACTGGTTGTAATTGCCTCCAAATTATAATTATATCTAAACGTATCTCCCTCTCGTATAACCCTGTCTGGTTGGTTGGAATCGAACTGAAGTCCCTGAAATGTGTCCATATTTGTATAAGTCGACCCACCTAACATGTCAGACACAGACGCAAAATTCTTTGACAGAGTATGACTATAATTGATATTTGAAACAAGCGTAATGCTCTCATTGATTTGATAATTTAAGATAGAATTGACTGTGAAGGTTGTATCGTCGTTTCGATCTTCAAACAAAACATATGCAGCATCAAGCCCAACAGCATTATTAGTAAGGTTCGCATCATAAATTCTATTCCAATCAATTTGACCTTTATTAACAAAATCATCTTGCAATTGATAGGCCGTGGCATAATCTGGACCATTGGGATTAGCCAATGCAAAGCTCGGAAGGCCTTGATAATAGGCAGGGCTCGGGTTCGCGCCGTTTGCAAAATCTAAACGGCTGTTGCCGATTTCCCCAAATTGGTATGCCATATTAGTATTTAATTGAATGCGGTCGTTGATGTCCCAATAATGACTCAAAGACAATATTGGTTCTTCAATTCGTTTTACTCGGCTATTACGTTTTTCGTTGTCTTGATATCCCCAATATTCATTGTATTTAATTCCTTTTAAATCGAAAACTTCTTGAGTGTTTGGTGATGATTTACCCCGTCTATTCGGTGTATAAATCCCTGTAAAATTAATGCTGTGTTTACTGTTCAGTCGTTTTTCAACTGAGACGAAAAACGAATTTGCATCATAAAAAGTTCCGTCTTGAAACCCTTCATCTCCCCAACGTCGACCCACGGACAGGGCATAAGCCCAGCCACCTCTTACCATTCCCGAGGCATAAGTGGCCATGACCCTATTGGTGTAACTTCTATTGGAAGAAGAATACGTTAAACGCCCACCTGCTTGATATTCAGAAGCACGTGTACTAATATTTGTCGATCCAAGTACACCTCCAAAGTTATATGCAGATGGTGCCAATCCATTCGAAAATTCGCGATTTCTCAAAACATCGTTCAGACCACCCCAATTCCCCCATTGTGGACGGTCGTTATATAACTTGTTCATTTCTATCCCATTGATGGTTAGAATACCATTTCCTGAATCTAGACCTCTAACTCTAAAAAATGACGGACTAAACTCAAAGGCTACTGTTCTTAAAAAGACATCTTGAGAGGACTGTAATAATCCTGATATATTATCGGCTGCACTGGTATCGTCACTTAGCTCATCATCTGAAAGTGAAATCGTAAAACGTTCCTCATTAACTAAAACCTCGGCATAAATGAGCAACTTATCTAAATTTAAAGTTTGACCTTGATTGATGACAATTTGGTATCTTGCATCGTCATATCCATCCATGGTTAGCAACAATTTCTGGGCTCCTAAGGGTAGATTCCCGCTAATTTCAAAGACTCCTAACTCGTTAGTCTGGGTAGAAATTTCAGTACCTTCAATGGATACAGAAACGCCCATCATAACTGAACTAGCATCGAAGTCGACTACGGTTCCTGTCACTGATGTTGTTTGACTAAATGACAATGTTGAGGAAGACAAAAAAAGTCCAAGTAATATGTACAATTTATTCATTTGATTGAATATTGGGTCGGATTAATATAACTGCTAATGTAAAACGTTTTAAGTAAAATGTGCGAAAACAGAAGCGATTATTTTACTCGTCAAAATAATTTCAAGTGGGTGGTGCATTATTTTCAAAAGTAATATCTTTCAATCAAATTTTTATCATGAAAATATGTCAATTAAATTGGGGATTATCATTGATGTTCTTCAGTATTCTGGTTTTCCAAGCATCAGCGCAAAAAGAACGTGAATTTGAGGTTCATACTATTGCCTTTTATAACGTTGAAAATTTATTCGACACTATCAATGATCCTTTAAAAAATGACGAGGCCAGCCCGATGATGGAATTGACCTACCAGCGCGGATTGATTTATCAGAAAAAAATAAAGAATATGGCACGAGCCATTACTGCCATTGGGCGAGATGTTAGCGGGACCTCTCCTGTTATTGTTGGTTTATCAGAAGTAGAGAATCGTGGAGTAGTTAAAGACCTCCTAAATGACCCTCAGTTACTTGACGAAGACTATGGCATTGTTCATTACGAGTCTCCCGATAATAGAGGCATCGACGTGGCACTGATCTATAAAAAGAAACTATTTGTGCCGACTCATACGAGTTCACATGAATTAAAAATCTACGACGAAAGTGATGGCTATCGTATTTACACGCGTGATCAGCTTTTAGTTAGTGGGCTTTTAGATGGCGATCCTGTCCATTTTATTGTGAATCATTGGCCCTCACGTTCAGGCGGAGAGGCTCGAAGTCGAAGTCGGCGTATTGGGGCAGGAAAATTAGCAAAGCACCTAGTGGACTCGCTTCAAATTATTGATCCTTATGCAAAGATTATGATTATGGGAGATTTTAATGATAATCCCACAGATAAAAGTATCAAACGAGAATTGGGAACTGAAAGTGATAAAGCCAAAGTAGGGTTGAAAGGTCTTTACAATCCAATGGAGCTGATCTTCAAAAAAGGGATTGGATCGAATGCTTACCGCGATAGCTGGAGTTTATTCGATCAAATTATCATTTCTGAGCCTTTATTAAGAGAAGATTATAGTAGCTTCAGATATTACAAAGCAGGTGTCTTTAACGATAACTTTTTGGTAAACCCAAAAGGACAATACAAAGGGTATCCGTTCCGAAGTTTTACTTATGCTGGCTTTACCGATGGTTTTAGCGATCATTTTCCAGCCTACATCTACTTGATCAGAGAAAAACTTTAAGATAACCACATATCCCAAGGAATGCGTGATAATAACAAAATTAATCCTAAGCCATATCCTAAAGTAATAACTGCAAATTTAGACTTAGACAATCGCTTCTTCTTATGTTTAGAATAAGCTATGGTAATAACAGTAAGCGCAAGTATATTCACAAAGGGGTGCTCAACCAAATAGAGTCTACTAATAGCATCTTTCATAACGCCGCCCATACCGAGCTCTGACCAGAGACCCATTCTTGAGGAAATAGCATACAAAAGTAATCCTATCAATAATTGAATGTGAGATACAATAAGACCGAATAAGGCGAATCTAAAATTCTTAGCTTCAAACGGTTGATCACGGAAGTACCCAACTGCTGCCGTCAATACGCCTACAATAAGAACAATAAGGACTACATAGGCCCAATAAGAGTGAATATTTTGAAGAATTGAATACATAAGTGCTGTTTTAAATGTTCCAAGTAAAAGTAATAAATAATAGGTATAAAAAAACCCCGCCATTTTAGCGGGGTTTTAATTTCATAGAAAATCTTAGGACTAGAAAGCGTATCTCAAGCTTGCATTCCAAGTAGTTCCATTACCTAGGAAATAACCATAAGCATCCTTTTGATTGACATAATTCTTGTCAAAAAGGTTATAAATATTACTACGGAAAACCAAGTCTTGACCAGCAAGTTGGAATTTGTAAGTCCAGCCTAAATCGAATAACTCGTACGAGTTCAATTTTTCTGACTGGTAAGGTGTACCGTCAAGACCAGATTCAACAACATCCGCTACGTCAACAAATCCATAAAAATCTGAATAAGCATTTAACTGAGCGTCAACTGAAAACTTCTCGTTGACTTTATAAGTAGCCCCAAATCCAAATGACGTCTGAGGTGCTTGTCCAACTTTAACGTCAGTTAACTGCAATTCTCCTTGTTCAGCTAAAATTTGACCAGTTCCATCATCTTCCCAAACTTGGTATGGCGTAGACTCGTTGTATTTCCAGTTACCAAAAGAACCAAAGACATTAAAGGTAATGTCAGAAGCGAATGGTCGGTAATCAACTTCAAATTCTAAACCATTATGAACTTGGTTCACACCACTAAAACGGTAGAAAGTATCAATACCTGTTACTTCATCGGTACCACCGAAGAACTCTAAGTATCTGTTACCCCATTTAGTGCTGTAAACGTCTAGATTCACACGGAATCCGTCAACTTCGTAACGATATCCTGCTTCTAAACCAGAAATTCTTTCGTTTTGAACGTCGCCATTATTAACGAGCTCATTACTATTTCTTACGTCCGTGAAGATGTTGTCAAGAAATGGCTGGCGAGAATATTTTCCTGCATTGAAGAAAAATGAACTGTTGTCTGTAAGATTAAAAGACATTCCTGCCTTCAAATTATAACCCAATTTTTCTACTTTTTCAGAATCTCCAGGTCCTCTAAACTCAGCACCACCCATTCTTTGGTATGATTGCGTGGATAAAGCACCTTGAACAAACATAGTGTAATCATCTGATGCGTATTCTACTTGACCAAAACCACCTAAGTAATTAATTGTTTCAGAGTAGTTATAACTGTATCTCTGAGAATCATCGGCAAAATCAAACAATGCAGACCAAGGGTTAGCCGCGAAAGATTCAGTGATAACATAATCAGATGGACGTGTTGTCCCGAAACTATCATTATATCCATTAAGCCCGATAAAGTCTTCAATTTGACGGAAATGATCACCAGTATAAGTTCTGAAATCAAAACCTACATTGTAAGTGAACGCACTGCCGTTATCAATCTTTAAGTTAGATACTAAACCGTACCAGTTGTGATTATTTACAGAAGATCTTCTTAAGTATCCTGAACCAAATGTTCCATTACCATTAACGTCAGAGTTAGCAATGTTATTTTCCTCGATAGCGTCAAAATTAATTTCATCATTATCAAAACGAATACGGTTTGAACTAGATCCTAGGTTTCCTGTTCCACCTCCACGACCCCAAGAGGCGTAAAGTACAGTGGAAAGGTCCATGCTATCGTTGATTTCGTAATCCCAGTTAAGGTTAGCAATTGGTTTGTGGTAATAGTTACGTCTTTCTGAAAAACGTTCTCCATTATACCAACCAATGTTTGGATTTGTAAGTTCACCAAATTCTTCGTAGGTCGCTCTACTTTTCGAGAAGTTTTGGTGGTGCCATTGTGGCGCACCAGTAATTAAAAAGTTAAAGTTACTACGTTCGCTGGCTTTGTAACCAAGAGAAAAGAAATAATTCTGTCCTTGTCCTTGAGTACCGTTAGCAAACTTTCTGTCAGCCTGCCAGTGGTCAATCAATAAGGAGTAAGCCCATCCACTTTCTTTCAAACCTGAATCATAAGCAGCAGTTGTTTTGAAGTAACTTCCATTTCCAGAAAGAAATCTTACATATCCACCTTCTTTTTTATCAGTTGTTTTAGAAACAATGTTGATTGTTCCACCCACAGAAGAAATAGCTAATTTAGATGATCCCAAACCACGTTGAATCTGCACTGCATTTGCAACGTCAGACATCCCTGACCAGTTTGACCAGTACATTCTACCATCTTCCATACCGTTAATAGGCTGACCATTTAATAAGAAAGCTGTGTTCGACTGAGAAAAACCACGCGTAAACATTTGGCTATCGCCAAATCCACCAGCTTGGTTAGAAACGTATACTGAAGGTGAATTTTTCATCACTTCAGTAAATTCTACGTTACCAACACCTCTAGCTTGAATTTCTGCAGCACGTATTGTGGATACAGCAACTGGTGTTTTACGATCATCGGCTAAATCAATAATACCTGATCCAATAACAATAACTGCATCCAGTGAATTGCTTTCTAGAGATACTGTCCCTAAATCTACAGAACCATTGAATGAAAATGTCATTGACGCATACCCTACATAAGACACGACCACAGCACCTGAAGTAGCGTTTGATGTTAGAGTAAATTTACCGTTGAAATCCGAAACAACACCATTGTTAGTTCCTTTTTCGATAATGTTTGCACCAGGTAATGGTGCGTTCATTTCAGCATCATATATCGTACCTGTCACAGTAGTCTGTGCAGCGATACTCGTTGAAACAAATAGTACTCCAAGAAAAAATAATTTTTTCATTTTTGTTTTTGGTTAATGTTAAACAGTGCAAAAATAATTAAACTAATAACGATAAGGTTAACTAAATGTTAATTTTATTCACAAAATCTAGTTAATTAATTGAAAAACAGTGTTTTAAATATTAAAAAGTGGGGTCAAAGTTTAATTAAGGTATCTTCTCATTAATTGGGCTGTAGAAGCGTCATGTGAAGAAACGTTTAGATTATCAAAATCAGACAAGACACTTGACGCCAATTGCTTCCCAAGCTCAACACCATATTGATCAAAACTAAAGATATTCCAAACTACGCCTTGCACAAATATTTTATGTTCATAAAGCGCAATAAGTCGCCCAAGAGATTTTGGTGTTAATTGATCTATCAAGAGCGTATTGGTGGGTCGATTTCCTTCAAATATTTTAAATGGAACAATTGATTTGTCAACCATCCCTTTCTGATTTATTTCGGAAAGGACCTCTTCTTCAGATTTGCCCACCATTAAAGCTTCCGTTTGAGCAAAAAAATTAGCCATCAATTTGTCTTGATGTTCTTTATTCTCAAATAAGCTCTTTTTGAAACCAATAAAATCGCAGGGAATGAGGGTAGTTCCTTGATGCAAGAGCTGAAAAAATGCGTGTTGTGAATTGGTTCCTGGTTCGCCCCAAACAACTGAAGAGGTTCTGTAATTTACCTTATGACCATTGCGATCTACATATTTGCCATTGCTTTCCATAATGGCCTGCTGCAAATAAGTAGAAAACTGATTCAAATATTGCGAATATGGAATAACCCCTTCTGTTTGAACGTCATGAAAATTTATATACCATACACTCAAACAAGCCATGATAACAGGTATATTTTGTTCGAAAGGCGTGTCTTTAAAATGTTGATCCATATGCCCTGCTCCTTCGAGTAGTGACTCAAATTTTTCATAACCGATAGCTAAAGCAATACTCAGTCCAACAGCACTCCACATAGAAAAACGTCCTCCCACCCAATCATTCATCGGAAAAATATTTTCAGGCTCTATTCCAAAATCAGTAACCTTTTCAATATTAGTTGACACTGCCACAAAATGGTTAGAAACCGCATAATCAGGAGCTGTTTCCAAAAACCATTTTCGTATCGTAGTAGCATTGGTCAGGGTTTCTTGAGTGGTGAAGGTTTTTGAAACAATCACGAATAAAGTCGTTTCAGGGTTCAGATTTTTAATGGTTTCGAACACATGATCTCCATCAATATTGGAGATGAAATGAACTTTGAGATGATTGCGATAAAAACCTAAGGCATCAACAACCATTGCTGGCCCAAGATCCGATCCCCCGATACCTATATTGACCACATCAGAAAATGATTTTCCCGAATAACCTTTTTGTTGACCCAAAATGACTTGATCACAAAATGACTTTATTTTACGCTTAACCTCTGCTACGCCGGGTGTTATGTTTTCACCATCCACGTAAACTGGAATGGCATTGTTAGATCTAAGTGCAGTATGCAAAACTGCTCGGGATTCAGTCTGATTAATAATGTCACCGTTAAATTGTGCTTCGATTGCTTCTTTCAACTTCACATCTTTGAGCAAGCCCATGAGTAAAGACATCGTTTTTTCATTGATCAAATTCTTGGAATAGTCTAAGAAAATATCTTCAAAACTGGCAGAAAAAGCCTCAGCTCTGGATGGATTCTTACTGAATTCAGACTTTAAGTCAAAATCTATCAATTCATCAAAATGTATTTGCAGCGCCTTCCAATGAGGTGTTAAACTTGGATTGATGTTAGGTAAAGACATAGTTATTTTGTGTTTGACGCTTCAGAAAGATTTCTATTTATTTCAGGAATAGTGATACTGTCTAACCGACTTTTAATTGGCAAAATAAAGGCGTTGTAGTTCTTCAAAAGACTTTCAGGTACACTTTTGGACTCGGGCAAATCCTCTTTAAAAGGATCAACTTGAAGTCCGTTTTTCCAGAATCGATAACACACATGAGGGCCACTGGTGTTTCCTGTCATACCAACATATCCAATAACATCACCCTGCCTAACAGATTGCCCTACTGAAACATTTCGCTTTTGCATGTGCAAATATTGCGTGCTGTAAATCCGGCTATGCTTAATTTTTACATAATTACCATTACCTTTAGTAAAGCTTGATTTTTCTACAATACCATCGGCGGTGGCCAAAATTTCAGTTCCGATTGGGGCTGCAAAATCCGTACCTTTATGCGGTCGAACTTTGTTACCGTAAAGGGCAATACGTCTCTTTAAATTATAACGAGAAGAGATTCTACTAAATTGGACTGGTGCTCGCAAAAAAGTGCGTTGCAAGCTTTGTGCACTCTCGTCAAAGTAGGTGGTATGATATTCCGCTTCTGGCACACCGTCATAGTTAAAGGCATAATAGGCTCGACCACGGTGTTTGAAATAGGCAGCTCTAACTTGGTCAATACCGCCATAAATAGAATCATCAATCATTCGTTGATCATAAATAATTCGAAATTCATCTCCCTCGTAAAGTCTAAAAAAGTCAATAGTCCAGGCATAAATATCCGACATGTCATTAATCAATTGATAAGGTAATCCAAGTCCATCCATTGTTTCAGACAGACTGCTGCTAATAGTACCTGAGGCTGTTTTGGTCTGAATTGTTAAAGGTCGTTGCTCGATATAAGGTGCATTTTCATCATCCAATTGTATTACAACATACTCTAATTTATTTGGTTGATAAATAAAACACTGGGGCTCTGGGATGGAGTCGTTAGAGAGTAAAAGGGTAAAGGGCTTGCCCACTTGTATGCGACTAAGGTCGAAAGTACTTTTGGTTTTCTCAACGATGTTCAAGATTTGAGGGTATCCAATTTTATTTCGTTCTAATATAGCTCCAAAACTATCTCCACTTTCCACCGTATCATGAATGACATTATATTCATTGACATTGAATCCGAATTCGAATTGAGGTGTCAAAATGGCCTCTTCAACTTCTTCAAAACAACAGTCATCTTCTTCATTTTCATTAGTAATTGAGGCGAACAGTGCTATAATAAAGGCTGTTAATACAAATAAAATAAAAACAAATTTTAATGGAATTTTTTTAATCATTTACTCCCCAATTATCAATTTCGTTAGCAGTCCAAAGTTCTGGAAAAAAAATGCGTTTTTGATATTTGGGGTGCATATATTTTTTCCAATCACTTCCTCCGGTAGCTTCACCAGATTTTCCATCACCTTCAATATAATGCTTCGCAGTGTTATAGTGTGCTAAAACCCAAGTGACATTAACGGTATAATCATAGTGTCTCATGGCATCAATCAATTCTTGATTTTGCTTAACCTTATCTGGCATAGATTTGTATAGCGTCCATACATTTTTAGTGTTGTGAGCACTCATAAAGTCTAATAAATCCTCTTTGTAACGGTCTTCAAAATCCTTTAAAAGGATGCTTTTCTTACCTGTTTCAAAATCCTTTCCAGCTGCTTGCCAGTACATATGTTCAAAGGCGTGCTCGTAAGGTGTATTTCGGTCAATGGTATGGCGGTAACGCAAATCAATAAGATTAATAAGTTCGGTTGAGGCCAACTCAATATATCGATATTGGACACTTTGAAAGCCACTAGCTGGAGCCAAAGTATGGCGAAATTGTTCGTACTGCTTGGGATCCATCCCGTCTTTCATGATGGTAAAAGAGGTGGTCAACATGTCGAAATAGCGGCTTGCTCGTCTTAGTTTTTCCTCAAAAAAGGCGGCTGTCAAATCTTGCTTTTCAGCCAATTGGTTGAGTTCCCATAAGATCAATTTAAACAATAATTCGTTAATTTGGTGGTAGGCAATAAAAACCATTTCATCAGGGAATACGGTTCTTTGGGTTTGTAAATTCAATAATACATCCGTTTGAATATAATCCCAATAGGTTAATAATTTGGCATGCTGAAAGCCTTCCAAAAAAGTATCCGCATCACGGTCAACGGCCCTGAATTTAGCATCAATATTTTCTAATAGTTCTGCTCTTCCTTTTTTGTCTGACATGTTAAAATACTATTTCAAATGAATGTTTTAGACCTTTAAACGCAATCAAATCGGCACGAAGAGAGCCAACTCTGAGATCTGCCTTAACCCGTAAAGGGATTCTGTTTTTGTCAGCGCTTACCCAAATGGCAACACTCTCTTCGGCTCGAAAAACTCTTCCTGCCTTTACAAAAGGTCGAAATTTAAACGATTTAACCTTCCCAAATTCAGTATCAATAATTTCTGTTCCAAGATAGCGTAACTTGAATTCGTGATTTTCATAGTCGAAAAATAACGGGATCGTCACTTCCAAATTGTCTATAGGATTGATATCGTGGTAAAAATTGCGCAGATAGTAGTAGGCAGATATTAAATCTTGTGTTTTTGGTTCAACTGTTTTGATATTTACAATTCCAGTTTCATGATTAGTAATCTCGGCCTGCAAATTTGCGTGGTCAAATTTAATCAGGACGTCCTTTTTATATCCTCCTTCATCAATATCTCGAATAAATTTTTGTGGTAATCCATTATCTTGACCGATATAACTTTCGTAACGATCTTCAACCTTAAAAAACCACTTGATCGCTCCTGTCGTAACACCTTTTCCAACAATATGATATACTGGTTTATTATTCAGGGTAGTTTCTTTCACCGAGAGGGTGGCTTCTCCAGCTTTAAACCAGCCGCTATAACTCATTTTAAATTTGAACCATTCACCACCTTGAAAAACTTCTGATTGTGACCATCCCAATTGACTAGAAAAAAAACAAAATAAAAAGATCCACTTACTCATATAATATGATTGTATTTGATACTCAGCAAGAAATATTCCAAAGTAGAGTCCATAGGGTTATAATGTTCCTCGTTGTGCTTGTTCGCGTTCAATTGATTCAAAGAGTGCTTTAAAATTACCTGCACCAAAACCACGAGCACCCATTCTTTGAATGATTTCAAAAAACAGGGTTGGACGGTCTTGAACAGGCTTGGTAAAAATTTGAAGCAAGTAACCTTCTTCATCGGCATCAACTAATACTGATAATTTTTGCAGTTCCTTAATATCTTCATTAATCATGTGATTATGCGCACCTAATCGCTCAGGAATAGCATCGTAATAAGATTGTGGTGGTGGTGGTAAAAATTCCACACCTCTTGATCGGAGTGCTTGCACAGTTCCGATAATATCATCTGTGGCAACCGCAATATGCTGCACACCTGGACCTTCATAAAAATCTAAATATTCTTCAATTTGAGATTTTTTCTTTCCTTTTGCCGGCTCATTGATTGGAAATTTAATACGTCCATTACCATTGCTCATCACCTTACTCATTAAGGCAGAATATTCGGTATGAATTTGTTTGTCATCAAAGCTTAGGAAATTGACAAAACCCATAACATCTTCGTACCATTTTACCCATTGGTTCATCTCACCCCAACCAACATTGCCAACCATATGATCGACAAATTTTAAACCAATAGATTCTGGCTGATAGCTCGGGGTCCAAGCCTGAAACCCTGGTAAAAATAATCCTTTGTAATTTCTTCTTTCGACGAAAACATGAACGGTGTCTCCATAGGTATGAATGCCTGCTTTAATAACACTCCCAGAATCATCAGTTTCTTCTTGAGGTGGAAAAAAAGACCTAGCACCGCGGCTCACTGTGGCTTCATATGCCTGCTTTGCGTCTTCTACCCAAAGGGCAATCACCTTGACACCATCACCATGCCTTTTCAAATGTTCTTGAATAGGAGAATCACTCGTTAAAGGTGTTGTAAGTACAAGGCGAATCTTATTTTGTTTTAGAACATAACTTGTGCGGTCTTTTAATCCAGTTTCAAGACCAGCATAAGCCAAAGGTTGAAAACCAAATGCGGTTTGATAATAATGTGCTGATTGCTTAGCATTGCCTACATACAATTCAACAAAATCTGTTCCAAGAAGAGGTAAAAAGTCCTTTGCCTCTTCAAAAATTTTCTCGAGTCCGTATTCAACGGAATTGATTGTTTTACTCATAATTTATATTATTTAGATTTGGGTTCAAGCCAAGATTGAAAATAGGTGCCGTCAGAAATTTTCATCGCGGCCTCTGTCACCTGCAAAGGTTTGAAGGTGTCAACCATCACAGCCAACTCATCGGTTTTAGTTTGACCAATACTTCGCTCCATAGCTCCTGGGTGAGGTCCATGTGGAATTCCAGCTGGATGCAAAGAAATATGGCCTGGCGCTATATCGTTTCGACTCATAAAATCTCCATCAACATAATATAGCACTTCATCGCTATCGATATTGCTGTGATTGTATGGCGCAGGTATTGCTTCGGGATGATAATCATACAGCCTAGGAACAAAACTACAAATTACAAAAGCACTGGTTTCAAAAGTTTGATGCACCGGTGGCGGTTGATGCACACGGCCCGTAATTGGCTCAAAGTCGTGAATTGAGAGGGCGTATGGGTAGTTAAATCCGTCATATCCAACAACATCAAAAGGATGCGTTACATATTCCATATCAAACATTATCCCTCCTTTTTTAAGTTTTATGATATACTCCCCTTCCTCGTCATGAGTCTCCAACTCATTAGGTTGTCTGATGTCACGCTCACAAAAAGGCGAATGCTCCAGAAGCTGCCCAAACCAATTGCGGTAACGCTTTGGCGTATAAATGGGATGGAAAGACTCTACAATAAACAGACGGTTGTCTTCTGAGTCAAAGTCTATTTTGTAAATCATCCCTCGCGGTATAATAAGATAGTCTCCATATTTGAATTCAATATTCCCCAATTGTGTTCTCAATTTTCCAGTTCCTTTATGGATGAAAATCATTTCATCGGCATCAGCGTTCTTATAGAAATAATCTGATGTTTTTTGTTGCGGTGCTGCTAAAATGATGTGACAATCGCTATTCACTAAAATTGGTGTACGGCTTTCTAAATAATCATGCGCAGTTGGCACTTCAAAGCCTTTTAAACGCAGAGAGTGCATGTTGACTTTTTTAGCGATTTTTGGTTGACAGTCAACACCTTCACTTATGCTTTTGACCTGAGTTGGCCGATGGACATGGTACAAATTGGAGGACATTCCATCAAAGCCAATGGTTCCAAAAAGTTGCTCATAATAATAACCTCCTTTAGGATTCCTAAAAATTGTGTGGCGTTTGTGGGGCACCTGTCCAAGTTTGTGGTAAAATGGCATGGTAAAAATTTAAAAAATTAGAGTTTTTGATGCCTAACAAATATCGCAAAAAAAAAGGTAGGAATTGCGCTTAAAACCAAAAACCCAAGTTTACCATCCATAAACTTCTGGATCGCTCAGGGGAATAAGTGTAAGTAAATTCAACAGGGCCAATGAGCGTATCAATCGCGTATATGGCTGCTACTCCTGTGTATGAGGGTATTGTAGCCCATTTTCCGGAACTCCAAAGCTGGCGGTCAACATGACCTCCATTAGCTAAGAGTTTAATATGATGCCGATTGAAAACGTTATAATCCAATTGAATAGTGGCCTTAACAAAATCTTCCCCAATTAAAGCAAGGGGCCTATACCCATAGAATGGGATATAATTATTGATATAGTTCCGTCCATTACCACCTAGTCCAAAATTCAAAAACTTTATGGGGTCATTACCAATTGTGAATCCACCAGAGGTGCTTAGTGTGGTGACCAACTTTTCGCTTATTTGCCATGTTTTCCCGAAATAACCATGCGACGTAATAAAAGGTTGAAAATTATCGGAATTGCCTGTCACGTACCAATCTGCCGAACCTTCAAATAAAAAACCTCTTGTTGGAAAGTATTTATTATCGAGATTATCAAAATTGAGTCGCCCTAAAAAACTAAAAAGATTATTATTAATAAAAACTAAAGGAGCGTCATTTTCAATTTCTGAAATTGTTTCAGATGAAATTTTAAGGCGTTTATGGTTTGCTCCCAAAGTGAGTTTAAAATCTTTAGGAAATAAAGTTTGTACATAAAATTCATTTGAGAACTGATCGACATTTGTTAAGATCGACCGAACACCATCTAAAATTTCATATCCGGGCGCAAAGGTCATGGGATCAACTGAAGATTGGAAGCTGTCATGTTTGGCATTGAGGCCAACACTCCAATAAAACCCTTTATCGATATAGTAACCAAAATTATATCTTATGTTTTCGCCCAATATAAAATCGAGAGAAAGAACATCATTCTTAAATAAGGCTTGTTTTTGAGTGAGATTAACAAGCGCCGCACTTTTGTATAAGTCGTCGTAGTGCACCGCGAATTTAACCATGGTACTTTCATTATTCACTTTGGGCGACACCCATAGTTCATAGCCCTCGTTATAAGGTCTAAACTCATAAAACAAACGCTGGAAATTATTTGTAGCCATAAGATTATTGATCCCCTTGCCTAAGTCATCTAAAGAAATCCTCTTGGGCTGCTTGAGTTTCATTTTACCCAAGAGGTAGGAACGGGGGAATTTTTGAGCGCCATCAATACTAATACGTTTAATATCTATCGAATCGCGCGACGATATAGGCTTTTGATTTTGAATTAATGGGAATTGTTTGGCAATTCTCTTTAATGATTCACTGGATTGTTTAGCCGCCAATTCTCCTTTAATCAAAATTGAGTTTGCTCTCGAAAAATCGATAACTGAATATTGCTGTACCTTAGGATTGATGTATAAATCAGTTTTGGCAATAAGGTTTTGCATTTGATTTTGGGTACGGTAATTATTAATTTGTGCAATGATCGCTGTTGCCGAATTTAATTCTTCCTTTGTTACTAAATCATTTTGAACATCAACACCAATCACAACATCGACTCCTCTGGCCAATAGGGCATCAATAGGATAATTGTCAACCACCCCACCATCAATATACAGATGCCCGTTTACCTCAACAGGTTGAAAGAGCGTGGGAAAAGCTGCACTGGCGCTTATAGCTTGGGATAAATTTCCTGAATCAAAAATTTTACTTTCGCCTGTCTCAATATCAGTAGCAACACAAAAGAAAGGAATAGGCAGGTCGACGAAAGACTCAATTTCACTAACATGGAGAGTCATTTTAGTCAATAAATTAAATATATTTTGACCTCTCGAAACTGCTTCAGGTAACTGTATTTTAAAATTGTTAAATGGTAGAGCAAGTACATAGCGTTCTGACATTTCACGTTCATAAAACGTTTTAGAGTCTCGAGGTAAACGATCATTAATAAGTGCATCGAAGTCAGCGGTTTTTACATATGCCTCTAATTGCTTTCCTGAATAACCTGAGGCGTAAAGCCCTCCTACAACGGCCCCTATACTAGTCCCGGCGATATAATCAACCTTAATGCCAAGACTGTCTATGACCTTTAAAACACCAATATGAGCCAAGCCTTTGGCGCCTCCTCCACTTAAAACCAAACCCAGTTTGGGAGGTTCTTGAGCCATCACATTAGCCCAAATCAAAAGAAGCAGGAAACACTTATTTAGTTTCATTATAGAAGGGATTAAAATAGTGGTAAATTTTCTCTGCTTTTGCAGTTCCAACAACTGGTTCAAGTTCGTCAATTTTTGCAAAAGAAACCCTTTTAACCGACTTAAAATGTTTCAACAATGCCTCTGAAGTCTTTGCTCCAATTCCAGGGATATCCCACAAGGCGGTTTGTAATGTTCCACTAATACGCTTGCCGCGATGGTGTGTGATGCCAAACCGATGAGCTTCGTTTCGCAACTGTTGAATAATTTTCAAAGACTCGCTCTTTTTGTCTAAATATAATGGGATCGGATCTTTGGGAAAATAAATTTCTTCCAAACGTTTGGCTATACCAATTATGGCTACTTTACCCCTCAAGCCTAAACGATCCAGACTTCTAAGACTTGCGTTTAATTGGCCCTTACCCCCATCTACAACAATAAGCTGTGGAAGTGGCATTTTTTCATCAAGAAGACGCTTGTATCGTCGAAAAACGACTTCTTCCATAGAAGCAAAATCGTCTGGTCCCTCTACTGTTTTGATATTAAAATGACGGTAATCTGATTTGCTCGCTTTACCGTTTTTAAAAACAACGCAAGCCGCAACAGGATGGGCGCCTTGAATGTTAGAATTGTCAAAACATTCTATATGTCGTGGCTCTTCTGAAAGCCGCAAGTCAGATTTCATTTGAGCCATAATTCGATCTGCGTGCCTGTCAGGATCAACCATCTTAATCTGTTTAAACCTTTCTAACCTAAAATAGGTTGCGTTTCGTCTAGACAGATCTACCAAGTGTTTTTTATCCCCTAGCTGAGGTACGTTTATTTTTAAATCGTCACCTAGGTCGAGATGAAATGGAAGATATAATTCTTTAGACTCCAATTTAAATCGACTGCGCAATTCAATGATTGCCAAGGCCAATAAATGGTCATCATCTTCATCCAATTTTTTTTTAATTTCAAGTGTGTGCGAACGAATGATAGCCCCATATGAAACCTGCAAAAAATTGACATAAGCATGTGTTGTGTCACTTACAATGCTAAAAACGTCAACATGGCTAATTTTTGGATTCACGATTGTAGACTTGCTCTGGTAATTTTCCAATGTGTCGATTTTTTCCTTAATGCGCTGTGCATCTTCAAACTTCATCTCTTCTGCGAATTGTAACATCTCTGCCTTAAAATTCTGCAGTGCAGCACCAAAATTACCTTTCAAAATATTTTTAATGGCTCTGATTTTGACTTCATAAGACGACTCAGATTCCAACCCTTCGCACGCGCCTTTACAATTCCCCAGATGATATTCTAAACAAACTTTATATTTTTTTGCCTCTATTTTAGATTCAGACAAATCAAACTTGCAAGTTCTCAATCCATACAGTTCCTTGATTAATCCCAATAAGGTACTAACAGTCTTTCCGCTGGTATACGGTCCAAAATATTTAGAACCGTCATTGATCACCCTTCGCGTAGAAAAGACTCTTGGAAAACGCTCCTTTTTAATACAAATCCAAGGATAGGTTTTATCATCCTTGAGTAGCACATTATAACGTGGTCTGTTTTCCTTTATCAGATTATTCTCCAACAATAATGCATCCTTTTCTGATGCAACCACGATATGTGAAACTTTATCAATTTTTCTAACCAGGGCTCTGGTTTTTCCATTTTGTTGATGTTTTGTGAAATAAGATTTGACCCTTTTTTTAATATTTTTCGCTTTACCAACATAAATTAACTGACCATCGGCATCAAAGTATTGGTACACCCCAGCCGATTCGGGTAGCGTTTGCACTTGGATTTCTAAAGGGCTTAAACTCATCTTTCAAAGATAGCCGTTTTACGGAATAATTAGGTCATCCATCAAAATCGAGTTAAAATAATATCTCGAATCTCGCTTGTGTTTTTGACTATATTTGAAAACTAAAAAATAGACGATGAATTTAGTAATTTTGTCCCAAAATAAGAGTCTTTATTCCACTCGAAGGCTGATTGAAGAGGCTCAAAAAAGGGGGCATTATGTAGAAGTAATTGATCCATTAAAATGCGATTTAATTATTGAACAAGAAAGACCTATTATTTATTATAAAGATAGATATCTCACTGATATTGATGCTGTCATTCCAAGAATTGGAACAAGCTTAACGTTTTACGGTTGTGCCGTAGTTCGACAATTTGAGATGATGGGTGTTTTTACTACCGTCAAATCGGAATCCATCATCCGTTCACGGGACAAATTACGGTCGCTACAATTGCTTTCTAAAGCAGGTGTCGGCATGCCAAAAACCGTATTCACCAACTATTCTAGAGACGTTGAAGAAGTCATTGGACAAGTTGGTGGAACACCAGTTATTATTAAATTACTGGAAGGAACCCAGGGATTGGGAGTGGTTTTAGCAGAAACCGTAAACGCAGCTACTTCGGTACTTGAAGCATTTAATGGGCTTCAAGCTCGAGTGATTGTTCAAGAATTTATTGCCGAGGCTAATGGCGCAGATTTACGAGCTTTTATCGTGGACGGCCAAGTTGTTGGTGCCATGATTCGCCAAGGCAAACCAGGCGAATTCAGATCTAATCTTCATAGAGGAGGCTCTGCGAATTATGTAAAGTTATCCCCCGAGGAAATAAAACTAGCTGTTATGGCAGCGAAGGCTCTTCGACTTCCTATTTGTGGTGTCGATATATTGAGATCTAATCGTGGGCCATTATTACTCGAAGTGAATTCATCCCCAGGTCTTGAGGGCATCGAAGCTGCTTCAGAAAAAAATGTATCAAAAAGTATTATTACTTATATCGAACGTAATCTGTAATGACTACTGCATCAAAATCTAAGCGGTTTGTTCTTTTAGGAACAGAAATAAAACCTGGAGAACAAGTTGAGCTAAATTTTAGTCTGGCCAAACTTCATTCGAGAACAGCTGTCGATGTCCCTATTTTGGTGAGCAGGTCTAAAAAACCAGGGCCAACAGTGCTTTTCACAGCTGGGATTCATGGTGATGAGGTGAGTGGTGTGGAAATAGTGCGTCAAATGATTGCTGGAAAGATAAATCAGCCCGCAATTGGCACAGTGATCTGTATTCCGGTAATCAATATTTTTGGATTTCTAAATAAATCTCGGAATTTCCCTGATGGGCGCGACCTCAATAGGGTTTTTCCTGGAAGTAATAATGGATCATTGGCGAGTCGTGTGGCTCATGAGTTAGTCACGGGCTTTCTACCCTTAGTGGACTATGTCGTTGATTTTCATACGGGAGGTGCTGACCGATTTAATGCTGCACAAGTTAGAATAAATCCCAAAAGACCCGAATTAAAGCCCTTAGCGGCTTTGTTTGGTGCGCCTTTCGTAGTTCATTCAAAACTACTTTCTAAATCATTTCGATCCTCATGCCAAAAATTAAATATTCCAATGCTTCTATTCGAAGGAGGTAAGTCAAATCATCTTGACCGAGATATTATTGAATATGGTGTGATGGGTGCCAAGCGTCTTTTATCGCATTTAAATATGTTGAGACCACGATTTCAGGCCCTATCACAGGTACAACCTCCGATAATCATCGATAAAAGCCATTGGATACGGGCCAAACATTCTGGCATGTTTCAAGCCTTGATTGAGGTTGGCACACTGGCGGAAGAAGGCGATATTATTGGTCAGATCACTGACCCATTCGGAAAATTCAATCGAAAAATAAAAGTGACTTATTCAGGATATGTGATCAACGTTAATGAGGCACCGCTTGTATACAACGGTGACGCTTTATTTCATATTTCTACAAATTATCATCATGACTAAGGAGGATTTAAGAGTTGCTTATAAAAACAAACGCAGATCGCTTAAGGACGAAACGGTTAGGTCAAAAAGTATCGCCATTGCGAATCAGTGTTTAAACCTTCCTATTTGGGATCAAAACGTATATCATATTTTTTTGAGTATTTCCAAAATGAAAGAGGTTGAAACCGAGCCGATCATCGATATTTTGATGGGTAAGGATAAACGCATTGCTGTTCCTAAAACGAATCCATTATCCAATACTATGGCGCATTACGAGCTCAATGATCGCACATCTTTTTTAGTCAACTCGTGGGGGATCACAGAACCTGTAGAAGGTATAGAATTAAAAGCCGAAGACATTGACGTTATTTTTGTACCTCTATTAGCTTATGATGTTCATGGCCATCGTGTGGGGTATGGCAAAGGTTATTATGACAGGTTTATTTGTACGTGTCGACTAGATGTAATAACAGTTGGTCTGAGTTTTTTTGAACCAGAATCTATAATAATTGACAATGAATCAACCGATATGCCTCTTGATTTCGTGATTACACCAAGTCAAATTTATGATTTCAGAAGGACGTAAATAGTGGCATTACTGCATATTTTTGGCTTCAATACTCAGGGTAGCATGAGGCACTAATTTTAAGCGCTCTTTGTTGATCAACTTTCCAGTCACACGACAAACGCCATATGTTTTATTCTCAATACGAATCAATGCGTTTTTAAGGTCGCGGATAAATTTTTCTTGTCGAATCGCCAATTGGGAGTTAGCTTCTTTACTCATAACCACACTACCTTCTTCAAAAGCTTTAAAGGTAGGAGATGTATCGTCTGTGCCATTATCCAAATCATTCATATAAGCACTTTTAATCAGCTCTAAATCGTGTTGAGCTTTTTCAATTTTTTCAACAATTAATGCTTTAAATTCTTTCAAATCAGCATCCGAATATCTGTTCGTGTTTTCTGATATCATGTTTTTAATTTTTAAAAATATGTAAATTACTTAAAATGTTGTCAAAGGACAATTCTATACCTTGTTCTAATGATGGAACCATTTGAAGCTCGTCAGCTAATGTTTCCTCTTTAATATATTGACCATGAGCTTCTATGGCCAGCTTTAAACTTGGATCATCGCTTAAACGAATAGAAATCCTATCCGTTACCTCATAGCCTGAGTCCTTTCTCAAATTTTGAATGCGATTGACCAATTCTCTTGCAACGCCTTCATTCCTGAGAGCTTCGCTGATTGTGATGTCTAGTGCCACGGTATTTTCACCGTCTGACGCCACCAACCACCCTTCTATATCCTGTGAGCTAATTTCTACATCAGAACGCTCTAAAGTAATGTTTTTTTCATTAACAATAACAGGAAGGCTACCATTATGTTCAATTGATGCAATAGCCTTAGCATCAAGCTGTTGAATCATTGCTGCTACAGCCTTCATTTCCTGACCAAATCTTGGTCCTAAAGTTTTGTAATTCGGTTTAATTTGTTTTACTAAAATATCCGAAGTTTCTGTTATCAACTCAATTTCTTTCACATTAACTTCACTCTTAATCAAATTCGCAACCGTTAAAATTTCGTTTTTCTGTTGGTTGTTCAATACAGGCACCATGATTTTTTGTAAGGGCTGACGAACCTTAATTTTTTCTTTGGCTCTTAACGATAATGTTAACGAGGAAATGGATTTGGCCAATCCCATTTTTCGATTCAAAACTTCATCAACTATGTCCATATTAGGTACTGGGAAAGCTGCCAAATGGACACTTTGATGCGCCTCTTTTTGTGAAACTTTCATCAAGTCCTTATACAACTGATCCATGTAAAATGGTGCAATGGGCGCGCCCAACTTTGCAATTGTAACCAAGCATGTATGTAAGGTTTGATAGGCTGAAATTTTATCCGACTCATAGCTACCTTTCCAAAAACGGCGTCGGCTTAAACGGACGTACCAATTACTTAATGAATCTTGAGTGAAATCAGAAATGGCTCGGGCAGCTTTTGTTGGCTCGTACGCTGCGTAAAACTGATCTACCTCAGCAATCAGATTTTGCAATTCAGACAATATCCAACGATCCAATTCTGGTCGCTCTTCTACTAAAATGTCATCCTCTTTATAATTAAAACCATCTACATTGGCATAGAGGGCGAAAAATGAGTAGGTATTATACAATGTCCCAAAAAATTTCCTTCGGATTTCTGTGATGCCATCAAGATCAAATTTTAAATTATCCCAAGGGTTAGCATTGCTAATCATATACCAACGGGTGGCATCAGGACCATGTGTTTCAATTGTTTCAAAGGGGTCAATCGCATTGCCTAATCGCTTAGACATTTTTTGACCATTTTTGTCTAAAACCAAACCATTAGAAACGACATTTTTGTAAGCTATTTTGTCAAAAACTAAAGTCGAAATGGCGTGAAGTGTATAAAACCAGCCTCTCGTTTGGTCGACTCCTTCTGCTATAAAATCAGCTGGGAAAGCGGCGCCATCATCTATTTTTTCTTTGTTTTCAAAAGGATAGTGCCATTGGGCATAAGGCATAGCTCCTGAATCAAACCATACATCAATTAGATCCGATTCACGATGCATTGGTTCACCTTTACTGGAACAAAGCACAATACCATCGACAATATTTTTGTGTAAATCGATATGGTCATAATTGGCATCGGATTGATCACCCAATACAAATTTCTCAAATGGATTATTATCCATCAAACCGGCAACCATAGCCGTTTCGATTTCTTGAATCAACTCTTCAACTGATCCGATGCACTTTTCTTCTTTTCCATCTTCTGTCCGCCAAATGGGCAATGGAATGCCCCAATAACGAGATCGTGACAAATTCCAATCATTCGCGTTAGCTAGCCAATTTCCAAAACGACCCTCGCCAGTAGATTTTGGCTTCCAGTTGATCGTGTTGTTCAGTTCCGCCATTCTTAATTTTACTTCAGTAGCCTTGATAAACCAAGAATCTAATGGGTAGTAAAGAATAGGTTTATCAGTTCTCCAACAATTTGGATAACTGTGTTTATATTTTTCGACTTTAAAAGCCTTGTTTTCAGTTTTTAATTTGATTGCAATTTCAACATCTACCGATTTATCTGGTGACTCTCCTGCAGGGTAGTATTCATTTTTAACAAAATATCCGGCAAAATCTACAACCTCTGGGCGAAAACGGCCCTGCAAATCGACCAAAGGAACCAATCGATCTTGCTCATCCTTTACTAGCATCGGAGGGATTTCGGGCGTTGCCTGCTTAGCCACCAAGGCATCATCCGCTCCAAATGTTGGGGCAGTATGAACGATCCCCGTTCCGTCCTCAGTTGTCACAAAATCTCCAGCAATAACTCTAAAAGCATTTTTTGGATTGTTGAAAGGCAATGCATATTGAAGTAACTGCTCATATTTAATCTCTAACAAATCAACCCCTTTAATTGACTCGCCTATGACAAAAGGTATTTTCTTTTTTTCTGAATGATAACCATCCAAAGATTCTGCAGCTTCATAGACGCCTGTAAATTGCTTAGACACTAACGCCTTCGCTAATACAACGCGCATGGGTTCGAATGTATACTGATTGTAAGTACTAACTACAACATATTCAATTTTTGGGCCAACAGTTAAAGCTGTATTACTTGGAAGAGTCCAAGGTGTCGTTGTCCATGCTAAGAAATAAAGCGGTAGGTCGCCTTTTAGGATGTCGGGGAGGGTGTCGTCGAGCGCTTTGAATTGTGCCGTTACCGTTGTATCCGTGACATCTTGAAACGTTCCAGGTTGATTGAGCTCATGTGAGCTCAGCCCAGTACCAGCCTTCGGTGAATATGGCTGTATAGTGTATCCTTTATAAAGTAAATTTTTATTATAAATCTGTTTAAGTAACCACCAAACGGACTCCATATATTTGGGTTGGTAAGTTACATAAGGATCATCCATATCGACCCAATACCCCATCTTTTCAGTAAGATCATTCCAAACATCTGTATATTTCATGACTGCAGCGCGACAAGCAGCATTATATGCTTCGATGCTAATCGAATTGCCAATATCTTCTTTGGATATACCAAGTTCTTTTTCAACGCCAAGTTCAACTGGGAGTCCATGAGTGTCCCAACCAGCTTTTCGTTGCACGCGATAGCCTTTCATGGTTTTATACCTCGGGAAAATATCTTTTATAGTTCGGGCTAAAACATGATGAACGCCAGGTAATCCATTGGCAGAGGGAGGGCCTTCGTAAAACACAAAAGGCTTATTCTCCGGCCGATGATCGATACTTTTTTGAAAAATATTTTCCGATTGCCAGTAACCCAAAATCTCTTTGGCTATTTCCGGTAATTCGAGTCCTTGGTACTCCTTAAATTTCATGGCCATTTTAGGCAGATTTACTTAAAGAGCGAAAATAGGTATTTTTAACAAAGTTCGAGAACGTTAATAGGAAAAGTCGACCTAGTAAAACAACAAGATTGATTTTACAGTTGAGCAAGCTCCTCTATTTTTGACAATAGTTTGACGCGAATACCTTTGTATTCATTTTCTAATTTGCAATATTTCGAAACATATATTGTGTGAAATCCTAATTTTTCAGCCTCTGCAATACGCTGGTCAACCCTCTGAACTGGTCTCACTTCTCCTGACAGGCCTACCTCAGCCGCAAAACATACATTTGGCGCCAAGGCTTCATCGCTGTTGGAAGATAAAATAGCTGCGGCAACGGCCAAGTCAATTGCAGGGTCGTCTACATATATTCCCCCAGTAATATTCAAGAAAACATCCTTTGCGCCTAATCGAAATCCAGCACGTTTCTCTAAAACAGCCAAAAGCATATTGAGTCTTTTGGCGTTAAATCCTGTTGCACTTCGCTGTGGAGTTCCATAAACTGCGGTACTCACAAGAGCTTGAATTTCTATCAATAAAGGTCTTGTTCCTTCGATGGTCACTGCAACAGCATTCCCACTCAATGAATCGTCTTTTTCGGACAATAACAATTCGGAAGGATTTGTAACTTCTCTAAGGCCACTGCTTAGCATTTCATAAATACCCAAGGCATTAGTGGAACCGAAACGGTTCTTATGGCTTCTTAAAATCCGAAAGACATGATTTCGATCGCCCTCAAATTGAAGAACAGTATCCACCATATGTTCTAAAATTTTTGGACCTGCAATTTGGCCATCTTTATTGATATGGCCAATCAAAATTACAGGAGTATTAGTGGCCTTTGCAAATTGGATTAATTCGCTCGTACAAGCACGAACCTGTGAAATACTGCCTGCCGCAGCATCTAGGGCATCGCTATATAATGTTTGAACAGAATCGATAACCAACACCTCTGGTAAAATTGATTTAATTTGTGAAAAAATGGCTGTTGTATTGGTCTCCGTAAGAATAAAGCAATTCGGATTTTTTGTATGCAATCTGTCGGCTCGCATTTTTATTTGCTGGAGACTCTCTTCACCAGACACATACAAAGTTCTAAACCTTGATGACAATGCAATTTGCAAACACAACGTGCTTTTGCCAATGCCTGGCTCGCCACCTAATAGCACCAAAGATCCAGGAACCAATCCCCCACCTAAAACGCGGTTTAATTCCGCATCATTGGTCAGAATTCTTTCCTCGCTTGCTGGTTGAATGGCCGATATTGAAATTGGC
Organism: uncultured Flavobacteriaceae bacterium; assembly: GCA_943788695.1. GTDB lineage: Bacteria > Bacteroidota > Bacteroidia > Flavobacteriales > Flavobacteriaceae > JALRKI01. The sequence continues at coordinate 232,943 of CALSRG010000001.1, forward strand.
GGAGACACTTTTTTTGACGAAACACTTGGATCCTGCCATTTGGCAGGTTCCGATTTTTGAAGAACCTCTTCAATAATCGTATTCCATGATTTACACGCAGAACACTGGCCTTGCCATTTTGGGTATTGATTGCCACAATTTTGACAAAAAAAGGCTGTTTTAAGTTTAGCCATGGATTTATGGTTATGGCTTTAACGTAATAAATTTGTGTTTTCGTCAGGAAAAACAAAGGCCGGCTTGAAAGTTTTGGCTTCTTCTAATGGCATTTGGGCATAGGTAATTAAAATTAAGGTGTCGCCAACTGCAACTTTTCTAGCCGCCGCACCGTTGAGTGTAATTTCGCCTGTTCCTCGATTTCCAGGAATCACATAAGTTTCAAGACGCTCACCGTTATCATTATTGACCACTTGGATTTTTTCGCCATTGATTATATTGGCCGCATCCATCAAATCTTCATCAATAGTTATACTTCCGATATAATTTAAATCGGCACCCGTGACTTTGACACGGTGAATTTTTGATTTCACAACTTCCACTATCATGCGGCAAATATAATTAATTTAGGTCCAAATTATCGATGAGTCTAACACAACCTAAGTGCACTGCGATAAAAACTCTCAATGGCTCCGTTTCAACATAATGATCTTTGGATTCGAGGGAATGAGCATCTGCCAAAGTGAGGTATTCCAAACGCCATCCTAAATCACTTTCAAATTGTTCTTCTGCCCACAAGACCAAATCCGACCAGGACATACTGGAAATATGATCCTTGATAAAAGTCAAAACACGATAAATGAGCGGGGCTTGTGATTTTTGAACGTCAGTGAGGCGTTGATTTCTTGAACTCATAGCCAAACCCGATGGCTCACGATAAATTGAACAGCCAATAATTTCATTATTCTGACCCAGTTGAGCAGTCAATTGCTTTACAATTTGAAGTTGCTGGTAATCTTTTTCACCGAAATACGATTTCATAGGGTTGACGGCTTCAAACAAAAGTTGCAAAACGGTTCCAACACCATCAAAATGCCCTGTTCTAAACGCGCCCTCCATCACCCTTGAAACAGATCCAAAATCCCAAGATTTAGACTTCGGAGTACCGTCGTACAAATCATGAGCCGTTGGAGCAAAAACAACGATTCTGTCTGTTGAAAGCGTTTGAAGCAACGTCACATCGGCCTCTAAAGTTCTTGGATATGTTTCTAAATCATCGAGATTATTGAATTGTGTTGGATTAACGAAGATAGAAACAACTACCACTTCATTTTGTTCTAAGGCTTGATAAACCAATGACAGATGTCCTTCATGCAGAGCGCCCATAGTTGGCACAAAACCAACAACGGTTTCGAGGTCTGACAAACGCCGCCGCCATGACATTAAATCAGATTTTGATGTTAGTATTTTCACGTTAGGATAAGATTAACACAGCGCAAACATAGTACATTGCCCCAAATCTGCATAATTTTTGTAATTTTGTGACCTTGTATAATTTTGTGAACTATTAATATGAAAGACAAAAGGGTATTGTATGTATCGTCTGAAGTGGTCCCTTACCTTCCAGAAACGGAGATCTCCTCGATGTCCTTCGAAGCGCCTCGCATAGTCAACAAAGCTGGAGGTCAAATCAGGATCTTCATGCCACGCTACGGAAATATTAACGAACGTAGACATCAATTGCACGAAGTGATTCGTCTTTCAGGGATCAATTTAGTAATAAACGATCTCGACATGCCTTTGATAATCAAAGTGGCTTCTATTCCAAAAGAAAGAATTCAAGTTTATTTTATCGATAACGAAGAATATTTTAAGCGTAAAGCCACCTTTGTTGACGATAAAGGCGAATTGTTTAGTGATAACGACGAACGCGCCATTTTCTTTGCAAAAGGAGTCGTTGAAACTGTAAAAAAATTGAATTGGTCACCAGATATTATTCACATTCATGGTTGGCTTGCTGGGTTTTTACCTTTATATTTAAAAACTCTTTACAAAGACGAGCCTTTATTTTCTGAAAGTAAAATTGTAAGCTCCATTTACAAGAGTGGATTTAAAGGAACCCTAAACGACAAACTTGTTAAAAAAATTGAGTTTGACGGCGTACCAGCAGAGTCTTTAGCTGCCTTAACAAATCCTGACTACCACGCATTAACATTATCTACCATTGAACATTCGGATGCCCTAATAAAAGGCTCATCAGAATTGCCAAAAATAATCGATGATGCATGTGAAAATTCGGGCAAACCATTGTTATCATTTCACCCAATAGACGACTTTGCAGATGCTTATATCGATTTCTACGAATCTAAAGTCTTGAACTAAATCAAGTCAAACCTATGACACTTATTAAGAACTACATTTTTCGAATTGCAGTAGTCCTGTTGGCTGCTGTTAATTTTACTAGCTGTGATACAGATGTTAATACCTTAGGAACGGGAATTGTTAGTGGAGGGACCTTTAGTACTAATCATCAAACGTATCCCGTTACAGTATACAATAAACCACTCGGTGCTGTCCAAACCAATTTACTACCCGCCTACTTACTAGGTTACAACAACGATCCGCTTTACGGAAGTAATACCGCAAGCATTGTCTCTCAAATGACTCCGTCGAATGTAGCTCCATCTTTTGGAGACGATGTAGTTATGGATTCAGTTGTACTGACTTTACCTTATTTTTCGAGATTGACAGAAACACTTGAGGACGGCTCATCACTTTATGTTTTGGACTCAGTAAGTGGAAGTGACCCCATCAAAATTTCAATCTATAGAAACAATTTTTATTTAAAAGATTTTGACCCATCGTCAGATTTTGATGAATTAATGTCTTACTATTCCGACCGTACTTTGTCCTCAGGTGAAGTTATTGATGTTTCCTTACTCGAAGGTGATTTGCTTCATACTATTGACGAGTTTGTGCCAAGCAGTGAGCAAATTGTTCTATACAGTCTTGACGAAGACACCAATGAAATGGTAGTTTCTCAACGGATTGCTCCAGCCTTACGTGCAAAGTTTGACCTAAGCAATGGGTATTGGGAAGAATTCCTTTTTGCTAATGAAGATCAACCCGAATTGAGTAATATCAGCAATTTCCAAGATTTTTTTAGAGGCCTTTATATCAAAGCCGAAGTAATTGATTCTGACACAGGCAATATGGTGCTCTTTGACCTAAATAATAGTGGTGCAAATATCACCATGTATTATAACTACGACATAGTAGCCACAGTCGACGGTGAAGAAGTTGTTAATAATTTCAAAGGCTCGTATGTGATGAGCTTTACAGGAAATAAAGTTAATTTTTACGATACCGACTTTTCAAACATCCTTGAAGGTGATCCTAATGGAGACCCTCAATTGTTTCTCAAAGGTGGTCCAGGTTCGATGGCTGTTGTCAATTTATTTAATGGTGACGATGAAGGTAACAGTGCCATACTAGAATCTTTTAAAGCCAACAATTGGCTGATTAACGAGGCGCAATTGATTTTTAGTGTGGATCAAACATCAATTCTTGGCGAAGAACCAGATCGGGTTATTTTATACAACTTAGAAACAGGAGTTCCCGTAATAGATTATTTCATAGATCAAAGCCTTGGGACTTTTGATCTTGATACAAAAAACTACCATCTGGTGCCACTAGTCCGGGAAGGTGGTATAACTGACGGGGCTGGCCAAACCTACAAGGTTAGAATCACGGAGCATATAAATAACTTATTTGAACGTGATTCCACAAACGTGAAATTAGGACTCGTCGTCACCTCCAATGTATCTAGCGCAAATGTCGCCAAAGTAACAAATTCTGTTGACCGCGATCGATTTACATTATCAGGTTCAATATTGTCCCAAAAGGGCACTGTTTTAGTAGGAAGCACAAATAGTGATTCTACTAAAAATGTCCGTTTTGAAATCTATTACACCGAACCAAACAATTAAGCAATGTGTGGAATTGTAGGATACATTGGTCATCGTGATGCTTATCCGATCATTGTCGACGGACTAAAACGACTTGAATACCGAGGCTACGACAGTGCTGGAATAGCGCTTTATAACGGAACAGGATTGGAACTTTTCAAAACAAAAGGTAAAGTAGTCCAACTAGAAGCGATTTCAACAAAGCGATCGCCAAAGACTCATACCGGTATTGGTCATACACGTTGGGCAACACACGGAGAGCCATCGGATGTCAATGCTCATCCTCATACTTCAAATTCCGGGGACCTTGTTCTGATTCATAATGGAATCATTGAAAATTACAATTCATTAAAAATCGCATTAGAAAAAAAAGGATTCTATTTTCAATCCGATACAGATACAGAAGTCTTAGTCAATTTGATCGAATACATTCAAAAAACTGAAAAACTTAAATTAGGAAAGGCAGTTCAATTGGCCCTTAAGGAAGTAGTTGGCGCTTACGCTATTGCCGTGATCGACAACAAAAAACCGAACGAAATTGTTGTGGCCAAACTGGGCAGTCCATTGGCTATTGGCATTGGTAAGGATGAGTTCTTTATTGCAAGCGACGCCTCTCCATTTATCGAATATACCACTAATGCGATCTATTTAGAAGATGAGCAAATGGCGATTATTCGTTTACACAAAGGTCTTAGTATTCGAAAAATAAAAGACGATTCATTAGTTAGCCCCGTTGTTCAAGAGTTGCATTTTAGCTTAGAACAAATTGAAAAAGGCGGTTACGAGCATTTTATGCTCAAAGAAATATTTGAGCAACCTAATGCCATCAAAGACACTTATCGCGGTCGTCTGGTTGGCAAAGAAGGACTTATCAAAATGGCTGGCGTAGATGATCATCTGGATAAATTTTTGAACGCCGACAGAATTATCATTGTTGCATGCGGCACCTCCTGGCACGCAGGACTGGTGGCAGAATATATTTTTGAAGATTTGGCACGGATTCCAGTTGAAGTGGAGTACGCATCAGAATTTCGATACCGCAATCCGGTAATTACATCACGAGACGTGGTTATCGCCATCTCTCAATCGGGTGAAACAGCGGACACCTTGGCCGCAATCAAATTGGCAAAGACATATGGTGCCTTTGTATTTGGAGTATGTAATGTCGTTGGATCAACCATAGCTCGTGAAACTAACGCAGGGGCCTACACACATGCTGGGCCAGAGATAGGCGTAGCATCAACAAAAGCCTTTACTACGCAAATCACAATATTAACTTTGATTGCACTTAAACTGGGTCGTTTAAAAGGGACATTATCTGATCAACAGTATTTGGAAACTGTTAAGGGACTTGAAAACATCCCATCAAAAGTTGCAGAAGCACTTACACAAAATGATGCCATTGAGGTCATTGCAAAAACTTACAACCAAGCTAAAAATTGTTTGTATTTAGGACGAGGCTATAATTTCCCCGTAGCTCTTGAAGGTGCTCTTAAACTAAAAGAAATTTCCTACATCCATGCCGAAGGCTATCCTGCGGCTGAAATGAAACACGGGCCAATTGCTTTGATTGATGAAAATATGCCTGTAATTGTCATAGCCACAAAAAAGGGACACTACGACAAAATTGTAAGCAATATCCAAGAAATCAAGAGCAGAAAAGGAAAAATTGTTGCTGTCGTTACCCAAGGCGACAAAACAGTAAAAGCACTTGCCGATCATTTGATCGAAGTCCCTGAAACCTTAGAATGTTTGACACCACTGCTCACCACCATTCCGCTGCAGTTGTTATCTTATCATATCGCCGTTCAGCTGGAGAAGAACGTTGATCAGCCAAGAAATTTAGCGAAATCCGTTAAGTTTAAAAAAACAAGTGGTGTGGTTTTTTATTTGTCAATACCTAGTTGGATTATTTTTACTCTTGACAGATAGAATACAAGATATTTTTGTTGTCAACGTTTTTTCAATTTTTTCATATGAATGGTTTGGTTCAGAACAAACAGGTTTTGGGTGGATAGAAAATGGGTTAGGTGACGAAATTTTTACCCTATTAATTATTGTTTCAGGATTAATAAACTCTTTTAGTAAAGAGAAAATAGAAGATGAATTAATTTCAAGAATTAGATTAGAAAGTTTGTCTTTATCTCTCTTTATTAGTTTTGGATTAATAATTATATCTACATTTTTAGTGTTTAATATTAACTATATGTATGTATTAGTATTCAACTTATTTTTAATAATTCTCTTATTTAATTTAATATTTAAATTCAGACTATTCAAACACTATAACTCATGAAAAATAATTTAAAGTTATATCGAACAAAGTCTGGATATACACAAGAAGATATTTCAAAAAAAATAACCGTCGAATAATTTCTGGTGGGTGAGAGGGTTGTTCAAACTCCCCTCTCCCTCTAATACTTTATATTTCCGAAGACCCTTCTTATCCCTCGAAATACTACCATCTTTGTTCTTTTCTAAATGAATTTTGTCATTTATGATAGGAATCCTGAAGTGAATTTCAATGTGATGTTCCTTTGTTGAATCATCATAATCTTTCACGATGATTTCGTGGATTTGAAATCCATGAATATTCTGTAGGTGCGGGTGACGTTCCAATATTCTTTGGCCAACTTGACATCCTAAAGAACGACCTACTACACTTTCTTCGAGACTATGGGTCAATCGGGGGTGGACAAAGTCTCGACGTGACAAAGTCATCACCTGGGTTTTGTCTTGCAAGCTTCTGAATTCTTTTATGCGTGTCTCCATAGCGCTTGAGTGATGAAAGATCTTCCCAATTCATATCAAAAATTTGATCCGAATTTACTAATAATCAATCAACTGTCCTAGACATAAAATTCAATTATTGCAGAGCCAATGTTTCTTTAATGTAAAGCGATTGATCACTTTCAGAAATCGGCATAACATTAATTTAACATTAAATTGATGTTTTGATAATTTTTAAGATATGTTCAGTTAACATTGATGAAAGTAATTTGTACCAAATAAAAAAGAATAAAATGGAAAGATTTTTAGCAATTGCATTTATAACCTCGGTTACAATTTCTTGCACGACCGACGACGCTCCCTATATTCCTTTGGAGCCTACAGATCCCAATTCAAATATTGTCAATGTATCGGGTGCCATCAGTTCGGATGCCACTTGGACAAGCAACAATATTTATGTTTTAAATCAGAAAGTAGTCGTCACCAACGGCGCTACTTTGACAATTCAAGCTGGAACAATCGTAAAAGGCAAGCCTGGGCAAGGTTCGTTGGCGTCAGCATTGATCGTGGCTCGTGATGGTAAAATCAACGCAGTTGGAACTGCTGCTCAACCTATTATCTTCACTTCAGAGAGTGACAACATTGCTGTTGGACAAACTGCTGGAACCAACTTAACAGTTAACAACCGTGGTCTATGGGGCGGACTTATCATCCTTGGCAATGCTCCAGGATCATTTTCCAACGATGTGACAGAATTGCAAATTGAAGGACTGCCTGCCGATGACACTTTTGGAAGATACGGCGGAACTGACAGTGCTGACAACTCGGGCATCCTTAAATATGTCTCTATCAGACACGGTGGAGCTTTGATTGGTGAAGGCAATGAAATCAATGGTTTAACTTTAGGTTCCGTTGGTTCTGGAACTACCATTGACCACATTGAAGTCGTAGGAAATGTCGATGATGGCATTGAATTTTTCGGGGGTTCTGTAAACGTCACCAACGCTCTAGTTTGGGGAGCAGGAGACGACGGTTTAGACATTGACCAGGCCTATTCAGGAACAATTTCTAACGCCTTAGTAATTCTAGGAGATGTATCTGATCATGCTTTAGAAATTGACGGTCCTGAGGGTTCAATGACTGGATCATTCACACTTGAAAATGCTACCCTTATCGGCAACCTGACCACTCCCGACGGAGAATACGCCGATTACCGTTCGAACGCTATGGGCATCACCAGAAATGTTTACGCCTATGGGTTTAAATCGAGCTCAGACATAGAGTTAGACAACGACGGGGTTGCTAATAACTATAATAACGGCTTGCTTTTGTTTGAAAACTTTCAAATAGCAGTTCCAGAAGGGACAACCATATCAAATATTTTCGCTAATAAAGCTGCTACTGTTTCGACCCCAACTTTCGGAACCGAAGGTGCTTCAGTAGTCATTGGAAGTCAGACCACAGGAGCCAATCGTGGTCTATTTAGCTGGTCTTTTGCTTCCCTCACGGGTGGATTTGAATTGTAATATCATTAATTAGTCAAACATCAACAGTGTCGAAGCAACCGCCTCAACAGGCGGTTGTTTTAGCATATAATAACTTGAACATGAAAAAAGCCTTTTTTGGAATATTGCTTCTCACTACTTTAAGTGTTGCGTCACAAACGGGCCGGGTCATAGGTCAAATTAACGACGGGGAATTCAACGAGGCCATGGCGTTTGCCTCTGTGCTGGTCAAAAACACCACTACAGGTGTTTCGTCAGACTTTGATGGCAACTATGTTCTGGAGCTAGACGAGGGAATTTATACCTTAATTTTTTCCTACGTGGGGTACTCCGTTGTAGAAATTACAGAGGTCAACGTGGAAGCAGGACAAGAAACTATTGTCAACACTACTTTGTTTCCAAATTCTCTCGAAACGGTTATAATTTCAACAACTGCTCGTCAAAACACGGCCACTGCCATACTGAGTTTACAAAAAGAATCTGTCAATTTACTCGACGGCTTGTCCATTGAAAGTATCAAGAAAACTGGGGCTGGCGATGTAGCTGGGGCAATAAAAAACGTGCCTGGAGTATCGGTTGAAGGCGGCAAGTATGTTTATGTCAGAGGACTTGGAGATCGCTATACTAAAACAATGCTCAACGGTATGGACGTTCCAGGATTGGATCCAGACCGAAACAGCCTACAATTGGACATTTTTCCTACAAATATTTTGGACAATTTATTGGTGGTAAAATCCGCATCAGCTGAATATCCTTCAGACTTTACAGGAGGAATCGTTGACATTGTAACCAAAGATTTTCCGTCAAAAGTCTCCCATAGTATTTCATTTGGAACGGGTTATAATTCTATCATGCATTTCCAAGACAATTTTTTAAGCTACAAAGGATCTTCTACGGACGCGTTGGGATTCGACAACGGACAACGCAATCGACCAATTAGCCGTTATCAACCCATTCCTGGGACCTTTGAAATCAATTCAGCCCTCACTACGCTGACCAATTTATTCGACAAGCAATTGGCAGCCGACAGAGGAACCAGTTCGAATGATTTTAGTTTTGGGTTTACCACTGGCAATCAATTCAATCTCAAGAATGACAAACAGTGGGGCTATCAATTGGCATCATCTTACAATCACGAAACTGTATATTACCGCAATAGAATTGACGGAACTTATCAAAAAGATCCCGATTCGAGCGTACTTGAACCTATTGCCACGCGCACTACAGTTGGAAATGAAGGCATTAAATCCGTGCTCTGGAACTCTATGGCAGGGCTGGTATACAAGGGTCAAAAATCCAAGTACAAATTGAACCTCATTCACATCCAAAACGGCGAATCTTCGGCGGGTTATTTTGAGCAAGCCTTGTCGCAAGACGGTGTAGGAGGAGGTGGTTTTGAGACTATCTTCAAAGATGCATTGCTCTACACTCAACGGTCTGTGACGAGTGCTCTTTTGGGAGGAAAACATTCTGGAGCGAGCGATTGGGTTATCGAGTGGAAGATAGCCCCCACATTAAACGTAGTATTGGACAAGGACCATCGAATCACGCCTCTAAGATACACTCAAGAAGGCAGTTATGTCATCAGTCCGAGTGCTTCGAGTTTTCCTATCAGAATTTGGCGCGAATTAATGGAGTTCAACGGCGCTTCCAAAATCGATTTCCTAAGCAAAACAAAACTATTTGAACGTCCTGCCAAGTTGAAGTTTGGTGCTGGCCTAACATACAAAAAACGAGAATTCAAAACCGATGATTTCACTTTCAATTCTACTACTCAAATAGTAGAAGATGGCAATTCGAACAACTTACTAGCAGAAAACAATCTTTGGACAACAACGAATCAGTCTGGAACATTTCTAGTCTATGGAGACAGCTACGATCCAGCAAACAGTTATGACGGAGAACAAATTATTGGAAGTGTATACAGTTCGGCAGAATTTAAACTGTCAGACCGTTTCAATGTTGTGGCTGGACTGAGACTGGAATCTTTCCAATCGTTATACTCTGGACTTGACAAAAATCAAGACACCAATGTTTATGATTATTTGGATCGCGCCAAGGTCATTGAAAAGGTGAATCTTTTTCCATCGCTCAATTTGATCTACAATCTGTCGGACGAGACTAATATCCGAGGCTCTGTGTCCCAAACCACAGCTCGCCCTTCTTTTAAGGAAGCCTCTAGCGCTCAAGTTTTTGATCCCATCACCAATCGTCTGTTTATAGGCAATCTCAACCTTAAACCCTCCTACATCACCAATGTCGATTTGCGCTATGAAAATTTTGGAGAGCAAGGTCAAATGTATGCAGTGAGTGCATTTTACAAGAATTTTAGAGATCCTATCGAGCTCACCTTTTTCAAAACAGCGCCAGATCAACTTACACCGCAGAATTTGGGCAATTCAATGGCATTCGGTATCGAAGCAGAGTTTAGGAAAAACCTTGGTTTTATTATCGAGGAGTTCAAACACCTTCAATTCAATTTAAATGTATCTCTTATTGAGTCTCAATTGAACATGTCCGAAAGTGAATACCAACGGCGTCTGCTTGCCGCTCGAAATGGAGAAACCATTGAGAAAAACAGACAGTTACAGGGTCAAGCGCCGTTCCTAATCAATTCTGGATTGGACTATTCTAACCCTGACAATGGCGTTCAAATCGGTGTTTTTTTCAACGTTCAGGGAGAATCACTAGAAGTGGTAGGAACTGGCATAGTACCTGATGTTTATACTCAGCCATTCATGGGACTTAATGCCACAGCGAGTAAAACTTTTGGATCCAAAAACAACTCTAAGATCAGTTTAAAAATAACCAACTTGCTCAATGAGAAAAGAGAAAGTGTTTATCAATCCTTTGGAGCGCAGAGTCAATTGTTTTCTCAAAGACAACCAGGAAGTTCATTGGCTTTGTCCTATGGGCTAAGTTTTTAGAGCTCGCTCATGGAAGAGGTGTTGTCGCTTTGACAAGCCTCTTTCATGGCTTTGTAGGATCTTTTAAAGATAGATAATTCATAGACTGGCCTGGGAAATTTGAAGCAAAAGAGATTCACTTAGATCAATATATTGACATCTAGCGCGGTAAATGGAGTATGTAGGGACGGTCATGGCAAACAATTGGATAGCTTGGGAACTAAGCTCGAAGTTAACCAATATTTTGGCAAATCCTTCCAAGTTGGATTCATTTTTTCGATCCATTTGACGATTCGATCTAGGCTAGACTTTGTCATTACATCTCGGCGCAACTGAGCATCTCCTTCAGAAGCATTTGACGAATTAGACCAATGTCTTATTGTGGAGTAAGATCAATAAACTAACGTCATCCAGAGGAAGAATGTCTTAATAATCATATATTAATTTTATTCCCAAAATATGGGAATTGTAAGATATCAAAAGCCGTTGCCTGTAGTTTAAGCAAGTATTACCTATATATTTGTTTTTATTGAATCAGGAGTTCTTCCAACTAAGAACGAAATTTCTTCAAACTCAAAAAATTTAAACCATATCAATAAACCAATTGTAATATCTTCTTACATCAATCAATTTATATCTCATCGTTAAAAAGTAATTGCCAGTTTTACTTATTTATTAAAAAAGACGTAATTTGCACTTCAAATAATCAAAAGACCAAATAATGAAAACATTTTTTCAATTTCTTTTTTTGTTAGGGTTTACCTTCAGTTTTGCTCAATCTAGTGTGATGGGAACTGTAACTGACAACACAGGACAGCCGTTACCTGGTGCCAACGTTGTCGTGGTAGGAACCTCTCAAGGTGCTGTTTCTGACTTTGACGGTAAATTCAGTATTAATGTTTCAACTCAGCCACCTTTCTCATTACAGGTTAGTAGTGTAGGGTTTGAAACGAAAACGATTGAAGTAACTAATCTTAGTGATTCTCTTTCAATAGAATTGCTCGAAGGAAATTCGCTTGATGAGGTAATTGTATCGGCTTCGAGAACACCAGAGCGTGTTTTTGAATCACCTGTAACTGTTGAACGATTCGGAGTAGCTGATGTCAAAAACACCGCTTCAGCTGATTTTTACGATGGTCTTGAAAACTTGAAAGGTGTTGATATCAATACCAACAGTTTAACGTTTAAATCGATTAACACACGTGGATTTGCAACCTTTGCAAACACCCGATTCATGCAACTGGTTGACGGAATGGACAACGCTGCGCCAGCCTTGAATTTCCCACTTGGAAACCTTCTTGGTATGATCGAGACTGACATCCAAAGCGTTGAAATTCTTCCTGGTGCATCTTCTGCGCTTTACGGTGCAAATGCCTTTAACGGCATTTTATTCATGACTAGCAAGAGTGCTTTTGACCACCAAGGCATCAGCGCTTATGTTAAAAGAGGTATCACTTCTCAAGAAGCAGCTGGTGACAACACTTACATCGATCTTGGTGTACGTGTAGCACATGCCTTTAGCGATAAATTCGCAGCCAAAATCAATTTCGGATATCTTGAAGGAACAGATTGGGCTGGAGATAACAGAACAGATAAGTTTTACAGAGGATTAACTCGTGCAGATTATGATTATGACGGGGTAAATATTTACGGTGACGAAGTTTCGACAAACATACGTGCTGCAGCTGGTGGTTTAGGAATTGTTCCTAATGTCGTGGTTAGTAGAACGGGGTATGCCGAAAACGAATTGACCAACCACAACGCCTTAAGCCTTAAAACAGATTGGGGATTATATTATCGTCCAATTGACGGCTCTGATTTAGAACTGTCATATGTTGGAAAGTTTGGAACAGGAAATACTATCTATCAAGGAACAAACCGCTATGCCATCAATAATTTTGGCATGCAACAACATAAATTGGAGATTAAAGATGATAATTTCTTTCTTCGTGGCTATGTTACTTCGGATGATGCGGGAGATTCTTATGATATGATTTTTACAGGTATAAACATCAACCGTGCATGGAAATCAGATGCCGAATGGTTTGGGGACTATATCAATACTTTTGTAGGTGCTTCTTTAGGTGGATTGAATGAGTCTCAATCTCACGCTGCTGCTAGAACAGTTGCAGATACGGGACGTTTTGAACCAGGTTCTGCTGGTTTTGTCGAAGCCTTTAATAGAAGCATTTCTGACCCTGACTTGACTACTGGGTCTAAATTCCAAGACAAGTCAAAGTTTTACCATGCAGATGGTAACTATAATTTTAAAGATAAAATCAGTTTTGCCGAAATTCAAGTTGGTGGATCATACCGTCAATATAGCTTGAATTCATCAGGAACTATTTTTACCGATTATGACGGACCAATCGATTATTCAGAATTTGGTCTTTACACACAGATGCAGAAAAAAATGATGGATGATCGTTTAAAAATTACTGCCTCTGTTCGTTATGACAAATCTGAATTTTTTGATGGCTTTTTCTCACCACGTTTGGGGATGAACATGACTTTAGGTCAAAATCGCAACCAAAACATTCGTGCTTCTGTTCAAACAGGTTTTAGAAACCCAACGACTCAAGATTTGTTCATTGGATTGGACGCTGGTCGTGCGATCCTAGTAGGTGGTTCTCCAGACAACTTAGACCGCTACTCTCGTGATTATGCGGTAAGTGCTGCAGGACAAGCAATCGGTGCGCCAGCAACAGTCACTCAAACTGGTGGTGCAGCTTACACCAATTCATTTTTAGCGTCTTCAGTAGCAGCTTTCGCTGATGTTAACAATCCTGGATATGCTAACCCAGCAACTCTTCAGGTCGGTAATTCTGATTTGGTAAAACCAGAAGAAGTTACGTCATTTGAAGTAGGATACCGTGGAAAGTTAGGCAGAATCACAGCTGATTTTAGCGCCTATTACAGTATTTACAAAAACTTTATATCTGGTGAAACGGTAATCGCACCACTTTATGGAACAGTTGACGGAAACGGTGACGGTGCGGTTGATGGAGATTTACTGTCTATCGGTGCTCTTGTTAATGGAGACTATAAAGTATACCAAACATACACAAACTCATCTGTCGAGATCAACTCCTATGGTGCCACTCTTGGATTGTCATCAAAGGTGTTTGGTGATTTCGATTTGAACGCCAACTATACCTATGCCAAACAAGACTTTGACAAAGAAGCTAATCCGAGTTTTGAAACCAACTTTAACACACCTGAACACCGGGCTAAAGTTAGTTTTGGAAACACTGAATTATTTAAAAACTTTGGCTTCAACTTGGCTTGGAAATGGAGTGAAGAATTCTTCTGGGAACAAACATTTGGAGATGGTGTAGTACCCAGCTATCAAGTGGTAGATGCTCAAGTTAACTTGAGAATGCCAGAGTGGAAATCAACTTTCAAACTTGGTGCAAGTAACCTTTTGGGTGATGAATACTTTACAGCATTCGGAACGGGTTATATCGGTTCTCAGTATTATGTTTCATGGACCATCAACAATCTTTAATTATTAAAATTTAAAAATGATGACAATTAAAAATTTCAGTTTTAAAGGATTAGGATGGTTCCTAGCCCTTGGAATTATAGCGACATCTTGTTCAGAAGATAACGAAGTAGTCTCTATGGCTCCATCACTTGATGCGGGTTCAGCTGACTTCTCAACTTTTGTTTCTGTCGGAAATTCGCTAACTTCAGGATATACAGATAATGCGCTGTTTATCGCTGCTCAAGAGAATTCATTTCCAAATATCATGTCTCAGAAAATGGCATTAGTAGGCGGTGGAGATTTTAGACAACCTTTAATGGCAGACAATATTGGAGGCCTGACAATTGGCGGATCGCCTATAGCAGGACCAAGGCTTTATTTAAATATGTCTACCCTGCGTCCTGCGGTTCTTGACGCCATGCCAACTACTGATTTATTAAACAGTCCTGCAGGGCCTTTTAATAATATGGGAGTGCCAGGTGCTGCTACATTTCATTTATTAGCACCAGGTTATGGAAATATCGCCAATCTATCTTTGGGGGCAGCTAATCCATATTTCATTCGTATGGCAAGTGACCCTAATGCGACAGTGTTAGGAGACGCTTTGGCTCAAAACCCGTCATTTTTCACTTTGTGGATTGGGAATAACGATATTCTTGGATATGCCACTCAAGGCGCTCCTGATGGATCTCCGTTCAATGGGGTAAATGGGACGACTTATACAGACCCTGCTTTTTTCGAATTCGTTTATGGCAATATCATTGGTGCAATGACTGCTGGTGGTGCTCAAGGAGTCGTTGCAAACATCCCAGATGTTTTAAGTATTCCTTTTTTCCATACCATTGCTTACAATCCTGTTCCGATGGATGCGGGTACAGCAGCCTATGTGAATTCAAATTATGACGCATACAATAATGGGCTTTTATATGCTGCAAGTGTTGGTTTAATCACAGCTGAAGAAGCCGCGTTTAGAACCATCTCTTTTGAAGGCTCAGAAACCAATGCCTTTGTAATTACTGACGACGAACTTACTGACCTTACTGGTTTAATGATTCCAAGTTTACGTCAAACTAAACCAACTGACTTGGTGACCTTGACTACAGGCTCAGTACTGGGCACTTTAGCAGATCCAAACAACCCAGCATCCGTTCTAGGTGTTGCTGTTCCGCTTGGCGACGCCAATGTTTTAACTACTGCAGAACAGGGAACCATCAATGGTGTTGTAACTACCTATAATGGCATCATTGCGAGTGCAGTAAATGCAGCAGGATTAGCGTTTATGGATGCTCACACAATTTTTAATAATTTAGTTGCTGGAAATTATACCGATCTGGCTGTTGGTGACAATCAAATTGGTACTAACCTCGTACTTGGTGGAGGATTTTCACTTGATGGCGTTCATATGACAGCTAGAGGATATGCATTAATTGCTAATGAAATGCTTAAGGCCATTGATGCTAAATATGATTCAAACTTTGAAGCATCTGGTTCGCTAGTTGATATAGGAGAATATCCAACAAACTATTCGCCACTATTGCAATAGAACGATTCAGTAGAATTATCAAAAACCCTCAATTTTCATTGAGGGTTTTTTCGTTTTTAACTTTAAAATACAACACTATTTTTCTGTGAAAATTTCGATCGCTTTTCTCTGATATAATCTTTATATTTGCACTCGGAAACAGACAATTCTCAATCGTTAAAGATTTAAATTAATATCCATGGCAGTTATTGGTAAAATTTCACAAATCGTTGGTCCCGTTATAGATGTCGCTTTTAAAAGTGGTGATAGCCTCCCAAAAATCTATGATGCGCTAGAAATCCGTAAAAAAGACGGTTCAATTTTAGTCCTCGAAGTTCAATCACACATAGGGGAAGATACCGTTCGTACTATAGCAATGGATTCTTCCGACGGTTTAAGTCGTGGTACCGATGTTTTTTCGACAGAAGCGCCTATCCAGATGCCAATTGGAGACGATGTTTACGGACGATTATTTAATGTTATTGGAGATGCCATTGATGGCATGGAAAACCTTCCCAAAGCAGGAAAAGACGGTTTACCAATTCACCGTCAAGCCCCAAAATTTGAAGATTTATCAACTTCAACTGAGGTATTATTTACTGGAATTAAAGTTATCGACCTGATTGAACCTTATGCTAAAGGTGGTAAAATTGGATTGTTCGGTGGCGCTGGTGTAGGAAAAACAGTATTGATTCAAGAGTTGATTAACAATATTGCAAAAGGTCATGGTGGTCTTTCAGTATTTGCAGGTGTTGGAGAGCGTACGCGTGAAGGGAACGATTTACTTCGCGAAATGCTTGAATCTGGGATTATCAAATACGGTGAAGACTTCATGCATTCGATGGAAGAAGGTGGATGGGACCTTAAAAAGGTTGATAAAGCAGCCATGAAAGAATCAAAAGCAACTTTTGTTTTTGGTCAGATGAATGAGCCACCAGGAGCACGCGCACGTGTTGCTCTGTCAGGTTTGACTATTGCAGAGTATTTCCGTGATGGTGCTGGTGACGGTCAAGGAAAAGACGTTCTGTTTTTCGTTGACAACATTTTTAGATTTACTCAAGCGGGATCGGAAGTGTCAGCTCTTCTTGGACGTATGCCATCAGCCGTAGGATACCAACCTACATTGGCAACAGAAATGGGTGTGATGCAAGAGCGTATTACCTCAACTAAAAAAGGTTCTATTACATCTGTACAGGCCGTTTATGTTCCTGCAGATGATTTAACTGATCCAGCACCAGCAACAACATTTGCTCACTTGGATGCGACGACTGTACTGTCTAGAAAAATTGCAGAACTTGGTATTTATCCAGCTGTAGATCCTTTAGATTCAACATCAAGAATTTTGACTGCCGATATTTTAGGAGACGAGCATTACAATTGTGCCCAACGTGTTAAAGAGCTTTTACAGCGTTACAAAGAACTCCAAGACATTATTGCCATCTTAGGTATGGAAGAGCTTTCAGAAGAAGATAAGCTCGCGGTGTCTAGAGCACGCCGTGTTCAACGTTTCTTGTCACAACCATTTCACGTGGCTGAGCAATTTACTGGAATTCCTGGTGTTTTGGTTGATATCAAAGAAACTATTAAAGGTTTTAATATGATTATGGATGGCGAATTAGACCGTCTTCCAGAAGCCGCTTTCAACCTTAAAGGAACAATTGAAGAGGCTATTGAAGCTGGAGAAAAAATGCTTACTGAGGCTTAAATTAAGTTTATGTATTTAGAAATTGTCACTCCAGAAACTACATTGTTTAACGGTGAAGTAAAATCAGTTACTGTTCCAGGACTTCATGGAAGTTTTGAAATGCTTAACGACCACGCACCTATCGTTTCTCTGTTGCAAAAAGGACAAGTTATTTTGCGCGGAGTCGACTCAAAAGGAGAACTGTCAGATCTTCTCAAAAAGCAGGCCGATGGTGTAATGTCGTTTGACATTACTTCAGGAACAGTAGAATGCAATAAAAATAAGGTGGTGATCTTAGCTGATTAACCCTCTATTGTTTTAGAAATTCTTGGCCATAGTCTAATCAATATGGCTGCCATAATCAGACAAATTGTAGTCAATAAAATTGCAGTTGGATAGTTTCCATATAAAAACGATCCTACGGCAAATAAGGCAGAATAAATTCCTATACTTCCTAAAAGCATGGCTATAATCCCATAAGGAACCGACCACGGGATTTCATTCTGAATATCACGCTTATGATCTGCTTTCCAACCAGGTCCTCCTGGCTGAGTAGTTCCATAAAATGACTTTAGCACAACTTTCGATTCTGGCTTAGTTAATAGCATTGTGATCATCCAAATTACAGTAGTGACCATTACAACAAAAGGGTACTTCATATAAGGAGGAAATAGGCCTTCCTCAGCACCAAAGAGCATAAATCCCAAGGGGGTCAAATTGATGAGTAGCGAAATAATTCCAGAGGAAAACATCGCACTTATCTCGCTCCACGCATTAATACGCCACCAAAACCACCGAAGAATAAAAATAAGACCCGTCCCTGCACCAAACATCAAAATAATATCGAATAATTGTAAGGCGTTTTGGAGTACCAAAGCGAGTAAGGCACTTAATCCTAGCAATAACACTGTGGTAATTCTTCCTATGTGGACCAATTGTTTTTCTTCGGCAGAATTATTAAAAAATTGTTTGTAACAGTCGTAAACCAAATAAGATGCGCCCCAGTTCAAGTGTGTTGAAATAGTAGACATATAAGCAGCAACTAAAGAGGCTAAGAGTAAGCCGAGTAAGCCAGTTGGTAGATAGGTGAGCATGGCAGAATAGGCCAAATCTTCCCCTAATTTATCAAGAGTAATTCCAGGAAATGCATCCTGAATACTCTGCAAGTCTGGAAATACTATTAATGATGCCAAGGCTACTAAAATCCACGGCCATGGTCTTAGGGCATAGTGCATAATGTTAAAGAAAAAAGTTGCGCCAATGGCGTGCTTTTCATCCTTAGCTGCCAACATGCGTTGCGCAATATAACCACCTCCGCCCGGCTCAGCGCCAGGATACCAAGCACTCCACCACTGTACAGCCAGAGGTATAACGAAGAGCGTTACTAATAATTCGGTATTTGAGAAGTCTGGGAAAAACGAGAGTTTACCTACCACTGCCTCGTGTTGGATCAAATTGGAGAGGCCGCCAACTTCTGGGATTTCAATGAGATACCATGCTGCTGCTATAGAGCCGCCCATTGCAACGAAAAAGAGAATAAAATCAGTATAAACAACACCTTTGAAGCCGCCAAAAGCACTAAAAATAGCTGTAACCGTGCCACCAATAAGAACGGTTTGCCAAGGTTCTAAACCGAGTATAATACTGCCAATTTTTATTGCAGCTAGAGTTACAGCTGCCATAGCCAAGACGTTAAAAAATAAACCCAAGTAAATCGCTCTAAAAATACGCAGAAATCGGGCTGGACTGCCACCGTAGCGTAATTCATAAAACTCTATATCAGTGTTTACATTTGATTTTCGCCACAATCGGGCATAAACAAAAACAGTTAGTAGACCGGTCAACAAAAAGGCCCACCACACCCAGTTACCAGAAACGCCGTTAGTTCTTACGATATCAGTTACTAAATTGGGTGTGTCCGTAGAGAACGTTGTAGCTACCATTGAAACACCGAGCAGCCACCACGGCATATTTCGGCCCGATAAAAAATAGGCACTTGAACTTTCGCTAGACGATTTTGACACCCAAAGTCCTACAATTAAAATCAAAGCAAAAAAGGAAACAATAAGAACAATATCTAAAAGCTCGAGTTGGACCATACATTTAAGTTTTCATAAATATAGGAATTTGAGCTTAAGGATTGCTGTTGATTATATGCTGTTCTTTAAATTTTCTACATTTGTAAAAAGATTCTCACAATGAAATTTATTCAAATTCCATTAATTACTTTTTGTTTGTTCGTAAACCTTCTGATAGCCCAGCCACTATCCAGCGAAACACTAGACTCGATTTATATAGCCTCCAGCCGTATAGATTTACCTTTTTCTAAATCGTCAAAAACCGTTCAAATTGTAACTAAAGAGATGATTGAACGCAGTCCTGCTGCAAATGTGGCAGATTTATTACAGTTCTTTGGGGGTATTGATATCCGTCGTCGGGGATTAGGAGGTTCTCAAGCTGACGTTTATATTAGAGGTGGCGGGTTTGATCAAGTTTTGCTTTTGATTGACGGTATGAAGGTTGAAGATCCACAAACAGGGCATCACACGCTCAACATGGCTTTGCCAATAGAAGTGATCGAACGTGTCGAGATTGTAAAAGGACCAGCAGCCCGTATTTTTGGACAAAACGCATTTACGGGTGCCATTAATATTGTTACCCGAAAGGTTTCTAAAAACAGCATTTCTAGTTCTATCGAAGTTGGATCCTATGGTCAAAAAATCCTTGGATTGACCTCACAAAGCGTTTATAGCAACAGCACTCACATGCTTCACGTTTCAAGCAATATGTCCGATGGCTATCGATATAACACCGACTTTGATAATCGTAATTACTTTTTAAAGAGCACAATAAACACAGCAAGCACCCCCATCTCAATTATCGCGAGTTTTATGGAACGTCAATTTGGTGCTAATGGATTTTATGCATCTCCGAATTATATTGACCAATACGAAGAAACACAAGCCAGTGTATTAGGTATTCAAAGCACCTACGGTTCGGGCAATTGGACGTTCAAACCAAGAGTTTATTGGAAGCGCAATCAGGACGTCTATTTGTTTGTACGCAGCAACCCGTCGCTTTATCGGAATGTACACATTTCGAATAAATTAGTAGCCGAATACAATGCCTCAAACCAAAATAACATGGGAATAACCGGAATGGGAATTGAATTGGCAATGGTAAATTTGGCCAGTAATAATCTGGGGAATCAGAATCGTACCCAAATGAATGCTTTTATAGAGCACCGTTTTAGTCTGTTAGATGATCAATTGGACATCACACCTGGTGTAGCATTAAACTATTTCTCCGACTTTAAATTTCACGCCTTTCCGGGGATTGATGTTGGTTTTGCGATTAATAAATCGTCAAGGTTTTATGGAAATCTTGGTATGACTTATCGCATCCCTACTTACACCGACTTGTATTATACCTCACCAACGACTATTGGAAATCCTTCCTTAATACCTGAAAGCGCCTTAGCCTATGAAATTGGATACCGACTGAGTCGCAACAATTTAGACCTCTCATTTGTTGGATTTAAGAGAAATTCAGATGATTTGATCGATTATGTTAAGCTAAACAGTGACGATCCATGGCAAGCTCAAAACCTTATTGGATTAGAAACAAATGGGTTTGAGTTTAGTGGCCGAATGAAATGGGGGTCACAAGATAAAATGAATGCCTTGAATGGCGATTACACCTATATCTCTGATAACGTAGAGGCACTTGCTCAATTGTCGCAATACGCCATCAATTCATTAAAGCACCAAGTGATAATGTCTTGGGAATCACAATTCCTAGATCAAATATCTCAACAAATAACCTATCGCTATTGTGAGCGAGGGAATGGACAAACTTATAATGTTCTTGATGCACGGGTTGTGGCAAATTTTGGAAAAATAAAAGCCGATATTACTGCCAATAACATTTTAGGCGCCGCATTTACCGAGACCAATTTAGTCCCAGTGCCAAAAGGGAGTATTCTCTTTAGTTTAGGCTATTCAATTAATTAATTGGACAAATTTTGTAGTTTATCATAAATCAATTCCATTTCCCAGCCTCGGTAAAGCAGGTAGTCTACAAATTTTTTTTTCTTCACTAAATCTTTGTCGTTCTTTAGACTTTGCCATTTTTTTGTAGCTAGTGCTTCAAAACTCTCATAATAGTCATTACTGTCAATTTGATCGAGTGCATTTTGAATGAGTTTTGAGTGGATATTTCTACGCTTCAATTCTCTTCTGATTCGAATTTTACCGTAATGTTTTTGGTTAAATTTTCCTCGAGCAAAAGACAAGGCAAAACGCTCTTCGTTGAGGTAATTGTCCGTAATTAAGCTAACCACTATTTGATCAATAACAACATCGATCATTCCCATATCTCTGAGTTTTTGAACAACGTCCATATGACAACGCTCTTGATAGGCGCAATAATTTCGTAGTTTTTGCAAAGCCTCGTCAACAGAAAAAATCGCTTTGAAATTCACCGTTTATAAATTGTATTGAATTGAAAACACCGCATTAATACCTGGTGCTGCGATGCCCGAAGAATAAGTTCGATAACGCTGATCCGTAAAATTTTCGAGGGTTGCTGATACACCAAATTGTTCACTGACTTGATAATATGTTCTCAGGTTAAAGGTATGCCAAGCTGGTGAATAAGGATTGCCATTTTCATCCAACGCGTACAAATAGGTCTTTTGTGCCTCTGTTGGATTTAAATCTTCTGCAGAAATTTCTCCGTTATACACGACAAAAAACTCGCAAGTCAGATTCTTATTGTTCCATCTAAGTTGAGTTCTTCCAAACGCAGGAGGCGCATGTCGTGCAGAATAACGTTCACCCTGAGAACCAGATTCCTTACCTTTCAAAATACTGTATTGAGATCGTAGTTCAAGCGTTCTTGAAAAATTATATTTTATACCTGCCTCAATTCCATTTATCCATGTCATGGCTAAATTTTGAATGGCTTGAACATCACTTAGCTCACCATCGTAATATATTTGACTATCCCCGTCCAAGGTGAAATGACCACGTGTTAGCACATTGTCTAAATATGTAGAATAAGCCGATAAATCGAAAACTACATTAGATTTGGGTTTCCATATAGCGCTAATTTCCGCACCATAAGAATACTCTGGTACCAAGTAAGGATTTGGAACTATTACTGACCCCGGCTCCGAGTCAAACACCTTACCCATATCGTCTATATTGGGCGCTCTAAAAGCAGTTGCAATATTAACTTTCCATTGTATTTTATCTGATGGTTGATAGCTAAATCCTAAAGTTCCCGTTAATGCAGCTGAGTTATTAGTAGCATCAGTAAATGGGAAGTTAAAAAAAATGTTGTTTTCGCTATAACTAATTTTGTTTATAACATAATTATACCTTAAACCTGATTTGATGGTGAATTTAAGAGAAGGTTTAAAAGTTGTATTGAGATAGCCCGCCATTGACGTCCATGAAGAGCCGTTGGGGTATCGGCTTGAAATGTCACTAACTTCCTGAGTGTTTAAATCTTTTTGCGACCCATGAGAATAGACTAAATTTCGTATATATTCTAAACCATAATTGAGTTTGATTTTAGATGAAAGTGATCGTTCCAAATCGGTATTAAAAGAAAAGGCCTGGACATTTTCATGTCTCGACCTTAGGGTGGTGTCTTGAAATTTCCTATCATTCCGACTCTCTTTGAAATCTTGGTGTGCCAAGGTTATAATAAGGTTGTCATAGAGGTTCGAACTGCTGCTAAGTGCTGTCATTTGAAGGTTGGCCATAAACCATTCCTGAGGACCATAATACCATTCTGCGGATTTTAAATTTCCTGTGGTATCATCAGCCAAAATCAATCGGTCATATCTCGGATAGTCGGAAGTGGCGGTATAATGTAGCCCAAGATCAAAATGAAGCCTTGAGTCAGCACGAAAATGAATTTTCTGCATCAAGTTGAATTGATTGTATCCTGAAAAACGTTGAATTCGTGGATCATCATTCAATTGCACTTGGTCATCCCCGCTATTCGCAATAACATATTCGGGACGCAGATAGTCGTTTGGTCCATGACTGCCCATTTTCAAATCATCAAAGTCTGTAAAACTAACACTGGTCAAATAGCCCCATTTATTTGCTCCTAAGGAGGACTCTGCATGCACAGTTCTTTCGTTCGAGGCAGTGGAGTAGCGCACAGTTGCTTGGGCATTGACTTCCAAATCATCAGTGTTTGACAGTTTTGGTTTTTTTGTATAAAAATTCATAACACCGCCAATAGCGTCGCTTCCGTAAATGACAGATCCAGGCCCTGAAATTACCTCTGTTTGCTGAATTGCGAATGGATCAATTGAAATCACATTCTGAATATTGCCACTACGGAAAATGGCATTATTCATCCGAACACCGTCAACAGACAAAAACAACCGGTTTGTGGCAAATCCTCTAATCATGGGACTTCCTCCACCCAATTGACTTTTTTGTACATAAACCTGTCCTGAGTTTTCCAAAAGGTCGGCGCTCGTTTGTGGATTATTAAATGCTATGTCGGATGCCTTAATACTGGTTATTTTTTGTGGAACTTCCCGTCTATTTTGTTCAAACTTCGATGCTGATATGACAATCGCTTCAAGTGCTTGGGTATTAGCCTTAAGGTATAATTCATCTCCCAAATCAGACTTGATTATTTGAACTGTGTCATGAAGCAAATGCTGAATGGTCAAAAGATCAGTATCATCAAAATCCTTCAACTGTACGATCCCTTTAAAATCAGATAAGACCGATACCGATAAGTCTTCGTTATAAACGGCAGCACCAATAACTGGTGATTGAGTGTCTTCATCAAATAGGGTAACGGTTTGACCTGAAACTAAAAATGAACTCAAAAAGGCAACTATCGAATAAAGATATTGCTTCATATCAATTAAATACTTGGTTTAAAATAACAACGGACTTTGGTTTACGAAATCCAGGGACATGCCTCTCAAGATAATCCAATATTAATTTTAATAAGGCTTGTTTACGCACAGCTGGTAGTTTCCATCCCGTACTGTTATCAAATTGCATGCCTAAAATGGTCTTCAAGTCAGAAACTACACTGCCACTAATACAATTACTTTCTTGATGTGAATCCATAAAACGGCCTGACTCCATATTAAAGTACTCAAAATCAGAGTTATCCTCTTCGGGGGAACAGCCTAAATAGCGCATTACTTTAATGAGTAACAACAGATGAAAATACCCGCAGCGCTCTTGATGATCAAACCAGTTTAAGGCACTCGATAACATTTCATAGAGCTGTGGGTCGGGAGAATCTTCATTAAGAAGATTACCAAGTACCTCGGAGAGAAATAGGGCCACCGTGCTTTTTTCAATATCGCGATGTATGGTGTCGAAGTGGCTTAAGATCTTAAGATCCTTCAAATACTGAAGGCTTCTGATATCCTTATGCTCGGCTTCAATAGATATCATTGAGAGTGGCTGAAAATAGGCTGCCCTAAAAGGTCCCTTGCGATTTTTTAATGCACCGCGTATTAAATAACTCCTCGTGCCAAAAAAAGCGGTAAAACATTTTACAATAAGATCATTCTCTTTGTATTTAATTTTGGACAATACTATAGCCTCAGTGGATACTAGCATCTACCTTACAATAAGAAGTTTGAGTACTTTTGTGTCATAGTCATCTAAGTCGTTTAGCAAAATGAGGTAAACGCCCGAAGCCACCTTCTGGCCCCTAAGATTTTTTCCGTCCCAAAACGCCGTACCTCCGTCAATTTCAAGACTAAACCCGCGAAATCTTTTGTTTCTATTACTTTCAGCCTCAGCCACCAAGTTACCTTCAATGTCAGTAATCTTAATATTAACACTTTCTGTTAATCCCGATATTTTAATTTTCTGAGATTCGGCATTAAAATTTGGTCGGACAGGATTTGGGTAAACAAAGGCATTTTCCAGTTGATCAAGCGGCTGAGATCCGCCCGACTTAAAAGCTACTAAACCACGATCTGTTGCCAAGTATAAAAGGCCATTATTTTCATCTAATGAAATATCATTGATGTTATTCGACGGCAGTGGTGAATTATCTACCGTAAAATGGTATAAAGTTTCTTGACCGTCAGAAGTGACATAATAAACACCTGATCCTATTGTTGCAATCCACTTGTTATTACCTCCGTCAACCTCAATGTCACTGATAAATTGTTCTTCGAGCAGTTCACGAGGTAATCCATCTTCAATAAAGATAATAGGTTGAGTAGACGGGTTTGAAACACCGAAAACGCCCAAGGTGTTATATAGCACACGGAGACCCAGTTGGGTTCCTACCCACAATACCCCTTGACGATCCATAGCAAGTGCCGTTACATAATCATTTGGTAATTCCGAAGATTCACCATTAATTTTAATCAGTGAACCGCCATTGCTTTCATTAAAGGCAATGATTCCCGAGCGATAACCTCCAATAAATTTAGTGCCATCGACACCAATAGCTAAATCACTAAATCCAAATTCATCCGTAATAGGATTATCAATTATTGATGAAAAATCAAAACTCTGCCACTGGTTACTGTTTGGATTATAAGATTTCAAGGGGCGTGAAATTCGAGAGGTTAAAGACCATAAGAGACCTTGTCGGTCAAAAGACATTGCGGACACCCTAATATCCTCGTTATCCCCCGATAATGGAATAGCCTCAAGACCGCTATTTTCAATAGAAAATCGCGATATGGGCTCAAAATCTACAATTTCCAAAATCCCCTTACCATATGAACTAATAAAAGTTTTGTTATCATTATATGGATCGTTTGCGATTGTGTTCAAATTATAAGCACCAAAGACACTATCAAAAGGGACTGTATTCCATAAGTTATTCCTATAATAACTGTAGCCAAAATTACGACGAGGGTCTGGATTAAAAGAAGATGAATAATCACCATAAGTGGCCCAGACAGCACCTTGATCTGCATCTATTGAAAACACATCATTGTCTTGTAAGCCATTTGGTAAAATGATAGTTTGATTGCCCGACCTAAAATCGATGACACCTTGATTATTTGTTCCAATCAAAATGCCGTTATTCCATTCAATTGCTGTGAGGATATTATAATTGTCATCCACAATAAAGGTTTCTGATGGCATCAAATTTTCACCGAACAATGTAGTGCGGTTTTGTTCGAATACTACAAGACTGTTATTCGTTGCACTGAGGCCAACAATATTGTTGGAAGTATTAAGTGCAAATAATACGTTACCGTCTTGAATGTCATATAATGTATTTGATTCAGCTGCGAATAATCGATTAGCTGTTGCGACCACAGCCGAGAAATCACCATTTGCCATGGTATTCCAATTTTGAAAATCAACCAAATCTAAAGTAATATCAGCTTGTTTTAATCCGCTACCCATCAAACAGGCAGCATAAATATTATTCTCAAAAATTGTAGTCTGAACAACCGGGATTTGTGAGCCAAGAGGCCCTATATAGTAGGTGTCTCCAAATTCCATCTCGTAAAGATTAAATTGTGATATCCCATAATTGGTCGAAATATAAATAATCCCATCATATTCGATAAAATGGTTGATACGTTTGTTTAACGGCGGAATAGTTGGTTTATTGACAATATCATAAATTCGTTGTACCTCTGGAGTGTCATTAAAGGAGACAACCTCAAGAAGTCCGTTGTCATATCCGACCAAGAGCTGATTTGAAGTAGGGCTTTGATAAAAAGCTGAAATGGTGTTTCCAGACAGACCGTCTATCGATGTAATGGTTTTAGTGTTCCCTGTTGTTAAATCATATTCAAATAGAGCGTTTTCAGCTGCCGCATAGAAGGTATTTGAATGGGATGAAAGACCTACGATTCTATGATAAGAAAAATGTCCTTCCCACTGGTTAACTTGACTGAGCAAAACCAATGGCGCATACAATATCGATATGACTAAAACCCTAAACCGCATGAGTCCCATAAAAGTATACAATACAAACGAAGGACGTACAGTTTTAATGTAAATAAGACAAAAAAAGTGATGTAAAATTATACCACGCCTTGCGCAAGCATTGCTTCAGCAACTTTTACAAATCCGGCAATATTTGCACCTTTAACGTAATCTACGGAGCCGTCATCTTGAGTGCCAAATTCAACACAAGATGCATGAATATCATTCATGATATTTAATAATTTCTCATCCACTTCTTCCGCAGTCCAGTTCAGTCTTAAACTATTCTGACTCATCTCTAAGCCAGAGGTAGCAACACCACCGGCATTTGATGCCTTACCTGGCGCAAACAATACTTTGGCTGATTGGAGCACTTCTACAGCTTCTGGCGTGGTTGGCATATTTGCCCCTTCAGTAACAGCTATAACTCCATTTGCCACCAGTGTTTTTGCTTCATCATAATTGAGTTCATTTTGAGTAGCACATGGCATTGCGATATCACATTTCACACTCCAAGGACGCAGTCCTTTGTGAAAAGTTGCATGAGGAAAAGCAGTAACGTATTCACTAATTCGACCTCTTTTTACATTTTTTAGGTTCATTACAAAATCGAGCTTCTCAGTATCTAAACCTTGAGCGTCATAGATAAAGCCCGAAGAGTCAGACATTGTAACCACTTTGCCTCCTTCTTGAATCATTTTTTCACAAGCAAATTGAGCCACATTACCAGAACCTGAAATGGCAATAATTTTATCTTTTATTGACGCGCTTTTAGTCGCCAACATATTTTTTGTAAAATAAACTGCACCATAACCTGTTGCCTCTGGACGAATCAAAGACCCTCCATAAGACAAACCTTTACCAGTGAGGACGCCAGTAAATTCATTACGAATACGTTTGTATTGTCCAAACATATAACCAATTTCACGACCACCAACACCAATGTCTCCAGCAGGAACATCGGTATTAGGTCCAATATGTCGTGATAATTCAGTCATAAAAGACTGACAAAAACGCATGACCTCGTTATCAGATTTTCCTTTTGGGTCAAAGTCTGAACCTCCTTTACCACCACCCATAGGCAAAGTGGTTAACGCATTTTTAAAAACTTGTTCAAAGCCCAAAAATTTAAGAATACTCAAATTCACACTTGGGTGAAAACGCAAGCCACCCTTATATGGTCCAATGGAAGAATTAAACTCGACACGGTATCCTCGATTGACTTGGGTTTGACCTTGATCATCAATCCAAGGTACTCTAAAGATGATGGTACGCTCAGGCTCCACCATGCGCTCAAGTAGCATTTTACCTTGATATTTGGGGTGGGATTCAATAAATGGTAAAACCGTTTCAGCAACTTCATGCACTGCTTGAAGGAATTCAGGTTCATTCTGATTTTTCGAAGAAACGTAGGATAAGAAGTTGTCAGATGATGTTGACATAAGTAATTTGTTTGTTAGAGCTACGATGAATTATCGGAACAAATATAAACTATCTTCAATTATGGCGGTAAAAATTATGTAATTTTCAATTCGGCGATGCGGAAATTTATAATACCATATTAGGCGTAAATTATAATCTAAAAGCTTGATCCAAATCTGCCAATAGATCTGAAACGTCTTCAATACCGACACTCAATCGAATGAGGGCATCAGTAACACCGACTTTTTCTCGTTCTTCTTTTGGAATGCTAGCATGAGTCATGCTCGCTGGATGCCCAGACAGCGACTCTACCCCGCCAAGTGATTCAGCAAGCGTAAAATATTTCAACTTTTTAACAATCTTAACTGCAGACTCTAGTGTGCCTTCAGCCGTAGTGAAAGACATCATGCCTCCAAAACCGGACATCTGTGCCTTGGCAATATGGTGATTTGGATGTGATGTCAATCCAGGGTAAAATACCTGAGCTACTTTTGGATGGTTGTGAAGATAATCAGCCACAGCAAATGCATTTTCACAATGACGTTGGACTCTAACATGGAGTGTTTTAATACCACGAAGAGCTAAAAAACAATCCTGAGGTCCTGCAATAGCACCACTTGCATTTTGAATGA
The DNA here is from genome assembly GCA_943788695.1 of uncultured Flavobacteriaceae bacterium. Lineage (GTDB taxonomy): Bacteria > Bacteroidota > Bacteroidia > Flavobacteriales > Flavobacteriaceae > JALRKI01. The sequence continues at coordinate 262,650 of CALSRG010000001.1, forward strand.
AATAGAGTTTCTCAGCCAACGCTTCATTTTTAACAACCAGGGCCCCCATAACAATATCACTGTGACCTCCAATATATTTGGTTGCTGAATGCATTACAATATCGGCGCCTAAATCAAGTGGTTGCTGAAGATAAGGCGTTGCAAAAGTATTGTCAACTGCCAGTAACACTTTGTATGATTTTGCAATAGCAGCCATCTTTTTGATGTCAATGATATTCAACATTGGATTGGTAGGAGTTTCAATCCATATTAATTTAGTGTTTTTATTAACCAATGGTTCGATTGAGGCAGCATCTTTCATTGATACAAAATGAAATTTAACCCCAAATCGCTCATATATTTTTGTAAATAACCGATAAGATCCTCCATATAAATCGTTGGTGGCAATCACCTCATCTCCAGGATTAAGCAGTTTAATCACCGCATCAATGGCAGCTAATCCTGATCCAAACGTAATGCCATGTGTGCCATTTTCAATACTTGCCAATGACTGCTCGAGGGCATGTCGCGTTGGGTTATGTGTTCTAGAATATTCAAACCCTTGATGCTGTCCAGGACTGGACTGCGCATAAGTCGAAGTTTGATAGATAGGTGGCATAACGGAGCCATAAGCTTTATCGGGCGATTGACCGCCGTGAATGGTTTTAGTGTTGAATTTCACGCTGGAAAAGAATTTAATGTTTAAACAAATTTAGTTTTATTTTTTGGTCAGATGATCATTATATTTGAATGAAATAAACAAAAAATATGCGTGCATTCTTTTACTTAAAAACATGTAATACCTGTATTCGAATTCAAAAAGAATTGAATCTTCCTGAAGGCATAGCGTTAAGGGAACTCAAATCAACACCCGTATCGAAACCTGAACTGGAAATCTTAAAGGAAATTTCTGGAACTTATGAGTCCTTGTTTAACCGTCGCTCTAAACTTTACACCAGTATGGGACTCAAGCACGAAGATTTAAAAGAAAAAGATTACGAGCATTATATTTTGGATCACTACTCCTTTCTCAAACGTCCTGTATTGATTTTAGATGATAACATTTTTATCGGTAATAGCAAAAAAGAAATTAAACGGGCGTTATTACATCTTAATAATCTATAAACCAATCCACTTCAAAAAGACCACTATGGAATTGCTATCTTTGCATTGAAAATCAATATTTATGATAGCATCAATGACAGGATTTGGAAAATCATCATGCACCATATCTGACAAGAATATTTCTATAGAGGTGAAGGCTCTAAATAGTAAAAATTTAGACCTTAATATACGCATGTCTTCGGCATACCGCGATCAAGAAATGTTGATGAGAAAACGTATTGGAGCCTATCTCAACCGGGGGAAAATTGATGTTTTTATTCATACCGAATATATTCAGAGCAGTTCTAAAGACGTTATCAACGTAGAGGTTGTCAAGGACTATATGGCTCAAATAAAGGATATCGCCGACGGCGACCCCTTACATCACTTGCAAATTGCCATGAGGTTGCCAGACACCCTACAATCAAGAAAAACAGAATTGGATGAGCAAGAATTAGACGCTATTTGGCGCGCTCTTGAAGAGGCTCTTGTTGATCTAAACGACTACCGCAATAACGAAGGAGCTGTTTTGAAAAACGACTTCGAGTCGCGTATTGAAACCATCCGAACTCAACTTGAGCTGATCAAAAAAATGGAACCTATTCGAATTAAAAAAATTAACGAGCGACTGAGAAAGACTATCGATGATTTAAAAATTCAAACCGATGAGAATAGATTTGAACATGAATTGATTTTTTATTTGGAAAAACTTGATATTACTGAGGAGGTTGTAAGGTTGACCAACCACCTCAATTACTTTATCGAAACCATGAATCAAGCTGAATCAAATGGTAAGAAATTAGGATTTATCTCTCAAGAAATGGGACGTGAAATCAATACAATTGGATCGAAGGCCAATGATGCTGACATGCAGCAAGTGGTCGTTCAAATGAAGGATGAATTGGAAAAAATCAAAGAACAACTGCTTAATGTTTTATAATGACTAATGGTAAACTTATTGTTTTTTCAGCACCTTCAGGCTCAGGCAAAACGACGATTGTCAAGCATTTGCTGACCCAAAATAACCTGCCCTTAGCCTTTTCTGTTTCTGCAACAACAAGAGCGCCTCGCCCGAACGAAACAGATGGAAAAGACTATTATTTTCTCTCAGTCGATGAGTTCAAATCCAAAATAGAAAACGATCATTTTTTAGAATGGGAAGAAGTCTATCCCAACCAATTTTATGGTACTTTAAAAAGTGAATTAGAGCGTTTGTGGGCTGAGGGAAAAACAGTTCTTTTTGATATTGATGTGGCTGGTGGTCTCGCCATTAAAACACAATTCCCAAAAGAAACATTAGCCATTTTTGTACAACCGCCAACTTTTGAATTGCTCGTCCAAAGACTTTCAGATAGAAGTACCGAAGGTGAGCAGGCGTTAGCAAAGCGCATCGCAAAAGCTCCGAGAGAATTAGAACAAGCCGCTAATTTTGATGTAATACTTGTCAATGACACGCTAGATCTTGCACTGCGTCAGGCGATTACTTTGGCAGACAATTTTATTAACCAGCAATCATGACCGTCGGACTGTTTTTTGGGTCTTTTAATCCTATTCATGTTGGACACATGATAATCGCTAATCACATGGTTGAATATACCGACCTCGATGAGGTCTGGCTAGTGGTAAGCCCTCAAAATCCTTTTAAAAAGAAATCGAGTTTATTACATCAAAATCATCGGCTAGAATTGGTATTTCGTGCTACCGAAGATTATAGTCAATTGAAGCCTAGTGATATTGAATTTCAATTACCTCAACCAAGTTATACCAGTAATACCCTTGCCTATTTACATGAAAAATATCCACAGCATAAATTTTCATTAATTATGGGTTCCGATAATTTGACTACCATTCACAATTGGCATAATTCGGATCATCTGTTAAAAAACTTCAATTTTTACATTTATCCGCGATTGGATCACATAAGCTTGCCCGAAAGCTATAAGGAATCAAAAAACATCCAATTGGTGAAGGCTCCTATTATTGAAATTTCTGCATCTGAAATCCGCAAGGGAATTTCTGAGGGAAAATCCGTTCGGGCTTTACTGCCTGAAAAGGCATGGTTATATTTAGATGAAATGAATTTTTATAAGAGGTAGCTCTTCCTAACTTCCTGTTTTTTGCGTAACTTTGTGTTTCAGATCCCAAATCTGCAAAATACCGTGTAAGCCTCAGTTTCTCATACTTTTTTCAGTATTATATTGATTGGCACGCACAAAATATTGCGATTTAGGCTTTTTCAATATCAATATAAATGAGCCTCAATTATGCTAACACAGGACGATTTTTTTAGAAATAAAACAGTCGAAGATTTTCTCAGGTCGGTCAAATCTAAAATAGAACCCGAGCGCTACCAACATATTATTGCTACCAGACAATATGAAAAGGAACTGCTAAAGCTTCAAGCTGAATTGGTGGATTTACAGCAATGGGTTGCAAAAACCAAAAGACGTGTTTGTGTAATTTTTGAAGGTCGCGATGCCTCTGGAAAAGGAGGTGCTATCCGACGCTTTTCAGAACATCTTAATCCGCGCTCTATGAGAGTTGTTGCCCTCACTAAACCTACAGACAATGAAAAAGGACAGTGGTATTTTAGACGCTACATCAAGGAGTTGTCTGAACCTGGTGAAATTGTGTTTTTTGACCGCAGTTGGTACAACCGAGCAGTAGTTGAACCTGTTATGGGATTTTGTAATGACATCCAATACAAACAGTTTATGGTTCAGGTACCCGAATTTGAACATATGCTTTATGAGGACGGTGTGGACATTATCAAATTCTGGTTCTCAATATCAAAAGATGAGCAAGAACGTCGTTTTGAATCTCGGCTTCAGAACCCCCTAAAACAATGGAAATTTAGTGAAGTTGATAAAGAAGGTCAGAAATTATGGGATAAATACACCTATTATAAAGAACAAATGTTAGGTAAAACACACACTGCCTTTTGCCCTTGGGTGATTGTTCAATCAAATACTAAAGAGGCAGCTCGATTGGAGAGTATTAGATATGTATTATCGAGATTTGATTACAAGGGTAAGGGATCCTCTGGGACGAATATCATGCCCGATCCTAATACTGTTCAACGTTACCATCGCATGGTAAAACAAATAGACTTATGATTAAATTATCAGAGAAAAACCTCAACGCACTCAATTCTAAAAAAGGGCTGAAAATGTTTTTAGACGAAAATTTAAAAGCTATAAAAGCACTTCGGACGATACAATATGAAAATCGACTAAAAAAACTACAACAGGAGCTTATTAAATTGCAGCAATGGGTATAGTCAATAACAACGAAAAGGTTGTGATCATTTTTGAAGGTCGTGATGCAGCAGGCAAAGGCGGTGATATCCGCCGCATGACAGAACATCTCAACCCCCGCGAATTCAGAGTAGTTGCTTTACCGAAACCGACGCAGGAAGAAGAGGGACAATGGTATTTTCAACGTTATGTAAACCAATTGCCTAAAAAAGGTAAAATGGTACTTTTCGACAGAAGTTGGTATAATAGAGCGATTGTTGAACCAGTTAACGGATTCTGTACTAAGGCTGAATATGAGATTTTCATGAATCAGGTTAATGAATTTGAACGTATGATCATAGAATCTGGCATTAGGTTGATTAAATTCTACTTTTCTATTTCAAAAAATGAGCAAGAAAGTCGCTTTGATGACATCAAAAACAGTCCCCTCAAAAAATGGAAATACAGCAAGGTTGACCAGAAAGCGCTCAAACTTTGGGACAAGTATACAGAATACAAGGAAAAAATGTGAAACGACCAATAGTGCATTAGCACCTTGAGTAGTCATTGGCGCCAATCGAAAAATGAAAGCTCGAATTGAGGCCATAAAACATGTATTGTATGTTATACCGTATGAAAAATCTTCTAATTGACCGAAAGAGAAAGCCCTCTCTAACGCGTTAGAGAGGGCTTTCTTTCAAAATGAATACAAAAGTATTTACTTGTCCCCAGATTTATCTCCTGTTGAAATTGTAGCAGGCACTATAGAACTGTCATGTGCATTATGATATTCTTCAAGAAGATTCATAATCGCATTGATTAGGTCTTTTGTTTCTAAAAGAACACTAAAATAGAGGGCTGTGTTTTTTGGATTCGATTCCTCTGTCCTTGTTCGGTTGACCTGACTTTGTATTTTTGACTTAACCAAATCATATACCTCCTTCTTCTCTTTGATGATAACACCAATTTCTTCAAAAGCACCAGTTTTAAATGCATTTTGAGTATCCATGAATAGGATTTCAAGTTTGTCATAAATTTCCTTCAGCTCCTTTACCTGATTAAACTTCAGTTTTTTGTGATTGTTGTTGACGTGCTTGTAAGACATTTTTGAAATGTATTCCAAAGACTGAGTGATGTCTTGCAAATAACCTAAAATATTGATATAAAAACCACTTGCTTCTACACTTGACTCATCAAGGTTTTTAATAAAAAAGAAAATGTTATCACGTAGGTCATCCACTTCCGAAGTCAACTTAATAACTTGTTTTTTACTTTTCTTGAGTGCAGATATTTTTTGAGTGGCTAGGCCTCCTAACGCATTTTCGTAAATTTGATTGGTACGTTTAACAACATTTGCAATATTTTTTGCGCTTTCTAAAATTACACCTTGTAATGAACTACTTTCAGCTTTGGTTAAACTGTCCTCTTCTACAACTTTATCAAATTTAATTTTATGCGAGGTATAATTTTTATACAATAAAATAGCCGTAATGATCAACAAAATTGGAGTAACCACAACAGGATTCCATTTGATCAACAGCACTACAATACCCGAGGCTATAAAGGCTCCTATGGCAGTTCCAAACCAACCTCCAATAACATTTAGAACACCTGCAACACGATAAACCGCACTGTCACTGCCCCACGCTCTATCAGCTAATGATGTCCCCATCGCAACCATAAAAGTCACATAGGTCGTTGATAATGGTAATTTCATGGATGTGGCCAAAGCAATCAAAATACCTGATACCATCAAATTTACTGACGCACGGATCATGTCAAAGGCGGGAGCCTCAAGACTTTGGTCTTTAGACATGATGACCTCGGGCTTTTTAAAACTGTTATTAATACGTGTCTGAATTGCTTTAGGAACTATCGGGCTGAAGTATCCTGAAAGTTGAGCAATTCCCTTAACAATGCCCCTTGATAGTCTGTTGGGTTCAAATTTCTCATGTGTTTCGCCTTGGCGAGACAAGCTAATTTCGGTCTCAGCAACCGTTTTAGCTTTTTTAGACAACCAAAGGGTTGCCACCATAATACCACCAGCAATAAATAACAATAGTGGTTCTGCAGGAACTTTCTTTTCTAAAACTTCCATAGAAAACATGGAGGCTTCAACACCTGAAACTGACCAAGCTTCATAGGAATGATACGCCGCCATTGGAACGCCAATAAAGTTAACTAAGTCATTCCCCGAAAAGGCTAATGCGAGTCCGAAAGTACCTACTGCAATTACAACAAGTAGAACAGTTTTCTTGGTGAGCAATTCAAACAAATACGAGAAAAAGAGCCAAAAGATAAAACCACCTAAAATGATGAAAAGTTCGTTGCCTTCGAGGATCCCTTTCAGATCGCCGTAATAAGGAGTGCCTTTGAGGCCTTTAAGAAATATGAAATACGTGATTGCCGTTAATGCGACACCTCCAAATATAGCTCCAAAGTTTTTTATTTTTTTATCGTTATGAAAGGTGAATATCACACGTGAAAACCATTGCACCACCGCGCCAATAGTAAAGGCAACAACAACAGATAAAAGAATTCCAAAGATGATTTCTAAAGCCTTTTTAGTATTAATATAGCTCCCTAAATCCGCAAGAGTCTGACTGTCAGATTGGGAAATTTTAATGAGCGACATCATCACTGCAGCACCCAATAAATTAAATACAATGGAAACCGTAGTGGAGGTTGGTAGTCCGAGCGTATTGAAAAAATCCAATAGTAGGATGTCTGTGATCATAACTGCCATAAAAATTAACATAATTTCATCAAACATGAACTGACCCGGTACAAAAATGCCTTTTCTGGCAACCTCCATCATGCCACTCGAGAAAACTGCACCTATAAAAATGCCTAAACTAGCCACTATCATTATGGTTCTAAGTGAAATAACTTTAGAACCAATCGCTGAATTCAAAAAGTTAACAGCGTCATTACTTACACCAACTACAATATCTACAACTGCAAGAATTGTAACGGCAATTAAAATAAATAGATAAATATTTTCCATAGTTTATTATTGTTATCCCGCATATTTTATTGCTAATCCGTGCAGGGTCGGATTTTGTTTAAAAATATTAAAAGTGAATATCAAATTGTAATCTATAAATCAGATTATTGTTTTTATTAGCAACATCCAAATAGCTGATGTCTGACTGTACTTTTAGATTGTGTCCAACGATGAATTTTGACAATCCAAAAGTGTATTGTTGTTCGATATCTTTTCCCGTAATGTCTTTATCCAATTTAATGTTTGTATAACGGCCTGAAACTTCCCAATTATTTTTAAACAAATAACCCGATTGAAGATTTAAACCTTTTCCTACCTGAACGATATCTCCAGTTAAAGAGCCGTCAGCATTTTTCGCAAATGGATCGGCAGCATCTCTATCGGCGTATTCAGCCATAATAGAAAAACCTTTGAGCTTGAACATTGCATCGATAAACAAGGTGTTTATATTCGTTTCGTAAAATCCTAAGTCGTTTTCCATATAACTCCCTTGATTACTTCTGTTTTTAACCGCATTGTTGTTATGGTCATAAGAGATGCCAATAGCTAATTTAGGAGCTGGTTCACGCTTTAAATCGGAAGCGCTATAGTCCCCTCCACCTGCAAAAGTCCCAAAAGGTAAAAACTCGACGCGGCCAGTGTATTGGTGTCCGCCAAGATTGCCGGTAGTGATGTTTCTACCCTCGCCTTGAGAAAATGCAAAAATCTCTCTTACCAAAAATTTCTCAGTCAGGTAAAAGTGATGTCTCAACTGAAGACCAGTATCACGGTCGATGTTAAAACGACTATTGAGTAATGAGCGATCAACTTGTTGCATATTTCCTGAAGAAATAACCCGTTCTCTGTTGCCTGGAAGTTTGGTTTGGCCAGCCCACAAAACAAAATTGCCGTAAAAATTCCATTTAACAACAGCATCTAAAATATATTTTGGAGCATTACTTGTATAAACTGATGGTCCTGAGAGGTCACGATTAGACAATCCAAGCTCAAGTTTATAGGTCAATTTTGGCGAGTATGCAAAGCCGTCAAATTTTAATCTGGCTCTTCTAACCAAAAAATTCGCCTCATTTTTAGTGTCATCTTCCCAATCTGATACGGCTAAAAACTGCATTCGTGTTGCCACTTTCATGGACCAAGTGCTGTCTTGTCCTACTAAATTAAAAAGGCCTTTCCCAAAAGTCGTTCCCTGAGTCTCTTGGGCTTGGGTAAGGGACAAAGCAAACACTGTTAGTAATAAAGTTGTGGATTTCAAATACATAATAGTTTAGACTAATTAATGGTGCGAAGGAAAGTTCTTAATGTTAACTGAATGTTATTTATTGGAAAAATTTTAAGTGAATAGCACTTATCTAATGAATGATAAAATTGTTGTAAATGACCTGAGCGATTTCATTGATCTACTTGATTAAGATTCTAAAATAGTGTCATTATTATTGTATAATAATTCGGCCACTGTGATCAATTTTTTAATCATATCATTGACGTTGGAGTAATCGTTGAAGAGTGAAGACGCCATTTCAGTTGTAATGAGATCCTTTCGGATCAATTGATCAATAGCTTTATTACTTTGTCTAATATTCTCTTTCGCTTCGAGTTTGAGTTCAGTTAATTTTTTGGCATATTTTGCAGAATCCTCTTCTGTTCGAAACAAATAAATTACCCTCAACACCTTTGTGACTTTCACTCTAAAACTGTTGTAAACTTCCAACAAATAAGGGTTTTTTTTCCGTTAGCGAATAAGTCATATTTTTATTTAATTCTTTGACATCTTTGATAATTTCCACCATTTTACGATTTGCAACTTTGATGTCACTGACTATTTTATTTTGATTTGTACTTAAGTTTAAATCGCTCTGAATAACGGTAGCATATTTCAAAATTTCGCCATAAATGGTTTTTACCTTTTGATAATACAATTCATCAACATCAATTCCCATATTATCTGTTGATTTCTTGACAATCTTTTTAATCTGTTCGTGAGATTTGATATCATCCCTATGAATATTTAAACCATGTGCAACAATTTCAAAAATGGCATTTTTATACAAGTACTTTGACTCTTTAAAAAGTGACGCAATTGCAGAAGTTGGAAATTGTAAGACCGCCTCATTTAAATATTTCGGCTCGGCAATGTCCTTACTTGATTTGTCTTTAAAAACTTTGACCAGAAACAATTCCAGTTTACCGATAAAAGGAATCATAATAAGCACGCCCATAACGTTAAAGATGGTATGAAAAATTGCTAATTTTAAGGTATAGTCAGATTGAGCTATATGAAGTCCATCGGATAAGATATTCACAAATTTTGCAAGCGGAAAGATCAAAATTAAGGCCACCAAACCCGTTACCACATTAAACACAAAATGTGCTCCCGCAAGGCGTTTGCTAGAAACGTTTGAGCTTATTGATCCTAAAATAGCTGTAATTGTGGTCCCTACGTTTGCTCCAATGGCAAGTGCTAAAGCGTTTTCGTACTCAATTTGTTGGGCCGCTAAGGCTGTTAAAATAAGTGCTAAAGTAGCACTACTTGATTGTAAAATTGTTGTAATTATAATTCCTAAGCCCGTATAAACTAAAGCACCTATAAAGCCAGAAATGGCAAAATCTGTTAAGTCGATAAATTCCTTAAATACATCAAACCCCTCTTTCATGTAGTGAATGCCAAGGAAAAAAAACCTAAACCAGCAAGTACGCTACCAATTCCTTTGAGAGAACTCTTTTTTTGAAATGAAAAGATTAATCCAAAAATCAATACTGGCAATGCGAGGACAGATATTTTAATTTTTAACCCAAATCCAGCAACGAGCCAGGCTGTTGCTGTAGTGCCAATATTTGCACCAAAAATCAACCCTAAACCCTCTGAAAGCGTGATCAATCCAGCGCTTATAAATGAAATGGTAATAACCGATACTAATGAGCTCGATTGAATCAATGCCGTTACCAAAGCGCCAGCTGTGATACTTTTATAAAATCTATTAGTGACTCTTTTTAAAATGTTTTGAAGAGGCCCTTTTGAGAATGCTCTAAAACCATCTTCAAGCATGATCATCCCAAAAAGAAGAATGGCTACACCAGCTAGAATAGTTTTAAAATTTGGGTTGAAATAGAGTAATACCGCAAGTAAAACTAAGAAAGAAAAAAATAATAACCGTTTGAACATAAGTAGGTTTTTATAAGGTTTAATGAATCAATCCTGATAAACAAAGCCTTTACCGTAACAATTTGCTTTGAGGACGGATTGTTGGAGACGAACTCATTGATGAACCTATAAAAGTTTAGTGCAAATGGCCAAACCAGAAAAGGTGTGGAGGCACCAACAAATAGAAAATTAAATTTGAAATTTAAACTCATTGGGAAAAGTTCTAGAATCTAAAATATGAAAAAAATCATCCTAAGATTATAAAATAATCCTGACAATGATAAAAATCTCATTGAGGAGTTGAAAAACGTCTAGTCACTTCTGATCAATATGATATAAAAGTAAAGGACCGCCAAAAATGGCGGTCCTTTAACAACTAACTAACCAAGGACTCGTGCTTACCTACACGAAAACTTAAATTTACCCAAATGAAAAAACAACTAACTAAACTTGCGTTAATTGTCTTTTGAACGGAGAAAAACCCCAGACATTGTCAATTCATGTCATAAATAATTGTTAAAACTTCATCTGGCCAACAAATCGCCCTAAAATTGAATTGGGTTAAATTTGGTACATTTAACCCTTAATTTATTGACATGTCAGACGGTATAAGTTTTGGTGTTTTAGGAGGTGGTAGTTGGGCTACCGCACTTGTAAAAATATTATCAGAAAATCAATCTAAAGTGCATTGGTGTATGAGAAGCGACGCGTCCATTGCACATATTTTGTCACATGGCAATAATCCCAATTATCTAAGTGATGTGTCTTTTGAAAGTTCTCAACTCGAGCTAACCACCAATCCAAATGATGTAGTCACTGCATGTGATGTGATCATTGTGGCCATTCCCTCAGCTTTTGTATTTGACACTATAAGCCAAATAACGTTGCCTCTAGATAAAAAGATATTGGTATCTGCAGTCAAAGGTATTGTCCCCCAGTCTGGTCAAGTTTTAGGTGAGCACTTACAAACGTTTTTTCATGTTCCCTTTGATCAAATCGCTGTTATAGCAGGGCCATGCCATGCTGAGGAAGTGGCACTTGAAAGACTATCCTATTTAACCATTGCGTGTAATAAAAAAGAAAATGCCAATCTCATTGCTAATGCCTTAAATACACACTATATAAAAACTCATATTAGCGATGACGCTATTGGGACGGAATATGCTGTCATGCTAAAAAATATTTATGCAATCGCGGCAGGAATCGCTCATGGACTAGGATATGGCGATAATTTTCAAAGTGTATTAATCAGCAATGCTATCAGGGAAATGAAGCGTTTTGTGAAAAAAATGCACAAGCTCAAACGAAACATTAATAATTCGTATTATCTAGGGGACTTACTAGTTACTTGCTATTCGACGTTTTCCAGAAATCGCCTGTTCGGTAATATGATTGGCAAAGGATATACCGTAAAATCTGCCATGATGGAAATGAATATGGTAGCAGAAGGTTACTATGCTGCCAAATGTGCTTTTGATATTAACGATAAAAATAAGAAGAAAACAAAATTACATATTATCAATGCGGTACACGCCATTTTATATCAAAATGCTTCTGCAAAAAAGACCTTTCAAAAACTAAGTGAACAGCTAAATTAAATGCTCGTGGGCATTAAAGACATTCAGATTGTTGATTTTAAGTCTGAATTCAGCACTGCATTTAAAACCTTAAATCAATGGTGGATCGAGAGCTATTTTATCATGGAACCATCCGATTACACCATTTTAAATCATCCTCAATCCGAAGTTATTGACAAGGGTGGTGTCATTTTATTTGCCATCATTGATAATGCGCCTGTTGGTGTATGTGCCTTGATCAAATCAAAAGTGAAAGACTACAACTTTGAACTGGCTAAAATGGGCGTTCATCCTGATTGGCACGGCCAAGGAATAGGTTGGAAGCTAGGAAAAGCCTGTTTGGAAAAAGCAAAGGCTTTAGGCGCTCGTACTGTTTTTTTAGAGAGCAATACAAAACTCGAGGTGGCCATGTATCTTTATAAAAAATTAGGTTTTAGAAAAGTTGACTCCTTTCCAACGCCCTATGATCGCTGTAATATTCAAATGTTAGTCGAACTATAATTCAAATACACCTCTTTTTAATATGAAAAGCATTCTCAACTACTATCCTATTGGTTCTTACCAAAAGGTCGAGCATTTCAGTGCTGAAGTCCGCTCCAATTTCATTAAAGATATTTCGCAATTCCCTAGTCGTTTGCTCGAGGTTGTAAAATCTCTGACTGACGAACAAAAACTATGGACCTACCGAGAAGGTGGATGGAATATTGCTCAAGTGATTCATCACTGCGCAGATAGTCATATTAATGCTTACATACGATGCAAATTGGGTGTCACTGAGGATTCTCCTACAATCAATGCTTATGATGAAAATAAATGGGCAGCTTTCCCAGATGCTACAAATCTTGACATCAGTACATCATTAAATATCATCAAAGGACTTCACCATCGTTGGACAACGTTTTTTGAAGCAGCCAGTGAAAGCGAATTTAAAAAGACGGTATTTCATCCGCAACACCAGCAGAAATTCAGCTTAGAAGAGCTTTTGAGTCAGTATGCATGGCATAGTAATCATCACTTGGCTCATGTGAGACTAGCTGTTGAAAGACATAAATAATTAAATGACTGATTTAAATTGTGATAAAAAACGTACATCGTTTTCACTCAACAATCGGATATCGTCAATTTGATGCAGAAGAAGGGCGATACGATCAATGCCCATTCCAAAGGCAAATCCTGAATAAACTTCAGGATCGATACCGCAATTTTTGAGCACATTTGGGTCTACCATTCCACAGCCCATAATTTCGAGCCATCCTGTTCCTTTGGTCATTTTATAGTCCGTTTCCGTTTCTAAACCCCAGTAAACATCTACCTCAGCACTAGGTTCTGTAAATGGGAAGTAAGATGGACGCAGTCTGATTTTTGACTTGCCGAACATGGCCGTAGTAAAATATTGCAATGTTTGCTTCAAATCAGCGAAGCTGACATTTTTATCAATATACAGCCCCTCAACTTGATGGAAAAAGCAATGCGAACGCGCCGAAATGGCCTCATTTCTGTAAACACGACCTGGAGAAATGGTTCTAATAGGCGGCTGATTGTTTTCCATATATCGAACCTGAACGGAACTGGTATGTGTTCTTAATAAGACATCCGGATTTGTCTGTATAAAAAAAGTATCCTGCATATCCCTAGCTGGATGGTGTTCTGGTAAATTCAAAGCAGAAAAATTATGCCAATCATCTTCTATTTCTGGACCTTCACTAATGTTAAACCCAATACGTGAAAATATTTCAACGATTTGATTTTTAACTAAACTGATGGGGTGTTGAGAACCAACAGCAAAAGAGGCCCCTGGTTTTGTTAAATCATCCTTTGGAACTTTATTGTTTTGGTTTGAAGACAATTTATCTTTTAATAATTGTACTTTGTCTTGAGCATTTATTTTTAGGGTATTGATGGCTAGACCAGCCGCTTTCTTGTCCTCATTTGGAACGTCTTTAAAAGCCGAGAACAGATCGTTTAATATCCCCTTTTTCCCCAAAAACCGGATTCTGAAAGCCTCAACAACTTCTAACGATTCTGCTTGAAAACCTTCAACCTCCTTTAAATAAATATTTACCTGATCAATCATACTTTAGATAATGAGTAGACAAAAATAACGAAACTTTATTCGATGAAGCCCGAAGACGAAAAATAGTTCACTATAGCTTCTTTCATAAGGACGCTTTGCTCACCTGCCTTTAGAAACGGTAATGGATTTTCGACCTTGTAATGTGGCCATCCATCATCATCTACAAAATCAAAGGAATAATAGCCATAGGGCTCTAGTACCTTACAAATCGCAATATGCATCAATTCGAGTTTTTGATCCTTTTTATATGACCGGTGAATTTGTCCTAATTCTTGAACACCAATAAGAAACAAAATGGCATCAAGATCAAGAGCTTCTCCATCAGCAAATTGTATGGACAATTTCGTTTGAAGGGTATCCCATTGCACTTTTAGAAGAGGATCGCGTGACATACCTGCAAAAATAGATGCTATATTTGTAGAAACCAACCATGTGAATACAATTGATCTAATTATTGGTATTATCCTGATCTTCGGTACTGTCAGAGGGTTTTTTAAAGGATTTTTTATAGAAGCGACCAGTCTACTCGGTTTTCTGTTTGGGGTTTATGGTAGTATCACCTTCAATGCCCAAGCTTCATCGCTAGTCACACGATTCTATTCAGGAAATCCTGATTTTATTGAAATCATTGCATTTGCATTAACATTTTTTGCTATTGTTTTAGTAATGAATATTATTGGTAAGATGTTGACCAAACTGGCTAATATTACTGCATTGGGGCTGGTCAATAAGCTTATTGGTGCGGCCTTTGGGTTTTTAAAATCCGCTTTGGTATTGTGTCTTTTTGTATTGATTTTATTAAAAATCAACGCGAGTTATTTTATTATCTCTGAAGAAAAATTGCAAGCATCGCAAATCTATCCTGTTTTAGAAAACTTTTCTAAAGCACTTTGGAATGGTCTTGGAAATCAAAAATTATTTTTACCAGAATCGTGACCAAAAAGGCTATCTATAATAAACGAAATGTTGACGTCTTAACCCATCCCGTTTTACCATCAAGTAACTCCACTTTGGCCCAAGTATCATTGTAATACTCTTTTACAAAAACTTTTAATCCTTCATGAATGTCGATTACTCGATCACTCAGACTGTTAGGCTCAGTTGTTAAAGTGACTTGGCGCTCAAACACAATTGCGGGGCGGGTATTTAGATCTAAATTGTTTTTATGAAAAGTCAGGCTCAAACTAAATGCCATGCCGAATAAGGCCATAATTCCAACTACAAATGATATACGTTTTTGAACAGACCGATTGGTCCAAAGGAATAAAACGAAGCTGAATACACCAATGATCATTAGCACAATAGTTAAAACAGCCCATTGGTTAACATCCAGCTTATAAACCACCGCAGCATTTAGATTGTCCCAGAATGATGGTGGCATAGGAGAAATATCATCTATAGTGCGGTTGTTCGCGTAGTTCAAATTATTAAGAATATCTGCATCATTAGGTGCAAGTTGACGTGCCTTTTCATAATAGTAAATACTAGGCGCTACAGCCTCTTGCTTATAATATGAATTGGCCAAATTAAAATACAATTCACTAGAGTGTTGACCTGAGTCTAATATGGTTTCATAGGTCTCTATAGCCTTTTGATAATTCCCTTCAATATAAAAAGCATTTCCCCGATCAAATAAACTATCTGACTGAGCAACTACTGATAAAGTCGCCAATGCTAATAAACAATTAAAGATCTTTTTCATCAGGTTAAATTTTACTCAATTCAACAATAACTGCTGCTGCCTTTTCATAGTCACTTTTCATACCGTCCATAGCGCTCGGCGTATATCTAGCAAATTCACATGATTGAAGTAGCTCATTCAATTCAGAAAGCTTCCTTGGGTCAACACGCTTCTTTACCAACAATTCCTGTATGCTATTTTTATCCAATTCCGAAATAGGCACTTTTAGTTTTGACTTAAGCACATTGTATAGTGCACGCTCTAAGGCCGCATAAAATAAATTAGACTCGCCCATTGCTGCTTTAGCCTCTCTTAAGTACTTGTGCGCCTTGCGCCAATCTGATTTACTTCGAGCACCAACCACGTCAGCAGATCGGGCGTCTAGTTTGCGCTTAATAATAAACACAATCGGTAACAAAAACAATGGCGCTAAAAGCCATGCCCAAAATGACTTTGAATTAAAAAATTTATCTTGTGAAACAGACACCATATTGGTTTGACTTTTAAATCCAGCGAAAGCCATTGTGCTAGATGTTGATCCTTTTTCGACTGTTAGATTGCTTTGCGTGGTATTATTTACCGGTCCTTCGGTAACATCAATAGTAATGGCATCGCTCAAAATTGTTTTATATGTCTTTGAACTGAGATCAAAGTAACTGAACGCAACTTGCGGTAAAGGATATGCTCCTCTGTATGACGGTACAACAGTATAGTTGACTTTGATTCCGCCACTCATTCCAGATAAATTTGTTCTAATATTATCGCTTCGCTCGGGCTCGTAGACCTCCAATGCGCTCGACAATTTAAACTCTGGCATATTGAGTAGTTTAAGGTTGCCCTGTCCTGATACGTTTAGGCTCACTTGAAATGCTTCCCCAGCTTTTAAAACTTCAGGAGAGGCTGTCATGTTAAAGTCAAAAGACCCTACTGCTCCACTAAAATCGTCAGGCTTGCCTAGTTCTGGAAGCGGCTTTACCTGAATAGCTCTTGATGGAGCGGTAATGGTTTTTCTAACCGTTTGTCTCAAAAAACCTCCAAACATATTTCGACGTTGTGAGGGAACTTCTAAACTAATATCAAGGGTCAAAGGCTCAATGGTTAGCTCACCTGATTTTTGAGGATATAAAACCGCTCTAGAAACAACCACATAGTTATAAGGTTGGTTTTTATAAGTGCCTGACTCAATTTCTAATTTATTTATTGGAATAATTTGATTCCAAAAATTATTGTATTTCGGTTGGTCGATCACGTTCAGCCCTGATAGATAAACATCATTCGACACATATAACTTATAAACTATAGATACTGCTTCATTCAAATAAGGATTTGCATTTGATAATTCGGCCACCAAAGCAATATTTTGATCAGCAACATATTCTGGGTCATTCGGGTCTTTGGGAATATCGACCGCCGATGTGATGCTGATTTGTATTGGCTGGGTTTTAAAGATATTTCCTGCAATTTCAATGGTCGCTTGACCAATAGTAACATTGCCCTTAGTTTTTGGAGACAGGTAATAGCTGTAAGTTTTAGAAAATGATCGGGTACCGTTGATCCAAGAATTGCTGATCGATTGACTAGGACCTCCTACCATGACAAATTGATCAAATGAAGGTGGTGTAAAATTGTCGCCATCCTGATTCATAATAAAATCGATGCGCAGCCTTTCATTTAAGCCGAGTTGCTGCTTGCTCACCTTAGCTTCAAACGAGACATCCGTCTGAGCCGTCATCCCCCAACTCAAACAAAAGAAAAATATGATATGTGTTGCTAACCTTACCAATCCTTACCTGCTTTTATAACTGCACCTTTTTCTTTCTTGGCATTCATTTTTTCTTGGACTTTTTTTTCTTGATTGCTCATAGCTTCAAGCAAACTCTTAATCTGTTGCTTTGACAACTGACTTGGGCTAGACTGAGGTCTATTCTGATCTCCTTTAGAATCATCAGGCTTTTT
Source organism: uncultured Flavobacteriaceae bacterium (assembly GCA_943788695.1). Classification (GTDB taxonomy): domain Bacteria; phylum Bacteroidota; class Bacteroidia; order Flavobacteriales; family Flavobacteriaceae; genus JALRKI01. The sequence continues at coordinate 280,403 of CALSRG010000001.1, forward strand.
ATCCTTCTCTTGATCCTTACCGTCTTTTTCATCTGGCTTGTTGTCTTGACTATCTTGGTCCTTTTGTTGGTCTTTATTTTGCTGTTCTTTGTCTTCGTTTTGTTTATCCTTGTTGTCCTTACCCTCGCCGTCGCCTTGTTCTTTGGCACATTCTTGAGCCATTGCTAAATTGTATCTGGTTTCTTCGTCAGTCGGATCGTTTCGCAAGGCATTTTTATAGGCCTCTACAGCTTTTTTACATTCTTTTTGTTGCATAAAAACGTTCCCCAAATTATGGAATGCCAAATGGCGTTCCTGAGGCGTGGTTGCGTCAATTGCGGCTTCAGCATGTCTTTTTAGTGCTTCCGACATATAGCCGGATCGATAATAAGCATTTCCTAAATTAAAGGGTGCCTGAGCCTTATTTTCAGCCAAAGAGATAGCCTGGCGATAAGATGATTCAGCTTCAGAAAAATTCTGTGAGACAACCTTATTCCCTTTATACACAAAGTTATTCGCCCGTTTGTCAATATTCAAAGAATCTTGAGCAAAAGCTGAGGAAGTTAGTGTGGCGACGGCAAAACTAAGTAATACATATACCCAACGCATATGACGTGATATTTGATATTCAGAGCATGAAATTAATACTAAAATTTGTTCCCTTCTCATAAGTTTTCGTTAAATAGATTGAGACGCTGAACCCAACCAGTCTTACGTTCAAGGAATAAAACATCAATAATCAAAATAAGTAAACCTAGACCTAAGAACCACTGAAATTGGTCTTTATATTCGGCAAATTGTGTTGACTCAAATTCCTTCTTATCCATTTGATCCAAAATAGTCGATACTTGATCCACGACCTCCGCAGTCGAATTTCCATCTATATAAAATCCATTGGCGACCTCTGCAATACTCCTGAGTGTTTCCTCGTTTCGCTTAGTGATTACGACCTCTCCATTTTCATCTTTCTTATAGGTCATCATTACCCCATTTTGTTTTATGGGGATTGGAACACCTTGATTATCTCCTACGCCAATGGTAAAAATTCTAATACCTTGATCTCCAACTTGCTTCGCCACTTCTTTTGCAATATTATCGCCATGATCTTCACCGTCAGAAATAATGAACAAAATACGATTGGTTTGGGCATCGTCGCTGTAAAAGGTTTGGGCTAAAATCAATGCCTGATCGATAGCTGTCCCTTGTGAAGAAAGCATTTCTGTAGATAAACTTTGAAGAAACATTTTACCCACACCATAATCCGTTGTGATGGGTAATTGTGGAAAGGCTTTGCCTGCATAAGCAATGATACCAATGCGGTCGCTAACCAAATTGTTGACGATCTGAGACACTAATTGTTTGGCTTTTTCAAGTCGATTGGGGGCAGCATCTTCTGCAAGCATACTTCTGGAGACATCAACTGCAAAAACAAGATCTACTCCTTCTCGTTTAACGGTTTCTAATTTGCTTCCAATTTTAGGATTGACCAATGCAATGACAAGAAAAAATAGCGCTAAGCATCTCAAAATCAGTTTGAGTGAAGTTTTAAAAGGGGAGCGATCTGGACTAAGCGCTTGAAGCAATTCAACATCTGCAAATTTACGTCGTGCTTTTTGTTTCCAGACGCCAACCAATATGGAGCCAACGAGTAATACTGGAATCCCTAAAAAGCCCCAAAACCATATTTGTTCTTCTAGTTGATACACTATAATGCGCTTTTAAAAACAGTTAACCGGAAAAGCATTTCCATTGCGAATAAGCCAAGAGCCAACAGCACTAATGGCCTAAACAATTCTTCGTAGTTGTAATACTTAAATTCTTCTATTTCGGTTTTTTCGAGTTGATTAATTTCTTTGTAAATGGCCTCTAATTTCTCATTGTCTGTTGCTCTAAAATACTGACCTCCCGTTTTTTCTGCAATGGATTTTAACAAGGCCTCGTCAATCTCCACTTGCATACGACGGTACTGAAATTTTCCATCACGACCAATGGCATAAGGCGACATAGCCATGCCGTTTGTGCCCAACCCAATGGTATAAGTTTTGATTCCATACTCAATGGCCAACTCGCTCGCTGTAGTTGGATCTATAAACCCCGCATTGTTCACACCATCAGTCAATAAAATAATGACTTTACTGTCGGCTTTACTATCTTTTAAGCGATTAACTGCTGTGGCCAAACCCATGCCAATGGCAGTTCCTCCCTCCAATAAACTTGAGTATTTAATATCCTTTAGTGTACTAATTACAATAGACTTATCTGAAGTTATTGGTGTTTTTGTATAACTCTCACCAGCGTATTCTACCAGCCCTATTCGGTCATTTGGTCTGCGAGCGATAAAGTCAGCAGCAACAGATTTTAATGCCTCTAAACGATTAGGTTTGAGATCCTTTGCTAACATAGAAGCCGATACGTCAATGGCCATAACAATATCTATCCCACGAGTGATTTTAGTTCTTGACGACACATCAACGGATTGCGGCCGAGCCAACGCTAGAATAAGACAACTTAAAGCTATTAGTCGCAGTGTCAATAGTAGTTCAGGAGCACGTGACTGTCTCGATCCAAAGCCCGACATTCTAGACATGGCAAGAGGGGCTATCCAACGTTTTCTTTGATAAAAAAACCACAATGCCAATAACGGAATGACCGTCAATAACAGTAAAAAATAAGGATGCGCCAGTTCAATACCTTTCATTTATTATTCCTCTTTTTTAATCAATTCAATAGATTCTACGATGCGGTTGATCATTTCCACCGCATAGTTATCATTCTCAGGCCACACCAATATTAATTCTTGTAGGGCTTTATTTTCTGATGTAAAATAAATTAAATTAAATCCCACTTTCTCCCCATTGTCCCATTGCGCCGATCCATATACTTTATAACCCTGAGCCCCAAGAGGCGTTGTGATGGTCTCTCGTTTTTCGAAAATATTCTCTACGCCTAGCGACTCCCATTGCTTGAACTGCGCATCGAGTTTGATTGGTATATCTACCAACGCTTTGGTGGAATCTACAATTTGTGTTGATTTCAATTCTATCATGGGCATATCTGTATCCGTCATTTTAAAAACTGATGTCTTTTGGCCTTCTATGACTTCAAGATCATTGGGGTTTGACGTCCTGTACAACACCAGCGGGGTGCTCACAGTCATCCCTGGTGCACCGTATTCACTGGTGATCCAATACTGTGTTTCTAGAAGACGCTTATTTTTATCAAAGGTAACGGTGTCCCACGCATATTTTGGGCCATTCCATATAGCGAAGACGATAAACGCTAGAAACGGTAAAGAGCCTGTAGCGATCAACAGTATTTTTCGCTGACGAAGTTTTTCAAGGCGAAGTTTTTCCTGTTGATAGGCCAAATCACGGGCCAATTCTTCTTCAGTTGGCTCAGGTATACCATCGTTAATTTGAGTCAAGGCAATATCGAAAGTTTGCCAATCCATCTTAAGCAATTCCTTTTCAGGCAAAGATTTTGCGAATTTCACTAAGTCACTACGCTGCAAAACACGTGTAATGTTATCCAGTACTGCATCTGAGATGTGCAAATGACCCCCATCTCTAATCAATCGTAAACGACCAACTAATTCTTCGGTTGTGCTTTCTAGTGCATGGTCATACACCTTGCTTTCGAGATATGATTTTAAAACAAAAGTCAAATGGGAATAATATTTTTTTATACCATCATGGTCTTCAGCCGAAGCCTCAGCAATACTCAACAAGGATTGCTTTGCGCGTTCAAAAGGTTCAAGTTGTTCATGAGGGTTGTCATTCTTTTTACGTTGTTTTATAAACAAAATCACCCAAAAAATTGCGGCGCCAATAAAAATAATGCCTAAAACATACCAAAGCCATCTTAGGTTTCTGGATTTTGGTACTTCAATAAAAGGCTTAATGTCATACAAGCCTTGTTTGGTGGTATCAATCACAACAGGATTAACTCTAACCAATAAAGAATCGGAAAACTTGATTTCATCTCCTATTTGAACAGGTTGACGTGGAATGGCATAAACGCCAGAATCAAACTGAGTCAAACCATAAGTTGTAATCAGTTCAAAAAGGGCTTGTTTACGGAGGGTGTCTGTTTTGGATTTACTAATCATTTCCAAAGGCACAAAAGTTTGTCCTTCAGGAAATAAAACAACCAGATTAGAATCAACCTCAACACTCAAAGTGTACAATAATTTTTCTCCTATTCTTATTGAAGTAGTATCGACTGACGATTTAATGGTTTGACTATATGACAACGCACTTACAAGCAATAAGCCAATAAATACCAATCGATATGTAAATCCAATTTGTTTCATATTTACTTATCGTCTTTGCTTAAAATAGCCTAACAGTTTTTTGACATAATTATCTGTAACGGCGCAATCAATGGTTCCAGCGCCAGCACGCTTGAAAGTGTCTTTAAAATAATTTAATTGCTCATCATAAGACTTCTGATAAGCCATTCTGGTGCGCTTACTTCCAGTATTAATATAACGTACTTGTTCAGATTCTTGATCCAAAACAGGTATTAATCCAAGGCTCGGCATGGTTACTTCTTTTGGGTCATAAATTCTAATTCCGGTGAGATCATGCTTCTTTGCTGCGATTCGAACGGCGGTGTCGTATTCAGCACTCATAAAGTCGCTCAAGGCAAAAACGATGGCCTTTTTTTTGATCACACTAGATAGAAATTCAAGTGCCAACTTAAAATCAGTTGCTTTTTGTTTAGGCTCATATTCGATGAGATCGCGAATAATTCTCAACACATGAGACCGTCCCTTTTTTGGAGGCACATAACGTTCCACTTGGCTAGAGAACATAAGTAGACCTATTTTATCATTATTTTGAGTGGCCGAAAAAGCCAATGTTGCGGCCAGTTCTGTAATCAAATCTTTCTTGCGCTGCACTGTAGTGCCGAACAATGCCGACCCCGAAACATCCACCATCAGCATCATAGTCAATTCGCGTTCCTCTTCAAAAATCTTTACATGTGGCTCATTGGTTCGAGCTGTTACATTCCAATCGATACTGCGAACATCATCACCATATTGATATTGACGCACTTCGCTAAAGGTCATGCCACGTCCTTTAAACTTGGAATGGTATTCTCCTCCGAAAATATGATCAGACAGACGTCTGGTCTTTATTTCAATGGTGCGAACCTTTTTAAGAAGCGACTTGGTATCCATTTTGCCAACCTTATGGAACTGCAATTTCGTTTACGATGGTATTGATAATATCTTCAGTGGTGACGTTTTCAGCTTCCGCCTCGTAGGTTAGGCCTATACGGTGGCGCAATACATCGAGCACAACTGCACGAACATCTTCCGGGATGACATATCCACGTCGTTTTATAAAAGCATAACAGCGTGAAGCACTTGCTAAATTTATACTGCCTCGTGGAGAAGCACCAAACGAAATCAAGGCCTTTAGTTTATCAAGATTATATCGCTCAGGATAACGTGTAGCAAAGACAATATCTAGAATATATTTTTCAATTTTTTCGTCCATATAAACCATTTGAACTGCTTTTTGAGCCTGATCAATCTGTTTTAGTGTTACCACTTTTTTTACCTCTTCAGAATTACCCGACAGGTTGGCTCGAACAATCATCTGTTCTTCGTCCATTTTTGGATAATCAATTACGGTCTTTAGCATAAAGCGATCAACTTGTGCTTCTGGAAGGGGATAGGTCCCTTCTTGCTCAACAGGGTTTTGAGTAGCCATTACTAAAAAAGGCGCTTGAAGTTTAAAACTCTCTTCACCTATGGTAACTTGCTTTTCTTGCATCGCTTCGAGTAAGGCTGATTGAACTTTGGCTGGGGCACGGTTAATTTCATCTGCTAAAACAAAATTGGCGAAAACTGGACCTTTTTTGATGGTAAAATCATTCTCCTTGATATTATAAATCAGGGTTCCAACCACATCAGCAGGAAGCAAATCAGGAGTAAATTGAATACGACTAAAACTTCCTCCCATAGCTTTGGCAAGGGTATTGATTGCTAACGTTTTGGCCAAACCGGGAACGCCTTCCAATAGAATATGTCCTTGACCAAGTAGTCCAATAAGTAAACGCTCAACCATGTGCTGCTGACCAACAATTACCTTACTCATTTCCATAGTCAGTAAGTCAATAAAAGCACTCTCTTTCTGAATTGTTTCATTCAGGGCGTTAATGTCTAAAGTCTTCTTTTCTTCCACAATATTTAAGTTTTGAAATGCTTCGCAAAGTGGTAAAATTTTTCGCTTTTCGATGTTAATAATTGGTTAAAAATTATTGAATCATAAATTAAAGAAAAGCCTCTCAAAGCAAAATTTTAACAGAAACCTTAGCCAAAAAGCTAGGGATTCGCCTAATGATGAAATTAAGGATATTAAATCTCGGCAAAACATCATGTTGCCAAGTTTAATTTTAAAGACGAGTTATGACTCTTTATAGATCAAATTTAATTCCTTGTGCCAAAGGTAAATCAGTAGTATAATTAATCGTATTTGTTTGACGTCTCATGTAAACTTTCCATGCGTCGCTGCCAGATTCACGTCCTCCACCAGTTTCTTTCTCTCCTCCAAAAGCTCCTCCAATTTCAGCCCCTGAGGTTCCAATGTTGACATTTGCAATCCCACAATCACTCCCTGCTTGAGACAAAAACAGCTCAGCCTCTCTTAGATTGTTGGTCATAATGGCTGAAGAAAGACCTTGGTCAACTCCATTTTGAATGGCGATCGCGTCAGTCACCGTACCCGAATATTTGATCAAATAGAGCACTGGCGCAAAAGTTTCGTGTTGAACAATTTGATAGCTATTCTCAGCCTCAGCAATTGCAGGTTTTACATAGCAACCACTTTCATAACCTTCGCCTTCAAGAACACCCCCGTCTACCAATAATTGACCGCCTTGTTCTACAACCGCTTTTAAAGCAGATTGATACATAGCCACAGCATCTTTATCGATAAGCGGTCCAACGTGATTGTTTTCGTCTAATGGATTGCCAATACGCAATTGGCCATAGGCTTTAACGAGAGCTTCTTTAACTTGATCGAACATACTTTCGTGAATGATCAAACGTCGGGTTGATGTACAACGTTGACCTGCAGTTCCAACAGCACCAAATACAGCACCTATAATAGTCATTTTAATATCAGCATCTGGCGTTACTATGATCGCATTATTACCCCCCAGTTCAAGCAAGGATTTGCCCAAACGCTTTGCCACTGCTTGAGCTACCAGCCGACCCATTCTTGTACTTCCTGTTGCCGAAATTAAGGGCACACGTTTGTCATTGGACATCATTTCTCCAACTTTATGATCACCGTTAACTAAGCATGAAATACCTTCGGGCAAGTTATTTTGTTTCAAAATATCAGCAATAATCATTTGACAAGCGACGCCGCACAGAGGTGCTTTTTCACTTGGTTTCCATATACATACATCACCACACACCCAAGCTAATGCTGTATTCCATGCCCAAACAGCTACTGGGAAATTAAACGCAGAAATGATACCAACAACTCCTAACGGATGGTACTGTTCATACATTCTATGTCCAGGTCTTTCACTGTGCATGGTAAGACCGTGCAATTGGCGTGACAGCCCTACGGCAAAATCGCAGATGTCAATCATTTCTTGAACCTCACCCAGTCCTTCTTGTAATGACTTACCCATTTCATAAGACACCAATTGTCCTAACGGTAATTTTAAATCTCTTAGTTTATTTCCAAATTGTCTTACTATCTCACCTCGAAATGGTGCAGGCATTTGACGCCAAACCGGAAAAGCAGCGGTTGCGGCAGTCATTGCTGTTTCGTAATCTGCTTCACTCGCACCAATAACAGAAGCAATACGCTGACCGTCGACAGGGGAAAAACTGTCAAATATAGTGCCCCTAGAGAACCAGTTTTGACCAGTTGAGCAGCCGGCATTTTGATCTTTAAGCTGAAGTTGATTCAACATGTTAGAAATATTTAAAGCGGAAGAATTTGGCATGATATATAGATTTTAATTTGAATACGAACTTAAATAAAATTGATCAAACAAGACGGGAATAGTTGATTAATAAGGCCTATTTACCATTTTGAGAAAGGATTTTGACAGAGTTGTGAATTATAGTATTTTATGTCACCGGTGACTTCAGTTCCCAACCAATCGGGTAAATGAAATTTATCGGTTTCATGATTCAACTCAATTTCAGCTATTATTAAGCCCTCATTCACACCCTTAAATTCATCTACTTCAAAAACGTTTGATCCTATAGGCACGATGTATCTGATTTTTTCTAAAAGTGGTGGTACGCAAAGCAACAGTAAGTCATTTGCCTCATCTTGCGGAATTACGGTTTCCCATTCAAATCGTGACATTCCCGATGCATTCGAAATACCTTTAACCGCTAGGAATCCATTGTTATTTTTTAATCTCACACGTACAGTCCGATGAGGATCGGTGGTTAAAAAACCTTGAATGATTGTAAAGTGATCGGTAGCTTTTTTTTTGAAAGCATTTGATCTTACCAAATATTTACGCTCAATTTCAATCATGTCATGAACTCTTGTTAGACCCGACTTGCTTTCTTCATAACCTCTTCAGTAATCTCTGAAATACGAAGGGTATTTACCATGCCTTTATCGATAATTGGCATCGCTGCCAAGCTTATCAGCATGTCACCCTCGTCTAAAAATCCAGCTTTGCATGCCAATATATTTAAATCTTCTACTGTTTCATCTGTACTTACGAAACGATCATAAAAGAAAACCTGAACGCCCCATAATAAGCTCAATCTATTAAGTATTCTAAGATTCGAAGAAAACACCAAAATATGAGCATGTGGACGCCATGCCGAAATTTGGAAAGCGGTGTATCCGCTATTGGTCAATGTTGATATGGCTTTAGCATCTATCTCATTGGCCATATTAGCAGCGTGATAACAGATTGATTTGGTGATGTATCGATTGGTTCTAATTTGCGGCGCATGTTTTGGAACACGAATCAACTCAGAATGTTCCACGCTGCGTAAAATTTCGCTCATTTTTTGAATCACTTCGACGGGATATTCTCCTACTGACGTTTCTCCAGACAGCATCACGGCATCTGCACCATCCATCACAGAATTTGCCACATCGTTAACCTCTGCTCGGGTTGGCGTGAGACTTGTAATCATGGTTTCCATCATTTGTGTTGCAATGATGACAGGGATACGGGCGCGTTTGGCACGATGCACCAATTGTTTCTGAATAAGTGGGACTTCGGCAGCCGGCATCTCTACACCTAAATCACCCCTTGCCACCATCAATCCGTCACAAAAGGCAACAATTTTATCGATATTGACTATGGCTTCAGGTTTTTCAATTTTTGCTATTATCGGAATTTTGACTTCCGATTTTTCTTCAATAATGGCTTGTAAAAGTTTTAAGTCATCTTCATTTCTTACAAATGATAAAGCGATCCAATCCACCTGCTGTTCAATAGCAAAATCAGCATCTTTTAAATCTTTTGGTGTCAATGCTGGGAGGGATATTTTAGTGTTTGGAAGATTAACGCCTTTGTTGGATTTCAAAGGGCCTCCTTGAACAACAAGCGCTTCGACTGAAGATACACCATCAGAAGACACAACTTCAAATATTAGCTTGCCATCGTCGAGTAAAATACGTTCTCCTGGTTGCACATCGGATGGGAACTCCAGATAATTCATAAATGCTTTTGTTTTGCTTCCGACAAAACGTTTCCCTGTTTTAAAAACAATGTGATCCCCAGGTTTCACAACTACACCATCTTCCATCACACCAACACGCAGTTTTGGGCCTTGTAAATCAGCTAAAATGGCAGTGTGGTAGCCGAATTCGTCATTGAGACTCCGAATAATTTTTATGCGTTCTTTAACGTCGTCGTAGTCTGCATGAGAAAAATTAATTCTAAAAACATTAACTCCAGCGTCTATCATCGCCTTTATGGTTTCTTTGCTACTCGATGCAGGACCTAGAGTTGCTACAATTTTTGTTTTATTTCGATTTTGATTCATCAATAGAAAATTAAATTCATTTTACTTTTTACAGACTTTTTTTCAACAAGATATGCAGTCATCACTTGAGGTAAATCATGTAGTTGTGAAACTATAGATTTTACATCAACTGCCGCACCTTCCTCTTCAAATTTTACAAAAAAATTGACCTTGTCGTATTCGGGAATTAAATAATGTGTTTGGGTCATTAGTGTTTCGTTTGCAAAAAGCCCCTCATTCTCACCCATTGCAATATCAAAATGAAAATGATTTGAAACCAATTGCCATGAACAAAACTGTTTTTCATCAAACCATTCAAAGCAGCTGAAAGAAGCCACAGAGTTCTTAAAACTCAAATCGTGCGCCGTTCGCATTAATTTAAGATTTAAAAATTTGTTTATCAAGTAACACAATCTGAAATCTTCCGCGTCCGTATGAATCGCAATCAGCTGGCTAAGGTCGGAGTCAAAATCGTTACTGAGAATTGAATATTTAGTCATCATTATATTTACTGACACAAAGATAGATTATTCATTTGGAGTAGATGAGAATGATTCATTGCTTTAAATCGATTAGTCCTCAATCCCCAGAATACGCTTAAAAGCTTACGGATTGATTTCCTTTTGAAGAATATAATAGGCCCTTCTAGCTGCTTTCTCTTCGGCTTTCTTTTTGGAGGTATCTCGTCCTTTTGAAACTAAAATATTGTCCAAAATAAACTTGGCACAAAAATGCTTCACTGTATCGTTTCCTGTGTCTTCAAAACTTTGGAATTCAAATGACTTTTTATTTTTCTGTGACCATTCCACCAGCAAACCTTTATAACTCAAAATTTTAGATTCCAATTTCGAGATATCCACATGAGGATCGATTACCCTTCTGAAAATAAAGCCTTCGCAAGTATGGTATCCTCTGTCGAGATATATAGCACCAACTAATGCTTCAAATAAATTTCCATAAACGTTTTCTCCAAATTGATTTCCTGTGTCACCTGCATTCAAAAACTGCTGCAAATTCAATTCTTTACCCAGTTCGTTGAGATGCGCACGACTGACAATTTTAGACCTCATTTCAGTGAGATAGCCTTCATCGCCGTCAGGGACTTTATGATAGAGAAAATTTGCGATGACCATTCCAAGAACCGCATCCCCTAAAAACTCCAAGCGTTCATAATTCTGAGGAACACCCTCAGCATTTGTTTTATGGACAGATTTGTGTAAAAATGCCAATTCATAATATAGCGGAGATTTCACCTTGAATCCAAGAATGGCATCCAGCTTTGGTGAGAATAATGTACTTGGAACTGTTTTTGAGCGTTTGAATATGTTCTTCAACCCACCCATTGATTTACTCGAATTTTCTAAAAACAACACAGGCATTATGACCGCCAAAGCCAAAAGTATTGCTCATGGCGATATTAACATCACGTTTTTGAGCGCTGTTAAGTGTTAAATTGAGCTCTGGATTAATAGTTTCGTCTGGCGTACTATGGTTAATGGTTGGAGGAACAATACCCTTAGTAATAGACAAAATTGAAGATATGGCTTCAACCGCACCTGCTGCTCCTAGGAGATGACCTGTCATTGATTTGGTTGAATTGATATTGATGCTTTTGGCATGACTACCAAAGACCTCTGAAATTGCTTTCAACTCAGCGACATCACCTAATGGTGTTGAGGTGCCATGGGTATTAATGGCATCTACATCCACCGCTGAAATCTGAGCATCTCGCAGGCAATTTTCCATAACTGCTTTAACGCCAATACCTTCAGGATGCGGTGCTGTCATGTGATACGCATCGGAAGAAAGTCCGCCGCCAATAAGCTCGGCATAAATGGTTGCTCCTCGATCTATAGCATGTTCATAGGATTCTAGCACAATCGCTCCAGCGCCTTCTCCTAAAACAAATCCATCACGGTTAGCATCAAAAGGACGCGAAGCCGTCTTGGGATCATCATTTCTTACCGATAGAGCGTGCATCGCATTAAATCCACCAATTCCAGCAATAGTTACAGCTGCTTCACTTCCACCCGTTATGACAAGGTCGCAATATCCAAGCTTGATGTAATTCATTGCATCTATCATAGCATTGGCTGCCGAAGCGCAGGCAGAAACGGTGGTATAATTAGGCCCCATAAAGCCATATTTCATGGAAATGTTTGCTGGTGCAATATCAGCGATCATTTTCGGTATAAAAAATGGATTGAAGCGCGGTGTGCCATCCCCGTTTGCAAAATTAATTGCTTCATTTTGAAAGGTTTCGAGTCCACCTATTCCAGCGCCCCAAATAATTCCAGCACGCAGTTTGTCTATTTTATCGAGATTAAGACCAGCATCCAAGATAGCTTCATCAGAAGCTACCATGGCATATTGAGCGAATCGATCCATTTTTCGGGCCGATTTGCGGTCCATGTAATCGGTTATCTCAAAGTTTTTTAACTCGCAAGCAAAGTTGGTTTTGAACTTTTCAGAATCAAAATAAGTAATGGGCGCGGCCCCACTAACGCCAGCTACTAGAGCGTCCCAATAAGCATCTTTATTATTGCCTATTGGCGTTAGCGCACCCAATCCTGTTACGACAACGCGTTTTAAGTTCATTAACTAAGGGTGTAATTTATGCCTTCTCGATGTAAGCAATAGCTTGACCGACAGTGGCAATGTTTTCTGCTTGATCGTCTGGAATTTGAATATCGAATTCTTTTTCGAATTCCATAATCAATTCAACAGTATCCAATGAATCGGCTCCTAAATCGTTTGTGAAGCTCGCATCAGCGACAACTTCGTTCTCATCAACTCCTAATTTGTCAACGATAATCGCTTTTACTCTTGATGCAATGTCTGACATAATGTTTAGTTTTACGTTTTAATTAAGCGACAAAAATATAAAAACTTTAATTGAAAGTTGTTTTTAATGTTTAAAATAACGTTTTGTCCAAACGACCCTTTGGTACAGTAAAAGACTAAAGTGGCCTACAAAGTTTAAATAATGGGACTTTTTTAAGATTTTAAATTGAGAAAATGAAGTCATTTCATAATATTTCGAAGATAAAAAAAATTGTGCTTTTTGCTTCAGGCAATGGATCAAATGTAGAAAATATTGTCCGTTTTTTTCTTAATGATAGCCTCGTTGATGTGGTTGCTGTGATTACAAATAATCCTAATGCAGGCGTTATTGATCGATGCGTGAAATTGGACGTTAAATGTGTCGTTTTGCCGAAAAACACTTGCTTAGACGGTAAACTCCTCCATGCCGAGCTTCTAAATTTCAAGCCCGATTTGATTGTATTAGCAGGCTATTTGTTAAAAATCCCTGAGGAGATCGCTCAAACCTTTAAAATAATCAACATTCATCCCGCACTATTGCCAAAATACGGCGGTAAAGGGATGTATGGTCATCACGTTCATGAAGCCGTTATGGCGAATAAAGAGGGGAAAACCGGCATCAGTATCCATTATGTTAATGACAAATACGACGACGGGCAGATAATTTTTCAAGCATCATGTCAAATTGACCCTTCAGATAATGCTCAGAGCATCGCGCAAAAAGTCCATCATTTAGAAATGATGTATTTTCCTAAAATTATTGCAAAAATATTACATGGCTAGAAAAGCTCCAAAATTTTACGTCGTCTGGAAAGGACATCACTCTGGAATTTTTGACAGCTGGGATGCCTGCAAAGTGCAAGTCCAAAATGTTCAAGGAGCGCAATTCAAAAGCTTTTCATCATTTGAAGAAGCTAAAGATGCTTTTAAAAGACCTTACAAAGCGTCTATTGGTAAAAATGTAAAAAAGTTGAGGGAGTTATCTGAAGTTGAACGCCTCAAAATTGGACATCCTAATATGAAATCAATAGCTGTTGATGCTGCCGTTAAAGGAAATCCCGGACTTATGGAATATCGAGGTGTAGAAACAGAAAGCAAAACGGTCCTATTCAAGCAAGGCCCTTTTCAACAGGGCACTAATAATATTGGAGAATTTTTAGCTCTAGTGCATGGCTTAGCTTATCTCAAAAAAAATAATAGTGATCTCCTTTTATATAGTGATTCAAGAATTGCAATCAGTTGGGTCAAACAAAAAAAATGTAAAACCAAATTGGTTCAATCATCAAAAAATAAAGAGATATTTGACTTGATTCAGCGTGCCACCGATTGGTTAAAAAACAATGATTATAAGACAACGATAGTCAAATGGGAAACTAAAGCCTGGGGCGAAATTCCAGCAGATTACGGGAGAAAATAAACACATCATTAAACGCTTTCTTTTGAAGCATATGTATTAGTTTTGTAGCAAAAGACAATTAATTATATGAGTCAGCTGGTTGCTGTTGGAACGGTTGCTTTCGACGCCATTGAAACTCCCTTTGGGAAAACAGATAAAATATTAGGCGGAGCGGCAACTTATATTGGCTTAGCTGCGAGTCATTTGAACGCTGATGTGGCACTAGTAGCCATCATTGGTGACGATTTCCCTCAATCCTTTTTAGACACTATGGTTTCCCGCGGAATCAATCTTGATGGCGTGGATGTTATTGCAGGTGAAAAATCATTTTATTGGAGTGGAAGATACCATCACGACATGAATAGTCGCGATACGCTTGCTACCGAATTAAATGTATTGACGCAGTTCAACCCTAAAGTTCCAAACAACTACAAAAATGCAGATATACTCCTACTTGGTAATTTAAATCCCGAAGCACAATTGGCTGCTATTGATCAAATGAATGGGCCAAAATTCATAGTCATGGATACCATGAATTATTGGATGGACAACAATAATGAGGAATTACAAAAAGTCATTTCTAAGGTTGACGCCATTACTATTAATGACGAGGAAGCGCGACAGTTATCAGGGGAGTATTCTTTGGTAAAGGCAGCTAAAGTCATTCAGAATTTGGGACCAGAGTTTGTCGTTATTAAAAAAGGAGAACACGGTGCTCTTTTGTTTCACAATGAACAAGTGTTTTTTGCTCCAGCATTGCCTTTAGAAGACGTGTTTGACCCTACTGGTGCTGGCGATTCATTTGCTGGTGGATTTGCGGGTTACTTGGCAAAGACAGAAGATTATTCATTTGATAATTTAAAATCTGCAATAATTTATGGTACCGCTATGGCATCTTTTTGCGTTGAAGCTTTTGGTACAGAACGGCTTTTAAGTGTCAGTAAATCGGAAATTCAAAAGCGTTTAAGAATGATCCAGTCACTGATTCAATTTGATATTGAACTAGAGTAAAAATTGGAAATGATCACTAAAAATTTTATACCTTCGGCCAATGAGTGATGTGATCAAACACGAATGCGGAATAGCCCTTGTACGGCTTTTAAAGCCACTATCCTATTATCAAAAAAAATACGGCTCAGCCTTTTACGGCATTAATAAAATGTATTTGCTGCTTGAAAAACAGCATAATCGTGGGCAAGATGGCGCAGGATTCGCCAGTATAAAACTGGATGTAGCTCCTGGACAACGATTTATCAGTAGAGTTCGGTCAAATGAACCACAACCAATCAAGGACATCTTCAGTCAAATTAATGGTCGAATTAATAGCTCCCTTGAGGAAAATCCTACTTTACTTGAAAACACTGAGGCATTAAAAGCAACGGTGCCATATCTTGGTGAACTGATGCTCGGTCATGTCCGTTATGGCACCTTTGGAGCCAATAGCATCGAAAGTGTTCATCCTTTTTTGAGACAAAACAACTGGATGCATCGTAATCTCATTATCGCTGGAAATTTTAATATGACCAATGTTAGAGAATTATTTGAGGATCTTGTTGCCATCGGACAGCATCCAAAGGACTACACCGACACTGTTACAGTCATGGAAAATATTGGCCATTTCTTAGATGATGCCGTTCTTGATCTGTATTTTAATTTGAAGGAACAAGGTTTCGATAAAAAGGCTGCATCTCCTCTCATTTGCGATCAGATGAATGTTGGTAATATTTTAAAAATGGCTTCAAAAAAATGGGATGGTGGTTATGCGATTGCTGGACTCATTGGACATGGTGACGCTTTTGTTCTTCGCGACCCATCAGGAATAAGACCAGCTTATTACTATCAAGATGACGAGGTAGTGGTGGTGGCCTCAGAACGACCGGCAATTCAGACGGTTTTCAATGTCTCGCAAAGTAGCATTCAAGAAATAGATCCTGGTCACGCTTTGATTATTAAAAAAAATGGTTCGGTGTCATTGCCTGAAATCAATAAACCTTTGACTCGAAAGGCATGTTCCTTTGAGCGCATCTATTTTTCTCGAGGAAATGATGCGGATATTTATAAAGAGCGAAAAAAATTAGGCGAATTATTATTGCCTCAAGTGATGAAAGCTATTAATGATGATATTTTCAATACAGTATTCTCTTATATTCCAAATACTGCTGAAATTTCATTTTATGGCATGGTGGAAACCGTTGAACGTATATTAAATAAAAGAAAAGCTGACGAAATTATTGCAAAAAATGGCAACTTAACGGCGGATGACATTAACAACATTTTATCTCAAAGGCCAAGAATTGAAAAAATTGCCATAAAGGATGTCAAACTAAGAACGTTTATTACCCAAGACAGTTCAAGAGATGATCTTGTGGCACACGTTTATGATTCGACCTATGGTGTGGTTAATCCAACAGATAATTTAGTCATTATTGACGACAGTATTGTGCGCGGCACGACTTTGAAAAAAAGCATTTTAAAAATTCTTGACCGGCTGAACCCAAAACAAATTGTTGTTGTGTCCTCTGCCCCGCAAATACGCTATCCAGATTGTTATGGTATTGATATGGCTAATTTGGGTGACCTCATCGCCTTTAGGGCTGCTTTAGCATTGCTAGAAGATAGTGGGCAAAGTCAGCTTTTAGATTCAGTCTATCGCAAATGTAAATCTGAAGTAGGTATAACTGACAGGGTTCAAATAAATCATGTCAAAGAACTTTATGCGGCCTTTGATCCTGAAACAATTTCATCAAAAATTGCAGAACTAATCAATTCGGATAAAGTAGAGTGTGACATCAAAGTCATTTTTCAGTCGATCGAAAACTTACACAACGCATGTCCTGATAACCTTGGGGACTGGTATTTTACCGGAGACTATCCAACTCCAGGGGGGCATCGGGTAGTCAATCAAGCCTTAATAAACTTTGTAGAGGGTTCAAAAGAGCGCGCATATTAACCTTTAATCGTTTATTTTTGCATTTCATCTAAAAAGATAGGGCGGTCAAAACACTTCTCTTATCTTCGATTCACCATAACATAAGTAGGTTAAGTTCATGGTAGATTTGGGGCAAAAAAGGTGAACATCTTGTTCACCTTTTTTATTTTAATGAAATCTGTATTTTTTATTTGAAATATTTTAAAATTTGATTGTTCGATTTCTCAGACATTAAAATATTTTAAACCGATTTCTTTGCCGTTTGTCTAAATTTTAATAAAACACAAGTAAATGATTCTATCTTTGACTTACCATAACATAAGTAGGTTAAGTTCATGGTAGATTTGGGGCAAAAAAGGTGAACATCTTGTTCACCTTTTTTATTTTAAACCAATAAGATAACTGACTATTTCCCTTGCTCGTATCTTCGTGAAACTTCATTCCAATTTATTAAATCGAAAAAAGCAGAAATGTAATCTGGCCTTCTGTTTTGATAATTCAGGTAATAAGCATGTTCCCAAACATCAAGTCCTAAAATTGGAGTCCCGCCACAACCAATTCCAGGCATCAATGGACAGTCCTGATTTGGCGTTGAACATACTTTCACAGCACCACCTGGATGAACACATAACCAAGCCCATCCTGAGCCAAATTGACCTGCCGCCGCTGCTGAAAAAGTATCACGAAATGCATCAACGGATCCAAAAGAGGCTACAATAGCGCCTTCTAGGTCGCCAGAAAGTGTTCCTCGATCATTTGGATTAATGACATCCCAAAATAAGCAGTGATTATAATAACCACCGGCGTTATTACGAAGACCTGCATTACCCATATCCAATTGACCTAAAATTGATTCGATGGGCGTTGCGTCATGAGCAGTCCCTTCTATGGCTGCATTCAATTTTGCGGTATAACCATTATGGTGTTTGGAATGATGAATTTCCATAGTTTTTGCATCAATATGAGGCTCTAAGGCATCATATGCATATTGTAATTCTGGTAATTGAAATGGCATAATAAAATATTTATGAGTTGAACTGAACTTCAAATTTACGATATAAAGTATAAACCACGTTCGCGAATTCATCAAGTTTACTTAAATTGTTGACTTCAAATCGGACAATTGAAAAACGCCTCATTTAATGTTTTTAATGCTTCAGCGGGGAGCGGTAAGACTTATGCTATAGTTCAATCATATTTGAAAATTGTACTTGCTGCTCCTGAACCATCCGTGTTTAAAAAAATTCTAGCCATCACATTTACCAATAAAGCGGTAGAGGAAATGAAGGGTAGAATAATAAGCACTCTAAAGGATTTTACGGACTCCAAGATGTTACGAACACCCAATAGCATGTTTGAGTCCTTGAGTGCTGCCTTAGGCCTAACCCCTATTAGCCTTCAAGAACGTGCTGAAGGTGCTTTGACTTATATTGCTCACAATTACCACGATTTTAACGTTTCAACCATTGACAAATTTACTCAAAAGGTAGTTCGTACCTTTGCGCAAGATCTTAAATTATCACATAATTTTGAAGTCACGCTGGACACTTCAGCGCTTTTGACGCAAGCTGTAGATCGGTTCATATCTAAGGGAGGGAGTGACACAACACTGACCAAGACAATGCTAGATTTTGCATTTGAAAAAGTTACCGATGACAAAAGTGCAGATATTGGATATGACTTTCATCAAATTGCTCAGCGCTTGGTTTCAGAAAATGACATTCCTATCCTCGAACAAATTGGCCAATTAGATTTAAAAGATCATATAGCGTTTAAAGCCACCATTAGAACAACGCTTCAGGATCTTCACAAGCAAATAAAATCTGTTGCTCAGGCTATTTTCGATGCGTTAATAACTCAAAATATTGACCTTAAGAGTTTTGCTAGGGGAACCCTTCCCAATCATTTCAAAAAAATTGCAGATGGACAGACTAAGGGTCTTTATAACAATACGTTGGAAGAACAAATTGAATCGGGAGAAGTTTTAAATAGTAATGCTAGTATTGAAGACCGTCAAAAAGTTGATCAGCTTCTGCCGGAAATACAAGAAGCCTTTCGCCAATTGAAGACTTCTATATATTTGATGGGTTTATATCAAAATTTCCTAAGTAATATCACTCCTCTCTCTGTATTGGGTGGGATAGAAAAAGAGCTCGAACAGATAAAGCTAGAGCAGAATTTTTTACTCATTTCAGAGTTCAATACTCTAATCAGCAAACATCTTAAAGAGGAGCCTACCGCTTTTATTTATGAAAGACTAGGTGAAAAATACAGTCACTTTTTTATTGATGAATTCCAAGATACTTCAGTAAAACAATGGGAAAATTTATTACCCTTACTGTCTCACAGTCTGGCATCAACAGGATCGAGTGTAACGATAGTGGGTGATTCAAAACAGGCGATTTACAGATGGAGAGGAGGGAAAGTCGAGCAATTTATGAAACTTAGTAAATTCTCTCCATTTCAAGTTCCTCTTCGCTTATCCAACTTGCCAAATAACTATAGAAGTGACTTCAATATCGTAGATTTTAATAATCAACTTTTTAACTTACTTGCAACCAAAGTGCTTTCTGACAGCGAGCAAATCGAATTATATCAGAACAGTTATCAAAATCCTATTAATCAATCTGGTGGGTTTGTTAGTGTTTCATTTATAGATGCCAAGACAGAAACTAAAACGCAAGACTATTGTAAAACGGTTTTAGAGCGAGTTAAACAATGTCAAATTGACGGCTTTGACTTGGGCGATATTGTTGTTTTGGTTAGACGGAATAAAGAAGGTGTTGCGGTGGCAAATTTTCTTACGGAGTCAGATGTTCCAGTAGTGTCATCCGAATCGCTGATATTATCCAGTTCTCCTGAGGTAAGACTTATTGTTGCCGTTATGAGTTCGCTTCAAGAACCAGGGAATCATAGTCATAGGCTCGATGTTTTAACCCATCTTGGACAAACAGGTCACAAAAACTCTGATTGGCACGATTTATACTCAAAGCACATCCATGTGTCAGACGTAAAATTCTTCAATTCTTTGGCTCATATTGGCATCAAATTTAGTCCTGAAAAAGCATCATCTCTATCGCTCTACGAATTGGTAGAAGAGATTATTATTTGTTTTGAATTAAACAACCGATCTGACGCCTATATTCAGTATTTTTTAGATGAAGTGCTTCAATTTATGTCTAACCAATCCCTTGGCGTTTCATCATTTTTAGAATACTATAAGCAGCATGAAAGCAAATTGAGTATTGTTGGCGTCAAACAGTCCGACGCTGTGCAAATTATGACCATTCATGCTGCAAAAGGATTAGAATTTCCAATTGTAATTTTTCCATTTGCGGAACAGAACATTTACAAAGAGCCAGCTACAAAATTATGGTACGACTTGAGTAAAACACCATTTGATCACATGAGATTTTCACTTGTAAATGTCAATAAAGATCTGCCTTTAACAGGTGAGCAAGGAAAGCTGCTTTATGACAAACATCGGTCAGATATGGAATTGGATAATCTCAATTTATTGTACGTTGCATTGACTCGAGCGGAAAACCAACTGCACATCATTGGGAACAATAACCACCAATCAAGCCAAGCGACTTTTAGTGGCTTTTTAAAATATTTCTTAGAGCAACAAGGTCGGTATAGTAAGGATCAAACCAATTACGCGTTCGGGGAAAATAATCAGTCAAAAACAAAACATCATATTGACAAAGAAATTGTGGCCAACATTAAATGCCAAATGCGATCACTAGGCAGTTTACCAACTCATATCATCACGAATGCTTCACTCATCTGGGACAGTCAATTAGGTGATGCTCTTGAAAAAGGAAATCTACTGCATTGGTATATGTCACAAATCAAACAAGCAACCGATATTCCTTTTGCTTCAGAAGTTCTTATTAATACGGGCATGGCATCTGATGATCAAAAAAATGAGCTTGAAGATATTGCCTCACAGATTATTGACCATCCCGCGCTTAAGATTTATTATGATGGACGTTTTGAAGCATATAACGAAAAAGAAATCATCACCCCAGAAGGGAAATTTCTTAGACCTGATAGGATCAATATTTTGTCTAAGCACGAGGCTATTATTATTGATTACAAAAGCAGCCAACCTCAAGCTAAAGATCAAGATCAAGTGAATGGCTATCGCACCGCCTTGAATAAAATGGGTTTCGATTTAGTAAAAAATATTCTTATTTATGTGAACGAAAAGAAGTCTCTGAAAATCGTTTCTTTTTAGCCAATTGATTTTACTAAATTTGAATGAAATTAAAAACAACTTATGTACAGCGGCATTAAAAGTCATCTTCAATCTGAGTTAGATGACATTCGAGCAAACGGTCTTTTCAAGGAAGAACGCATTATTACCTCTCCTCAAGGAGCAGAAATTGAACTCAGTACAGGACAGAAAGTGATTAACTTTTGTTCCAACAACTATTTGGGCTTGTCTTCACATCCGGAGGTCATCGAAGCAGCCAAATCTGCAATGGACACACATGGTTTTGGCATGTCATCAGTTCGATTTATTTGTGGCACCCAAGATATTCACAAAACCTTGGAGCATCGTATCGCAGCATTTTATCAAACAGAGGATACCATACTTTATGCGGCGGCCTTTGATGCAAATGCCGGGGTGTTCGAACCATTATTATCTGCTCAAGACGCTATCATTTCTGACAGTTTGAATCACGCATCAATCATTGATGGTGTTCGACTGTGCAAGGCGAAACGCTATCGTTATGAAAATAGTAATATGACTGATTTGGAGGCACAGTTAATAGCTGCCAAAAGTGACGGTGCTCGATATATATTGGTGGTCACCGACGGAGTCTTTTCAATGGATGGAATCGTAGCACCTTTAGACAAAATTTGCGATCTTGCAGAACGCTTTGACGCCATGGTTATGATTGATGAATGCCATGCAGCAGGTTTTATAGGCTCAACAGGGAGAGGCACATTAGAGGCAAAACAAGTTCTTGGTCGCATTGACATCATTACTGGGACACTCGGAAAGGCACTAGGTGGAGCCATGGGCGGCTACACAACAGGTAAAAAAGAAATTATCGAAATCTTACGTCAACGCTCACGACCCTATTTGTTTTCCAACTCTTTAGCCCCTGCCATTGTTGGTGCCTCCATAAAAGTATTTGACTTGTTGACAACAGACACTTCTCGAAGAGATCAATTGGAGTGGAATACCAACTATTTTAAGAAACACATTAAAGCTGTTGGATTTGATATTGTTGATGGTGACAGCGCAATTGTACCTATCATGCTTTATGATGCAAAATTAGCTCAACGCATGGCTACCGAGCTTCTTGATCTAGGAATCTACGTCATAGGCTTTTTTTATCCAGTAGTGCCTAAAGAAAAAGCCCGTATAAGGGTACAGCTTTCATCGGCGCATACAAAAGCACATTTAGACGAAGCTATAGCCTCATTTTCCCAAGTAGGCAGAAAGCTGGGAATAATTTAAGCTAAAATTGTTGATATCGGGGTAATATTGTGTTTTTTAGAGTACAAAATTTGTCAGGTAACCGTAAATCGGCTATTTTTGCGGTAATATTTAAACTTTAAATACTCATTTTTCTATGAAAAAACAAAACTTACTTACGATTATGGTTTGTTTGTTGTTTGGGTTGACGACTGTGATGTCTCAAAATAGTGACAACCCTTGGCAAATAACCCTTGGAGTTAACGCGGTAGATTTCTATCCTGTTGGCGGCCACACTAGTGTTCAAGGCGGAAATTTAGAAGGCCTTACAGACATTAGCCATTGGAACACAATACCCTCAATTTCTTACCTAGGCGTTTCGAAAAATATTTCAGGCAACTGGTCGCTCGGTGTTGCTGCTTCAATCAATTCAATCACCCAATGGGGGACTGCTACAATTGAAAGCGCTCAATACTATGCTGCAGACTTGAATATCAAGTATAGCCTTGGCGAATTAATCAAAAGCAAAAAACTTGAACCCTTCGTCGGTTTCGGAGGCAGCTGGGTTGGTGTTGAAGGAAATGACTACTTCAAGGTCGACGGAGATAACAATGGACAGCCTGCCGCAAATGCACTTGGTGGTTTGTCTTACTGGTTCTCTGACGGCTTTGGTGTTACACTTCAATCTCAATATAAGCATTCATTCGGTAAACGTAGACCTGCACAACATTTCCAACATACGATTGGCTTAGCTTTACGTTTTGGTGGAAAGGATTCTGACGGCGACGGTGTATACGATAAAAATGACGCTTGCCCAGACGTTCCAGGTTTAGAGCAGTTTAACGGTTGCCCAGATTCTGATGGAGATGGCGTTCAAGACAGTCAAGACGAGTGTCCAAATGAAGCTGGTTCTGTTGCAATGAATGGATGTCCAGATTATGATAACGATGGCATTATCGACAGTAAAGACAATTGTCCTAAGGTTGCGGGATCTGCAGCAATGAAGGGATGTCCTGATGCTGATGGCGACAAAGTTGCTGATAAAGATGATAACTGTCCAAATGAAGCTGGTCCAGCTGCTAACAAAGGCTGTCCATGGAGCGATGCTGATAATGATGGCGTTCTAGACAAAGATGATAACTGTCCAAATGAAGCTGGTACGGCTGCAAATAATGGTTGTCCAGAGGTTTCTGTACCTAATGATGTTGTTGATCAGTTGTCAAACTATGCAAGAACTATCAATTTTAATACTGGTCAATCGAGTTTTAAAAGTGACGCCTTGCCAGTTTTAAAAGCGATAACAGCTATCATAAAAGAATATCCGTCTGCCGAATTCTTAATTGAAGGACATACAGATTCTACAGGTAGCGAAGCAACCAATCAAAGATTGTCTGAAGATCGCGCAAATTCGGTTAAAAATTATCTTGTTGAAAATGGTGTTCAAGCTTCACGTCTTACCACTATTGGATATGGCGAATCTAAACCAATTGCATCAAACATTACAGTTAAGGGTCGTGCCGAAAACCGTCGTGTTGAAGTAAAGTTAGAAGAATAACCTTCGAATAAAATTATTTTGAAAAAGCGTTCCTTTTGGGAGCGCTTTTTTATTTTAGAGTCATCTTATATCATTCAATCAAATGACAACTTTTATTCAAGGCGTTCTTAACGATCTTTCCAATAAAGGAACGGTGTTTTCATCGATCTGCTTTGTTATGCCTAATAAACGATCAGGTGTGGTTCTCAAGAATGAATTAGCCAAAATTGCAAATGAATTTCAGTTTGCACCAAAGGTGTATACCGTTGAGGAGTTTGTTCAAGAGATTTCAGAATTAAATCCCATCACTCCGACCCGCCTCATCATGGAATCGTACAGTGCTTATAAGGACATTTCACAGCAAGAACATGTTGATTCTTTTGATCAATTTTTGAATTGGGGTCCAAGGCTATTACAAGATTTTATTGAAATTGACCGGTACTTAATTGAGATTGACTCTTTATTTGAGGGAATCATGCAACTAAAATCGATTGAAGCGTTTGGACAAGATCCAAAAACACCAATGGTCAGTAACTATTTAAAATTTTGGAAACAGCTTAGGCCGTTTTATCATAAGTTAAATGAGGTATTAACAACACAAGGTCTGGGCCATCAAGGAACGTTGTATCGCACTGCTATTGAAAATTTGGAGAATTATATTAACGCACATCAAAATGATCGTTTTGTTTTATTAGGATTTAATGCTTTAAACGCTTCTGAAGAAAGAATTTTTAAAGAATTATTGAGTAACAATATGGCAAGCATTTATTGGGATAATGATCGGTACTTTTTAACCCATGAAATGGAAGAGTCTGGGCTTTTTATGAGATCCTACTTCAATTCGTGGAAACACTACAAAGACAATCATCCTTTAGGAATTCACGATCAGTTCAAGGCACCTAAAAAAATCAATGCGATTGGCACTCCTAAAAGTGTCGGTCAAGCTAAATATGTTGGGAATCTCATTAAGCAACTCTGGGGGAAAAATAAATGTGAGAATACGGCTATTGTATTAGCTGACGAGACACTTCTCATACCGCTACTAAGCGCTATTCCTATTGAAGTGAAAGTGGTTAATATCACCATGGGATTCCCGCTTAAAGCTACGCCTATCGCTAGCCTATTTGCAAGTCTATTTGAGTTACATGCCGGCCAGAATTCAAATCAATTTTACTACAAGCATGTGTTGAATGTACTTTCAAACCCATTTGTAGGATACTTAATTGGTAGTAATAAAGCCCATACGTTAAACACGATACGTCATTATATTCAAGAACAAAATTTAATGTTTGTCGACCAAGATCAGCTTAAACAAAAGGCTGCTAATGGAAATATTGAATGGATTGAGCTTATTTTTAGTAATTGGGACGATCCTGGTCAAGCCATTGACTATAGCTTGGCTATAGTATCGAAAATTAAGACCGCTTTAAATACCCGAAATCACGCGGATATTTTTGCGATGGAGTGTTTGTACAAATTCTACACCACCCTAAACACTCTCAGAACAGAACTATTATCTTTTAATAGCGTCCAGAGTATCAAAACATTGAAGCACCTCTTTAACGACTTGATCAATGAGACTGTCTTAGACTTTAGAGGAGAGCCGCTAGAAGGCTTACAAATCATGGGTATTTTAGAATCCCGGGTACTAGATTTTGAAACGGTAATTGTTACTTCAGTCAATGAGGGAGTATTACCCGCAGGCAAACAAAACGGATCTTTTATTCCGTTTGATGTAAAACGGATTTTTAATCTCCCAACGATTAAGGAAAAAGACGCTATTTATGCCTATCACTTTTACCATTTGATACAACGAGCAAGTAGCGTTCATTTGATTTATGATTCTTTGGTCGACGGATTAAAGGGAGCAGAGCCAAGCCGTTATTTACTGCAATTGGAAGTTGATGGCGTTCATAAAATAAATCATATAAATGCCATTGCTAATACCCCAAAACAAAAGAAAGAACCTATATCAGTTGAAAAAACTGAGTCAGTTATTGAATTATTAGCTGCTCTGGCGGGCTACGGGTACTCACCATCAGCTTTAAGTTTATTTATCAAAGACCCTCTCGCTTTTTATTATCGATATGTCTTAGGAGTTAAAGACTCTGAACAAGTTGAAGAAGCGATGGAGGCTCGCACTTTTGGTAATGCCATTCATAATACACTGGAAGAATTGTATCAACAACATATAAACCAATATTTGTCGGAACAATCTTTAATCAAAATGATTGAAAGAGCACCAGACTGTGCATATAAGCATTTTAAAGAGCAACTTAAAGGCGCAGATATTCGATCTGGTAAAAACCTCCTGACGTTCGAAATTGGGAAGCATTATATCATGCAGCTATTGCAACATGATCTCAGTACCATAAAAGATGGTAATACAATTAAAATTATAAGTATTGAGGAAAAGCTAGAGGCAGTAATAGACATCCCCGAGTTAGATTTTCCTGTTAAACTTCGAGGAAAAATAGATCGAGTTGATCAGTTAAACGGGAAAACTAGAATTATTGATTACAAAACAGGTCAAAATATTTCTGCAACGCACCTTCAAATCAAAGACTGGTCACTATTGGGAATCGATTACGATCGTTATCACAAATGTTTTCAAATATTGTGTTATGCCTTTTTATGGCGCGCTAATTTTCCTGAAACAAAAGAAATGGAAGGTGGCATATTTGCCTTAAAAAAATTATCACTTGGTCTATTAAAATTAGGCATCCCCAACGATAACGGGAAGGGATTTCATTATGATATAACGCCTTCTGTGATCGATGATTTCAAAATGGTGATGACTAATCTCATATCACTGATTCATAACCCTAAACAACATTTTGATGAAATTGTGATATCGAAATTCGAAGAAAACTAAGTTTGATAAAGTCTTGAAACATATTTACCAATAACATCAAATTCAAGATTCACCTTTGCCCCTACTTTCAGAAGAGAAAAATTGGTATGATCATGCGTATAAGGAATAATGGCAACACTAAACGCATCACGCTCCGAGTTTATTACTGTCAGACTAACTCCATTTATGGTGATCGAACCTTTCTCTATGGTGATATTTCCTAACGAGGGTTCATATTGAAATCTGTAACTCCAGCTACCATTAGTTTCTTGTACCTCAGTACATACTCCAATTTGATCTACATGCCCTTGAACCATATGGCCGTCAAGTCGATCTCCAAGTTTTAATCCTCTTTCCAGATTCACCGAATCACCAATTTGCCAATCTCCAATCGTGGTTTTATCAATGGTTTCTTTAATAGCCGTGACAATATATTCAGTGTTTGTTCGGGACACAACCGTTAGACAAATACCGTTATGTGAAACGCTTTGATCTATCTTTAAATCGCCCGCCATTTGTGTCAAAACGGTAAGGTGAATATTTCCCGCCACTCGCTGAACATTCTTAATCTGACCTATCTCTTCAATAATTCCTGTGAACATTAGTTATGTTTCATTAATTTTGTCTTGCGAAAATACAAAAGAAAACTCGCCTATCCCATGCCAAATCAGTCAATTGTAAAAATCGGAATTTCTATTGGCGACCTGAATGGTATCGGTCCTGAGGTAGTATTACGATCTTTGTCCGAGATTGAGGTCTTTGGTTTTGTTCCTATTATTTACGGCAATATCACTTTGCTCGAAAAGCTACAAGAAGCATTCGGTACCAAACTCAATATGGCATCTTCGACAGGTCAAATAAATTACACAGCTGGCACTGTTTATGTCAACGAGGTATGGAACGAAGAGGTCCAAATGACTTATGGAACAATTGACACTAATATAGGGAAATATGCTTTTCGATCACTTGAGGCAGCCACGTCCGCTTTGAAGCAAAATGATATTGATATTCTAATCACGGCACCGATACACAAAGCGAGCATCAAATCAGACCAATTTCAATTTGCTGGGCACACCGATTACCTCAACCAACAACTTACAGGTTCGAGTTTAATGATGTTGGTTTCTGATGTAATCCGTGTTGGGCTGCTAACAGATCATGTGCCATTAGACCAAGTAAGTTCACTCATTTCGAAAGAACTTGTTATGGAGAAAGTAAGGGCAATGCATGAATCTCTAATTAAAGATTTTGGGATAGCACGTCCCAAAATCGCCCTACTTGGTGTTGACCCTCATACAGGAGATTCGGGGGCAATTGGTGAAATTGATGGAAAGATTTTAAGTCCAACTGTTATTACGCTTCGTGAAATTGGGATTGAAGTTAAAGGTCCTTTTGCAGCTGACGGATTTTTTGGATCAGGGCAACATCATCAATTCGATGGCATTTTGGCCAGTTACCATGATCAAGGACTGGTTCCCTTCAAGCTTTTATCGTTTGGGAAAGGTGTTAATTTTACTGCTGGTTTGGATAAAATTCGTGTGTCACCAGACCACGGCACTGCATTCACTATTGCTGGTCAAGGTGTTGCCTCGACATCATCTTTTGAAGCAGCGATAAGGCTCGGAATTGACATCTATCAACGGCGTAAGCATTCCCAAAACTGATGTCTTGAATTACAATTTAGCCGTTTTTGCAGGATGCAATAAGCAGTCATAAGTGAGTGAACAATAAAATTTCAAAAGGCCTTCATATAATTCCAATTGCAATTTGTTTCTTGTTATGGGTCGATGTCCAAGATGCTCTAAAATATTTTGAATCTCAGCTGTGGCAATACTATAAGGACTTTTCTGTAGCACATCCCCCAATTTTATGATATCCAAGGCTAACGCCTTTCTAAAGCACTCAAACCAATGCCGAGCTTCAAACTTGACAAACAATTTGTGTTTTAATTTTCTTAATTGGTCTTCAGACAGATTTAGCTCATTAAGAATCTCATGTGGACATAAGCCGTTAAATTGACATTTGAGATAAGTCAATTCATTTGAAGTCAAATTGACTCCAACACTTGTTTTAGTATAGTGGGTTTTAAGCAGTGCTTGGCTTTCTTTAAAAAAATCAATAAAAGCAGCAACCTTCTCCGACTGTGCCCATTGAGTAAAAGCAGGAGAAATAATTTCTGTCAATTTTTCTGAGGTTCTTAAGGCCAGTTCTCGAATGATTAGGTCGCTATTCCTTTTCCAAAAACCCATTGTTAAACTGTTAAGAAATCCTTTAGGGTGGTCGTTATTTCAATTTTGGATTTTGTAAATTTACCAGCGCATCAAAACAAAGGCTGTTTCAGATTATTTCATTTTATGTTTTTAGAAAGCACAGGTAAACAAGAAAAGAAATTCGGTTGGATCGAAGTGATATGTGGGTCTATGTTCTCTGGAAAAACAGAAGAGCTTATCAGACGTTTGAAACGCGCTCAGTTTGCCAAACAAAAAGTTGAAATTTTTAAGCCCTCAATTGATGTGCGTTACAATGATGACAAGGTAGTGTCTCATGATGCTAACGAGATCATGTCAACACCTGTTCCAGCCGCCGCCAATATTCCTATCCTAGCAGACGGCTGTGATGTCGTTGGAATTGATGAAGCGCAGTTTTTTGATCAAGAGATTGTGAGTGTATGTAATGACCTTGCAAATAAAGGCGTTCGAGTCATTGTAGCTGGACTAGACATGGATTTCAAAGGCAATCCGTTTGGACCGATGCCTAATTTAATGGCTACAGCAGAATATGTAACTAAAGTACATGCTATTTGTACCAGAACAGGAAATTTGGCGCAATTTAGCTTTAGAAAAGCCGATAGCGATGACATCGTTTTACTCGGCGAAATCGACGAATACGAACCATTGTGCCGTGCAGCTTTTTATAAAGCTATGACTCACGACAAAATGCTAGAATTAGACATTGATCATCCGAAAGCCATAGATACTGATCGTTCTAATAATGACTAATCGATTTGCTACTTATCTTGAAATTGATCTCAATGCACTTGAGCAGAATTATATTTTTTTAAAACAAAAATTAAGTCCTAAAACAAAGTTCTTGGCTGTTGTTAAGGCCTTTGCTTATGGTAGCGTGGCTAATGCTGTAGCTGCCAAATTAGAAGCTTTGGGGATAGATTATTTTGCGGTAGCTTATACTCAAGAAGGGGTTAAACTCAGGCAGTCCGGTATTTGGAAGCCTATAATGGTACTCCACCCACAACCTGAAAGTTTTGATCAAATCATAGATCATTGCTTAGAGCCTTGTTTATACAGTTTTCGGGTCTTAGAAGATTTTTTAAGTGTTGCCAAATCACACAAACAAACAAATTACCCTGTCCACATCAAGTTCAATACTGGCTTAAATCGATTGGGTTTCAATCAGTCACAAGCTGAGCAAGTTGCTGCCATTTTTAACCAGCAAAGCACAATCAAAATGGCCTCCTTATTGTCACATCTCGCAGCGAGTGAAGACATGAACGAAAGTGATTTTAGCCTCCAACAAATACATCAATTCGAGAATATTAATAGCCGTATTATTGCATCGATCGGATATCAGCCTATTCGTCATATGTGCAATACTTCAGGTATTTTAAATTATAAGCAAGCGCATTTTGACATGGTTCGCAGTGGCATTGGGCTATATGGCTTCTCAAACGAAAGCAATGAGCATCATGAATTAATTCCGATTGCTACTCTAAAAACGCATATTTCGCAAATTCATCATCTCAAAAAAGGTGAATCGGTTGGCTATAACCGCGCCTATGTATGTGACGCTGACACAACCATTGCTGTAGTTCCTATTGGACATGCAGATGGCATTGGTCGACAATACGGACATGGGAATGGGCAAATGATTATTGACGGGAAATCGGCGCCCATTGTTGGCAATGTTTGTATGGATATGATCATGCTCAACGTCACTGATATCAAATGTAAAGAAGGCGACACTGTTGAAGTTTTTGGAGTTCAGCAGTCGGCAGAATATCTTGCTGAGAGAGCCGGAACCATTTCTTACGAATTGATCACAGGTATTTCAAACCGTGTACCACGTATTGTAATCAACAATTAAATGATTTTTATAGATGCGGCGGACTTATTTTAACTCACATTTTACAACCATATGACAATAGCATTAATTGGCGCAACAGGACTGGTTGGACAAACCATGCTCCGTGTTCTTGAAGAACGCAAACTCCCAATTTCAAACCTTTTAGTAGCTGCTTCAGATCAAAGTATTGGAAAGCCTATCCATTTTAATGGTGATGACCTGAGAATACAATCAATAAATGAGGTTCTAAAGACTCGACCCGAGATTGCTCTTTTCTCAATAGGTGCTGAATTATCCTTACTTTGGGCTCCTAAATTTGCTGAAGCAGGCACAACAGTTATCGACAACTCGTCCGCATGGCGGATGCATCACAACATCCCTCTGGTGGTTCCTGAAATCAATGCGAATAGCCTTTCTGCAGAAGACAAAATTATAGCCAATCCTAATTGTTCTACGATCCAATTGGTGGTGGCATTAAATGATATTCACAAAGCTTTTGGGCTTGAACGACTCATTGTTTCAACCTATCAATCTGTCACAGGAAGCGGTCAAAGCGGTATCGATCAATTGCGAAATGAACAAAATAGCATTGAACACGATAAATTTTACCCCCATCAAATACATGAAAACGCACTGCCACAGTGTGATGATTTTAGCGATGATGGCTATACTAAAGAGGAGTGGAAATTGATCTTAGAAACTAAAAAAATCTTAAACGATCCAAACATTGGAGTCACAGCAACCGCAGTGAGGGTTCCTGTTTTAGGAGGTCACTCTGAAGCCGTAAATATGACATTATCGAAAAAAGCCCTATTGACAGATGTAGCTCTTATATTGAAGAAAACACAGGGTGTGGTTTTCATCGAAGATAGCTATCCCATGCCTTTGACAGCATTTGGTTATGACGATGTTTTTGTAGGTCGACTACGTGCAGACCATTCTCATGACAGAAGTTTCAACCTTTGGATTGTAAGTGACAACCTCCGAAAAGGAGCCGCAACGAATGCGGTTCAAATTGCGGAATACCTAATAATGAATAATCTTACCTAATAGAGGTCGTCATCAATTTTGCCAACTTATAGCCAACCAAACTTCCAATGGCAACTCCCATTCCGCCCATACGAACACCACAAAAAATTCCTGGCATGACCTCTTTAACTATGGGGGTCTTTTGAGGACCAATTCCTAAAATACCACTCCATCTTTGCTCAATCTCAAAAGGGGTTTTGGGCAATATCACCGTTTTTAATAAATGCTCCAATTGAGATTGAATGTTTTCGGTTTGATACATTTCAGTAGTCGTTTCGCCAATCAAATCGAGGTGCCTTCCGCCGCCTAGTAAAAGCCTGTTTCCGACATTACGGAAATAATAATAGCCTTGCTCTAAATGATAAGTGCCTTTGATGTTCAAGCCTTGAATAGGCTTAGTAATCACAACTTGATTACGCGCTGGTTGAACCTCCAAGTCAAAAAAATCTGAAGCGAAACCATTGGTGCAAATAGCAACCTGCTTGCAATGAAGCTCAAGACCATCAAGATACAACACAGCTCCATTCGAAGAAGCCATGATGTTCGTAACTTGTATGCCATTCAAAATCAAAATCCCAAGCTGATGCGCACATTGAATTAATGACTGCATCATAAACCCAGTATTGATTTGTCCCTCAAACTGGTTATAAATGGTTCGGTTAAAAACACCCGAAAAAGATTCATTTGTTCTTTGAACCTCGTATACGGGTCTTTTAAAAATTGCCGCTAAACGATCGTTAAGCTCCGGAATGGCTTCTAAACATTCATTGTACAAACGGGAATCGCTCGATCTAAAGACTTCAAATCCGCCTAATTGTTCATATTCAATGTCAAAATCTTGTAGGGTCTGGCGCAACAATCTCAGTCCCTCCCACCTCATGGCAACCAAATCCAAAACTTCAGTCTCAGAGAATGTTTTAAGATCTGACAATAATTCACTAACGCTTCCAAAACAAGCGAATCCAGCATTTTTAGTACTTGCGCCTTGTGGCATTGAGCCTCTTTCAAGGATGATTACCTTAGCCTTTGGATGTGATTTTTTAAGATGGATCGCAGTTTGTAAACCTACAATTCCACTTCCGACAATGGCATAGTCAACACCATTGAGCCAAGTTTGCCTGTCCCAATAAGATAATTGCATCATAAAATGTAATATCTATTCCTCTTCTGGAACACCCATTTCAAAGGATTCCATGAATTTGGTGGTATAATTCCCCGATAAATAATCAGGATGATCCATTAATCTACGGTGGAATGGAATGGTTGTTTTAACACCCTCAATCACAAATTCATCTAGGGCGCGTTTCATTTTATTGATCGCTTCTTCACGCGTTTGCGCAGTAGTGATCAACTTAGCGATCATAGAGTCGTAGTTTGGAGGAATGGTGTATCCAGCATAGACATGAGTATCTAATCTAACACCGTGGCCTCCTGGAGCATGAAGGGTTGTGATTTTTCCTGGTGATGGACGAAAACCGTTATAAGGATCTTCCGCATTGATTCGGCACTCAATAGCGTGTAAATTTGGCATATAATTTTTTCCAGAAATTGGAACGCCAGCGGCTACTAAAATCTGCTCTCTAATTAAATCAAAGTCTACAACCTGCTCGGTAATTGGATGCTCAACCTGAATTCTTGTGTTCATCTCCATGAAGAAGAAATTACGGTGCTTATCCACCAAAAACTCAATGGTTCCTGCTCCCTCATATTGGATAAATTCTGCAGCTTTTACAGCAGCTTCGCCCATTTTCTTGCGCAAAGCAGCTGTCATAAAAGGTGATGGAACTTCCTCAGTTAATTTTTGATGACGTCTTTGAATGGAGCAATCACGTTCCGAAAGATGACAGGCCCTTCCGTTTGAATCACCTACAATTTGTATTTCGATATGTCGAGGCTCTTCAATAAGTTTTTCCATATACATATCATCATTTGCAAATGCAGCTTTAGACTCTTGACGTGCGCCTTCCCATGCCCCAAGTAAGTCATCCTCTGACCAAACCGCCCGCATGCCTTTTCCTCCACCGCCCGCTGTCGCTTTAAGCATCACAGGATAGCCAACTGCTTTGGCCGTTTTCTTACAGTCTGCAAAATCTTTTAAAATACCTTCACTTCCGGGGACACATGGTACTCCTGCCGCTTTCATTGTAGCTTTGGCTGTAGCTTTGTCACCCATTTTACTGATCATCTCAGCCGACGCACCTATAAACTTAATACCATGATCTTCACAAATTTTTGAAAATCTTGCATTTTCGGACAAAAATCCATAACCAGGATGAATGGCATCCGCGTTGGTGATTTCGGCGGCGGCTATAATGTGAGAGATTTTTAAATAAGACTCAGAACTAGACGCTGGTCCAATACAAACAGCCTCGTCAGCAAATTTCACATGAAGGCTATCAGCATCTGCTGATGAATAGATGGCAACCGTTTGAATACCCATTTCTTTGCAGGTTCGTATTACACGTAGCGCAATTTCACCTCTATTTGCAATAAGAATTTTTTTGAACATAGCCTCTCCGTTTAGTAACCCTTATGATTGATTTATTTAGAGTTGATTATGATGGGTCAACTAAAAATAACGGTTGATCGAATTCCACAGGTGACGCGTCATCAACCAAAATTTTAACAATGGTACCGCTTACCTCAGATTCAATTTCATTAAAAAGTTTCATCGCCTCAATAATACAAACCACATCACCTTCAGCTATTCGTTGTCCAACTTCGGTAAAGTTTGGCTTATCGGGAGATGGCTTTCTGTAAACAGTGCCAATCATTGGCGACTTAACGGTGATGTACTTAGTTAAATCCTCTGTTGGTTGCGGAGGTGCTTCTTTTTCAGTAACTGGCTGAGGCGCTGGAGCCGCAGCAGTCAAAGGCACATACTGGGCTGTTGGGAGGGCAGAATCAGAGCCTGTTTTCACACTGATTTTATAATCGAGTGTTTCAAATTTTACCTCGTTGGCACCAGATTTAACAATAAATTTGATAAGATTTTGAATGTCTTTTAAATCCATGATTGTATTTTTTATTTTACTATCGCGGGTCGTAGGCCCATGTCAAATATAATGCACCCCAGTTAAACCCACCCCCAAATGCTGCAAAAATTATCTTATCGCCCTTTTTCAATTGCGATTCGTAATCAAACAGTAAGAGCGGTAAAGTCCCTGAAGTGGTGTTTCCATATTTTTGGATGTTCATCATTACCTTCTCATCTTCCAAGCCAATGCGATTGGCCGTTGCGTCAATAATTCGTTTGTTAGCTTGGTGAGCCGCAAGCCAGGCAATATCATCTTTCGATAAATTATTTCGATCCAATATTCTCTCAGACACGTCTGCCATATTAAAAACAGCATGTTTAAAAACATTTTTACCGTCTTGAAAAACAAACTGTTCTTTATTGTCGATATGCGTATGCTCAAGTGGAAATGAAGATCCGCCATATTTGACCAACAAATAATCACGTCCAGAACCATCGCTTCTCAAGTATTCATCTTGAACACCATAACCCTCTTCATTAGGTTCAAATAAAACGGCTCCCGCTCCGTCACCAAAAATGATACAGGTTGCGCGATCTTCATAATTGATCATTGATGAATTTTTATCTGCTCCAATAAGTAAAACCTTTTTGTAACGACCTGTTTCAATATAACTTGAGGCAACAGACATCCCAAACAAAAAACTTGAACAGGCCGCATCCAAATCAAAGGCGAAAGCATTCACAGCACCGATTTGAGATGCCGTATATGCAGCGGTAGAAGCGGCTTGCATGTCAGGAGTTGCTGTTGCTACAATGACCAAGTCAATAGAAGCCGGGTCAAGATTAGATTTTTGAATAAGGTCCTTAGCCGCATGAATGGCCATGAAAGAGGTCCCAAGACCTTCACCCCTCAAAATACGGCGCTCCTTAATGCCAGTTCGAGAAACAATCCATTCATCATTGGTGTCAACCATCCCTTCAAGTATCTTGTTCGTCAGAACAAAATCAGGTACATATCCGCCAACGGCCGTAATTGCTGCGTTCAAAAGCTCCTCGTTTATCTAATGTAGAACGACACAGGATGTGCCGTGGTGCAGCTTAGGCTTGAGCAGTTTCCGAATTGTCAATAAGAACTTGACCTCGGTGATATAGTTTACCTTCGAACCAGTGTGCTCTGTGAAACAAGTGAGCCTCGCCAGTTGTTGGACAGGTAGCGATTTGCGGTGCAGTAGCTTTGTAGTGCGTGCGGCGTTTGTCGCGACGGGTTTTTGATATTTTGCGCTTTGGATGTGCCATTATTTCAGTTAATTATCCGTTAGTAAATTTTTTAATCCATCCCATCGTGGATCTACCGAATCATTTTGGTTCGATCGATCATTGTTGGGATTCAACTCTTCAAGTTTTTTCAATATGTCAGAATCAAGCGTCCCATCATTGATGCCGGGATGTTCAAGTTTCGCAGGTATAGAAAGAACAATTAGTTCAAAAATATACTGCGCCACATTAACTTCAAAAGACCCGTGTGGTAAAATTAAAATGGATTCATTGTCGTCATTAAACGACTCACCAAAATTGACGACCAGATCAAATTTGCCCTCCACTGGGAGCTCAAATGGTTCGTTGGTCACGTCACAATTTACATTTACATGGCCCGAAACCTCAAAATTGAAGTCTAGAAGCGTTGCCTTTTTATCCAAAAAAACCTTTGTTTTTAAAGAGGCGTTATTAAATTCTGCATATTCAAAAGCGTCAAAGAACGTACTATCAATGTCATAATTAAACTCATGGTGGCCAATTTTCAAACCAACAAACTGAATATCATATGGTTTTAAAGCTTTAACCATGAGCTGCGCATTGAGCCTGCAAATATAAAAAAAAAATATCCGCTGCCTCATAATACCAAATGATTTCAACGTTTTTGCATTGTGGGAATAGATACTTTTTGATACCTTCGGTGAAAACTACAACAATAATGGCTCAAGACCCTAGAGATCTAAATCAGTTATTACTGAAAATAAAACATGCCAGTGAACGAGACGATTATCAAAAAGCATTGGCGTCTGCTCAAACGCTTTATGAATTATTGGTGGTGTTGAATTATAAAAAATCACAATTTGGTTTTGAACAACAAGACAGCCAAAGTGACCAGAACAATGCCATTTCTGAGCCAGGTATCGAAACCATTAAAGATATTGTAGCCCAAATTGAACCTCAAAGTGATCAAGTGGATCTGTTATTAGAAAATCAACCTAAATTCGAAAAACAACAGATTGAAGAGGATTTCGAAACGATTACCAGAGATTTTCATCATATCCCCGAGTTTGATCCCATAGCACCTAAACCAGATTTAGAGGATGGTGTTTCAACAGAACAATCGGATCATCAAAAATCTTTAAACGAAACCCTTCGGGTTGGCGGTATCGCTCTTGATCTGAATGACCGTTTGGCATTCATGCAACACCTTTTTGATGGTAAAAGCGCAGATTTTGGGCGCGTATTCGAGATGTTAGATAACATTGAAACCTTTCAAGAAGCTGTCCATTTTATACAAAAAAAAGTTAAGCCTGATTACAATCAATGGGAAGGAAAGTCAGAATATGAGGAACGCTTGATGTTGTTAATTGCAAACAAATTTGGGAAATGAGTAAACTGTTCCTCGTACCAACACCCATTGGCAATTTAAAAGACATGACTTTTAGAGCGGTGGAAGTGCTTAAGACAGTTGATAAAATATTAGCCGAAGACACACGAACATCAGGCAAGCTGCTCAAGCATTATGACATCGACACGCCTATGCAGTCCTACCACATGCATAACGAACACCGCATGATAGATGGGTTGGTAAATTTAATTGCCGAAGGCGCAACCTTAGCTTTGATTAGCGATGCTGGAACACCTGGAATTTCTGATCCTGGCTTTTTGATCGTTCGAGCTTGTATCCATAGTGGTATTCCCGTTGAATGCTTACCAGGGGCAACAGCCTTCGTTCCTGCGCTTGTAAGCTCAGGGCTACCTAACGATCGCTTTTGTTTTGAAGGATTTTTACCTCCTAAAAAAGGACGTCAAACCCGATTAAAGCAAATTGAATCAGAGTCAAAAACCATGATTTTTTACGAAGCACCTCACAAACTGGTAAAAACTCTGAATGATTTGATTTCAACACTTGGCGGCGATCGATTGGCTAGTATATCAAGAGAAATTAGCAAGCATTTCGAAACGCATAAACGTGGTACCTTGGAAGAATTAAAAACCCGTTTTGAACACCAACCTCCTAAAGGAGAAATCGTTATCATTGTTTCAGGAATCCCAAAATAACAACTCATGATTTGGCAAGTTAGCCCCGCTCCTGATCAAGAAATAACCAACAGATTGATGTCCGATTTGGGTGTTGACCATTCCATCGCATCATTACTTGCGCAGCGTGGTATTCATTCTTTTGAGGAGGCTAAGGCTTTTTTTCGACCTCAATTAAAACAACTTCATGATCCGATGCTCATGGCCGATATGCCCGAAGCTGTTGCCCGAATAAAAGAAGCCTTTGACAAAAAAGAATCTATTATGGTTTTCGGCGATTATGATGTGGACGGGACAACGGCCGTGTCACTTATGGCCTCGTATTTAAAATCAAAAACTGAACTTGTTACAACATATATTCCAGATCGTTACACCGAAGGTTACGGTTTATCCTTTCAAGGCATTGATGTTGCAGCTCAAAACGGTATAACCCTAATGGTGGTATTGGATTGTGGAGTCAAAGCCATTGAAAAAGTAACCTATGCCAAAGAAAAAGGTGTTGATGTTATTATTTGCGATCACCACAATCCAGGTGAGCGTCTACCAGATGCAATAGCAGTACTTGACCCTAAACGCAGCGATTGTAACTATCCGTTTAAAGAACTTTGTGGCTGCGGTGTTGGTTTTAAATTGATTCAGGCCATTACTGAAACTGAAGGGGAAAAGATTGAAACACTGTTACACTATCTGGATTTGGTGGCCGTTGCTGTTGGTGCAGACATTGTGCCAATGATCGATGAAAATCGGGTAATGACGTATTTCGGGTTACGGCAAATTAACAACAATCCCAGGCCAGGACTCAAAGCACTGATGAGTGGCTTCGATTTGAAAGATTTTTGCAATTCAGATGTGGTATTCAAAATTGCACCACGCATCAACGCCGCAGGACGGATGGTACACGGGAATTTCGCAGTGGATTTACTTATGGCCGAAAACGACGAACAGACTATAAAGATGGCCGAGCAAATCGAAGTTTTTAATACCGACCGTCGTGCCCTAGATCAACAAATCACAGAAGAGGCATTAACACAAATACTGGAAAACGACGAAATAAAACACTATTCAACAGTCGTTTACGATCCAAACTGGCTCAAAGGGGTTATTGGGATAGTAGCTTCGCGACTTACCGAAACCCACTACAGACCAACGGTCGTTTTTACTAAAAGTGGTGAGCACCTCGTTGCGTCGGCCCGTTCAGTTAAAGGATTCGACTTATACAGTACACTTGAAGCTTGTAGCGATACAATTGTTCAGTTTGGTGGCCATAAATATGCTGCTGGCTTGACTATAAAAGCGGATCAATACGACGCTTTTAAAGCATGTTTTGAGGCCGAAGTCAAGGCGAGAATTTCTGAAACCCAACGTATTCCAAGCATACAAATCGATTTTGAAATACAACTTAGCGATATAACTCCAAAGTTTTTTAGAATTTTAAAACAGTTTGAACCATTTGGCCCAAACAATATGACTCCTGTGTTTATGAGTTCAGCTGTTTCAGATTCGGGTTTTGGTAAAGCTGTAGGATCAAACGCCGAACATTTACGACTCGCTGTGAAGCAAGACCAAAGCATCGTCCCAGCCATTGGCTTTGGGCTTGGCAATAAACTACCTCTAATTCAAAATCATGCCGTTTTCGACATTGTTTATACAGTCGACCTCAATGAGTGGAATGGGCAAAGTAACTTACAACTTAAGTTGCGTGATTTGAGACAAACCCTTACT
Organism: uncultured Flavobacteriaceae bacterium; assembly: GCA_943788695.1. Taxonomy (GTDB): domain Bacteria; phylum Bacteroidota; class Bacteroidia; order Flavobacteriales; family Flavobacteriaceae; genus JALRKI01. Next base: position 320,442 of record CALSRG010000001.1, read on the forward strand.
TAAAAATATTCAAAGAAAAGGTTGATCCATCAAATTGACCATAGGTATAATAACTGATCCAATCGCCAAGATTGTAATATTTCGATTGATCATTTAATGAGATGTCTAATGGCATATGGCGATGTCCAAAAATAAAAACATCTCTATGAGTTGTTTCAAGTTTCCGGCGACAATATTGTACCAACCATTCGCTGTCTTCACCCTCAAACTTAACATCCTCATCTCCCGAAATCAGTTTGTTTTTTACTGACAAGTATTGTGCTATACGCATCCCTATGTCAGGGTGAAGCCATCTGAAACACCATTTGAAAAATGGATTGCTCACAACCTTTTTAAAGCGCTTATAGCCCTTGTCTGATGGGCCGAGACCATCGCCATGGCCGATAAAAAAATGTTTGTCTCCAATCAAAAATTCTTTTGGACTGTGAAACACTTTTATATTCAATTCTTCTTCAAAATAACCGTTCATCCATAGGTCGTGATTTCCTGTAAAGAAATAAATAGATACTCCTGCGTCGGAGAGCTCGGCAAGTTTCCCCAGAACCCGTGTAAATCCTTTTGGGATCACTGTGTCGTATTCAAACCAAAAGTCAAACAAATCGCCAAGTAAAAACAAAGCACCAACATCGGATTTAATACTATTCAACCAAGCCACAAATTGTATTTCTCTTGGTCGGCTTTCAGCCAAAGAGGGCGCTCCCAAATGGTTGTCCGAAGCAAAATAGGCTTGTTTGCCTTCGGGTAACGAAACAGTGATAATGGGAGTCATATTAATAGCACGGCTTAAGTATTATCTGTCGACACCCATTCAGCAAAAGCGGTGTCGGTTTCTTGAAGTTTTACCGAAAAAAGACGAATGTTTTTGGGAAGATGCGCTGCAATGGTTTTGGCAAAATCGATTACCATACATTCGCTTGTTGGTTGATAATCGACCAATAAAACCTGATGCCCTTCTTTTTTTAAAGTTTCGGCCAATTGAACATGAGGTGTGTTTTTGTTGAATACGGTGACATGGTCAAACTTGTCAACAATTTCTTTATTAACAATCGTTTTAAGATCGCCAAAATCCATTACCATTCCTTGTTTTACATGTTCTGGATCGCTAATCGGAAGACCTATAACCGTTACTGAAAGTTTATAACTATGACCATGAACATTACGGCATTTGCCATCATAACCATAAAGGGCATGACCTGTTTCGAAGGTAAATTGTTTGGTGATGCGAACCGTTTCCATCCTATTACTTTGATGCAAATTTACATTTTTCTCAGTAAGAATGATTTAATGCCTATCAATTCTAATATTCGACTGTGAAAAACAGATGACACATTTTAGAATATTGTGTATATTGCGCCCCTATTTATGGGGCATTAGCTCAGCTGGCTAGAGCGTTTGGCTGGCAGCCAAAAGGTCATCGGTTCGACTCCGATATGCTCCACGGCATTATTCCCTAAAATAAATTTTATTTTAGGGAATAATTTTTATATTAGATAATCCAATTATGCATCTATTGAAAAAGTTTCTGCTGTTCATAATACTATCAATCATTTCGTGCTCTAAAGACGAAACTCAAATTAGCCAGCCTATAGTCAACAACATGTATTTCCCAAGCATAGATTCCGACCAATGGGAAACTATATCACCTGATGTGTTAAACTGGGATTCTATTGGAATTGGGAATCTATATGACTTTCTTGAACTCAATAACACTCGTGCTTTTATAGTTTTAAAAGATGGTAAAATCGTTTTAGAGAATTATTGGGGCAACAACATTCAAAATACAGGTCCTTTTGATAAAAACTCAAATTGGTATTGGGCTTCTGCTGGAAAGACACTCACTGCCTTTTTAGTAGGAATCGCTCAAGACAATGGACTTTTGTCTGTGGAGGACAAAAGTGCTACATATCTTGGCAATGGTTGGACCAATTTAACAGCAAACCAAGAGAGTTTGATTAAAATTAAGCACCAATTGACCATGACTACTGGTTTAGACTATGAAGTGGATGACCTTAATTGCACAACACCTAATTGCTTAAATTATAAAGACACTCCAGGAACAAGCTGGTTTTATCACAATGCTACCTATACCCTATTAAAAGATGTCATCGAAAACTCATCTCGGATTACATACAATGATTTTACCAACCAAAAAGTAAAAATGAAAATTGGAATGGGTGGTAGTTGGATTCAATCAAACTATAATAATATTTACTGGAGCACCTCACGGGATATGGCTAGGTTTGGGTTGTTGATATTAAATGAAGGTGTGTGGGATGAGCAAGTGATTTTGAATGATGCAAATTATTTTTCAAATATGATAAATACATCTCAACAAATTAATGAATCCTGTGGATATCTTTGGTGGCTCAATGGTAAAGATAGTTTGATTCCTCCAGGCATAACGATTCCAATACAGACTTCTTTGGCCTCCAACGCGCCTGATGATTTAATTGCAGGTATGGGTAAAAACGGTCAATACCTCGATGTTATTCCTAGTCAAAATCTAGTAATAATTCGTATGGGTGAAGCTCCTAATGCCGATAATTTAGTCCCCATTAATTTCCACAACGAAATGTGGAGTTATTTAAACGATATTTTATTCTAATAATTCTAAATCCGCCCCAAAATAGTTCGACTTCACTCCCCTCTGCTCCACAAAAAAACCCACTCAATGAGTGGGTTTTTTGTTTTAAAGAGAATGCAATATCAATATTGGGTTATTGGACAAAAATTTAGCTATCTTAGTTACTTTCACTAAAGTTATGAAATACCTATTTTTTCTATTATTAAATTTATCATTTACCGCAAATGCTCAATTGATTTTAACAGAACGCGCGCGCGCAGCGGTGATAGATGAGATTCTAAATGAACGCTTCGAAACCCTCTTGCCAAAACTTATGGATCGCACTGGTATCGATATGTGGGTGCTGATTTCGAGAGAATACAACGAAGACCCCGTTCTCAAAAATATGCTTCCTGCAACCTGGCTCAATGCACGCCGAAGAACCATTATTCTCTTCTACAGAAATATAAAAAAAGGCACAATAGACAAGTTGGCCGTTGCTCGATATAATTTCGGGGACAATATTATTTCTGCTTGGGACAAAGACAAGCAGCCGAATCAATGGTTGCGGTTAATGGAATTGATAGCAGAGCGCAATCCTGAAAAAATTGGATTAAATTATTCCGATAATTTCAATATAACCGACGGCTTAGACCATACTGATTACAAAGAATTTATGAGCTATTTGCCTAAAAAATTTAAAGAGCGTGTTGTATCAGCACAACCATTAGCTACCGCTTGGATCGAAACGAGAACAGAGCGCGAAATGGCCATATACAGTCACTTAGTGAATATCACTCACGGAATTATTGCCGAGGCTTTTTCTGAAAAAGTCATCACTCCTGGAATAACAACCACTACGGATGTGGAGTGGTGGATGCGTGACAAAGTGACCCAACTTGGTCTTGAAACTTGGTTCCACCCTTCTGTTGACATTCAGCGCTCCAATGAGGTCATGGGCGACCACCTTTATGCCTTTTCTAATCGCCCTGAAGAAAATATCATTCTTCCTGGTGATTTGGTGCATTGTGATTTTGGCATTACTTATCTGAGACTGAATACAGACTGTCAAGAATTGGTATATGTGTTAAAGCCTTTTGAAATCGAGCCGCCAGAATTTTTAATCGATGCATTGAATAAAGGCAACCGTTTACAAGATCTGTTGACTTCGAATTTTAAAGAAGGGGACTCTGGTAATACCATATTGAAAAACACTTTAGATCAAGCCAAGTCTGAGGGCCTTCGCCCGTCTGTTTACACCCACCCATTAGGCAGCTACGGCCATTCTTCAGGACCAACCATCGGCATGTGGGACGCTCAGGACGGCGTGCCAGTTAATGGCGACTATCCCTTACATCGCAATACGGTTTATGCCATTGAATTAAATACCACTGTTTATATCGAAGCCTGGCAGCGTGACATCAGAGTTATGCTCGAAGAAGCAGGGTTTTATGGCAAAGACGGTTTTAGATATGTCAGTGGTCGTCAAACCAAACTCCTAACCATTCCGAGAACCAAAAACCATTTAAGCGAATAATTTATATCTTATGATGACCCGATTTTTCATATTTTCATTTGTCTTATTTTCTCAATTGGTCACAGCGCAGCCAGACCTCAGCAAAGCCACAACAGCTTTTTCTGGGTATTTTGATTTCTATTATTTCGGAGGTACAGACCAAATTTTTATTGAAGTAGAGCGCCTCAATGAGGAGTTTTTATATGTCAATGCACTTAGCCAGGGACTAGGGAGTAACGACATAGGCTTGGATCGTGGACAACTTGGTAGCACCCAAGTGGTCTACTTTGAAAAAGCTGGCAATAAATTACTATTGGTTCAGCCCAATTTAGAATATCGTGCGATTACCGACAACGCTGCAGAAAAAAAATCTGTTCGAGAAGCCTTTGCAAAGTCTGTTCTATTTGGTTTTCCCATTGTCAAAAAAACTGCCAAGGGCTATTTGATTGATCTCACGCCTTTCATCATGCAAGACTCCCATGGCGTAACAGACCGATTAAAAGGAGCTGGTCAGGGCAGCTACAGTTTAGACAAAAGTCGTTCGGCTTTAGTCTTGGATCAAACCAAGGCCTTTCCTAAAAATGTAGAATTTGACGCCTTACTGACTTTTAGTGGAAACGCTTCGGGTAGGTATATTCAATCGGTTGCACCGAATCCCAATTTTGTCACAACCTATCAGCACCATTCTTTTATTGAGCTTCCTGATGATCAATTTGAGCAGCGGAATTACGATCCACGAAGCGGCAGCTATCCTTTTTCTTATATGGATTATGCCACTCCAGTAAATCAGTCCATCACCAAACGTTATATCGCACGCCATCGATTAGAAAAGAAATTTCCAACACAAGAAATTAGCGAAGCCGTTGAGCCCATTATCTATTACCTCGATCCAGGCACCCCTGAGCCGGTACGTTCAGCCTTGATCGAAGGTGCTCGTTGGTGGAATCAAGCCTTTGAAGCGGCAGGTTATAAAGATGCTTTTCAGGTTAGAATGCTGCCAGAAGATGCTGATCCTTTGGACATCCGTTACAATGTGATTCAATGGGTACACCGTTCCACTCGTGGCTGGAGTTATGGCGCCAGTGTGGCCGATCCGCGTACAGGCGAGATCATCAAAGGACATGTGAGTTTGGGAAGCCTTCGCATCCGTCAAGATTATCTTATTGCTCAAGGATTAACCAAAGCACCTTTTGCAGATAATGGTCCAGGCGACGTAGCGATGATGGATTTGGCATTAGCCAGAATCCGACAGCTTTCTGCCCATGAAGTTGGACATACCCTTGGGTTTCAGCACAATTTTGCCGCTAGCAGCAATAACCGCGCGTCAGTAATGGATTATCCTCACCCATTGGTATCTCTAAAAAATGATGTCATAGTTTTTGACGATGCTTATGACACTGGAATTGGCGCATGGGACAGAACCACTGTAGCTTATGCATATTCGGATTTTGCAGATGGGACTGATGAATTAACCGCTCTAGATAACATTCTCAAGGCGGCACACGATCAAGGTTTAAGATATATTTCAGATAGTGACGCTAGAGCCTCTGGTGGTGCACATCCATACGCCCATTTATGGGACGGAGGTGCTTCGGCTTCTGAGGAATTATTACGCATTATGGAAGTGCGTCAAAAAGCCATTGATCAATTCTCAATAGACAACATCAAAAAAGGTGAAGCCATGGCTGTTTTAGAAGACGTGTTTGCGCCCATTTATTTCTTCCATCGCTATCAAACAGAAGCCGCATCTAAACTTATAGGAGGTGTAGATTACAACTATGCCACAAAAGAAGACCTTCAAACACCAACGGTGGTTTCTGTGAATCAGCAAAGAGCAGCTTTGTCGGCCATTTTATCGACCTTAAGCGCCGATGCACTTGCCATACCGAAGGAAAAATTATTCTTATTCCCTCCACGCTCGCCAGGTTATAGCCGGTCACGAGAAAGTTTTAAAAGTCATCTTGGTCCAATTTTCGACCCGATGGGCGCCGCAGCAACAGCAGCCGATTTTACTTTGGGATTTCTATTCCATCCCGAAAGAGCATCCCGTTTGGTTGCTCAAAAAGCACAAGACGACAATCAAATGGATGTAGACGAATTGGTTTCAACCACCTTGAATTATGTTAAAAAAACCACCTACAAGGATCCTTATTTACAAGAAGTTCAAAACAGCATCAATGCGCAAATATTGAGTCATTTGTTCACTTTGAGTCAAGACGAAAGTGCTTATGTCCAAGTATCTTTTGATATCATGTCAGGGCTGAAAACATTCCGATCAGAACTTAGTGCATCAAAAAAAATGACAGAAGACCAACAGTTTCTCGCCAATTTGATAGACCGTTTTCTCAAAAATCCAAGTGCCTTTAAAGCATTACAGAGTCCAAACATTCCTGATGGCTCGCCTATTGGAAGTGATTGGTGTGCCTTTAATTAATTCAACGTATTATGAAACAAATCAAATTACTCATTTTTGCCCTTTCAATATCATTTGTCTTGCAGGCGCAGGACAATTATTTGGGCGATGGACCTTTCAACCAATTGATCATTCGAGGGGTCACCTTGATTAATGGCGATGGATCGCCGCCACGAGGACCAGTAGATATTGTCGTAGAAAATAATATCATTAAAAAAATTCAAGTCATCGGTTATCCTGGTGTCCCAATAAATGAATCTTATCGGCCTAAACTCCAAGAAGGTGGCCGTGAATTGGATGCCAATGGAATGTACCTCATGCCTGGTTTTGTTGACATGCACGGTCATATCGGCGGAAAAGCACAAGGTGCAGAATGGGATTATGTATTTAAATTATGGATGGCTCATGGGGTCACCACTGTTCGTGAACCTAGTGGCCGTGGAATCGATTATACCTTAGACCTTAAAGAACGTTCAGCCAATAACAGCATCGTTGCGCCACGAATTTTTTCATACACGGCTTTTGGACAAACATCAAAAGCATTCAACCCGCTAAATGACGCGCCTATTTCTACACCCGAAATGGCAAGGACATGGGTTCGTGCCAATGCAAAACGAGGTGCTGATGGGATCAAATTTTTTGGCGCAGAGCCTGATATTATGGCTGCTGCGTTGGATGAAAATAAAACCCTGGGGTTAGGCTCTGCCTGTCACCATGCGCAATTGAGTGTTGCCCGATGGAACGTTCTTAATTCTGCACGCGCTGGACTCACCAGCATGGAGCATTGGTATGGATTACCCGAAGCGCTTTTTGAAGACCGGACTGTTCAAAATTATCCGCTTGACTATAACTACCAAAACGAACAAGACCGTTTCGAAGCAGCGGGAGAGCTCTGGTCTCAAGCTGCCGCTCCACATTCAGATCATTGGAATGCTGTGATGAACGAGCTACTTGATTTAGATTTTACCCTTGATCCTACTTTTAATATTTATGATGCGAATCGCGATTTGCAGCGCGCCCGACGCGCAGAATGGCATGAAGATTATACACTGCCATCTCTTTGGAAGTTTTTCGAACCAAGTAAAATTTCTCATGGAAGTTATTGGCATTATTGGGGCACAGAACAAGAAGTAAGTTGGAAAAAGAATTTTCAACTTTGGATGACATTTGTCAATGAATATAAAAATCGTGGCGGTCGTGTGACCACAGGATCAGACTCGGGCTATATTTATCAACTGTATGGATTTGCCTACATTAGAGAACTAGAGCTTCTTAGAGAGGCTGGTTTTCATCCTTTGGAAGTGATTCGTTCGGCGACGCTTAACGGAGCCGAGGCTTTGAAAATTGATGATAAAATTGGTAGCGTGCAAATTGGGAAATTGGCCGATTTTGTAATTGTAGAGGAAAATCCTTTAGCCAACTTAAAGTCACTCTATGGCACTGGAGCGATCAAACTAACTGATGACAATGAAATTGTTCGAGTAGGTGGTGTAAAATATACCATTAAAGACGGCATCATTTATGATGCCAAACGACTACTAGCAGATGTAAAGGCTATGGTAGATGAAGAAAAAATGAAAACAAATTGGGAGCTGAAACAACCAGGTAATGAATAAGATAGAACTGAGGGTTTGGCTATGTCTGACTCCGCTCCTTTCGATATTGTCTTGTGACAAGCAAGAAGATTTGACAGTTCTAACTCCAGATCCGCCTAACGAAGATATTAGCTTTTATAAAGGAGCCGATCTTTCTTATGTCAATGAAATGATCGATTGTAATGCTGTTTATTATAATTCCTACAATGTTGTTCAAGATCCTTTCGAGATTTTTGATGATGCCGGAGCAAACCTCATAAGAACAAGGTTATGGCATAATCCCACATGGACAAATTATTCGAATTTTGAAGATGTCAAATTAACGATTTCTAAAGCCCTCTCAAGGGGCATGCGCTCACTCCTAGATTTTCATTATTCCGACACTTGGGCCGACCCATCACATCAACTGGTTCCATCTGCCTGGGCTGAGGTGGTTAACAATAGGCCTGTGCTCGGTGATTCTTTGTATAATTATACTTTCGCTGTCTTACAAAAACTAAAAAACGCCAACGCCTTGCCAAACATCGTTCAAATTGGTAATGAAACTAATGCGATGATTTTACAGGAAGGTTCTCCTATTTGGCCTATTGATTGGGCGCGCAATGCCTATTTACTCAATAAAGGAATAGCAGCTGTCAAAGATTTTTCACAAGCTAATAATGTCAATATTGAGATTATGCTACATATTGCTCAACCCGAAAATGGATTATGGTGGTTTGAACAAGCCGAAAACAGCGGCGTTACAGATTATGATTGGATAGGATTGTCTTATTATCCACGATGGTCCGACTATAATATAGAAACCTTAGGAAGTGCTATAGAGACACTAATAGCGACATATGGCAAAAGACTCATGATTGTTGAAACTGCTTATCCTTATACACTACAAGATGTTGATGATGCCAATAATGTTTTAGGTGAAAGTGCCTTAGTTAGCGGCTATCCAGCTTCTGATCAAGGCCAATTTGACTATTTAATTGCCCTCACTGAAACTGTTTCTGAAGCTGGTGGCGAAGGGATTGTTTATTGGGAACCTGCATGGATTTCAACCGATTGTTTTACCCTATGGGGACAAGGCTCTCATTGGGATAATGCAACGCTGTTCAACCATCAGCGCAAACCTACCCTTGGGATGTCATGGTATTCTAATTAAATTTATTTTAAAGATGGTATTCAAAATTTTAAATCAGGACTATTTTACTAAAATGGTTGATTTGGCCCAGCAGCTGAACCCCAATCTTGAAAGAACGCTCATTGAAAATCGTCAAATGGAGATGTTCAACTATAACAATTATACTCCTTTTGGATGCTTTTTTGATGGCGTGCTCGTGGGAATCACCTCAGGATGGATGACTACCAGAATATATTCTGGAAAGCAATTAGAGCTAGACAATGTTGTGATGGATGCTACATTGCGCTCTCAAGGAATGGGGAATCAATTTATCGAATGGATTGAAAATTGGTCTCGAGAAAATGGTTGTCAAACTGTAGAATTAAACTCTTATGTGAACAGTCCTCGAGCGCATAAATTTTACTTCAAAAGGAATTATATCGTTGCAGGATTCCATTTTATCAAGAAACTCAATTAAGAAATTGTATTTTTACAAAAAACAAAGCATCAATCATGGAAGAAAATACACAACCCACTATTCAAGTGACTAACAGTGGCAAGGTCGTTGTGACTAATGCAAAAGACGTTAATCTATTAGACGGCGACGGAAACCCCATTCCGAAAAGAAACCGCTTCTCGCTGTGCAATTGCGGCAAAACATCAGACGGTCCATTTTGCGATGGATCGCATAACAGTTAAATATTTAATATTGAATTGATCCAGTCCTGCTTTGAAGTCCAGGATTTTTCCTTTGCTGATCGACTCATCAATTGGTAGGATTGCTGGTTCATCCTAAGGATTTCAGTCCATAATTTTTCTGTCTCGGCAGAATCAAAAAGATCTAAACAATAGCCTGTTTGGCCATGATCTATCATTTCGGGGGATCCACCTGTTAAGTTGGCGATGCATGGTGTGGCATGACTCATTGATTCTAATATAACGGTGGCCAACGGTTCATGCCAAAGAGATGGTGCAAGCAAAAATTTTACCCTCGGAAAAAAATCTTTAGGTGTCGTTTGTCCTAAAAAATATACAAAATCACAAGAAGCGATAAACTTCAAAAAGGTTTCAAAATAAGGTCCTTGGCCTGTGCCGCCTATCAAAATATTGACCCCACTAGACTCAAAACTGTCTTTGTGTAGCTTCAAAAATTGAAGGATCCCTTTATTTTCTGAAATGGCGCCTAAATAGCCCAATGTAAAGACTTTCGGCTTTTCGATTAATGCGTCAGTAACTTCAAAGAATGGTTGTGCGGGATTATAGATCACTCTTGAAGACTTAAACTGACGCTCCTTCTCTATCATTTTTTGCAAGGCTTGACTGACAAAAACGGCGTGCATTGAAGTGGTTAGTGACTTTACTGGTGCTCTAAAAGCAGTGCAAGTGGCGCACGTTTTATGACAAATTGCCCCTGTTTTAAACCTCGAAGATTTCACACAGGTCAAATAATAATCATGTATAATTTGAACATATTTAATACCACATAGTTTGGAAGCTATTAGGATATTGTACCCAAAATAGGTGGTGTTGTGAGCGTAAATTGTAGTAATTCCTTTTGATCTAAATTGATAGACCAGCTCAATGCACAAAATTGGATTAAAGAGATCCAATAAATGATACATCAATTTTACCAAACGCCATTTTTTAACAACTGTTTTTGGGCTACAGATATTTCCAAATATGACGGGCAAGAAATTATAAGACCCTTGTCGCGCTGCCCTATGAGTCAATACGAAAGGATGTTCTTGTTTTAGCGTGTATTCGTCAATGAATAATTGAGCCATTTTTTCTGCACCGCCCTGATAATATGGCGGCAACATAGCGCTAACAACTAAAGTTCTATTCATCCATTAATTTTGACGCCGTGTAAGTTACATAAATCGCCAAAAGTAACTCAAAAAACAGATAGGCATAAATCAGAGCTTCAGACACTTGAACGAATTGCTTCAGCACAAAAAAACCAACCAAGAAGAACCCTATAAAAAGATATAGAAATTTGGAATAATTTTTTTTCTGAACAGAAAACAACAAACAGCCGTTGCCTAAAAATTCAGTACAAGCATATAAGGGCAAGGTAAACAACAGCATATTGAACACTAGGACATTGCTGTATGGGTTAATGTTAAAAAACCCTATAATCACACCCTGTGAGCTCGTCAAAACTACAATTGCGATAACCGAGACGGCAATGAAGAAATACAAATATTTTTTATGATAATTAGACAACCGATCTTTAAAGATATTCGGAATTAGCGATTGATTAGCGGATGTCATAACCAGCCTAAATAATCGAAAAAATTTTTCATAAAGGTCGAAAGCAATAATGTTTGCCGGCCCGAAAAAAGTAGCGCTTATGAGTTTCGATAATTTCAATGGTAGATCAATGGCGTCAATAGTCAAAAAGCTTAGAGTGGCAAATTGAATGTCGTGCCAAACGGCTTTTAGTTTCACCCTTTGGAATAAAAAGTCTTTTTTGCAAAATATATAGATCCATGCCGTCAAGGCAGACAGTCCGCTACTCAATGAAATTACTGTTAGGGCGCGTTCAATGTCAGGCTGCACGAAAACCAAGTAAACAACGATCAAGGACTTAGGAAGTACATTAAACAGCAGAGTTTTTGAATTCTCTCCAATACCGTTAAAAAACCAATAGGGGAAAAAAGCTTCATATAAAATTGGTAAAAACCCAATTGTTAGGAGATGACCGTTATTAAACTCTGGAAACACAGTAGCAATAACCAATAAGTATATTCCAAAGGCCAGTACCAATAATCCCATTTTAATGGTCATGACCCTACTCATAAAAGCGTTTCTCTGTTGGTTATCTTCTGAAATTGATGCTATGTATTTTGTGGCAGAGAAGTTGTGTCCAAAATTCACTAAAATAGCCAATAATCCTACCACTGAAATAAGACTAATGTATGAAGCGAAATAATCGGACTGTCCTAAAGCGTTACAATAATAAAACGTTAAAAATCCGTAGGCCGCATTAAAGCCGTTCGCTCCAATTAAAAAAAGTGCATTGATGTATGAAGACGAAAAGAAAGAAGGTTTATTTTCCAATTATGGTTGGTGTTAATGCCAGTATTTTGAATGTCTATGATAGACTGTCCTAACGTAAAAAAACTCCTCGCATTGCTGTGAGGAGTTTAATTTTTAATTTTTTAAAAATATTTGCTGATTACCAATAGGTCACAGTTGGAGGACTGGTCATATGGTCGGTCCACTGACCAGTGCCATCTGAATTCCATTGCGCTGAAAACGTCAAATCTCCATTTAGGGTATAGGCAAAGTCCCCTGAACCGTCGTTATTCATAGCCATTTCATAGAATACCTGCATGGTATCTCCAAAATCAAAGGACAATTCCATTTGAAGACCAGCGGCATTAGATGTCCAAGACACCTCTGTGGTGTAATCAGGAAAATCTTCCATGCCCAAGGCATCAAAATCAACTGTTGAAACATAGTATCCAGCCGAACCGTCAGCCATTTGCCAACCCTCTATGGTATAGTAAGCAGCGCCCTGGTAAGTGACCGTATATAAAAACTGATATTGATCTCCTACTAAGACGTAGTTATAGTCAATGTTAAAGTCGCCATAAGACCAGTTGTAATCCGTTCTTGATTGCACAACTGAGCGATTTGCGCCATCGGGATTGTTCATAAAAGCTCCGACGGCATTCATTTGAGCCTGCATCACAATCACTTGAGAATAAACAAGCGGTGCATCGGTCTGCATATTTTGAGGCAAACGCTCCTCAAAATTAAAGGTCGTTACTGAGGGCTCAAAAGGCGTTTCGCCAGCAGGCTCGTCGTTACACGACAAAAGTGCTATGCCGAAAAGTAGGTAAATAAATTTTTTCATAAATAGAATATTTTTAGCAAATTTAATAATTTTTAAATTGTGCGATCGTAAATGACTAAACCTAAGGGAAGAAAAGTTTTCTCATATGGGTTAGTGGTTTATATTTATTAAGGATTTAAAAACCCCTCAATTAAGAAAATTAGCGGGTGAAAAAATGTAATTTTAGTACGGGTACTGGAATATTAATTTTATTAGGAACCTTTGTTGTTGTAGGAATTCTCCACTTCATTTCTATAAAGACAATGAAATTGTCAGAAACTAAAAAAACACATTATCGAAAAGTCTTTTGGTATTTATACGGTATCATTTTTATGATAGGTGGAGGAATAAATATAATTGAAAAAGGAGCGTTTCATTGGAGTTTTACCTTACAATTCATAATTGGATTGATTACAATAATTCTAAATTTGTTAGGGAAAATAGAAACAAAAAAGAACCCTAACTACTGAAAATGAAGTAATTAGGGGTTTTAAGGGTGGTCCCACCTGGGCTCGAACCAGGGACCACTTGATTATGAGTCAAGTGCTCTAACCAACTGAGCTATAGGACCATTTGAAAGGACAATATTAAGATATAATTTCTTGTTTCACAAGCATTATGCATACTTGTATAAGCCTCATTTAAAAAGACAAATTAACTGATGGTGAAATTTTAATGAAAGCCATCCAAACCTCCTGTCTCGGTAGTTTAGAGCGTACATTTTATTAAATATCCTCGCAAAGCTCAACCAAAACACCATGAGCACTCTTGGGGTGCAAAAAAACGATGCGCTTGCTGTCGGCGCCCAGTTTTGGTTGCTCATTCAAAACTTGAAACCCTGCTGCAACAAGACGTTGAACTTCTTTGTCAATGTCAGTAACCGAAAAGGCCAAATGGTGCAGGCCCTCACCGCGTTTTTCAATAAATTGAGCAATAGGGCTGTTTGGATCGGTAGCCATGAGAAGCTCCACTTTGGAATCGCCCGTTTTAAAAAAACTGGTGATCACCCCTTCCGAAGCAACCTTTTCTTCTTTATAGGGCGTAACACCAAGCAATGTCTCATAGACTGCATTAGCCGCCTTAAGGTCTTTAACGGCAATTCCGATGTGTTCAATTTTTCCTAACATTGGTTCAAAAATACATTAATTGCCACAACCTCAATTGGTCTCAAGCTTAAAAATAGTACTTTTACCCCATGGAAAGCAACCGTCAAAAGAAAGTAGCAAGCGTTTTACAAAAAGACTTGGCAGAAGTCTTACAGACTGCCGTGCGTTCAGGTGCTCTTGGTGTTGTGATTTCCGTTACTAAAGTAAGTGTGACTGTCGATTTGAGTTTGGCTAAGGTTTACCTCAGCATATTTCCTATTGCTAAGGCCGACGAATTAATGAAAGGTATCTCATCTAATGGGCCTCTCATCAAGCACGAATTGGCCCAGCGCACTAAAAATCAAATGAGGCGCATGCCAGATTTACGGTTTTATCTGGACGATTCTCTGGAGTATATCGATAAAATTGAACATGCCCTTAAACGGGAGGAAAATCCAATTACAAAGCCCGATTTGCTTGAAAAACGTAAAAAGATTTAATTGAAAATCACCTACTACATGGCGCAGCGTTATTTGCGCAGCAAGAGTAGCAGTAACGCCATCAACATAATTACACGTATTGCGGGAGCAGGTGTTTTTGTGGCCTCTGCGGCCCTTTTTGTGGTTTTATCAGGCTTTACAGGACTTAAAGATTTTAGCTTACAGTTTACCTCTTTTGTCGATCCAGACCTCAAGGTATTTCCGAGTTTTGGAAAACAATTTGAGCCAACCGACTTGCAGCTTTCTGGGCTTTACAATATCCAAGGCATTCATAACATATCAGCGGTTATTGAAGAAAGAATGGTGGTAATCTATGATGACAAAAAAACCATCGTCACTTTCAAGGGTGTTGACGAAAATTATTCGAGGACTACGGTAGATTCGATATTGACTTTAGGCCAATGGATTTCACCTGGAAGCAATCAAATGGTTTTAGGCTGGGGTGTTGCAAGAGACCTGTCTTTTAGTTTAAATGATTACACTACGCCTATAGAGTTGTATGCCCCAAAAGGTGGTAAAGGGCAGATTAGCTCCATTCGAGGCGCTCTCAAAAAAACCATCGGAAACGGTGTAGGTGTTTTTCAAATCAACGAGGATTTTGACAACGGCTATATCTTTGGAGATATTCATACCGCACAGTATTTAATTGATAAGAACGACCGCACAATAAGTGCTATTGAATTAATACTCGATCCTGAAGCAGACCCCTCAAAAATATCCAATGACATTTTGAAAGTATTTAATAATGAGGTGATCGTAAAATCACGATTCCAATTAAATGATACTCTTTACAAAATGCTCAACACCGAACAATTGGCCGTTTACCTTATTTTTACATTGGTGCTTATCATTGCCGTTTTTAATGTTATTGGTACCATTATTATGATCATATTAGACAAAAAGAAGAACCTTAAAACCCTTTATAGTTTGGGCGTAACAACATCAGATATAAGACGTATATTTTTTATTCACGGCAGTTTAATGTCACTTATCAGTGGCGGTTTGGGATTAATTTTTGGTATTGTACTAGTAGTTCTTCAAAAAGAGTTTGAATGGGCGATGCTAACAACCTCCTTGCCTTATCCCGTCCGTATGACATTTATCAATGTAGTTGTTGTGATTGCTACCATGTCCATTCTTGGCATCTGTGCCGCTTTCGTAGCTTCTCGCCGCATCAATCAAAAATTTATTACTTCTTAAAACACGAATGAGCCAAAGGTGTTGAGCACCTCGTCTAAAGTGTCAAAAACAGATTGTGAATCGTCACTAGTTACCATACGTGTTCGGTAAGGCTTGAAATTGGGAATTCCTCTAAAATAATTCGTGTAGTGCCTTCTGGTTTCAAACACCCCCAGATGTTCGCCTTTCCAATCAATAGCCATCTCAAGGTGTCGACGTGCCGCAGATACGCGTTCTTCAACGCTTATCGGTGGCAAGTGTTGTCCAGTAGCAATGAAATGTTTGACTTGTTTAAAAAACCAAGGATTCCCTATCGAGGCCCTTCCAATCATAGCGCCATCAAGTCCAAATTCATCACGCATCTTAACCGCTTTTTCAGGAGTGTCAACATCGCCATTTCCAAATACTGGAATGTGCATTCTTGGATTGTTTTTAACTGCCGCGATAGGGTGCCAGTCGGCCTCGCCTTTATACATTTGAGCTCTCGTTCTACCATGAATAGAAATTGCTTGGCAGCCAACATCTTGAAGCCGCTCAGCAACCTCAACAATTCTGATCGAATCATGGTCCCAGCCCAATCTTGTTTTGACGGTAATGGGCAAGTGCGTTCGCTTAACCATTTCCTGAGTCAACTTCTCCATCAAATCAATATCTTTTAATATTCCCGCACCAGCACCTTTGCTCACCACCTTTTTTACAGGACAGCCAAAATTGATATCAATCATATCGGGTTTTGAAGCTGTTACAATATCAACCGACTGTAACATACTCTCCAAATTAGCTCCAAAAATCTGAATACCAACTGGACGCTCCTTCTCATATATATCTAATTTAATCATGCTTTTTGCGGCATCGCGAATAAGCCCTTCACTAGATATGAACTCTGTAAAAACAACGTCAGCGCCCTGTTCTTTGCAAAGCGCTCGGAAAGGTGGGTCGCTAACATCTTCCATAGGCGCCAGTAATAATGAAAAATCTGGAAGTTGAATATTTGCTATTTTGACCATGATATTAACCTGATTGGCGAAATTAAGATAATTTCAGCAAAAGCCATTTGCTAGAATTTCTCTTCTATAGCTCGTGCCGATAAGAAATTGCTTATTTTTGCGCCTATTCGTCTGTGACGCCACCTTATGAAAAACATCCGTAATTTTTGTATTATTGCTCACATCGACCATGGGAAAAGTACTTTGGCCGACCGCTTACTCGATTTTACTGGTTCAGTTACCGACCGCGAGAAACAAAACCAACTCCTTGACAACATGGATTTGGAGCGCGAGCGAGGGATCACAATCAAATCGCACGCCATTCAAATGGAATACGAATACAAGGGCGAGCAATTTATTTTAAACCTCATCGACACACCTGGACATGTCGATTTTTCTTATGAAGTATCTCGATCCATCGCGGCCTGTGAAGGGGCTCTGTTGGTGGTTGATGCTGCCCAAAGCATACAGGCTCAAACCATTTCAAACCTCTATTTAGCCTTAGAAAACGATTTAGAGATCATTCCGGTACTCAACAAAATCGATTTGCCTAGCGCAAACCCTGAAGAGGTAACAGATGATATTGTCGACCTTTTAGGTTGTGACGCCCAAGACATTATTCCTGCCAGCGCCAAAAGCGGTATAGGTATTGAGGAAATTTTAGCTGCCATTATTGAGCGGATTCCCGCGCCAAAAGGTGATCCAAATGCACCACTTCAAGCGCTTATCTTTGATTCAGTTTATAACCCCTTCAGAGGTGTTGAAACTTATTTTAGGGTTATGAATGGATCTATAAAACAAGGCCAATTGGTCAAGTTTATGGCAACGAACAAATCCTACAATGCTGATGAAGTTGGGACGCTTAAACTTAAACAAGACCCGAAAAAAATCATAGGAACCGGCGATGTGGGCTATCTCATTACAGGTGTAAAAGATGCCCGAGAAATTAAAGTTGGAGATACTATAACTGACAGTAAAAACCCAACAAATGAAATCATTGAAGGTTTTGAAGATGTTAAACCAATGGTGTTCGCAGGCATATATCCTGTTGAAAACGAAGATTATGAAGAACTTCGGTCTTCTATGGAAAAACTTCAGCTTAATGATGCGTCATTGGTTTTTACCCCTGAAAGCTCTGCGGCACTAGGATTCGGTTTTCGCTGTGGATTCCTTGGCATGTTGCATTTGGAAATCATCCAAGAACGCCTAGAACGCGAATTTGACATGACGGTGATCACTACAGTGCCTAACGTAAGTTATCACGCTTACACTAAAAAACATATTGACCAAGCTATTATAGTTAATAACCCATCCGATCTTCCAGATCCATCTGGACTGGACCGTGTGGAAGAACCGTATATCAAGGCCTCTATCATAACTAAAGCCGATTTTGTTGGCAACGTTATGAGTCTCTGTATTGAAAAAAGGGGGGTGATCACCAATCAAACTTATCTTACCCCTGAGCGCGTTGAGTTAAACTTTGACATGCCTTTGGCAGAAATTGTTTTTGATTTTTACGACCGTTTAAAAACCGTTTCTAAAGGCTATGCTTCGTTTGATTATAGCCCAATTGGGATGAGACCGTCGAAATTGGTGCGTGTAGATATTTTATTAAACAGCAATACTGTCGATGCTTTGTCTGCTCTGATTCATGCCGACAATGCCTATAGTATTGGTAAAAAAATGTGTGAAAAATTACGGCAACTAATTCCTAGGCAACAATTTGACATTCCTATTCAAGCAGCTATTGGTGCCAAAATTATTTCACGCGAAACGATCAAAGCTTTGAGAAAAGATGTTACCGCAAAATGTTACGGTGGTGATATTTCTCGAAAACGAAAACTCCTTGAAAAACAGAAAAAAGGGAAAAAGAAAATGCGCCAAATTGGCAATGTGGAAATCCCTCAACAGGCCTTCATGGCAGTCCTTAAGCTCAACGATTAATACCATTGAGGTTTTTTCATTATGTTCGTAGTGAGATAACCCATTTAAATGATATGATAGCAATGCGGGCTTTGATTTTTAGTTTTTTATGCATGATCGGTTGCGCCAAACAGCCGCCGCGTGAATTGAACTTAATTCCTCAACCTGTTCAAATATTAGACCAGCTTGGGTCATATGAATTTTCATTCAGTGACATTATTGTTTTTGATCGGTCGTTAGGTGGAGCCGCTCGTTTGTTAAAAGAATATACGGGAAGGTCATTACTTTCAAATCACAGCTCAGCTGATTTTATTAAAGGCGTTCAAATCAAACAAAATCCTTCACTAAATACTGAAGAATACATCCTTTCCATCGATATAAAAGGGGTTCTTATAGAGGCTTCAACCGTTGATGGTGCTTATCGAGCTGTTCAAACACTAAGGCTTTTGTTACCCGAAGATTTTGAAGTCAAGCAAAATCAAAATAAATCTGCTTATTTGCCATTTATTCGAATTCAAGACGCTCCAGAGTTTGACTATCGCGGCATGCATTTGGACGTGTCACGACACTTCTTCTCTGTCGAATTTATTAAGAAATACATTGACCTTATGGCAATGCTGAAGTTCAACGTGTTCCATTGGCACTTGACAGACGACCAAGGTTGGCGTATCCAAATTGACGGGTTTCCAAAATTGAATAGCATTGGGTCTTTTCGCGACGAAACCTTAATTGGACATTATAACGATCAGCCTAAAAAATTTGATGGAGAAAAATATGGGGGTTACTATTCCAAACAAAACATTCGCGACATTGTAGCTTTTGCTGAAGCTCGGGGTGTCGAAGTGATTCCTGAAATTGACATTCCCGGACACAGTAGTGCTATTTTGGCCTCATATCCGGAATATGGATGTGCCAACTACAAGGACAAAGTCGCAACATCATGGGGCGTTTTCGGCGCTATTTTATGTCCGAAAATTGAGACATTCAAATTTTTAGAGGCCGTATTTGATGAAATCATTCCACTGTTTCCCAGTCAATATATTCACATCGGAGGTGATGAAGCTGTTAAAACAAGATGGCAAAATTGTTCCCATTGCCAAAGCCTTATTAAAACATACGCACTACAGGACGAGGCAGGTCTCCAAGCTTATTTTATAAAAAAGGTCGCCTCTATTGTTGCACGAAAAGGTAAAACAATCGTCGGTTGGGATGAAATATTAGAAGGAGGACTCATAGACGAAGCCACCATCATGTCTTGGCGCGGTGTTGATGGAGGAATCGCCGCAGCAAAAGCTGGAATGAACGCTATCATGACACCAACGTCTCATTGTTATTTTGATTATTATCAATCAGAAAACACATCCGAGCCTCTTGCTATTGGAGGATTTTTGCCTTTAAAAAAGGTTTACAGTTTTAATCCAATTCTCGATGGCCTGACCAATGCAGAGCAGGGCTGCATTTTAGGCGGTCAAGCAAATGTGTGGACTGAATACATCTCTACTCCTGATGCTGTTGAGTACATGGCTTTTCCAAGAATGATCGCTCTATCAGAGGTGTTGTGGACTACAGTTAACCAACGAGATTTTAAAAACTTTGCGAACCGACTTGAACGATTTAAAAAGCGCTTGGATGTCTTGAATGTCAACTATGCAAACCACTCATATGAAATTATTGGGCGTTTTGAAAATGGGTCTAACATGAGACGTTATGAACTTTCAACCTTGATAGACGATAAGACCATAAGATTTACAACAGATGGTTCAACGCCAGGACCTCAAAGCAAAAAATACATTGAAGCCATCCCTGTTAATCAAAACACTACTATCAAGGCGGTCGTGATTGAAAATGATAAGACAATTTCAGAGGTCTTCGAGCAAAATATTTTCACACACCTCGGGTTTGGAAAAATCATAAATATAGCGCCTGATCCTCATCCTACCTATAACACGGGTGGTGAAGTGGCGTTATTAAATGGTATTATTGGAAGCAATAACAGATTTGGTGATTCGGAATGGTTAGGATTTTGGGGTGATGATGTGTCAATTCAAATAGACCTCGGAAAAGAAACTGACATTTCAACGCTATCCACACGTTTTTTTAACACCAATGGTCAATGGATTTATGCCCCAAAATATATCCGCGTTACATGTGATGATGACAAACCAATTGTGATGGAGATTAAAGGGGATGATTCTATTGTAAATGTTGATGTAACTATTGATAAAAAAACGAGGTTCCTGAAAATTGAGGTAGTAGGATTTGGCATCATCCCAGATCAACTCCAGGGTGGTGGACATCCTGCTTGGACCTTTATAGATGAATTGATTCTTCAATAATATGCTTTTAGAAATATGTTGTAACGGATTGGATTCGGCTTTAGCCGCTCAAAAAGCTGGCGCTGACAGGATTGAGCTTTGTGTGGACTTAAATATAGGGGGCATAACGCCATCCAGGGGCTTAATCGAATCTGTAAGACGCGAGGTCGACTTACCAATTTATATTCTCATACGCCCAAGGGGGGGTAATTTTGTCTATAATGAGGACGAATTTGATAACATGATTGATGACATCCAGTTTTGCAAAAGTATAGGAGTAAAGGGTGTTGTTTCAGGGGTGTTATATGAAGATTTTAGGGTAGATATTAGGCGAACGATGATGCTTATTAACGCTGCACATCCTATGGATTTTACCTTTCACCGCGCATTTGATGAGGTGAGTGATCCTGTTAGCGCTTTGAAAGAATTAGAAGACATTGGCGTGTCCCGAATACTAAGTTCTGGTCAAGAACGATCAGCAATCGAAGGCCTGCCCTTACTGCAGAAACTTCAAAAATCTGCCTCATCTGTTATCCTTTTACCTGGTGCTGGCGTTAATAGTAATAATATTATGTCGTTCAAAAATGCTGGGTTTTTAGAGGCTCATACTTCAGCATCAAAAACTGTCATTGTTGATGGGATAAAGTTAGGAACAGTATCCGATGTCAACGAAATTAGCGCCTTATTAAAGTTGATGCGAGGATGATGCGTTATTTCGGTTTATTGGTTGGGGTTATTTTGTGCATTGGATGTCAGTCCTCCGACAGCCAAAAACCTTTGGTTAAAAAATTAGAAAACTGGAGCTTCAGATCAACAAACGATTCTGAATGGCTAAAGGCAAAAGTGCCTGGAAGCGTTACACAAGATCTATTTCTCTTGGGGGAAATCGAAGATCCTTATGTTGGTAACAATGCTTTGTCCCTTCAATGGATCTCAAAGACAGATTGGGATTATCAAACAACATTTGAAGTATCCGAAGCGCAACTCAAAAAAGCAAACCACCAACTACGTTTTGAGGGTCTTGACACTTATGCCGAAGTTCGACTAAATGGTCAGGTAATACTAGAAACAGACAATGCATTTCGGCGATGGGAAGTTGATGTTTCACCTTTGATAAAATCAATCAACAACTTACGGATTACTTTTAATAATCACCATGATATTGAAAACACTCGTAAGAAAACGGAGCTCTTCATCCCTCCTGCTGACGACATGTCTGATGATAAACAACGACGCGTTTACACCCGCAGACCTCAATACCAATACGGCTGGGACTGGGCGCCTCGACTGATCACTCCCGGAATTTGGCGACAAGCGATACTGGTGTCTTGGGACAAGGCAAAAATCAAACAGAGCGCTGTTGAGCTTATTGAGCTCAATGATAATACTGCACAATTAGAGGTTAGTTTATCGCTAGAGCAAACAGCATTAGCCAATATAACAGCTGATGTTTTTGTTAACGGCGCTTTATTTGCATCAAAAGTTCTAAATGCTAATGAGGTTAATAACATAATCCCCTTTCAAATCATTAACCCTAAAAAATGGTGGCCACACAATATTGGAGAGCCTTATTTGTATGACATCTGTGTCCAAATAAACCACAAATCAAGTCTTGTAGATGAAATCTGTTATAAAAAAGGCTTGCGAACCATAGATCTGATAACGGACGAAGACGATGGTGGAGAGAGTTTTTATTTCAAAATCAATGGCGTTCCTGTTTTTATGAAAGGTGCTAACTACGTGCCCCTCGATGCCATGACCAATTCTGGCAACATCAAAGAATACGAGGCCATCATCAACAACGCAGTTGAGGCAAACATGAACACGCTTCGTGTTTGGGGGGGAGGCGTTTATGAACATAACGACTTTTACTCGCTTTGCGACCAAAAAGGAGTTATGGTTTGGCAGGATTTTATGTTTGCTTGTGCCATGTATCCAGGGTCGGAAAAATTTTTAAAGAATGTAAGGCTGGAGGCAGAAGATAACGTAAGACGTATAGGCAATTACGCTTCTGTAGTATTATGGTGTGGTAACAACGAAAGTAGCGAGGGCTGGGCAAATTGGGGCTGGAAGTCTGGCAAAAGCGATGCTGAAAAAAAAGCTATTTGGGCGGCATACGAAAAAGTGTTTAAAGAAATTTTACCGGAAACCATTGAAACTTATGGGCAAAATGTGCCATACTGGGAAAGCTCGCCAAAATATGGTCGAGGTAACAGCAAATATATAAGCGAAGGTGATGCCCACGACTGGTTTGTTTGGCACGACAACTACCCATTTGAGCATTTTGAAAACAGCGTACCACGATTTATGAGTGAATTTGGCTTTCAATCTTTACCAAGCGAAGGTGTAGTGACATATGCGACTGGAGGAACCTTAGACCTCAACAGTCCTGAATTCGATAGTCATCAAAAACACCCTCGAGGCACAGCGCTTATCGAAACTTATATGGCTCGAGATTTTCCTTTACCCAGAAACGACAAAGAACAAGTTTATCTGAGCCAATTGACTCAAGCGTACGGTATTTCAAAAGCCATTGTGGCACACCGCAGTGCGATGCCTTATACGATGGGGTCTTTGTTTTGGCAGCTCAATGATTGTTGGCCAAGCGTGTCATGGTCCAGTGTTGACTATTTAGGCCAATGGAAGGCATTGCAATATGCGGCGGAACACGATTTCGACAATCTTCTTATTGCAGCAAAAACAACTAAAGATGGTCTAATGATTAATATAATAAACGACAATTTAGAACCTCTTTCTGATGTGCTCAATGTCGAATTTTTTGATTTTGACGGCAACTCTTTATATGCTAAATCAATGCCCTATTATGCTCCGGGAAATGCTAATGAAATAGCAGACGTTGTGCCCCTTAATTTTGAAGGTTTTAATCCCCAGTCCACTGTTGGCGTTTTGAGATTTACAGACAAACAAACCTTGATATATTTTGATCGGCCTAAAAACCTCAGCTTAAAGGCTTCTGCTATTAATATTCAGTTGCGACAACTTAATGATGGCTATGAGGCCACGCTTTATAGTGATGTCCTACAAAAAAGTGTTTATATTTCAAGCAGATCCAACATTTTTGTGTCTCCCAACTTTATAGATTTATTGCCCAATCAACCTGTTACCGTCTTTATTAGAACAAGTGATGATTCAACAGTACCCATATTAAGCGTGCTCTCTTTAAATCAATTTGATTAATGTTCATGAAGCTAAGAGTGGGCATTTGAATTAAGTAAATTTCTGTATCTTACCTTCGAACAAAAGCAAGATAAAAAGACAGTTATGTCATTTAAAACAATTGGAGTGGGGGTGGCGTTTTCTCCAAATCTCAAGGCCAATCTTTATGAGGGCGCTAGACTTGCTCAATTTCTAGAAGCTAAGCTGGTTCTCATACATGTGGGTGTTTTGTCTGAAGACAATCGGGCAATGCTTCACGACATGCTCACTGTTCACAAAAAGAATGGTCTCGAATACGATGTCCGCTGTCAAATGGGAAACCCAGTTGAGGTCATCTTGTCAACTGTTAAAGAGGCTCTTATTGATTTACTTATTCTCGGGGCATTACAGAGGGAGAATTTTTTTAAGTATTATTTAGGATCCATTGCCCGGCAAATTACGAGAAGAGCGGGCTGTTCCGTTTTGTTGCTCATTAAACCATCGGTAGATCGCGTGCCATGTGAACATATTGTGGTAAACGGTTTGGCAGATCCAAAAACTGAAAAAACCATTGCCACAGCATTTTCTGTGGCGAAAGATCTGGGCGCACGAAAAATCACAATTGTAGAAGAAATCAGACAAGAAGAGGTTGCTGTTAGTGTAGATGATGATCGTTCGCTGAGGCGGTCGCGAATTGTCAAAGAACGGCTCAAACATAGGGAAGAATCTAGAGTAAATAATATTATTTCAAATCTTCCAGACCACATTAAGTCTAATATCCAAATTCAATCTCAATCAATATTTGGCAAACGAGGCTATTCAATTGGGCACTATGCTCAGGTTGTAAGAGCCGACCTCCTTGTCATGAATGGCCCCGTTAAAATGACATTCTGGGACCGCTTATTCCCTCACGACATCGAACATATTCTCGGCGAACTTCCAACTGACGTATTAATAGTGCAATGAGCCAAAAGACCAACAAATTTATTGTAGCCGTCCAATCTCTTCCATCTAATATTTTTTCTGGATTTGTTGTGTCATTAATTGCGCTACCATTAGGTCTTGGATTGGCTATGGCTAGTGACGCCCCTCCTATGGCTGGGGTGATTAGCGCTATAGTTGGAGGGATTGTAGTTTCTGTTTTGGGCGGAAGCTATGTCACCATTGCTGGGCCTGGGAATGGGCTTGTGGGGGTTCTTTTGGTAGCTATATCAACCCTTGGGCTACAAGACGCTTATGCCGCCATCATTTGTTCTGGATTTCTTTTGATAATATTGGGTTATTTGCGTTTGGGAAAGCTTGCAGATTTTTTCCCCTCCTCTGCCATACAAGGCATGTTGGCCGCAATTGGACTTATTATCCTCGGGAAGCAATTTCATATTATGCTTGGGAACAGGGTTGTTTTGGACAACAACCTAGAGTATCTTGCTGCGATGCCAAAGGCTGTAATCAATGTCTTTTCCTATTCTGATACTGGAATTATAGCTGCCTGTTTGGCTGGTATTTTGAGCTTGGGTATTCTCATGATTTATCCAAAACTGCGTAATAAGTATTTGCAGCTTATTCCCGCTCCTATGTGGATTGTTCTTTTGTCAATTGGGTTTTCGTATTATTTCGAACTCATTCTAAATCAACCAAACCCTATCTCTTCTGATTATATGATTCGCGGCATTCCTGCTGTTGATCGACTGGTTGCAGATATACCTAAAATAAATTTCAAAGCAGCGAACGAATGGATGTTTTGGTCGCAAGTGCTGGCCCTTGCCATTATTTCAAGCGTTGAATCCTTGTTGAGTATAAAGGCTGTAGACAAACTTGATCCTAACAAAAGACGATCTAATTTTACAAAAGACATTAAAGCGCTTGGGGTGGCTACAGCTGTAAGCGGCTTTTTAGGCGGATTAAATGTTGTAACTGTAATTGCACGAAGCTCGGTTAATGTTAATAGCGGTGGTAACAATAGGTCTTCCAATTTTTTTCATGCTTTCTTTTTATTAGTTTTTATTGTACTATTCAGTACCCAGTTAGAGCGTATCCCGCTTTCCGCCTTAATGGCCATTTTAGTATTTACAGGGTACAAATTGGCTGCGCCAAAAAACCTGATAAAAATGTTTACAATTGGCAAAGAGCAGCTGCTCATTTATTCCATAACGCTGATCGCCACACTTCAAATTGGTCTCGTAGCTGGCATTGTCATAGGAACAACGACAACTTTTATTATCCACGTGTTAACCACTAAAAATTTTGAGCTGTTTACAAGGAATTTTTTAAAGCCGAACGTTCTAATGTTCCAGGAGTCGGAAGGGCAAGGTCAATATTACGTTAGTGTAAAACACTTTTGTACGTTCGTAAACTTCTTTAGACTTAAAGCTAAATTGGATAATGTACCTGAAACAGAGGTGGTTATTGTTGATTTGTCTTTATGTGAGTTTGTAGACCATACTGTCATGGACAGCTTAAGCGCTTATCAAGAGCTATTTGAGAAAAGGGGCGGTCGTTTTGAAGTAATAGGTCTTGACACTCTTTCTGCTGATTCTAGCCATCCTTTCGCCATTCGCAAGCTCGTTCCATTTTCAGGACTTCTAAATCAAAATCTTACCAAAAGACAAATTGCCTTAAAATCGCTCTCCGAAGATTATGATCATGACTATCTAGCGAAAAGAATTCATAAGGTTGGATTTTTAGAATCCTTTATTTTCTTTCGATCAAAACATCTGAACTATATTCATAATTTGATCAAATCGAAACACGAACCGATAACAGCTTTTGATGTTAATTTCTCTGAAGGTGAGTTTATAGCTAAAGAAGTGGTCAATACTACGATGGTTCACATCTATATGCAGAGGCAACTGCCAGTCTTTACACTAGACAAAGACGGCTTTTTGCTTCGACTCTATGGCGTTGCAGGATTTAAGAATATTTCCATTTCGTCTCCGGGCGATTTTTCTAAAAGGTTTTATTTATTGGGTGAAAATCCTAAAGATGTTAAGGCCTTTTTTAATAAAACCGTCGTACATTTTTTTGAGAGCAATCCACATTTCCACATTGAATCAAACGGCAAAAATCTTCTTGTTTTTGGAAAAGAAAGAACCGCTTCGATACAAGAAATTACTAAAATTATAAATTTTGCAAGCCGCCTCTATCAAGTGATTCAAAACGAACAAGACACATGAAACTATACACCATAAATACCGGAAATTTCAAACTCGATGGCGGGGCAATGTTTGGCGTCGTCCCTAAATCGATCTGGCAAAAAACAAACCCCGCAGACAATAACAACATGATCGATATGGCTGCCCGATGTTTGTTGATTGAGGATGGTGATAAGCTCATCTTAATCGACACAGGAATGGGTGACAAACAAAGTGATAAGTTTTTCAAACACTATCGCCAATGGGGTAATGACACACTGGTTTCTTCACTTAAAAAACATGGGTTTCATCCGGACGATATTACTGATGTTTTTCACACGCACCTTCATTTTGATCATTGCGGCGGAACAATAAATAGAAGTCATAAAGGCGCATTAGAACCTGCCTTCAAAAATGCTAAACTCTGGAGCAATCAAAATCATTGGGGCTGGGCCACCTTTCCCAACCGTAGGGAGCGTGCATCTTTTTTGAAAGAGAACTTAGAGCCCATGTCCCTTTCTGGGCAGCTGAGTTTTGTGGATCAGCCAAAAGATGGTCGATTTGCAGATACAGGACTTGGGTTTAGAGCTCTTTTTGTTGATGGGCATACAGACCGTCAGATGGTTCCATTTATTAAGTACCAAACCTATACCATAGCTTTTTGTGCAGATTTGTTGCCAACAGCCGGACACATACCGATACCCTACATAATGGGCTATGACACTCGTCCACTCTTAACAATAGGAGAAAAAGAATTGTTTTTGAATGATGCTGCCGACCATAAATATTTGTTATTTTTGGAACACGATGCGCACAATGAAATAATTTCTGTGCAGCATACAGACAAGGGCGTTCGTCTTGATGAGACTTTTAAATGCCAAGATATTTTTTAACTAAACATCAAATACCATGAATTACATGAAATCCATTCTACCCTTTTCATTTGTTGCAGTGCTTCTAGCTGGTTGCGGTGCCGCTGCCATTGTTTCAACACCGATTGGAAATATCGACAATACTCCCGTTAAAGAGGCCGAACTCGCCGAAGCGCAAGCTCATCATTGGGGTCATCTTGATCTTCAACAAGACACCATTCCAGGCATGAGTGTTGACAAGGCTTATGCCGAGTTATTAAAGGATAAAAAGGGAACAACTGTTGTCGTTGCTGTAATTGACTCTGGGATCGACATTGATCACGAAGATCTTAATGACAATATTTGGATAAATAAAGATGAAGTGCCAAACAATGGTAAAGACGATGATGGCAACGGATATGTTGACGACATTCATGGATGGAATTTTCTCGGAACAGCTTATGACGAGCAGTTAGAATTAGTTAGACTTTTAGCTAGTGGCGATACATCTCATCCAAGATATTCTGAAGCTCAAGCTGAATACGACAAGGCACGAGGCGGTGCAGAAAGTAGTAAAATGCGCTATGAACAAATTTATCAAATGGCTAACAACGCTCAAGAAGCGCTGAGCGCTCATTTTGGAACAGATGATTTCAGCCAAGAAGACGTCGACGCGATTACTTCAGAAGATGACAGCCTCAAACAATATATTGCGGCAGCAAAACAGATGTATGGTTTTGGATTTGGATCACTTACTGAGGCTATGAATGAACTGAAAGGCGGTTTGGATTATTTTTCTGATCAACTGAACTACAATTATAATCTTGAGTTAAAAGGGAGAACTACAGGCGACAATCCCGACAATTTTTCTCAAACTGTTTACGGCGACAATAATGTTAAGCCGGTAAAAAAGTCTGAAAGCCACGGCACACATGTCGCTGGTATTATTGCCGCAGAACGTAACAATGGCATTGGCATGGATGGCGTTGCAAATAATGTTAAAATTATGGCAGTTCGGGCAGTTCCAAATGGCGATGAATATGATAAAGATGTTGCCTTAGCTATTCGTTATGCTGCAGACAATGGCGCTAAAGTGATTAATACAAGTTTTGGAAAATATTATTCGCCACACAGCGATAAAGTTCGTGAAGCAATCGCTTATGCAGGATCCAAGGATGTGTTAATTGTTAATGCAGCTGGGAATGAAGGGGCTGATATTGATACCGTAAACGTTTTTCCAAATGATGCCTTTGGAACAGGTCCAGAAGTTTCTGATACTTTCCTTGCTGTAGGGTCAATCACTTCAAGTTACGGTTCAAAGTTAGTTTCTGGCTTTTCAAACTATGGCGCCATAAATGTTGATGTTTTTGCTCCTGGTTCTGCTGTTTACTCTACCACTCCTGAAAATGAATACGATTCAAAAAGCGGGACCTCTATGGCTGCTCCTTCAGCGGCAGGTGTTGCCGCGCTAATCCGTTCATACTATCCAAAACTATCTGCATCAGAGGTGAAACAAATTATGATGGAATCAGGCTTAAAAATAAATCGCGAGGTTGTTATTGGTGGTGATGCAAGCAAGGTTGGCTCTTTTACGTCAATGTCGCGGTCTGGTCGCATTGTGAACGCTTACAATGCCCTTGTCATGGCGGCTCAAAAATCAAAATAATGTTATCTTAACAACCTTGCTAATAGTGGAGTTGTTTTTTTAAATCTAAAATCTATGAGAGTTTTAATAGGCTTAATAATGACAACTTGTGTTCTGTCAACAATTCAGGCGCAACGGTTCGAAAATGGTTATTGGCAGCAGGAAGTAAGCTACAAAATGACTGTTGATATGGATGTTGAAACCTATAATTTTCAAGGAACGCAAGAGCTGGTTTACACCAACCATTCCCTAGAAACATTAGACCGAGTGTTCTTTCATTTGTTTTTTAATGCATTCCAACCAGGAAGCGAGATGGATGTGCGCTCAAGAACGATAGCGGATCCCGACTCACGAGTCGCAGACCGTATTTATAAATTAAGTCAGGATGAAATTGGTTTTTTAAATGTCAGTAAGTTAAAGCAAAATGGAAAAGATTTGGCTTATAAATTATCAGGGACTATTTTAGAGGTAGATTTAAACAAGCCCATTGGCCCTGGCGAATCAACTACTTTTAACATGCTATTTAACGGCCAGGTCCCTTTACAAATTAGACGGTCAGGGCGCAATAATAAAGAAGGTGTGGCGCTATCTATGGCACAATGGTATCCAAAATTAGCGGAGTACGATTTTGAAGGGTGGCATGCCGACCCTTATATTGGACGTGAATTCCATGGTGTTTGGGGTGATTTTGATGTTACCATAAATATTGACAAAGACTATATCATTGGCGGCACTGGTTATTTACAAAACCCTAATGACATTGGGCATGGCTATGAGACTAAATCGGTAAAACCTCAAAAGGGAGATAAATTAAGCTGGCACTTTAAAGCGCCAATGGTACATGATTTCACTTGGGCGGCTGATCCAGACTATATTCATGATACCCTTAAAATGAAAAACGGACCTACGCTTCATTTCTTTTATCAAAACGACCCAGAGATTATCGAAAACTGGAAAAATTTACAGCCTAAGACTGCTGAGCTTATGGCGTTTTACAGTGATAACATAGGCAAATACCCTTACAATCAGTATTCCGTTATTCAAGGAGGCGACGGTGGCATGGAGTATGGCATGTGTACTTTGATTACAGGAAAGCGACCCTTTAACAGCTTGTTTGGTGTCACCGCACATGAAATGGCGCACACATGGTTTCAATTCTTGCTGGCAACTGACGAGTCTCAGCATGAATGGATGGACGAGGGATTTACCTCTTACATCAGTGATCGCGCAGAAGCTAAGATAACTGGTTTAAATACTGACCACCCGTCTAAAAATTCATATCGAGGATATTACAGATTGGTGGAGTCTGGACTAGAGCAGCCTCAATCCACGCACGCGGACCGTTACAATTACAACTACGCTTATGGTGTGGCCGCATACAGTAAAGGCGCGGTGTTTTTAGATCAACTTAGCTATGTTATTGGTCAAGAAGGTCTTGATAAAACAATAAAGAAATATTTTAACGATTGGCATTTCAAACACCCAACGCCAAACGATTTTATCAGGTGTGCTGAAAAAGTTTCTGGTTTAGAGCTAAGCTGGTATCTCAACGATTGGACACGAACTACTAATCAAATAGATTACAGTATAAAATCTGTAGAAAATTCTGATGGTAAAAGTGTGGTCATGTTAGAGCGTGCTGGACTGATGCCGATGCCTATAGATTTAACTGTCACCTATGTTGATGGGCGTGTGGAAAATCATCATATTCCACTAACTATGATGCGAGGTACTAAGCCTTTAGCTACAGGTACTGTGTTGCAAAAAGACTGGGCATGGGCTTATCCAACCTATACATTGACACTAAAAAATGCAGTTAAAAAGGTAGATATTGATCCATCACAACGTATGGCTGATGTAAACAGAGAAAACAACACGTTCGTCATGGACAATTAATTACAACTAACCAATATCACGATTTGTTGTGCTGTTTTCAGTATTTACTGCAACTATGAGGCAAAAATTAGGACGTTTAAAAAGCGAAAAGCGTATTAACGCTCTTTTTAACAAGGGTGTTGTGCTTAAACAATTTCCGCTGTTATTGTTTTATAATCATTCTGCGGAATGGGAGTCGGGTGTGTCTGTTAGTAAACGGTTGTTTAAACGTGCTGTAGACCGTAACCGAATTAAGCGTCTTTTGCGTGAGGCTGTTAGAAAGCAATGGCAGGGGCTTTCAGGTGATGGCGGAATGCCTTGTGCGTTTATGCTTCTTTTTGTGGGACGTTCAATGCCAAGCTCCGAGGAGATTACAAAAGCCTCTAACCATCTCTTTTCAAAACTGATGATTAACTCAAAGAAAAATGTCTAGTTCAAATTCAATCAGTAGAATTGTAACAATAATAGCTGTTTCATTAGGGTCACACATCACTTATGCTACGCCACCAAACTTGTTTGAGATTGCCAAACAGCTGGATATTTTTAATACGCTTTTCAAAGAAGTTCAGCTCAATTTTGTAGACGAGACTAATCCCGCAGAACTAATAACTGCAGCCATTACAGAAATGATGGCAACATTGGATCCATATTCTGTCTTTATGAATGAGCAAGACATCGAAGCCGCCCGACTTCGTCAAGAAACAGATCAGGCTTCTATTGGGGCTCGTTACAAAATTGTAGAAAAAGGACTAGTGTTAACAGAAATATATAAATCGGGCGCGGCAGATATGGCTGGATTAAAGGTTGGGGATGTTATTACCGCTATCGATAATATTGAAGTTAAAGACTATCGTGGCGACCTTAATAATTTATTATCGGGACCGAACGGATCTGAGGTTATTCTATTATATGAGCACAGAGCAAATAGCCATGAAGTTGTCTTAAAACGAGACAATAAAACTATTTCAGTAGTTCCTGTGGTTGAGCTTTTAGAAAGCGGTGTTGGATACACCGCCTTGACCCAATTTGACCAAAAAGCAGCTTTTGAACTAGACCAAGCTATCCGAAGTCTTCAAAATAAGGGCGCAACGGGCCTAATTCTTGACCTTAGAGGAAATCCTGGAGGGTTGCTAGGACAAGCTATTGATATTGTTAATTTTTTTGTTCCAAGAGGCGAACTCGTTGTTTCAACCCAGTCCAATTTACCATCACAAAACAAGGTCTATGTAACGAAAAAAGATCCTATTGCCGAACAATTGCCTGTTGTTATTTTAGTAAATGGGCGCAGCGCCTCTGCAAGTGAAATTGTTGCTGGCGCCTTACAGGATTTGGACAGAGCTGTTGTTTTAGGGGCGCGTAGTTTTGGAAAGGGATTGGTTCAACAACAAAAACCCCTAGTTTATGGCACGCAATTCAAGATTACCATTTCGCGATATTTTACACCTTCAGGAAGGTGTATTCAGTCGTTAGATTATCGAAATAGAGACGACAATGGCGAAGCAACCAAGCGTGATGAAACGGCATTTCAAAGCTTTACAACTAAAAATGGAAGGCCTGTTTTTGATGGTGGAGGAGTGTTACCTGACCTCTTGATTCCAGAAGAGTCAACGCCGAACATATTGAGAACTGCTCTAGAACAAGGTATCATATTTGAGTTTATCAGTTCAATTAGTGATCTTTCTGATTACTTAAAAGATGATAAGATTATGATATCTGAAGGACTTTTTAATCAATTTTTAGACTGGGCTCAAATTAAAACGCCTTCTGAGCAAGTTATTAAAGATTTAGAAGAAAGTATTCATAAAGACGGATTAAGCCCTGATATGGATTATGCTTTGGCGCAGATTAAAAAAAATTTAAATAAAGCTATTCGCAAACAAATCATTTCTGCGAAAACATCGTTTAAAAGAGAAATGGCTTACGATATCGCATTACGTTTGTTTTATAAAGAAGGTTTGTTTTTATATAAAATTAAAAACGATCCTGCAATTATTGAAGCTAACAAACTGCTTGTTAATAGTAATCAATATTATAAATATTTAGGTCATTAAATATGATAAGGTTGTTTTTTGTGTTGGTTTTTTCAGTAGGTCAGATTGTTTCTGGACAGTCAGAATTGACGCATAAAGTCTTTTTTAATACCGCCTCCGACGTATTGTCAAATACTGAAAGCCAACGACTGACATTATTTTCACAAGATTTGATAGTACAAAAAATAAGTGATGTACAAATTGTTGGTTATTGTGACGATAGGGGAACAAACGCTTACAATCTAGAGCTGTCGACACGAAGAGCTATAGCTATTGAAAGTGCTCTTATTGCTCAAAAATTTCCAAAAGACATCATTACTTATGTAAACGGGAAAGGTGAATTGCTTCTGAATAACGATGGTAATTTGTCTACCGATAGTCAACGCGGACTTAATAGGCGTGTTGATATTATTGTTACAATTGAAGCACAACAAAAAACAGTTAAACCCGCACCTAATAGCCTGGAAGGAAAATTAAAGGTTGGTGATAAAATAGTCTTGAAAGATATTTTATTCAAAACTGGTTACAGTGATATTTTAAAAGAATCTATAAATAATCTTGATAAAATCACTGAAATTTTAAAGACCCGCAAAGATGTACATTTTATAATTCTGGGGCATGTATGTTGCACGGATTCTGGTCGTGATGCCATCGATAGACGAACAAAAAAATTCAATCTTTCAGTGGCACGAGCTCAACGTGTGTATGATTATTTTCTGTCTCACGGAATCAGTAAAGAACGTATGTCTTTTAAAGGTTTGGGACGCCAATTTCCATTAGGTGGTTCAAATAAATTTGATCGTCGGGTTGAAATAGAAATTGTTAAAATCGATTAATTCCTCATCATTCCAATGTGCGGTATACCGTCTTCAAGATATGGTTCGCCAATTGTTTTAAATCCAAGATTGTTATAAAATTTTTCTAAATGTTTTTGGGCTGAAATTTTAACTTCTGTAGTTTTATAAAAATCTTTTATTGCTTCAATAGAGGAATTCATAATGTTATAACCATATTTTTTATTTCTATAAGTTGTATTAACAACTACCCTCCCAATACTTGATTGCACAAAATATTCTCCCGGGCCAAATAGTCTGGTATAAGCAACAAGTTTATTTTGATCATAACCCAAAACATGAAGTGCTTTTTGATCTTTATTATCAATATCTTGATAGACACAGTCTTGCTCAACAACAAAAACTTCACTCCTCAGTCTTAATATTTCATACAACTCTATTGTTGAAAGATCTGAAAAATTTTTAATGTCTACAGTCATAAATTTAGTGTTGAACTATGATTTCAGAGTGATTACATTTGTTAAATTCAGGTTGAATATTAACATGATGGATGCTAAATTTATCATGAAGAAGTAGTTCAATTTCTTTTAGAATATTATCAAATTCTGATAATTGAATGTTATGAGAAAATGTTATGTGTGCTTCTAGATGAATATCGTGATCATTCAATTGCCAAACATGAACATGATGTATGTTTGTGATAGATTCTATTGACTCAATTTCTTTAACTATCGTCTTGATTTTTATATCTTCTGGTGTAAAAAGCATTAATACATTAAAAGATGATTTTAATAAATCGAAACCCATTTTAATAAGATAAACACCTATTCCAAAAGTTAGTGCGCTATCGACCCAGTATATATCAAAATATTTAATTAACAATCCTCCAAACAATACAGCCACAGAGGCCATCATATCTGATAAAAGATGTAAATACGCAGATTTAATATTCATGTTCGAATGACTACCTTTTTGGAGAAGTAATACACTAAAACCATTAAATAAAATTCCTAAGAGTGCTAACCAAATAACGATATTTGCGTTAATAGGTTCAGGGTTTTGAATTCTTTTTATAGCTTCAATAATAAGTATCAATGCTAGCACTATTAAAGAAGAGGCGTTTATAAAAGCAGCTAAAATTTCAGCACGTTTATTGCCAAATGTTTTCTTTAAAGATGCTTTCTGTTTACTGACTTTTGAGGCGATATAACTAATAACTAAAGAAACTACGTCAGAAAAATTATGTACAGCATCACTAATAAGAGCTAGACTACCAGCAAAAAAACCACCGATGATCTGGGTTAAAGTGATTAGTACATTCAGTACAATAGATATAAGTAAGTTTTTTTCATCACCAAGATGATGGTGATGGTGATGGTGATGGTGCGACATTATGAAATTTTAATTTTTTCCACGCGACGTTGATGCCGTCCGGCTTCAAAAGATGTAGATATAAAAGTTTTAATCATTTCAATACTATCGTCTTTAGAGATAAATCGCGCTGGTAAACTAATTATATTGGCGTTATTATGTGATCTTGCTAACTCAGCTAATTCAGTATTCCAACAAAGTGCAGCTCTGACATTTTGATATTTATTAGCTGTCATACTAACACCATTTCCACTACCACAAATTAGTATACCAAAATCAGCGGTTTGTTTATCTATACTTTGAGCCACAGGATGAACAAAATCAGGATAATCAACACTATCTTCATGATCTGTTCCGTAATTAACAACTGTAAATCCTTGCTTCGTAAGATAGTCAACTATTAAATTTTTGTATTCAGTTCCAGCATGGTCATTACCTATTGCAATAGTCATAGTTATGTTATTTTAATGGTATTAAAATTACAAAAATTAACAATGGGAGAGAATAGTGTTATTAAAATCGTTTAGAAAATGAATGTAACTATTAATAACTTTTTATTGTTTAGTAATTAATAAATTATCGTTGTAAAATTATTTATTACTACCAATTTATTTAAGGGTAAAATCTAAAATACTTATTGATACTATACTTACTCTTTATTAACTATTAATAATAAAATTTTATTAAAAATTGATTTAATAATTAATAATAAAAAGAAAGTTAATAAGTAATTTAATTAATTGATATATATAATATTAACTATTAAAAGGCTTATGTATATAACGTTAATAAAGTGTTATTTTAGCTCATAATTATTAATGCAAATAAATTTATACATTCTATAAACAGCCTATTATCATAGAAAATATTTTTATAAAATTTTAATATTAAATAATTATTTATTTATGATCTGTGAATAAGTTAACAATAGGGAAACAGGTATAGATTTTTAATACAGTAGTTTTGTAGTATAAATCACGATATGAGTATAGGAAAGAAGAAAAGTAGAAGTAAATCAAATAATGATCTTACTCATAGAATTATTAAAACTCTACGAGATGCAGGTGATAATCCTCAAAATTACAAACAAGTTGCGGCTAAATTGAAAATTACAGATGCGAATTCAAGAAATGTGTTAATTAAATCACTTCATAGTTTAGCATTGACTAAGAAAATAAAAGAGGTCGAACGTGGTAAGTATAAACTCAATTTTAACGAAAAATATATAGAAGGTCGATTAGATATCTCAGCAAAGGGTAATGGTTATATTATAACAGATGCTTATGACTCTGATATTTTTATAAAACCAAAATTTTTAGGCAAAGCACTAAATGGTGATATTGTTAAAGGGATTGTTTTTAACAGAAGGAATAGTGGAAAAATAGAAGGTGAAATTATTGATATCATTCATCGTGATAAAATATCTTATGTAGGAACAGTTCAGTTATCTAAAAGATTTGCCTTTGTTGTACCAGATGATGATAAAATGCATGTCGATATTTTTGTGAGTTTATCTGATTTGAATGGCGCGAATGATGGTGATAAAGTGATTGTTGATATTATAGATTGGCCCCAGAGATCAGAAGCTCCTAATGGAAAAATAATAAAAGTATTAGGAATACCTGGAGAACATAATACTGAAATTCATAGCATTCTTGCAGCTTATAATTTACCGTATGAATTTGATAAACATATTATAGATTATGCTAATAATTTAGATACAAGAATATCTGAAAATGATATAAAGTCACGTCGTGATATGCGGGACATTTTAACATTCACTATTGATCCTAAAGATGCAAAAGACTTTGATGATGCTATTTCATATCAAGTGATCGATAAAGATCATTTTGAAGTAGGTATTCATATTGCCGATGTATCACACTATTTAGAGCCTGGATCTATCTTAGATAAAGAAGCTTATTCTAGAGCCACATCTGTGTATTTAGTTGATCGTGTTGTACCAATGTTACCTGAAGTATTATCTAATGAAGCTTGTTCATTAAGACCTCATGAAGATAAATTAACTTTTTCAGCTGTTTTTAAAATGGATAAAAAAGGAAAAGTTAAAGATCAATGGATAGGACGAACAATAACACATAGTAATGCTAGATTTTCATATGAAGAAGCTCAAATCATTATTTCTACTAAAGAAAGATTTGTTCCAGCTGATATATCTTTAACAACTCAATCTTATGATGTTGATTTAAATTTATTTAACGCTATTATCACATTAAACGATACCGCTAAGATTTTACGGAAAGATCGTATGATTAATGGGGCAATATCATTTGATAAAGTTGAGGTTAAATTTGATTTGAACGATCAAGCAAATCCAGTTGGTGTTTTTTTTAAAACAAGTCAAGATGCTAATAAATTGATAGAAGAATTTATGCTCTTAGCAAATCGAAGTGTTGCTGAATTTATTGGGAATCAAAAACCTATTAAACCGTTTGTTTATAGAATTCATAACGAACCCGATGAACAAAAATTAAATGATCTAAAACAATTGGTAGGAAATTTTGGATATGATATTAATGTGCGAAATCGAAGAACCATAGCGGCATCGTTAAATAAATTACTCAGTGATATTAAAGGTAAAAAAGAACAAAACTTAATAGATACACTTACGATTCGAACAATGAGCAAGGCAGAGTATTCTACTCAAAATATAGGTCATTATGGATTATCTTTTGATTATTACAGTCATTTTACATCACCAATTCGTAGGTATCCAGATGTAATGGTTCATCGTCTATTACAGCATTATCTCGACCAAGGGGCTACACCAAACGCTGTAGCTTTAGAGGAACAATGTAAACATTGTTCCGAAATGGAATATACCGCCACACGTGCCGAAAGAGATTCTATTAAATACATGCAAATAAAATATATGCAAAACCATGATAATAGAATATTTAACGGCGTTATTTCAGGAGTAACAGATTGGGGTATTTATGTAGAGATTATAGAAAATAAATGTGAAGGAATGGTGAGAATGCGTGACATGAAAAACGATCATTTTATTTTTAATCAAACTTCTTATAGTGCTGTAGGACAAAGAACGGGCCAATCATATCAATTAGGAGATGCTGTTTCTGTAAGAGTTAAATCTTGCGATTTAGTAAAAAAGCATTTAGATTTTTATCTGGTAGATGTTGATTAATTCTGACGAATCTAAAGAGATTATACTAATTTTATAAATTATTAAATTAACATCTGCCCTAAAAACTTAAAACAATGAAAAAAATAATATTTTTTATTCTAATATTACCGACGTTTTTATTTTCTCAAAACACTGTTACCAGAAACCTAGGTGATTTTAATAAAATTAAAATTTATGATTTAATCAACGTCAAACTGGTTCAATCAGATTTAAATCGTGTAGAAATATCAGGTACTCATGCTAATGAGGTTCAGTTGATTAATAAATATGGAAAACTAAAAATACGAATGAGTCTCCCAAAAATATTTAAAGGAGACGATGTTTTAGTCACCTTGTATTATAAATCAATTCAAGCTATTGATGCTAACGAAGGCGCTTATATTTATAGCGACAATTTAATTCAAGTTAACAGTTTTGATTGTCGTGCCCAAGAAGGCGCAAGGGTAGAAATAAACATTAAAACGTCATATTTGGAATCTAGAGCTTATTCAGGGGGGATCATTAATCTCAACGGAGAGGCTCAAACCCAATTAATTAAAGTTAATACAGGTGGTATTGTTAAGGCACAAAATTTAAAAACTACAGATTCTGAGGTCATTATTCGTGCTGGCGGCGAAGTAGAAGTGTATGCATCAGGAAAACTTACCGCAGATATCAAAGCAGGTGGAAAAGTATATGTTTATGGCGACCCAAAAATGGTGTCAAAATCAAAACTTTTAGGAGGTAAAGTTACTTTAATGAATTAACCTAAAGATGATTGATTTAATAAAAGCAGCTGTTCCACTAGGGTTCTTTCTAAGCTTTATGCTTGGACCTGTTTTCTTTATGCTATTAGAAACCAGTGCTACGAAGGGCGTGCGAGCAGCAATTGCTTTTGATTTAGGAGTTATTCTATCAGACATTCTTTTTATTACGTTGGCGTACTACAGCAGTTATCAGTTGTTAGATAATTTAAGCAATTCACCCATATTGTATCTTTTGGGTGGTTTTGGTATGGTGATATATGGACTGGTTTTGGCAGTTAAAAGAATAGAAAAAGAAGATATTTTAATAGAGCAAATTGGTTTAAATTCAAATTACATAAGCCTTATGTTTAAAGGTTTTTTGTTAAATATTATTAATGTTGGGGTTCTTGTATTTTGGGTAGGGACTGTTATTGTTGTAGGTCCTAACTTTCAAGGATTGATTGAAAATTTCATCGTCTTTTTTGCAGCCATGTTATCGGTCTACTTTATTACCGATTTATTCAAGATCATTGCAGCAAAGCAACTTCAATCTCAATTGACGCCGAAACGAATCGTTTATGTGAAAAAAATACTTGGGTATTTATTAGTCATTTGTGGAATTGTACTTGTGGTAAAAGGGTTGATGCCAGGAGACCAATTAAATCCGGCAAACATCTTACAAAGTTAAAATAAAAAGAACTAAGAGGCGTCTAGCGGATTCGAACCGCTGTAAAAGGTTTTGCAGACCTCTGCCTAGCCACTCGGCCAAGACGCCATTTTTTGAGAACACAAATGTAGGAAAAAATTAACCTACGCCCAGTCCACACTTTATTTTCTTTCTTTTTTCATTGTAATTGTAACCAACGCAACATCACCACCTATAGGAGGGTTCACTTTTGATACCGAAACAGTTGCCTTGTTTACTGTTGTGCATTTCAAAAAAATATGGTCTAAAATTGAATGAGCCACAGTCTCAAGTAGTTTTCTGGGCCGTGACATTTCTTGGGTGATGATTTTTCTTAACAATACATAATCAACAGTATCTTCCAAATGGTCGCTTTGCGCCGATAATGACAGATCGGCCTCAATATTGAGGTTAACCAAATAATCACTACCAATCATTGTTTCTTCGGCTAAACAACCGTGATAAGCATACACTTTAACTCGATCTAAAGTAATCGTTCCCATCATTAAATATTTTGATTCAAATATAGATTATTCTTCATGGTTTTTGTGTTTTAGTTACATTTGCTGTTCAAAA
Source organism: uncultured Flavobacteriaceae bacterium (assembly GCA_943788695.1). GTDB lineage: Bacteria > Bacteroidota > Bacteroidia > Flavobacteriales > Flavobacteriaceae > JALRKI01. The sequence goes on from CALSRG010000001.1 coordinate 361,477, forward strand.
GCACAAGATGTCAGAAGCCCGTCAAACCCGAAACTTTATTACTCAAATCATTGAAGATGATTTGGCTAAAGGATTAACTCCTTCTGCTTTAAGATTTCGATTTCCACCTGAGCCAAACGGCTTTTTGCACATTGGGCATACCAAAGCCTTGGGTATTAGCTTTGGATTAGGAGAGTATTACAATGCACCTGTTAACCTTCGTTTTGACGACACAAACCCAGCTAAAGAAGAACAAAAATATGTTGACGCCATAAAAGAAGATATTCGTTGGCTTGGTTATCAGTGGGACAAAGAGTGCTATACTTCTGACTATTTTCAGCAACTCTACGACTGGGCGGTAGACCTTATTCGAATGGGAAAGGCTTATGTAGACAATCAGTCTAGCGAAGTCATTGCAGACCAAAAGGGATCACCAACACAAGTGGGAATAAACAGTCCAAACAGAAATAGATCGGTTGACGAAAATTTAGATCTTTTCGAAAAGATGAAATCAGGGGTTTTTGACACCGGCACCCATGTTTTACGTGCTAAAATTGATATGGCTAATCCAAACATGTTACTACGCGATCCAATTCTATATCGCATTTTGAAGCAGTCACACCATCGCACAGGTAACGATTGGTGCATTTACCCCATGTACGATTGGGCACACGGTCAAAGCGATTATGTGGAGCACATTTCACACTCATTATGTTCACTTGAATTTAAGCCCCATCGACCGCTTTACGAATGGTTTTTAGACCAAATAAGCAATCCTAAAGATTTGTTACCAAAACAGCGTGAATTCGCTCGTCTCAATTTGTCCTACACTATTATGAGTAAGCGTAAATTACTTAAGCTTGTAGAAGAAGGTGTTGTGAAGGGCTGGGACGACCCTAGGATGCCTACAATATCTGGCTTGCGTCGTCGCGGATATACTCCTTCAGCATTGAAAAATTTTGTTGAAACAGTAGGTGTTGCGAAACGAGACAACATTATTGATGTGGCACTTTTAGAGTTCTGTGTACGTGAGGATCTAAACCTTATTGCGCCCCGCGTTATGGCGGTACTCGACCCAGTCAAGGTCGTTGTCACCAATTATCCTGACAATAAAACAGAGATGTTGCAAGGCGAGCGTAATCCGGAAAATCCAGACGCAGGAGAGCGAAGCCTTCCATTTTCGAAAAATCTACTCATAGAGCGTGAAGATTTTAAAGAAGTTGCAGAAAAACAATACTTCAGATTGTCTCTAGGTCAAGAGGTGAGATTGAAAAATGCGTACATTATTAAAGCGCAGAGTGTTGTTAAAGATTCTAATGGTGATATTTTAGAAATTCATTGTACTTATGATCCAGACAGTTTAAGTGGTAGCGGATCAGATGCTAGTTTAAGAAAGGTTAAAGGTACATTACACTGGGTCTCAGAGCCTGATGCTATTCGTGCGGAGGTTAGAATATACGACCGACTGTTTATTAACGAATCGCCAGACAACGACAAGGATGTTGATTTTTTAACATATTTGAACCCAGAGTCCCTTCACCATGTTAACGCCTATGTAGAACCTTCACTTGCCGCAGTAAAAATAGGGGAACATTTCCAATTTCAGCGTTTGGGTTATTTTGTTGTCGACCCTGATAGTGATGCAAATAAATTAGTGTTCAATAAAACAGTAGGACTTAGAGATAATTGGACTAAAAAAACCGAAACTCCAACCCAACCAATCAACTCCAATAATCAAGCGGCATCAAGACCTGCAATTGAAGAAATTAAAAGACTGGGAAAAAAATATACAAATCTTCCAGAAGAAAAAAGACTTAAAGCTCGAGCTGATATTATTGCTTTAGCACAAAACGTCAGCTACGACGATTTAGAGCCGTTATTTTCAACCGCTAAGAAAAAAATTGGCACCCGAATAGCTACAGTGCTTGCAACAAGTGTTTGGCTAGCCAAAGGAGAAGAACGTACAGACGCGATAAACGACTTTTTAACCCAATCAGCTGAGGACAGCAACGCGTTGTTATCCATTGAAGCCAGAGAAATCATTTAGTCTCTTTGTTTTTATTACCCTCTTTTATCGCCTCTCCAATTTGATTGCTAGCTGAAAAACTAGCGACCATATCGTTTAGCATATTGCTACCTGCTTGTGGTGTGTTTGGTAACAAGATTAGGTTACTGTTGGTTCCTTCTCCTAAAGATTGCAACGTATCGTAATGCTGGGTAACTACAATTAGGGCTGATGCTTCTTGAGAATTGATCCCAACCTTATTCAATACTTCTACAGATTCTTCTAGTCCACGTGCAATTTCGCGCCGCTGGTCCGCGATTCCTTGGCCTTGAAGCCTTTTGCTTTCAGCCTCAGCTTTAGCTTTTTCAACAATTAGAATACGCTGTGCATCGCCTTCATATTGAGCAGCGATTTTTTCGCGCTCAGAGGCGTTAATGCGGTTCATCGCTGATTTAACCTGTGCGTCGGGATCGATATCAGTGACCAATGTTTTGATAATGTCATAACCATAATCTGACATGGCGTCGTTAAGTTCTGATTTTACCGCAATAGCAATGTCGTCTTTCTTTACAAAGACATCATCAAGTTTCATTTTTGGAACCTCAGCGCGAACCACATCAAAGACATAGGAGGTAATTTGTTCATGGGGGTAATCAAGTTTATAATAAGCCTCATAAACCTTTTCACTGATCACTTTGTATTGAACGGATACTTTTAGTCGGACAAATACATCATCTAAGGTTTTGGTTTCAATGATAACATCAAGCTGTTGGATTTTTAAGCTCAATCGGCCAGTGATACGATCAATTAAGGGAATTTTGATCTGCAAACCTGATTGGCGTATTGAATGAAATTTCCCAAAACGCTCTACTATCGCAGCCGTTTGCTGCTTAACAGTAAATAGTGCAGAGAATAGAATAACAATCCCTAAAAGGGAGAAAAGCATGGTAGTAAAGAGTGTAGGCATAATGGCTTATTTTTAAATTTGATTGAGTACTAAAGATAAGAAATTAAAAGTTAACCAACCGTTAGTTAGCTTCAATAGCGTGCTGAAATTTTCCTATCCTGCTACAAACACAATCTTTACCCAGAAGAGACATAATAACGAAAACATCTGGGCCTTTTAAGTCACCGACCAGTGCTAGCCTTAGCGGCTGCATCACTGCTCCAAATCCAATTTGTTGGTCACTTATCCAGCTTTTTATGGCACTCTGAAGTGCTTCTGGTGTGAATACTTTCTGCGACTTTAAGATGGCTTTGGTTTGATCTAAAATGTCAAAAGTGTCTGCCCTTAAAGTTTTTTTTAATGCTCTTTCTTTAAATTTTTGAGGCGCTTCAAAGAAAAATCCCGCAACCTTCCAAAAATCATTAACAAAAACCAAACGCTCTTGGGTAATCCTGATGATTTTATTAAGTTGAGAATGCTCAACAGACTTTAATTGTGGGTAATTTGCGATAATCATTGATGAAAGAGAATCAACAGATAGCTGTGCCACATACTGCTGGTTAAACCATTTAAGTTTATCAATGTCAAATCGTGCCCCAGCTTTATTAACCGAGGTTAAGTCAAAGGCTGAAATCATTTCATTTAGTTTAAATAGTTCTTCTTCTGTCCCTGGGTTCCAACCTAACAAACCTAAAAAGTTGATTAAAGCCTCAGGTAAATATCCAGCGCCTTTAAACCCCTGAGAAAGGCGCTCATCGCCCTGCCAGTCTAAAGGAAAGACGGGAAAGCCAAATTTGTCGCCATCACGCTTGCTTAATTTTCCTTTTCCCGAAGGCTTGAGAATGAGAGGCAGATGTGCAAATTCGGGTTTATCCCAACCAAACGCTTCGTACAATAAAACATGAAGAGCCATTGAGGGCAGCCATTCCTCTCCGCGAATAACATGGGTGATTTTCATTAAATGGTCATCAACAACATTTGCCAAATGATAGGTGGGCATCCCGTCGCTCTTAAACAGTACTTTGTCGTCGAGTGTATTACAGTCGATAGTGATCTTCCCTCTGATAATATCATTCATTTCTATAATTCGCCCTTGTGGCGCCTTAAACCTCACAACAAAATCGTGTCCCGATCCTATTTTGTCCTTAACCTCTTCCGCTGTCAATGTTAAACTGTTGGACAATGACCCTCTGCTTTGGTGGTTGTAGATAAAAGCACCACCTTTTGCTTCGTGATCTTTGCGAAACTCGTCTAAAGTCTCGGCGGTGTCAAAGGCGTAATATGCGTCACCATTTTCAAGAAGCGTGTTTATATATTGTTTATAAATTGCTTTTCGTTCACTTTGCCGGTAAGGTCCGTACTTACCTGGCTGTAGAGGGCTTTCGTCAGCAGGAATGTTACACCAGGACAAAGATTCTGAAATATAATTCTCAGCGCCAGGAACATACCTTTTGTGGTCAGTGTCCTCAATCCGTAATACAAATGTACCACCCTGTTTTTTGGCAAATAAATAATTAAATAACGCTGTTCTAAGTCCTCCAATATGAAGAGGTCCTGTAGGACTAGGCGCAAAGCGGACACGAACCGGATGAGTCATGCTAAATGGTTTATTGCAAAGATAGCATCAAAACTATTAAATGGGCATGCAATTTGATGGATACTTGATATGCCTAAAAATTGTAGTTTTACCTAAGATTTTCGAGTCATCCAATGGTTAATCAGATTACAAAAAAGTTAAATTATTTTGTCCGACTGCGTTGTGCTAATAATATGCTAGCAGGATTTTTTTCGTTCGTATTTTATTTGGCGGTTTTTGTCATTTGTGCAATCCTTGCAGAACAACTTTTTTGGTGCTCCACGACAGTTAAGACTATATTGGTCTTCTCTTTTTTGATCCTATTGTTTTTCACTTTTAGTTTTTTGGTAGGTCGCCACATGGTTAAGGTTATTTATCCTAAATCTGGCATTTCTCATGAGAATGCTGCCAGAATAATTGGTGATTATTTTCCTGAGATTGACGACAAACTAATAAACCTTGTTCAGTTGTCACAGCGTTTGGATAAGTCTGAACTGGTCAAGGCTAGTGTTGTTCAGAGATCTAGTGCGTTTTCTTCTTGGCCTTTTGAAAGGGCCATTTCTTGGCGCCTTAGCTTTAAAAAAGGAAGCCGCTTGATCTTTCCCCTCACTTTTTTACTGATCTTGATTTCATCTGGGAATTGGTCATCATTTTCGTCCAGCTTTAATCGATTGGTGGATTTTAGAAGTTCCTATGTGCCGCCGGCCCCATATACCTTTGTGTTGGAGAATGAAACCCTAAAGGCCGTTGCCATGTCGGACTATACTGTTGTTGTTAATATTGAGGGCAGTCAGTCCCCCGAAAGGGTTTTTATGGAATCGTTTGGATCTGTAATCGACATGAGGTTGAACAGAAACGGTCAATTTGAGCATACGTTTGAAAATGTTGAGAAGGCTATCGACTTTAGGATTAGTAGCGCAAAGGTAAAATCGGACCCTTTTCGTCTAGACGTTATACAACCTCCTAAGCTTAATCGGTTAGAAATCCTATTTAATTTCCCTGATTATCTATTGCGGCCCGATGAAACATTGTCATCTTTCCAGGACGTTATGCTTCCTGAGGGAACTAAAATTGAGCTAACTCTTGAAACTACGGCAACCGACACCTTAACTATAGCGGTGAATGCAAAGCCCATTAAGACCCAATCCAACGGCTCTGTATTTAAAGGCGTATTCACATCCATGAAGTCTGAGATGGTCGACCTGTTTTTCAGTAATGAACAGCTGTTGAATTACGAGGCATATCAGTTTAATATTAAAACAGTGCGTGATGCTTATCCAGAATTGTCTATTGATATGGTTTCTGATTCACTTAATTGGAATGAGCTTCAGTTTGATGGCATCGCGTCTGATGATTATGCCATTACTGATGTATTGATGCAATATCGGCCGGTGGGTGAGTCAGAAGAGCCACTTGAAATTTCTTTGAATCCATTCCCAGCGGCGGTTGTGCCGTTTGCGGCTAGTTTTCCTAATAACCTTGACCTTGATAAGGAAGGTTCTTATGAAGTGCGTTTTGTTGCGACGGATAACGATGGCGTGAATGGCAGAAAAAGTATTTTTACGCAGTGGTTTCGTTACAATCTACTTTCTGAGAGTGAGAAGCAAGAGGAAATGATACGTCGACAAAACGCAGCATTGAAAGGCCTTCAGACAGTAGTTGAGCAAAGCGAGAGAGACAATCAAACACTTGAAGATTTACAGCGCAGCCAATTAGAACAATCCTCATTGAGCTTTTCAGACAAGCAGAAACTTAAAGAGGCTATTGAGCGCCAAAGACAACAAGACGCCCTTATGAAGTCCTTTAACGAAACGACAAAGAAAGCCATAGACGCGCAGCAAGAGCGTAAAAACGATCCTTTTACTGAATCTCTAAAAAACCGTATCGAAGAACAAGAAAAATCACTAGATCGTAATGAGAAGTTGAGAGAGGAAATTGAAAAATATGCCGATAAACTCAATGAGCTAGATTTGGCTGAGCGTCTGGATGAGCTTGCTAAACAAAAGCAAAGCGCCCAGAAAAGTATGGCGCAGGTGCTTGAGTTAACCAAGCGTTTTTATGTAACCCAGAAGGCCGCTCAAATTGGGTCTTCGTTGGATGAACTTGCGGACCGTCAAGAGACCTTGTCTAAAGCAGGGGCTTCTTCAGCTGACAACACAGAGACACAAGAAGAGCTCAACGAGTCATTCAAGAAATTGGAAGAGGCGATTGATGATTTGCATAAGGAGAATGACGCCCTTAAAAAGCCGTTCGATATGCCTAGAGATAAGGCTACAGAAGAGGGTATCGAACAAGATCAGCAAAAAGCATTGGATGAGATAAAGCAAGGCCAACCCGCTAAAATTTCTCAGTCTAAAGCATCAAAAGGCATGAAGACATTGGCCAATCAAATGAGTCAATTGCCTTTTGGGGGAGGTGGACAACAGATCAGCGAAGATATTGCCATGTTGCGTCAAATACTTGATAACTTGCTGCGTTTTTCATTTATTCAAGAAGACTTGATGATGATGTTCGAGTCGCCCAATGAACTGACTTCAGATTTTGCCAATTTGTTGCAGCGTCAACAAGATTTGAAGAATAATTTCAAACATATTGACGACAGCCTGTTTGTCTTATCACTCCGACAGCCCATGATAGCCGAACGGGTTAATAGCGAAATCAGTAATGTGTATTTTTATACTAAAAAGGCGTTAGAAAATTTCGCTGACAGTCAGGTGAACGAGGGTGTTGCAGCTCAGCAGTATGTGATGAATTCGACTAACGTATTGGCCGATCAGCTGAGCGACATGATGGATAATTTAAGCATGCAAATGTCCCCGAGTCTCGGCCAAGGAGAGGGTGAGATGCAATTGCCAGACATTATGATGAGTCAAGAGCAGCTTGCCGAAAGGATGGGCAAAGGAAAGAAAACTGATGCTAGAGACGGCGAGGAAGGGGGTAATGACAAGCTTGGTGAAAGGGGGAGCTCTAAGGATGATGGCTCTGGACAGTCGGATGACGCGTCTAGTACTTATGAGATATTTAAGGAGCAGCAACGGCTGCGAGAAGCATTTCAAAAACTTAATGAAGCTTCAGGAAATGGTTCACAAGGCCAGAACATTCTCAATGAAATGGAGCGATTAGAGCGCGACTTATTAGACTTAGGACAGTCTGATAGACTCAAGGCGGTTATGAAAAAATTGGCCTATGAAATGATGAAGTGGAATGAGGCAGAGAAGATTCAAGGGCAAGATGATATTCGGGAATCACAATCCGGTTCAGAGCTGTATAATACTGATAATAAAGCTTTTAAGCTGTCAAAAGGAACGCGTTTAACCATTGAACGGCTCAACAGAGAGCGTCTACCAATGAAACCCAAAATGACGACTAAAGTGAATCAATATTTTTTGAAAGACAATGATTGAATTTGAATATCAAACAGTAGCAGATATCCCACAAACCGACATTACTCGTGGTTGGCTCGAGGACGTTGTACGCATAGAGGGTGGCAACATTAACAATCTGTCATTTGTGTTTTGTGATGATGCGTTTTTACTTAGTCTTAACCAACAATTTTTGAATCATGACACATATACCGATGTCATTTGTTTCGATGATTCTATAGGCAAGTCTATTCAGGCAGAAGTTTATATTTCTGTCGAGCGTGTTAAGGAAAATGCCCGTATTTTTGAAGTTCTGGAAATGGACGAGCTGCACCGCGTCATGGTTCATGCTGCCCTGCATTGCTTAGGCTATAAAGACAAGACTAAATCAGATAAGGTGTTGATGCGAGAGAAGGAGGATAGCGCTTTAAAGCTTAGGCCTTCAGAATTGATAAAGTAATGTATCTTTGCGCAAACAATAAAATGTTCCACGTGGAACACTAATGGGACTATTTGATAATACATACGACGTCATCGTTGTCGGAGGGGGTCATGCTGGTAGCGAGGCAGCAGCGGCAGCAGCTAATATGGGCTGCCGTACGCTTTTGATTACAATGAACCTACAGAATATTGCGCAAATGTCATGCAATCCAGCGATGGGAGGTATTGCCAAAGGACAAATTGTGCGCGAAATTGATGCTCTGGGCGGCTTGAGCGGCATTGTTAGTGACGTGTCGGCAATTCAATTTAAAATGCTTAATAAATCCAAAGGACCTGCAATGTGGAGCCCCAGGGTTCAAAGTGATCGCATGCGTTTTGCAGAAGCTTGGAGAAATGAGCTAGAACAAATACCTAAACTCGATTTTTATCAAGACATGGTTACAGGATTGTTGATCGAGAATAATAAATTATGTGGCGTAAAAACATCTCTAGGGGTTGAAATGCGATCCAAGACAGTTGTGTTGACAAGCGGAACCTTTCTCAATGGCCTGATTCATATAGGAGAGAAGCAGTTCGGAGGAGGGCGTGCTGGTGAACGCGCTTCAACAGGTATTACAGAGCAGCTTGAGGATTTAGGGTTTGATTCGGGCCGAATGAAAACCGGAACACCTCCTCGTGTAGATGGTCGTAGTTTGGACTTTTCTAGAATGATTGAACAACCAGGTGATGCCGAGCCTTCAAAGTTTTCTTATAGCAAGAAGACCAAACCTCTTACCCGGCAGCGCTCTTGTCATATGACATATACTTCTAAAGAGGTTCACGATATGCTCAGAGAAGGTTTTGATAAGTCCCCTATGTTTAACGGACGTATAAAGAGTATAGGCCCGAGATATTGTCCTTCCATTGAGGATAAAATTAATCGTTTTGCGGATAAGGATCGACACCAAATTTTTGTTGAACCTGAAGGCTGGAGCACTGTTGAGGTGTATGTTAACGGTTTTTCAACATCCCTACCTGAGGATGTACAATTTGAAGCACTTAAAAGAGTTTCTGGCTTTGAAAATGTCAGGTTTTTTAGACCAGGTTATGCTATTGAGTACGATTATTTCCCCCCCACACAATTAAAGCACACTCTAGAGACTAAATTGATTTCGGGCCTTTATTTTGCTGGTCAAATTAACGGCACCACTGGCTATGAAGAAGCAGCCGCGCAAGGCCTTATGGCAGGTGTGAATGCCGCACGACTGGTAAAAGAAGAGACTCCATTTATTTTAAATCGGGACGAGGCATATATAGGTGTTCTCATTGACGATCTTATTACGAAGGGCACCGAAGAGCCTTATAGAATGTTTACCTCACGCGCAGAATACCGTACCTTATTGAGGCAAGACAACGCCGATTTTCGTCTCACACCTAAAGGCCACGATATTGGATTAGCAAAATCGGATCGACTAAAAATAATGGAAGAAAAGGAAAAGTCTACGGATCGTTTTGTTTCGTTTTTTAGGAACACAAGCATAGACCCAAAAGCAATCAACCCAATCTTAGAATCAAAAGATTCTGCATTAGTCAAACAATCAGATAAATTGATTAAAATCTTGTCCAGGCCAAATATCGAATTGGACGATTTGATCGGTTTAGATGTTGTTAAAAATTATATGGAGTCAGAACGCCCAGACCTCGACGTCATGGAACAAGCAACTGTTCAGGTGAAATACGCTGGCTATATAGCAAAAGAAAAAAATAATGCTGACAAATTAAATCGTTTGGAGGGTATCAAGATTCCTATTGGATTTGATTTTTCTAAAATTACTTCTATGAGCTATGAAGCGCGCGAAAAGCTTAAGGCTATTCAACCACACACAGTGTCTCAAGCCTCAAGGGTAAGTGGCGTATCACCAAATGATATTTCGGTATTGCTTGTTTATATGGGTCGATAATATTTATGTTCCACGTGGAACCTCAGACCTTTAGAATATGAAAGTACAAGATCATCACGTTTCGAAAACTTGGTATGCCCTGAAGCGTAATGCCGAGCACGGTTATCTGATGACCTGCCCTAAACCGCTCGATGAGGACCTCCTGAATTATTATCCTGAAAATAATTATTTATCACATCAGGCAGTGCCTTATTCTTTTTTAGAGAAGTTTTATCACTTGATGCGATCTCTGGCCATGATTCCAAAAAAAATAATCGTTAAAAGGCTGAAAATCAACAACAAACGTCTTTTAGACGTGGGCTGTGGCACCGGATTTTTCCTAAAATCTATGAAAAAGTTAGGATGGCAAGTTTTTGGCGTTGAGCCCAATAAAGCTGCGCGTTTAGCCGCAAATCGCCTAACTGAGAATGCCGTGTTTGATAATGAGCAAGCCTTTGAGTGGGAAAATTCAAGTTTTGATTTGATTACTTTGTGGCATGTTTTGGAGCATTTGCCCAATTTAGAACAGGCGCTGAAAAATTTGTACCGCCTGCTTGATGACCAAGGAAGACTAATTGTGGCGGTGCCAAATCATTTGAGTTATGATGCTAAATATTATAATTCATATTGGGCCGCTTACGATGTTCCTCGTCATTTATGGCATTTTTCAAAGGATAGTATAGTGAGTCTATTATCTACTCATGAATTTGAATTGGTGCGCACCTACCCCATGTGGTTAGACGCGTATTATGTGTCGCTTTTATCGGAAACCTACAAGGAGGCACATTTGAAATGGTTGAAAGCTATTTGGTTCGGGTCGATTTCTAACATCAAAGCCATGTTCTCTGGAGAGTGGTCTTCAAGGGTTTATGTGTTTAAAAAATTCAACACATAAATTTGAGCCCATAGGCCTGCATATTCTTAGCGCTTTATTACTTTTGCTCCTACAATAAAATCAATCAATAAATCATGAAAACGAATTTCTACGCTATTACCCTTTTTACAAGTTTTGTTATAACATCCTGCCAGCCATCGCAAAAAATTGCTTTCGTTGATAACGCTAAGGTTATTAATGAGTACGAAGAGAAAAAAGATATGGAAGCGGCGCTTCAGATAAAAATTGATGTATTTCAGCAACAAACCGACAGCATGCGTGTTGCGTTTCAAGAAGAAATAAATGCGGCTGAAAAACGCGCAGAACGCATGAGTCAGGTTCAGATTCAAAAATTATCCCAAGAATTACAGCAAAAAGAGCAATACCTAAGCCAACAAATCCAATCGCAGCAGCAAGCTTTAGCAGCGGAGAGTCAAACGAACAATGATACGTTGATTGAGCGCATAAAAGCATTTATAAAGAATTATGCCGAAAGCAACAATTATACGTTTATTTTGGGAAGTAACGACGCAGGCAGCGTTCTTTACGGCGCAGAAGGTAATGATCTTACCCAAACCATTTTGGACGCTATGAACGCCGCTTATAAAGAGAAAAAATAACGAATAGCTGCAACAGAAGCAAGGCCATTACAGTAAACGAGTAAAGACTTTTTATTGCCTTTGTTACTATAATGTAAATATAATTTAAGCCTTTAAAGTGCTTTTTTATGCATGAATCGGGTGAGCGCAAAAGAGAGGTCGGTCCAAATAATTTTAGGGTTTCCGTTGCGGGACACATGAACATGAGCAGTTTCTAGGGCATCGCGGATCGCGTCAACATTCCCTTCATGTATAAAGGTCGCAAAGTTATCGAAGTTAAATTTATCCGCTCTTAGAGGGTCGAATACCAATTGGTTTATACCGTAATTCTTCAGCATAGCTTGACGAAAAACATGCAAACAATAATGAATAAATCGTTTTTGAGTTTCTCGACCAGTTTTCGATATTTCTAGACTCCATTGCATCAATTCATTAACAGCGCTTTTTTTCTGTTTTGCTGAGAAGGCCGCACGCACCCACTGCACAAACCAGGTATCAAACAACTGTTCCTCGCTGTCGTTATAAACCAAATCAGCAGCTTTGTTAAAGTTGCCTTGAGCTTGAACAGCAATTCGTTGCGCTAAAGATTTATCAATTTGGTATTGGTCTACTAAAGCGTTTAAAATATCGGTTTGACTCAATGGAGCGACTTGTACATATTGACACCTTGAGCGTATCGTATCCAGTATGAGTCCATCATCTTCAGCGATTAAAAGAAATACGGTTTGCGCTGGCGGCTCCTCAATCAGCTTGAGTAATTTGTTGGAAGCAGCTGCATTAAGTTTTTCTGCCATCCAAATGATAACAATTTTGTAACCACCCTCGTATGATTTTAGTCCTAGGGATTTAATGATATCTTGAGCCTCATCCACTCCAATTTGTCCTTGCTTATTTTCAACACCTATTTCTTGATACCAGTCGAACAGATTGCCATAAGGTTGAGTTTTGAAAAATTTTCGCCATGACTCCAAAAACAGACTTGAAACGGGATGTTTTTTCACCTTATCGTTAGTAGCAACAGGAAATACAAAATGAATATCTGGATGCCTCAAAGGATCAAAGGTGTTTCGTTTATTCCCTTTAGACGTCGAACGCATTAGAGTTTGAGCGTAAGCAATAACCAAAGGCAAGGCGCCAGAACCCTCTGCGCCAACAAAAAGCTGAGCGTGTGGTACACGACCGGCGGCAATGTCCTTCCGAAACTGCTCTCTAAGGGCATCATGACCAAAAAGGTTTTCTAACTGCATCATACAAAGATAAACCAATTGTTTCAGGGTTGTTTTGACTGATGCTTTATATTTGTCTTTCTAAATAAATTGACATCATAATGATTACAGTTAACGATATTAATTTTAAAAACCAATGCGCCCTTATAAGGGTTGATTTTAATGTCCCATTAGACGGTCAATTTAAAGTAGCCGATGCCACAAGGATAGAGGCAGCGCTACCAACCATTCAAAAGATTTTAAATGACGGCGGCCGTTGTGTTTTGATGTCTCATTTGGGCCGTCCGCCAGGAAACGACAACAACTGTTCTTTGAAGCATTTATTACCAACCTTAAATGTGCTTCTGGGTGTTGAGGCCGCCTTTGTTCCTAGCTGTGTAGGAGATGAAGCAGAATTCGCAGCGTCTAAACTAACAAACGGACAGGTTTTGTTATTAGAAAATCTAAGATTCCACCCAGAGGAGACTCATGGCGATAAGGGTTTTGCTCAGAAACTGTCAAAATTGGGCGACGTTTATGTCAATGACGCCTTTGGCACCGCTCATAGAGCTCATGCTTCTACGGCTATTATTGCGAATTACTTCCCTAATTCAAAGTGTTTTGGATTATTATTGGCAAAAGAAATTGAGAGTATTGCAAAAGTGATGGAGCACGGCAAAAAACCAGTTACAGCCATATTAGGTGGCGCCAAGGTGTCGTCAAAAATCACCATCATTGACAATATATTAGACGCTATTGACCATTTAATTATTGGCGGAGGTATGGCTTATACCTTTATTAAAGCGCAAGGCGGAAGTATTGGTGATTCCTTGGTTGAAAACGACAAATTGGATTTAGCATTGTCAATTTTGGAGCGTGCTAAGGAAAAACATGTGACAATTCATTTGCCTATTGACACGCTTGTGGCTGATGCTTTTTCTGAAGATGCGCAAACTGCTTTTTTCCCTACCAATGAGATTCCTAACGGCTGGATGGGTCTAGACATTGGTCCAAAAACACGAGCACATTTTGCTGAAGTAATAGCACTTTCAAAAACTATTCTGTGGAATGGCCCCGTTGGTGTCTTTGAGATGGAGGCTTTTGCTGGCGGTACAATTGCATTGGGACGGGCTATTGCTGAAGCCACTAAAAAAGGCGCCTTTTCCTTGGTCGGTGGAGGCGACTCTGTAGCTGCGGTTAAGCAGTTCAACTTGTCAGACCAGATGAGTTATGTTAGCACAGGTGGTGGTGCTATGTTAGAAAGCTTAGAAGGCAAAGTATTGCCAGGTGTTGCAGCCATTTTGTCTTAAATCCATTTTCCCTATGGCACAAATGTTGCTAGTTTAAATTAAAATCGAGTATGAAATTTCAAGTATTGTCTGTCATAGCAGCTATAGGCTTCATGTCTTGTGGAAACGAGACAAGTGGCAGCAAAAACATCAAACCATTATCTTCTGGGAAACTCAATAACATTACTGTAGTGTCGTCTATTAACTGGTGGGAAGGTGCTTCTGGTTCTGCGGTTCGGTCTATAATTGGTGGCAGTATTTATGGTTTACCGCAGGATGAGCCTATGTTTGATTTGTACTATATGCCTCAAGACGTTTTTTCTGGATTTACACGAAAAAACAGAACGGTGCTGATGCTGGAAAAGTCCGACTCGGTTGACGTTAGGGTGTTAAAGAATGTTTATGCTCAACCTCAAACGGTTGTTAAAATCTCGGGACCCAATGACAAAGCCGTCGCCGAACAAATTAACTTACAAAGTGAAGAGATTCTTAAGGCTTTTCAAACAACGGAAATACGTGAAAAGCAGAGACAGATTGGAAAGTCTTTGAATAAAAATTCGGTGATTAATAACCATTTAGGCCTTGATATCAATTTTCCGTCTGCTTATCGTATCGCCTCTGAGACAGAAGACTTTGTATGGGCACGTCGAGATATTGAATCAGGTAGTGTTAATTTTATAGTATATGAACTTCCAGAATCCCGATTTGACCTCAGTGAAGAAATGTTAGATCAAGTGATTGCAGTAAGAGACAGTGTTGGAGAAAAGTATATTCCAGGCCCCATTGAAGGCTCTTTTATGATTACGGAAAAAAAGTACAAAGCCAGAATAATCGAAACACAAATTGATGGACAAAAGGCTTACGAAACAAGAAGCACTTGGGAATTGGCAAATGCCTTTATGGCAGGACCGTTTATTAATTACACTATTTTTGACCCACAGCATAACCGATGGCTGGTTGCTGAAGGATTTGTGTTGGCGCCTTCTAAAGAAAAAAGAAGCTATGTCCTAGAATTGGAAGCGATTTTGACATCAATAAGCATTCAAAATTGATTACTTCTCAGCGTCGTCTTTAGGATCCTCTTTGCTGGCGTTTTTAAATTCTTTAATGCCGCTACCAAGACCCTTCATTAGTTCAGGAATTTTTTTCCCTCCAAAAAGAAGAACAATAGCAATAACCACAATAACCACTTGCCACGGGCCAGCGATCAACATTATATTTAAATCTAAAATCATTGTTAATGTATTTGATGCAAAGTTAGCAATTTTGATGTCACAATTGTATTTATAAAGTTAACTTTAATTTCGTTCTAAAGCTATCAGACTAAGGAATTTCATTAATTTTGATCTATGGTAAAGAAAAACACCAAGCGTTTAGCTTTTTCTAAAAAATGGCTCAACCGCTATATTTTACAGCTGGTCAACGAAGATACGTTTGAAGAACGATTTTCATTACGCTTGACAAGGCTTAACGTATTCGTTTGGGTTTCGCTCACCGCTATTGTCCTGATTGTTCTCACTACAGTATTAATTGCGTTCACGCCAATTCGCGAATACATACCAGGTTATTCCTCCCAAGCTCTCGAACGACAAGCTGCAGATTTGTACTTCAAATCAGACTCGCTTCAGCAATTATTGTCCTATCAAAGTGAGTATGTTTCTAACATTCAAAAAGTATTGATTGGCGATTTGGAGTTTGAACAGGTGAGTCCAGACTCAATAATGATAGATGTTCCTCAAATTGAAGAACAAGACTTTACAACATCTCGGGCAGATTCTTTATTGCGCGAAGCCGTAAGAAAAGAGGACAAATACAATTTGTTTTTATCTACTACGACAAATACAACCTTTGTGTTATTCCCTCCGGCTCAAGGGCCGATTAGTGATGGGTATGACGCTAAAGAGAAACACTACGCTGTTGACATCAACATCCCCATCAATACACCCGTAAAAGCTGCTGCAGACGGAAGGGTTATTTTGACAGAGTGGTCGGTCGAAACGGGTTATGTGATTCTATTAAAACACAGCAATAATCTGATAACTGTATACAAACACAATGGCAAATTGACTAAATCTCAGGGTGACTTGGTTAGATCGGGAGAAGTCATAGCTGTTTCAGGCAATACAGGAACCTTAACTACAGGGCCGCACCTCCATTTTGAGCTTTGGAACGACGGCTATCCCGTCGACCCCAAGGCATTTATCGATTTTGAATAATACATTATGTCGCTTAAATCATTTTTTGCCAAACGCATGGCGCAACGCGCTAAAAATAGAATTGAGGCTTGGTCTAGCCAACCGGTAGCTACGCAACGCAAAGTTTTTAATCGCCTTATAGAATCTGCAAAAAATACCAATTTTGGAATTGACCATGGTTTTGAACACATCCAATCGGTAGCTGATTTTCAATCTAAAGTACCCGTAAGAGATTATGAAGAATTACGCACATATGTGGAAGCGTCCGTTAATGGTGTTCCAAATGTTTTATGGCCAGGAAAGCCACTGTATTTTGCTAAAACCTCTGGCACAACTTCAGGGGCCAAATTTATTCCTATCACCAAGGAGAGCATGCCTGAGCATATTAATGCCGCGAAAAACGCCTTGTTTATGTTTATCGCCGATACAGGTAATAGTAGGTTTGTAGACGGCAAGATGATTTTTCTTCAAGGCAGTCCTGTTTTAAAAGAAGTCCAAGGCATTAATCAAGGCCGTTTATCGGGAATAGTAGCACATTATGTGCCAAAATACTTACAACAAAACAGACTTCCTAGCTGGGAGACAAATTGTATTGAAGATTGGGAGACCAAGGTAAATACGATTGTTGACGAAACTATCGATCAAGACATGCGTCTGATTAGCGGCATCCCTTCTTGGGTACAAATGTATTTTGAAAAGCTTGTGACAAAGGGGGGGAAACCTGTTGGCACATTGTTTCCAAATTTTGAATTATTCGTTTTTGGTGGCGTTAATTTTGCACCATATCGATCCAAATTCGAACAACTTATTGGGAGAAAAGTCCATAGCGTTGAGTTATTTCCCGCTAGCGAAGGGTTTTTCGCGTTTCAGGATCGCCAAGACCGCCAAGACTTGTTACTTCTTTTAGATTCTGGAATTTTCTATGAATTTATTGAAACCTCAACCTTCTTTGACAACAATTATAAACGACTTACGCTTGATGAGGTTCAAATGAATGTTAACTATGTTATGATTATTTCAACGAATGCAGGACTTTGGGCGTATAATATTGGCGACACCATTTCTTTCACCTGCCTTGCACCATTTAGAATTAAAGTGACTGGCCGCATTAAACATTTTATTTCTGCCTTTGGCGAGCACGTAATTGCTCAAGAAGTAGAGCGCGCCATGCAAAGTGCTGCGCAGCAGACAAATGCTGTGGTTAATGAATTTTCTGTTGCGCCGCAGGTGAGCCCAGCACAAGGACTGCCTTATCACGAATGGTTTATTGACTTTGACACTTTGCCATCAGATATGGTAAAATTTCAAAAGATTTTAGATCAAGACATGCAAGATCAAAACAGTTATTACAAAGACCTTATTGTGGGCCAGGTTTTGCAGTCTTTGAAAATCAAAGCGGTTAAAAAAGGGGCTTTTGATAATTATATGGCCTCACAAGGCAAGCTCGGAGGTCAAAATAAATTGCCTCGATTAGCCAATAATAGAGCAATTGCTGCGTTCTTAGAAACGCATGACGAGGTTCTGCCAAAATGATACAATAGATTAATAATTTAACAACTAATATTTGAGCGCAAAGCGCAATAACCATCTGACTATGGACAAATCAAAAACTTCAAACTCTTCTGATTCCGAAGAGGTCGACTTGGGTCAATTATTTAATGCTATAGGCGCAGGCTTTGCTAGCATCTTTCGGTTTTTCAAAAACAGCTTCGCCTGTTTATTTGATTTGATTTTAGATTTTGTTGTTTTTGTGCGCGAGCGCGTATTAATTTTTGCAACTGTCACGGTTATAGGAATTTGCGTCGGGACATATATTGACCTTAACCAAGGACCAACATATGTTTCAAACATGATAGTAAATACAAATTTTGAGAGTGGTTATTTGCTTTATGAAGAGGTAGATTATCTAGGTGCGCTATTGAACCAAAAGGATACTGTTCAGTTGAAAAAGAAATTTGGTATAACTTCTGCGCAGGCCGAATGGATTGATGATATTGAGGTTAAGCCAATTGAAGATCAAAGGGAGAAATTGCTTGCTTACGATCGCTACAGATTAAAAATGGATACCACGATTGTGGAAAACGCTTATTCCTTTAAGGAATTTTCTAAGGAATTCAATCCTTACCAATATGGCAAACACATTATTGAGGTTACAGTTTTTGACACAAGCGTTTTAAGTCAAATTGAAAGCGGTCTGTTGTCTTCTCTAAAGACAAATCAACGGCTGATTACAGAAAACCAAAATGAAGTACAAAATATAGATCTGTCAAATAAGATTTTGCTAACATCCATAAGCAGAATAGACTCTTTACTTCTTGCGGAACAATTAGCCACAACATTGAGTGCCGAAAGCAGCGGCAATTCTGGTACAGCAATCAGCATGTCTGAAAACTCTAGAAACGCAAAGGAAGTACAATTGGTTGAGTTAAAAGTCAAATTAATGGAAGAGCTTCAAGCCAACAGTAGATTGCGTTTGCGAACAGATAATATCATTGAAGAGATTACATCCTTGAGTGACACGGTCTATAGAGAAACGTCGATCTCAAAAAAGAGCGCGGTGAAGTTAGGGGCATTGGCTTTTTTGAGTTTGAGTTTTTTATATGCCCTACTGTGGTTTGACAAATTTTTACGCACAAAGATTGCTAACAAAAGTCGTAAGGCATAATTCATTTAAATATGCCTAAGACAATTTCAGTCGCTATAACTGGTGCTAATGGTCAATTAGGGCAGTCTCTTAGATCAATTCAATCTCAATTCCCAAAGCTAAAACTGCTTTTTTTTGACCGTTCGGAATTAGACATTACTAATCCAGAGTCAGTCACATCGGTGTTTAATCACTACACCTTTGATTACATTGTTAACTGTGCGGCCTATACAAATGTCGCTGCGGCAGAACATGACAAAGAAGCAGCAATGCTTTTGAACTGTTCAGCAGTAGGGCATTTAGCTGCTGCGGCTAACGATCAGAATGTATTTATGGTTCATATTTCGACAGACTATGTTTTTGATGGCACCAAATTAGACCCTTATTTGCCATCAGACAAAACCAACCCAATCAATGTTTATGGTAAAAGTAAGTTGCTCGGAGAACAACTTTTGTCAAAGCAGTGTGAGCAATATGCCATCATTAGAACTTCGTGGGTTTATTCTGAGTTTGGCTCAAATTTTTTTACAAAAGTTAAGTCCGAAAGCCGATTTGGGCGAATCATTGAGTATAACCAACGAATATCGAGGTTGCCCTACATATGCTCCTGATCTGGCCAAATATATTTTAGATGGTATCAATAATGAAAATTTGCCAGTTGGGATTTCACACTTCACCGGTGGACAAGTGATGTCCTGGTATGATTTAGCCTAAAAAAACTATTGCCAAATGCCGACATCAAAATGGCACCAAACGAAGAAGAGCCCCAAGCTCTAAAAAGACCTAAAAACAGTGCTTTAGCCAATTTATAACAATTATTGATTCATCGGTATAGAATATGCAATAATGAATATTAGTTTACCAGAAAGTTGTTGTTTTTTGCCTAATGTTATGCATTTTGAGCACTCAAGGGATGCTCAATTTTTTTGTCCTCAACCTTGCCGGAAATGGCGGACTCAAGTCTCTGTTACCTCCGATTTCGATTGCACTGCTTTTTTGTTTCGTTTTGTTATTTAAAAACAAGAGTTTTAGATTGAAAGTCTTTGACATTATTTCTAATTGCATATATTGTGATTCTGTTATTAATAAGCGTTTTTTCAGGGCTACAGATTTCTACAATTTTCTATACTTTTCGAGAATTGCTTTTACTTTTTATTTTGATATTATTGGCCGAAAATACGGCCATTTCACAATCTCAGGCACAATCGATAAACAGACTTTTATTTGTCTTAAATATTGTTGAATTTGGCAGCAGTTTTTTAATACATATATTGTAGGCTCAGAGGTATACATGAAAACGCTGACTGGTCGTTTCTTTTGGCCTAAAGACCCAAAATATTTTTTTACCATTTCCACATTTTATGATTTTATAAGATCACCAGGATTGGTTGGTCAATTCGCCGATTTAGGCCTCTTTGCGGTTTTATCTTTTTTCATTTTTTTAAGGCAAAAAGCTTCCAAAATTTACAAAGGTGCCGCATTACTTTTGGTGATTTTAGCACTTTCACGTACAGCCTATGTGCCTTTGGTGATTTACCTATTATAATTATTTTTTTACGAGCCAGCGGGTGATTAAATTTCTAATTAAATATTATGCTATTCTTTTTATGATTTCGATTCCTATAATTTGGGTTCTATTTCAAAAAAGAGTGTTTTCAACAGAATCCTTATTGATGCGTTTCGATTTTTGGAATGATATTATTCAGCAGAAGAAGTTCAACTGGATGTTTGGCGGACGTATTGGTACGGTTGGCCAAGGCTCAGAATTAGGTTGGTTGTATTGCCCAAGTATTGGGACAGTTATTGGATCTATTTATTTTTGACGTCTGGCCTTGTAGGCCTCATTTTGGTATTTAATTTCTTTTTTGAACGCGTGATGTCATAACCGCCTCCTTTCTGTTGTTGCAGTCGGATTTTTACTTTCTGGACTATTATACAACAGTGACTCAGAGCTACAGTTTTTTGCTTCTTTTCCCTTTTTTTATTTTTACAATATAAACCGATGAGCCAAATGCTTAAAATGTCATGCCTTGAGCAATTTTATAGAGCCAGCTTGACAGAAAAGACCATTCTACCTAATGGCTGCTTTTCCAATATTACCCTAATGCCCTGCGAAGTGTCTCTATTGGACTGTTTTTTGCTGGCGGGCTTGAGCCAATTCAAATTGATGGACTATCCCTTCTCGAGAATGGCTGAGGTTTTTTGGCGCATTTACCCTTGGGGTATTTTGCCCTGACCCTTTCTTTAGGTATTACGAGCGATATGGATTCTGGCTTTAATGAACTAGGGACAACTTGCCGCATTGGTATTGATCCCATTTAGGATTTCTTTTGCTGAAAGGACAAGTTGACCTCCGATTTAATAAGACTATTTAAAATGATTTTTGTCGTTTCCTGCTTTCTGCTACATCAGCTATCAGGATAGTACAAATCATTTGGCATTGGGAAACTCGTTTTTGTGAGCGATTACAGAAGCCGAAGTAATTGCCTTCAATTTAGACTTGTTAGTTTCAGTCCCCGATTTTCTTGTTGATCGTGTATTAGGTCATAGACTTCAGAGAGTTTACTATTGCTGTTACCGACACTCATCCCACATATCAAGCCTTATGGTTAGTGATTTCAGTCTTGTTTATTATGAAATCATGGGTAAATCAACCGATGAAAAAATGGTACCTAGCCCTCTTAATTGGTACAGCTTGTTTTTGGGTTTATTTTATAGGATCTCGAATGGGACAATTAGGCATGGCATTAATTATAGGTTCCCTTTTATTCACTCAAATAGCCGATCTCCGAATAAAATTAGGCATTTACATCTTGCTTATCATGGGTCTTTTGGCCATGTATCAGCACCCTAGATTTCAAGAAATTGCACAGGGATTTAATCCTTCCATATCTGCTGATCATATAGCGCACTACAATTCTTCTAATGTGCGTCTGGCCGTTTGGCATTGTACTATTGAAACGGTAAAGACAAATGTTTGGCTGGGTACGGGAGTAGGTGACTTACAGGCTGTTTTAAACTTGTGTTATAAAACCACTTTTAATGCTCCTGTATTCACTTGGACGAATTATAATACTCACAACCAATACTTACATTTTTGGGCCTCTGCAGGGCTGTTTGGCCTCTTGTCGCTCTTTTTTCAATGTTTTCTTTTAGGCCGATATTTTTTCAAAAACAAACGATTTGTTGCCATATCTGTTTTGATGGTGACATTGCTTTTTATGATGACAGAAAACATTTTAGTTAGGTCAGACGGTATTCATTTTTTCACGACTTTTATGGCCATCTTTTTTTATGCAAAACGATAAGGTTTATATTAACGCTAGGTTCTTGAGGCAACAGGTCACAGGTGTGCAACGTTATGCAATTGAAATATCTAGACGACTCAAGGTGTTGTATGGAAACCAAATAATATTTGTCGCGCCAAAAGGGATCGTCAATAAAGCGGTTGGAAGAGAATTAAATGTTGTTTTTGTTGGTCGCTTTTCCGGGTATTTTTGGGAGCAAATAGAACTCCCATTATTCTTAAAAAGTAAAAGCAGCCCTCTTTTAGTGAATTTGTGCAATATGGCACCGCTATTGTACAGAAATAAACTAATTACGATTCATGATATGGCATTTTTAGATTTGCCAGTTAATTTCAGTTGGCAATTTAGAACCGTCTACCAAACCATTATCCCCAAATTAGCGGCAACAGCAAAACACGTTGTTACCGTTAGTGAGTTTTCAAAAAGTCGAACATTACATCATTTAACAGCATTAAATGAAGAGGATATTTCGGTGATTCCAAACGGTGTGGACTTGGATCGTTTCGCATCTCCTGCAGGACAAGAAAGAGAAAAGTATATTTTATCGGTAGCCTCAGGAAGTTTTAGGAAAAACATAGACAATTTGGTTCGAGGGTTTCATCAATTTAACAAATCACAAAATGAAAAGTATAAATTATATTTGGTAGGAGATGATGATCGAATTTTTGAAAAGCAGCCAAAACAGCCCAAGCATGAAAGCGTTCTTTTATTAGGTCGTGTGGACGATCAAGAATTAAGTCAGAGTTATGCTAAGGCAGCCCTTTTTCTTAATTTATCGAGCTATGAAGGTTTTGGAGTTCCAGTTTTAGAGGCGCTTGCCCATAATACTCCAACAGTTTGTTCGGATATTGAAGTTTACCGGGAATTATTTCAAGATGCCGTTGTATTTGTAGATCCAAATAACCCATTACAAATAGCAGAAGGAATAGCTGCCGCATTAAACGGAAGTGCTAATGATCGTCGTGCGGAAAAGGCGAAAGAACTTGTCAATCGCTTCAATTGGACGGATTCATGCGACAGGTTTAGTACACTGATCAATAAGTTTTCTTGATCGTTTAATCTTAAAAAAAGGGTTTTTTGGTCATGTCACCCTGCAATGATGGTATTGGTAATAAGAAATAGCTTCAAAATTATACTCAGACCCAATCTCATGTTAGTCAAATCTTAATAAACCAACAGTCAAACCAACGAACTTCCTTATTTTTGTTATTCATTAAAGTTAGAATCCTATGAAACTTACTGTTGTTGGAACTGGATATGTCGGCTTGGTTACTGGAACCTGTATGGCCGAGACGGGTGTAGAAGTTCTCTGTATAGATAACAATGCGGAAAAAGTTGCCATGATGGAAAAAGGTCAGCTACCGATATATGAACCACACTTGGATGTGCTTTTTCAAAGAAATATAAAATCAGGCCGGTTAAAATTCTCTAAAGACTTGAAGGCAGGGTTGGATCATGCTACCATTATTATGCTGGCGCTTCCCACTCCAGACGGTGGCGATGGGTCGGCCGACCTTTCATATGTGCTTCAAGTAAGCGAGTCCATTGGAAAACAAATGACCGAATATAAAGTAATTGTTAATAAGAGCACCGTTCCAGTAGGCACAGCAGAAAAGGTTAAAACCACACTAAGCCAATTCACCTCGATCCCTTTTGATGTCGTGTCAAATCCAGAATTTCTCAGAGAAGGATTTGCTGTTGACGATTTTTTAAAACCCGAACGCATAATTATTGGATCTGAATCGGCGCGCGCCGTTGAGCTTATGAAGCAGCTTTATGGACCTTTTGTTCGGTCTGGCAATCCTATTATCGTGATGGACGAAAAGTCGTCAGAATTGACCAAATACGCAGCCAATGCCTTTTTGGCCACTAAAATTACTTTTATGAATGAGATTGCCAATTTTTGCGAAAAAGTTGGTGCTGATGTTGATATGGTTAGACGTGGCGTTGGCACGGACTCACGTATTGGCAAGCGATTTTTGTTTCCTGGAATCGGGTATGGCGGATCGTGTTTTCCAAAAGATGTGAAGGCTTTGTTTCAATCGGGTCAGCAAGTTGATTACACTTTTAATATTTTGAACGCGGTGATCCAATCAAATGATCAACAGAAAAAAATACTTTTACCTCGCATAGAAGCATATTTTAAAGGACAATTAAAAGGGAAGACTATTGCTATTTGGGGCCTGGCGTTTAAGCCAGAAACGGACGACATTCGCGAAGCCCCCGCTCTTTTTATGATTGAAGGTCTGTTAAAGGCTGGCGCGATTATCAAAACATACGACCCTGAGGCTATGCCGAATGTGCAAAAGGTATTTGGCGATAAGATTCTTTACTGCTCAAACAAATATGAAGCCGCAACGGGAGCCGATGCGCTATTGATTTGCACAGAATGGAGTATTTTTAGATCGACAGACTTCGAGCGCTTAAAAACACTCATGCTCTCACCATCGATTTTTGATGGTCGGAATCTTTATGACACCAAAACCCTTCGGGAAGAAGGTTTTTATTACAGCTCCATCGGTAGAGCATTGATCCAATCAGAATAATTACAGATTTGAAAAACAACAATCAAAGGGTTTTAATAACAGGTGCGGCTGGGTTTTTGGGCTCACATCTTTGCGACCGCTTCTTGTTAGAGGGGTATCAGGTGATTGGGATGGATAATTTTATCACAGGCCATAAAGACAATCTGGATCATTTGAGTGACAATGAAAACTTTCAGTTTATTGAACATGATGTTACAGAGTTTGTTAGCCTTGACGGCCCTTTAGATCATATTTTACATTTCGCTTCACCGGCAAGCCCTATTGATTATATCAAAATTCCTATTCAAACTCTAAAAGTTGGATCGTTAGGCACTCATAATTTATTAGGTCTGGCCAAGGCGAAAGGTGCTCGAATTCTAATTGCGTCAACATCCGAGGTTTACGGTGACCCCTTAGTTCATCCTCAAACAGAAAATTATTTTGGCAATGTGAACACTATTGGTCCTAGAGGGGTATATGACGAGGCGAAGCGCTTTCAAGAATCGTTGTCGATGGCTTATCATCGTGTTCATGGTTTGGACACCCGGATAGCTCGAATTTTTAACACCTATGGCCCGAGAATGCGTCTCAATGATGGACGTGTAGTGCCGGCTTTTATTGGGCAAGCGCTTCGAGGTGAAAACCTTACTATTTTTGGAGATGGGATGCAAACCAGATCGTTTTGTTATGTTGATGATTTGGTTGAGGGGATTTTGAGATTGCTGCTCAGTGATTATACTGATCCAGTTAATTTGGGAAATCCAGACGAAATTACCATTAAAGCATTCGCCGAAGAAATATTACACCGTTCCAAAAGCGATTGTAAGCTTGTTTATCTTGAAATGTCAGAGAACGACCCTCTTCAACGTCAGCCCGATATTGGTTTGGCTAAAAAACTTTTAGATTGGCAGCCTATTATACCAAGAAACGAGGGCATCGAATACACTTTTAATTATTTTACTGCGTTGCCAAAAGAACAATTGCTGCGCAAAGAGCATAAGGATTTTACTGCCCGAATTAAACAATAAATTTGGATTTGATTGATCCTAGAACGCATATCAATATGGCAATAATTCAATTCTAAAGAACAATTTGAAGGTAGCGATAATTCATTATTGGTTTATTCACCGAAGGGGTGGTGAAAAGGTGGTTGAATCCATCTTGAAACTATATCCGCAGGCTGATATTTATACCTTGTTTTATGATCCAAAAACATATGGAAATTATTTATCCAAAAATACCATTTACACCTCTGCATTAAACCTCCCGATACTCAGACGGTATTACAAGTTATTGTTTCCACTTTATCCTTTCGGTATAAGATCTCTTAAACTTAAATCGAAATACGATTTAATTATTTCTTCAGAATCTGGTCCAGCAAAAGGCGTAAGCAAACCGGTTGACACCCCTCATCTCTCATATGTTCATACGCCAATGCGCTATTGTTGGGTCGACCGCAAGTCATACTTGCAATCCATCAACGGCATATTAAGACCAGTGGTCAATTTTTTATTAAATCGTTTACAACGATGGGATATTTCCACGATTGAAAATGTGAACCTCTATATTGCCAATTCTGAAAACGTGAAACAACGTATTCTGAAATATTATAACAAATCATCAATTGTTATTTATCCTCCAATTTCACCGAAATTATTTTTAAAGCCACTTATTGATACGGAAAAAGAAATCTATATCAGTTTGGGAGCTATTGTCCCCTATAAGAAAATAGAATTGCTGGTTGATACGTTTAACGAAAACGGCAAGTCATTAGTTATTATTGGCGATGGGAGCGAAAAACAAAGCCTTATTTCCAAGGCTAAGCCAAATATTAGCTTTGAACCATATTTGCCATGGGAGAAAATTGAAGCCTACTTTTCAAAATCAAAAGCACTCATTTTTCCTGGCGAAGAAGATTTAGGAATGATTCCATTAGAAGTAATGGCATACGGGATTCCGGTTATTGCATTTGCTAAGGGAGGCGCCTTTGAGACAGTGCTTTATGAAGACTCTGATTTTTCGGTTTCAACAGGTGTTTTCTTTGATGAACAAACCCCGCAGTCATTACAACAAGCCATTGATATTTTTGAAGATAATGAAGCCAAGTTTAATAAACACTTTATAAGAGATCACGCTCAAAAGTTCAAAGAAGATGTATTTTTACAAAAAATGAAAAGTAATATTGAAGCATTCCTCTCGAGTCAATGAAATTTAACAAAAACAGATACTCTTTTTTAATAAGACCTATGTCGTTTTTCATAGATCTGTTTTTGATCTTTTTAGTAACTTTTATTTCAGGAGATTCAAATTTTTATAATCCATTATTTTTGGGTTATACTTATGTTTTCTGGATTGTCTCCGCTTATTTTTCCAATTATTATATTGTTTACAGATCTACATTGGTTTACAGACTTTTGTTTTTATGTGTCAAACAATATATTTTATTCTTCATTGCTTTCTTTGCCTATTTTGGACTCTTTCGAGAAGGAAGTCTGGTGGACAACCAAATATTGATCTTAATCTCCATAGTATCAGTCTTGTTTCTTGCGAAAATGGGGCTTTATTTTGCTTTGAAAGCATATAGAAACTTAGGCAGTAATTATCGGAAAGTAGTTTTTATCGAGCCCGATGAAAACGCCGCTAAGATCATGAAACTCTTTCAACGCAAAAAAAGTCTGGGCTACCAGTATGAGGGATTCTTTTCTGATAAGCACCTAGACAACAACTTAGGGTCGATTTCTGATAGTTTTGAGTATATTATGTCATTTGGCATCGATGAAATTTATTGCTCTTTGTCAGAATTAGACAAAAAGGAGGTTCAGAATATTATGAAATTTGCCAATACAAATAACATTGTGGTCAAACTTATTCCTGACGCATCAGAGCTTTACAGTAAAAGCACAACCATTGAGTATTACGACAACACTTTATCTGTTTTAAAGGTAAGAAGGCTCCCTTTCGACCGAATTGAAAGTTATGTCATCAAGAGAAGTTTTGACATTATTTTTTCTGCATTTGTTTGTGTATTAATTTTGACATGGGTTGTTCCAATTTTATGGATCTTAATTAAGATTGAGTCAAAGGGTCCAGCAATTTTTAAGCAGCAGCGCGAAGGCCTGTATGGCGAAAAATTCATGTGTTATAAATTCCGTTCAATGCGTCTAAATAAAACTTCAGACAGCGCGCACGCTACAGAAAAAGATGTCCGAGTAACGCGCATAGGTAGATTTATTAGAAAGACGAGCATTGATGAACTCCCTCAGTTTTTTAATGTTTTAAAAGGAGACATGAGTGTTGTAGGCCCTCGCCCTCATCTCGAAAAATTGTCGGTAGAATATCAAAAAGATGTTGACGATTACCTAAAAAGACACGTCATAAAACCGGGCATAACGGGCCTTGCCCAGGTTAGCGGCTTTAGGGGTGAGGTTAAGAAAAAATCAGATATTATAAACAGAATCAGGTTAGATATTTTTTATATCGAAAATTGGTCCCCGCTATTGGATTTTAAAATAGTTTTGCAAACAGTGTACAATGCCATTCGAGGCGATAAAAAAGCATATTAGCATGCGTATTCTTATATTAGGCTCAGGAGGAAGAGAGCATACTTTGGCATGGAAAATAGCCCAAAGCCCACTTTGTGACAACCTTTTTGTAGCGCCTGGGAACCCGGGAACATTAGAGGTTGCTACAAATGTAAACATGAACCCAACTGACCTTGATGCTGTGATTGATTTTGTAAAAACACATCAAATTGATATGGTCGTTGTTGGTCCGGAAGCGCCATTGGTATTAGGCGTTCACGACGCAATTAAATCATATCCTAGCCTTGATCATGTTGCCGTAATCGGTCCAGAAAAGGCTGCCGCTGAACTCGAAGGCAGCAAGTCGTTTGCCAAGGCTTTTATGGCAAGACATCAGATTCCAACAGCAGGCTATGCTACATTTACAAAGAGCACACTTGACAAAGGTCTCCTTTTCTTAACCACGCTAACTTCTCCTTATGTTTTAAAGGCCGACGGATTGGCGGCTGGTAAAGGTGTGCTTATTATAGATGATCTAAGCGACGCTCAATCGGCATTGAAAAACATGTTGGCGCACGAACAGTTTGGTTCTGCAAGTCAAACCGTGGTTATCGAAGAATTTTTATCTGGAATAGAATTGAGTTGTTTTGTACTCACAGATGGCAAGGGCTATAAGATACTGCCTATGGCCAAAGATTATAAACGTATTGGCGAAGGCGATAAAGGTCTGAATACAGGTGGCATGGGGGCTGTATCTCCCGTCCCATTTGTTAATCAGAAGTTTCTCGATAAAATTGAACATCAAATTGTCAAACCTACTATAGATGGTCTTATAAGTGATGGACTTCCATATGTGGGCGTAATTTTTATTGGTTTAATTAAGGTTGGGGAGTCCCCTTTTGTCATTGAATACAATGTTCGCTTTGGAGATCCAGAAGCTGAGGTTGTCATTCCGCGAATCAAGTCTGATTTGGTAGCCTTATTTTCGGCCTTAGATAAAGGGACGCTTGACGCCTTTGAATTAGAAGTTGACGAACGCTCAGCTGCAACGGTGATGATGGTCTCTGGTGGTTACCCAGGAGAATATAAAAAAGGGTTTGAAGTCTCAGGAATTGGCAAAACAGACGATCTTATTCTTTTTCATGCAGGTACTAAGGTCGGTGACAATAAGGTGGTTACTGATGGAGGAAGAGTAATGGCATTGACAGCTTTTGGCGAAAATCACCAAACAGCATTAGAAAAGATTTACGGACAAATTGATCTTATTCAATTTGAAGGGAAAAATTACCGAAAAGATATAGGGTTTGATTTATAAATAAGAGTGCGAGCTTATTGACTTGTCTTCTTCGCCACTTTGAGAAAATTTCTTCAGCTCCCCCATCCAAAAAGTAAAAGCACCAAGTCCAATAAAGATAAATACCCAAGTCATGGCATTAGCCATCCACCAATTGTCCAATTCAATTTCCCCAAGAAATGAAAAAGGAACAAACAAAACATTGGTAAACAAATCTCCTAAAGCGTTAAAAAATGCAGTCATCATTGTAGTATTTAGATAGGCAAAGATAACAAAGGGCCGTGATCTGGACAAAATAAATATTGGAGTTTCATGGAATTTAAGAGTTTCTCTAATTCAAACTATATTTGCATTAAATAAAGCAGTTATGATTTCGGCAAAAGCAAATGATATTTTTCTAAAAGCGATTACAAATTACAAAGTTCTTAATACTGTAGATCAGCCTTTTACAAACCCAATTGACCACAGTAAGGACGCCTTGGGCCATTTGCTTTATCGTAAATGTTGGATTGATACTGTTCAATGGGCTTATGAAGATTTGATTCGTGATCCAAATATTGATCCTAAGGCGGCTTTGATTTTAAAAAGAAAAATAGACGCTTCGAATCAAGATCGAACGGATACCGTTGAGTTTATTGATGGCTATTTTTTAAAGGAATTCGAGTCCGTACATCCTTCAAGTTCTGCGACCATCAATTCTGAGAGTCCAGCATGGGCCATTGACCGCTTGTCTATTTTGGCCTTAAAAATATACCACATGCATCTTGAAACCGTTAGAGAAGACGCCTCTACTATGCACAAGGCGGCCTGTTCAGAAAAACTGAATGTTCTCCTTGAGCAAAGGGTTGATCTCTCAACTGCAATTGATCAATTATTAAAAGATATCGCTTCAGGCCAAAAATACATGAAAGTCTATAAACAGATGAAAATGTATAATGACGATGAATTGAACCCTGTGCTTCGTAAGCAAAAATTATAGTTGGCGAATAAGAACCCACATATTTTAGTCATTCGCCTTTCTTCTTTGGGCGATGTTGCTATGACTGTTCCAGTAATCCAGTCCTTGCAGGCTCAAAATCCTCGGGTTAAAATTACTGTAGTTACTAAACATGCCTTCGTACCTCTTTTTCATCACTTACATGGCGGTGTTACAGTACATCCGTTTTTCCCACAGGGTCAGCACAAAGGTATACTAGGCCTTTGGCGACTTACAAAAGAATTGAGAGCGCTTAATATAACAGCTATTGCAGATCTTCACAGCGTGTTACGATCAAAAATATTAAAACTTATGATGTTAAATTATCATTGGGAAAGTGTTGTTAAGGATCGAAAGGAGAAAAGAAATACAGTAGCGAAACGTCAATTTAAACCGCTTAGGACAATGCATGAACGCTATGCAGATGTGTTTAGAAAAATGGGTTTTAAATTAGATTTATCCAAAGGGCTTTTAGGTTCAATTAAAATGCAAATCCCTGCTGTTTTAAAATTTAATTCTACTGAAAGATTGATTGGCTTGGCTCCTTTTGCAGGCTACCCAGGAAAAACTTACCCAATTGATTTGACTAAACTATTAGTACAAAAATTGGAGCGTTTCGGTAAAGTGTTGTTATTTGGTGGTGGCGAAAAAGAGACCTCAGCACTGAAACAAGTTGAAGCACAAAGTGAAAACGCCATTTGTGTTGCTGGTATATTTGAACTCTCGGAAGAGATAAAATTAATATCAAATCTTGACGTGATGGTCGCGATGGATTCGAGTAATGCACATATGGCAGCCATGCTTGGTGTGGATGTTATTTCAATTTGGGGCGTCACTCACCCCTTTTTAGGCTTTGCACCTTTTGGTCAGCCAGAATCAAATAATTTGGTCGCAGATCGTAAAACTTTTCCAAAAATCCCCACTTCGGTCTATGGGAATAAAATGCCCGACGGCTACGAAAGGGCTATTGCTACTGTTACTCCAGAAATGATTGAGGATTTAGTCGAAAAGCGACTTAAACATCATCGTAATCAATTGTGATTGACAGTGAGGTAGGTCGGGCTTGACAAGTAAGAATATAACCAGCGTCAAGATCGGCATCACTCAAAACATTATTTTGAGCCATTTCTGCACTACCAGAAACCACTTTGGCAATACAGCTACTGCAAACCCCACCCCGACAAGAATAGGGTGCATCAAGATCTTGATCCAAAGCTGCATCCAAAACAAACTGAGATTGATCCATATCAAAGGAAACAGTTTCGCCATCTAAAACCATTTCAACTGAAGTTTTCCCTGAGGATGCCTCAGAAGGTGTCTCCGTCGAATTGGCCACAAAAAACAACTCAAATTTTATGTGGTCCTCTGAGACTTCAGAACCTATGAGAGCAGACTTTACGTCTTGGACCATGTCATTGGGTCCGCAGAGATAGAAATGTGCCTTAGTGAGTTTTGAATTTGAGCTTATTAGGCTGTTTATTGTTTTCGTATTGATTCTTCCAAATGAAGTTTCTGGCATATCAATACGACTAAAAACCCATTTGATTTCCAAACGGTCACCGTAGGTGTTTTTTAAGGCTTTTAATTCGTTAAAGAAAAGTGTGTCTTCGGGTGTTTTATTTCCGTAAATCAAAATAGCATTTCTGTCCGAACCATTTTCTAAAAAGGCTTGTAATAAGCTCATTATTGGCGTAATGCCACTTCCAGCGGCAATGCCAACAAAGGTCTGAATGGGTTCGTCTAAGATAAATTTACCTTGTGGGGATCGAACCAATAATCGATCACCAGCTTTAATTCTTTGTGCATAGGTGGAAAAGATGCCACCGCTCAACATTTTTACCCCTACCGAAAGCTCGCCTGAGGAAGGACTGCTGCAAATGGAATAATCCCTAATAATCGTTTCACCATTAATTGAGGTTTTAAGGCTCAAGTATTGACCCGCTTTAAAGTTAAAGTCTGAAGACAGGTCGTCAGGAATATGGAATGTAATTTTAACAGAAGATGGGGTAAGTTGTTTTACCGACGCAACGGTTAACTCGTGAAATTGACTCATGGTTGGAATTTGAGATCAAAAATAAGCAACTTAAGAGATAATCCTTAATTTAGCAGCTCTTGATTTAGACCTTATTTTGAATTTTAATGATGAGAATTTCTGAATTTTTACGTCTAGAATGGCTCCAATTTACGAGGTCTGCTTATTTCCAAAAAGGACTCGCTATTAAAATCCTTATGGGATTTTTGATTCTCTATTTTGGAGGGATTGCAATATTATTGGGTGTTGGTGCTTATTTTATCGCCGAAGAAGTGGCTCCAGATGTTGATCCTTTTGTAACGGTCAACAACATTTTGATATTATGGATCATTGCCGATATGCTCTTGCGCTATTTTTTACAACAACTGCCAGTGATAAATGTTAAACCTCTTATGACTTTGCCAGTCTCCCGTAAAAGGGTCATACGTTTTGTGATGCTTAAATCCGTAACTTCTTTTTTCAATATTTTACCCCTACTGTTATTCATACCTTTTACTATTGTTCTCGTGTTTCACGATTACAATCCTATTCAAACATTAGTTTGGTTTGTTGGCATTCTCAGTTTGTCTTTGAGTATTAATTTCACAAACTTTTTAATCAATAAAAACAACACCTATTTTTATTCGTTACTTTCTGTTGTGGTAATATCGTTTGCCCTAAAATACTTTGGCGTTTTTGACTTAGGATTTTTTGCGGGATTGTGTTTCAATGCACTTTTCGACAAGCCGTATCTTATTTTCATTCCCTTAACCTTAGTGTATATGCTTTATCGGGCTAATATTAAACTTCTTCACGACGGATTTTATCTTGACGATATGGTCACTCAAAAAGTGACCTTAGCTCAAGAAACTGATTTTTCGTGGTTAAAACGATTTGGCTCATTAGCACCTTTTTTGGAAAATGACATCAAGTTGATTAGTCGTAATGTGAGACCAAGACAGGTTCTTTTCATCGCTGCGGTTTTTTTGTTTTACGGATTGTTTTTTTATACCCAAGACACATATAAAGATGTCCCAGTAATATTGGCCTTTGCGGCAATATTTATTACTGGAGGATTTCTATTGACTTTTGGACAGCAAGTACCATCCTGGGACAGCCAATACTATAAATTACTCATGAGTCAAAACATTCCTTACCGTCAATATTTAAAAGCGAAATGGATGTTAATGGTATTTGGTGTGTTAGTATCCTTCGTGTTGAGCACGCCTTACATTTACTTTGGATGGGACATATACGCCATGATTGCGGCGGGTGCGGTTTTTAATATTGGTTTAAACTCCTTTGTCACGTTGATTGGGGGTGCACTCAATCGAACGCCAATTGTCCTCAACGAAAAGGCTAAAGCCTTTGCCAATACGAGCGGATTTAACCCTACACAATTGCTGATAGGGCTTCCAAAAGTGTTTCTACCAATGATTTTGTTTTATATTCCATACAAGTTGATCAACTTTGAAGCAGGATTGATTTCTATTGCCATAGGAGGTTTTATCGGACTGGCTTTCAGATCTTATTTCCTGTCTTTAATAGAAAAAATATACCTTAAAGGAAAGTACAAAACCATTGCAGCCTTTGAGCAAGAACCTTAAAAACAGCATCATGATTACAGTAAATAATTTGTCAAAATCGTATAATAATATTGAGGTGCTCAACATTGCAGAGCTTGCCATTCCCAAAGGCCAAAGTTTTGGATTGGTTGGAAACAATGGGGCTGGCAAAACCACCTTTTTTAGTCTGTTATTGGATCTGATTAGACCCACTAATGGTTATATTACGAGTAATGGCGTTCGGGTTGATGCATCAGAAGATTGGAAGCCCTTTACGTCTGCTTTCTTGGACGAGAGTTTTTTGATCGGCTATTTGACTCCTGAGGAATATTTTTATTTTATTGGGAAATTACGAGGCCAAAATAAGAGCGATGTTAACGCCTTTATTTCTCAATATGAGGGATTTTTTAACGATGAGATTTTAGGAAAGCGTAAGTTTTTAAGAGACCTCAGTAAAGGAAATCAAAAGAAGGTTGGTCTCATTGGCGCTTTGATTGGCGCTCCAGAGATCGTTATTTTGGACGAGCCCTTTGCTAACCTCGACCCAACAACACAAATCCGTTTAAAGCAGTTGATCAAGTCGGAAACTGAAAACACTCACACCACTTTTCTGATCTCTAGCCACGACCTGTTGCATGTCACTGAGGTTAGTGAACGAATTGTGGTTCTAGAAAAAGGACAGGTGATTAAAGATCTCCACACCAATCCTGAGACTCTGAAGGAACTCGAGAGCTACTTTTCGGAGGCCCTTGATGTGAACTAAGCGGCTTATTTTTTAAGCTTGTCATTACTTAGCTCGGGCAGCACTTTGTATCCCATGTTGAATAAAGTAAACCCATAAATATCTGCAGCTTGTTCAATACGTTTTGATACAGGAGTGCCTGCACCATGTCCTGCATTAGTTTCAATGCGAATCATCACCGGATTTGCACCGCTCTGCTTGTCTTGCAATTCTGCAGCAAATTTAAATGAATGTGCTGGGACAACGCGATCGTCATGGTCACCAGTAGTAACCAATGTGGCGGGATAAGAGGTGCCTGGTTTGACATTATGTACAGGGGAATAGCCTAATAAATAATCAAACATTTCTTTAGAGTCTTCAGCTGTGCCGTAATCATAAGCCCATCCTGCACCAGCAGTAAAAGTATGATACCGCAACATGTCCAATACACCTACAGCTGGAAGAGCCACTTTCACTAAGTCTGGCCGCTGAGTCATTGTTGCCCCGACCAAAAGCCCTCCGTTTGAGCCACCTTGAATGGCCAAATAGTCGGACGAAGTAATTTGATTGTCGATAAGATATTCTGCTGCTGCGATGAAGTCGTCAAACACATTTTGTTTTTGCATTTGTGTTCCAGCAATATGCCATGCTTTGCCATATTCTCCGCCGCCACGTAAATTAGGTACGGCATACACGCCGCCTTGTTCCATCCAAACAGCATTTTGGATGCTGAATGAAGGGGTTAAACTGATATTGAACCCACCATATCCATAAAGAATAGTTGGGTTTTTACCGTTGTACGCTATCCCTTTCTTATGGGTGATGATCATCGGTACTTTGGTGCCGTCTTTGGAGGTGTAGAATACTTGATTTGACTCATATTCATCTGCATTAAAGTCTATAGATGGCGACCAGTATTTCTTAGAAGTTTGTGTTTTAGGAGCAAAAGCATAAATAACTCCAGGCGTATGGTAATTGGTAAAGCTATAGTACAATACCTCGTCATCTCTGTCACCCGACCAGCCGCCAGCAGTTCCAATTCCTGGCAATGCAATTTCTCCTAAATTTTTACCATTGCTGTCAAACTGATACACCTTTGAGGTCGCGTCAATCATATAACGCGCAAAGAAATAACCTCCTCCGCTACTTGGCGATAACACATGTTCTGTTTCAGGAATAAAATCAACCCAATAGGCTTCTTGCGGCTTTTGAGCTGTTGCTGTCACCACTTTTTGATTGGGTGCATTTTTATTGCTGACGATGTAAAACAAATCATCTCGACTGTCCAAAACATAACTGTCGCTGCTGTAATCCTCATCAACGGCAACTAAAGGACTTAATGGATTCTCAAGGTCTTTTAAAAACATCACATTCCCTGAGGTTGATTTAGACGCAGAGATAAAAAGATATCGTCCATCGTCCGTAACTTCTCCACCAATATAGCGATGTTTTTGAGCTTCAGTACCTCCAAAAATCAATTCGTCTTGATCTTGAGGCGTTCCAAGTTTATGATAAAATAATTTGTGTTGATCTGTCATTTCGGACAATTCACTGCCCTCTGGTTTGTCGTAACTTGAATAAAAAAACCCCTCATTATTCTTCCATGAAATGCCGCTGAATTTTACGTCGACAATCGTATCTTCAATAATGACCTTACTTTCAACATCTAAAACAATCACCTTGCGCCAATCGCTACCACCTTCGCTTATTGAATAAGCCGCTTTTCTCCCGTCTTTGGTAAAACTCAACCCGCCCAATGACACGGTGCCATCTTCAGAAAATTTATTTGGATCGAGAAACACTTCACTGTTGCCTTCTGCGTCTTCTCTATAAACTACATATTGGTTTTGAAGTCCATCATTTTTGTAGTAATAGGTATGGTTGCCTTCTTTGAAAGGTGCACCCAGTTTTTCGTAGTTCCATAATTTCTCAAGACGTTCTTTCATTTGAGACCGGAATGGAATCTTTTTGAGATAATCAAAGGTCACATCATTTTGCGCAACCACCCAATCAGCGGTTTCTTCACTGTTGTCATCTTCCAACCAACGGTAATTATCAACAACCTCGGTTCCAAAGTGGTCTTCAATGACAGGTTGTTTTAATGTTGAAGGATATACAGGAGCTGAGGAATTGTTTACGCATGAACTCATTAAAACAAAAAGGCTAAAGAAAATTATTGGTTTCATAAAACAGGGAATTTGATATGCAAGATAATAGATTTAAGCAGATGTATGAAGCCAACCAAGCGAACATTTTTAAATTGATGGCCGACCACTTCAAGAATTAACAGCTGCAAATTCAGGAAATTTAACCCTCTGGTTAAAAAAAATCCGCTATTTTCACGTCGATAATCATAAACTTTGAGTTTTACAGTTATATTTAATAAGTAAGTTGTCCCAGTGATCCAAAAAACAATGTATCGAGTTCTATTTGTTAGCCTAGTTCTGTTTTTGCTAGTCGGGTGTTCGCGAAAGAAAAACACCTTTTTAAGCCGTAACATGTTTGCCCTCACGGCCAAATACAACGTATTATTTCACGGGAACGAATCATTGGACAGCGAGGTTAATCAGCTTTTCAGCACTTACAATGAAAACTACTGGACGATTTTGCCTATTGAGCCGTTAACCGTTGGTGAAGGAAAAATTAGTTTAGGGCCATCTGAGAATACTAATTTTAGGAGAGCTGAAGAAAAAGCCATCAAGGCGGTTCAAAAACATAGCGTAAATGTCAAAGGCAAGGAGTATAACTCCCAAATGGACGAGGCATATTTGCTTCTGGGTAAGTCCCGATACTACGATCAACGTTTTATTCCTGCGCTTGAAGCTTTCAATTATATCTTGGCAAAATATCCTGCCAGCGATAAAATAAATCAGGCCTTTATTTGGCGCGCTAAAACTAATATTAGGTTAGAAAATGACGCTCAAGCCGTCAAAAACTTGAAACGACTGTTATCTTTAGAAAAACTTGAAGACGATGAACGCGCCGAGGCACAAGCTGCTCTGGCACAAGCTTATATCAATCTTAAACATCTTGATAGCGCTCAAGTCGCATTGTCTGAGGCTGCAGATTATGTCAAACAAAACAATAGAAAGGCCCGCTATTGGTATATAAAAGGGCAGCTATTTGAAGGGAACAATCAGGTCGACAGCGCTTATCATTATTTTAGTCAAGTTGTTGATTTGAATAGAAAAATACCCCGAGGTATGTGGGTTCAAGCGCAATTGCAGCGTCATAAAAACATGAATCTTGAAGCGGGAGACTCTTTGATGTCCAATGCTTTTTTTATTAAATTCTTAGAAAACAGAGAGAACCGACCTTACTTGGGTAACATTTATCATGCTTGGGCCAATTTAAAATTGAATCAAAACCTGACTGACGAAGCCGAAGCGTTGTATCAAGAGTCTTTAAAAGTACCATCATCGGATGCCGTTTTGAAGGCCCGAAACTACGAAGCTATTGGCAACCTGAAATTTGATCAGACCTTATTTAGAGAAGCGGGAGCCTATTACGATAGCACACTAACGGTTATGGTGAGAGACACCAAGCCATTTCGAAAAGTACAGCGTAAAAGGGACAATTTGGATGAAGTGATTTTTTACGAAACGCAGTTGGCTCAAAATGACAGTATTTTATCCTTAGCGAGCTTGTCAAAAAAAGAGCAACAAGCCTATGTAAATGCATTTATTAAATCTTTGAAGGAACAAGATGATAAACGAAAGGCTGAAGGTGAAGAATTATTGCCTGTTTCAGCACCTTCAAAGGCGCTTTCTAAATCGAGCAAATTTTATTTTTACAATGCCAACACAGTCGCTTATGGACAATCGGTTTTTGAAACGATTTGGGGTGACGTAAAACTGGACGACAATTGGAGGTGGGCCCCATCAAAATCAAATCAGATTTCTGAGCTTACAGAAGAGGTTGTAGACACTCTTGAAGTATCAAGCCGCTATTCTGCTGAGACTTATTTGTCTCAAATTCCGACAGAGCAATTGATTTTAGACAGTCTTACTCTAGAAAGAAATAAGGCGTTGTTTCAATTAGGACTTATTTATAAAGACAAGTTTAGAGCAACAGTCATAGCTCAAAATCGTCTTGAAACACTTCTATCTCTTATCAAGGCTTCTGATCCCTTGGTGCTCCCAGCAAGCTATCATTTATTCCGATTGTATGAAGAGTCTGGTCAAATTGAAAATGCTGAACGGATCAAAATGGAGCTCATTAAGAATTATCCTGACAGTCGATTTGTCTCACTTATTTTGAATCCATCATCTGCATTGACACAATTAGCAAATAGCCCCGAAGGGACCTATGAAAAGGCGTATCAAAGCTATGAAGCTGGCGAATTAGAATTGGCTATTGAGCAGTCCGAGAAAGCGATTTTTGATTTTGACGGCGATCCAATTGTTTCGCGATTTGAAATGTTAATTTTGACCGCTGGCGCTCGCTTGTTTGGGTTTGAGTATTACAAAAAAGGCTTAGAACAATTGTCGGTGAATTACCCAAATAGCGTCGAGGGCAAACGCGCAATAGAATTGCTTGATGGCGCGATTAAGGATTTAGAAAACAATAGTTTTAGAGACCAAACATTAGCTGAAGATTGTAAAGTCATTTATACTTTTTTAAGATCTGACAAAGAGCTAATAGATGATTTTTCTAAACAACTTTCAGAAGCCTTGTCGGGGGTTAAACTATTCAAATTGAGCACTTCTGTCGAAATTTACAATCAAAACATTACTTTTGTAATTGTGAATGGCTTAAAAAGTATTCAAGGTGCCGAGGGGTTTGGTGAAATTTTGAAAGAATCCAAGATTAAACTCGATCGAGATTTTTTTCCTATTTCTTCAGAAAATTATCAAGTCCTGCAAGTTCATAAGAACCTTGAGAAATTTTTAGAGCAAAAATAAAATGATACTTAAATCAAAAGACGAACGCATGGCTTTAAATTCAAACGGAACGCAACAAAATATCATTGCGCAAGACACTAAGTTGGTTGGCGACATTACTTCTTCCTCGCCGATCCGAATTGACGGTACTCTTGAAGGTAATTTGACCACACAGGGTAAAGTTGTCGTAGGGAAAATGGGATCCATCAAAGGCATATTGAAAGGATCTAATGCGGATATTGAAGGAAAATTTTCTGGAAAAATCGAGCTGTCGGGAACTCTAGTCCTGAAAGCCACAGCTCAGATTGAAGGCGAAGTAATGATTGGGAAACTGTCAGTTGAACCTGGCGCAACCTTTAATGCCAACTGTAGCATGAGAGGCGCTGTAAAATCGTTAGGCAGTGACCAAGGAACCCCATCGCGAAAAGACGAAAAAACTGCTTAGGAAAGCATTGGTTTTAACCTCCTTTAGCGGTCAAATGGGAGCAACAATTTATCTCTCCGTAAAACTTGGTCAGTGGTTAGATGCCTTTTTTTACAATGATCAAAAACTGTTTGTAATTTTAGGCTGTCTTCTTGGCATTGCGATATCCTTCTATTTTCTTTTGAGACAACTAAAACGATTTCAACAATGATTGAGCGTGAGCAAAATAAGGCTATTTTTAAATTTTCTCTTCAGCTCATTGTCACAATGCTTGCCGCATTTTTGTTGCATTGGATCGTTTTGGATTTTTATAATTATTCTTTTCAAGAAGCCCATCTTTTATCAACTTATTTAACCAATACCATTCTAGCCTTAGTCATAGTGGGATTGATTTTACGATTTCAACACGCAGTTAGAAATCATATTGGCTTTTTGTTTTTAGCAGGGAGTACTTTAAAAATAGCCGTTTTTTTTATTGTATTTAGACCGCTTTATATGATTGACGGCGAGGTCAGTACCTTAGAGCGCATTGGTTTTATTGTGCCATATTTGATCTCTTTATTTCTTGAAACGAGGTCTTTGGTGCGATTTTTGAATTCGTAAACCGATTTAGATTACAGTACATTTTTACAATTGTAATGACATCTTAAGAGTCTTAAATAATTCACTTACTTATGAAAGCATATTTTAAAACGTGTTTTGTCCTTTTGTTTTTGCTTTTTAATGCTTGTAATGATGATTCGGTAACACAGCGAGAATTGCCAGATCCTACTATAGTTGGCCAATGGAACAATACT
Source organism: uncultured Flavobacteriaceae bacterium (assembly GCA_943788695.1). Classification (GTDB taxonomy): domain Bacteria; phylum Bacteroidota; class Bacteroidia; order Flavobacteriales; family Flavobacteriaceae; genus JALRKI01. The sequence goes on from CALSRG010000001.1 coordinate 402,536, forward strand.
GATATTCACTATTCTGGCATGGCACTTCTTTTGGACGACAACACCGCTGAAGCTTTAAGCGTTAGCGCCATGAGTTATGATGAGGATTTGGTTTTCGATTTTCAGGAAAATCCAAATATACTCACTTCTGAAGGCGTTTTTCAGATTGTTGTAACAATCAGTGGGGCAGGTATTTCGGAAGAATATTATTACCCAAACACTGCATTAGAGACTTCTTATTGGTCAATAAGCGGAGATTTACTAACAACCGAATTTCAAGGGGAACCGACATTGTTTAACATAAATGTCTTAACTCAAACTAATTTAGTTTTATCGGCTTTGGTGCCAATTAACCATTTAATGGACACCGAGGAGCTCTCAGGTAACATGTTGCTCACCCTTGAATTTGATCGTTTGTAACTTGGAGTCTGGCGATTTCTACAAATTAATTACAAGTAAAATAAAGCCCAAATATTCTTTTTTGTTTAATACATAAAAACCTACCTTTGCAGCGATTTAAAGCAGTTGAAATCGCACCTAATGTATAGAGTAAACAAGTACAGCGTTTTATTGGCCCTTTTCTTAGGTTTCACATCATCGTTAAGCGCATCTACTGACGCACCCCAAGGAGATAAAAAAGCGGAAATTAAAGCCTATATAGCACATCACCTTCTGGATTCATACGACTTTAGCCTAACTTCTTACACAGATGATCAAGGTCAGCATCATTACATAGGATTTCCACTACCCGTAATTTTGTGGGATGATGGTTTAAAAATATTTTCTTCCTCAAAATTTCATCACGGTGAATCAGTTGCCGAAGTTGGTGGAAACTACTATGCCATAGATCATAATAAAATATACAAAACAGATGCTGAGGGAACGATCAAGTATGACGATCAGAACCACGCAACCAATATTAAACCACTAGATTTTTCCTTGACTAAAAGTGTGTTCATGATTTTAGTGACATGCACATTGATGTTTTTTTTGTTTCGTGGTTTGGCTAGATCTTATGGATCAAACAAAGGAATTGCTCAAGGAGCAGGTAGGTTTTTCGAACCAATAGTATTGTATATTAGAGATGAAATTGCTATTCCTAATATTGGGGAAAAACACTACAGAAGATATATGAGTTATTTGCTCACAATCTTTTTTTTCATTTGGTTTCTAAACATATTTGGACTGACACCGTTTGGTGTTAACGTTACAGGAAATATTGCCATTACCTTTTCTTTGGCGCTATTAACCTTTTTGATCACCAATTTTACCGGAAATAAAAACTACTGGAAACACATTTTTTGGATGCCAGGCGTTCCTGTTCCAATGAAAATCATTTTAGCACCAATTGAATTATTAGGCGTTTTTATCAAACCGTTTTCATTATTAATTCGTTTGTATGCTAACATGCAGGCTGGTCACATTGTATTGATGAGCTTGATCGGGCTAATGTTTATTTTTAAGAGCTGGTTAGGCAGCACCTTGTCATTTGGACTGGCATTTGCCATTTCCTTAATCGAAGTGTTGGTGGCACTATTGCAGGCATATATTTTTACAATGTTGTCTGCTTTATATTTTGGTTTTGCCGTTGAAGAACATCACGATGAGGCACATTAGTAATAATTTGAATGTTTAACTTTTAATATATATATCATGGAAATTCCAGCAATTGTAGGCGCAGGTTTAGTAGTAATTGGAGTAGGTATGGGTATCGGTCGTATCGGTGGTTCCGCAATGGAAGCTATCGCTCGTCAGCCTGAAGCCTACGGAAAAATTCAAACTGCTATGCTAATCGCAGCTGCTCTTATCGAAGGTATTGGTTTCGCTGCGTTATTCGCAGTTTAATGAATAACTTAAACAGCCTTGCAACGGTTGGTTGCAAGGTTGTTTTTATTAAAAGATTAGTCAATATAAGTTTTAGATTATGGAAAAACTATTAGAAGAATTTTCACTTGGACTCTTTGTGTGGCAATCGCTAGCGTTTGTTATCCTGTTGTTTTTACTAAAAAAATATGCTTGGAAACCCATCTTAGATGCGGTTAATGAGCGTGAGCAAGGAATTAGGTCAGCTTTAGAATCAGCTGAAAAGGCAAAGCGTGATTTGGAAAACTTGCAGTCCGACAATGAAAAATTATTGAAAGAAGCTCATATTGAACGTGATGCGATGCTAAAAGAAGCTCGCGACATGAAAAACAAAATGATCGAAGAAGCTAAAGAAGAGGCTCGCACTGAGGCAAGCAAATTGATGCAGCAAGCACAACAAGCGATTATCACTGAAAAACAAACTGCCATCGCTGATTTGAAGTCTCAAGTTGCTTTGTTATCTATCGATATTGCTCAAAAAGTTTTACAGGCCGAATTGTCTAATGACAATAAACAAGAATTATACGTCGAATCATTACTGAAAGACGCCAAAATTAATTAACCCATGTTTGGAAATCGTGCCGCTTTTCGATATGCTAAAGCCCTCCTGAGCGCTGCTCAAGAGCAAGATGTTGCTCAGGAGATTTATAATGACATGGTCTTGATTTCAGAATCAATCGATGCATCACCCGCTTTGGATAACATATTGCAAAATGCGGTTATTAAGGGAGCGGCAAAAAAAGAAGTTTTAACATTAGGGTTTCCATCTTTGAATGAACTTTCAGTGAAATTGATCGAATTACTCGACGGCAATAAACGCCTTCCGCTGATGAGTCATGTGGCCAAAAGATTTATGGAAGCCTACGATGTTTCTCAGGGAAAAATTACGGCTCAAGTCACAACAGCCGTTGAAATGACCCCTGACCTAGAAGCACAGATCTTGGCTAAAATTAAAGCTTTAACAAACAAAACAGTTAGTTTGGAAAAAATTATAGATCCAAGCGTTGTTGGTGGATTTGTATTACGTATTGATGATCAACAATACGATGCTAGCATTACCAACCAATTAAACCAATTAGAAAGAGTATTAACATTACAATAGAATCATGGCAGACGTTAAACCAGCTGAAATTTCAGCAATTTTAAAACAACAATTAGAGGGCGTTAATTCTGGCGCCACCCTCGATGAAGTGGGTACTGTACTAACTATTGGTGACGGTATTGCACGCGTTTATGGATTGTCTAATGCACAGTATGGCGAGCTTGTAGATTTTGGAAACGGTCTCGAGGGCATCGTTCTGAATTTGGAAGAAGACAATGTTGGCGTTGTGTTGTTAGGACCTTCTCAGGATATTAAAGAGGGCGCTACAGTTAAACGAACGGAGCGGATTGCATCAATTAAAGTCGGTAATAATATGGTTGGCCGAGTCGTCGATACTCTCGGAAATCCGATAGACGGTAAAGGACCAATTGGTGGTGACTTATATGAAATGCCATTAGAGCGTAAAGCTCCAGGTGTTATCTTCCGTCAGCCTGTTGATGAGCCTTTGCAAACAGGAATTAAGTCAATTGATGCGATGATTCCAGTTGGCCGTGGCCAACGTGAATTGGTTATTGGCGACCGTCAAACAGGTAAAACAACGGTTTGTATTGATACCATTTTGAACCAAAAAGAATTTTATGATGCAGGACAGCCAGTATTTTGTGTTTATGTTGCGGTGGGTCAAAAAGCCTCTACTGTTGCGGGAATTGCAAAAACATTAGAAGATAAAGGTGCCATGGCCTATACAGTTATTGTGGCTGCCAACGCTTCTGATCCTGCGCCAATGCAAGTTTATGCGCCATTTGCGGGTGCTGCAATTGGTGAGTATTTCAGAGACACGGGCCGTCCAGCCCTAATTGTTTACGATGATTTATCTAAACAAGCAGTAGCCTATCGCGAAGTATCTTTATTGCTTCGTCGTCCTCCAGGACGTGAGGCTTACCCGGGAGACGTATTTTATTTACACTCTCGATTGCTGGAACGTGCGGCAAAAGTTATAGCCGACGACGACATCGCGAAAAACATGAATGATTTGCCAGATTCTTTGAAATCAGTAGTTAAAGGTGGCGGTTCGTTAACAGCATTACCAATTATTGAAACCCAAGCGGGTGACGTGTCAGCTTACATTCCGACTAACGTAATCTCGATTACCGATGGTCAAATCTTCCTTGAGTCGGATTTGTTTAACTCTGGCGTAAGGCCAGCGATTAACGTAGGGATTTCCGTTTCACGTGTGGGCGGATCGGCTCAGATCAAATCAATGAAAAAAGTGGCAGGAACACTAAAACTTGATCAGGCACAATACCGTGAATTAGAAGCTTTTGCCAAATTTGGTTCTGACCTTGATGCAGCTACATTGAATGTCATCGAAAAAGGAAAGCGTAATGTGGAAATCTTAAAACAAGCGCAAAATGATCCTTATACGGTTGAAGATCAAGTTGCTATTATTTACGCTGGCTCTAAGAACTTGTTACGTAATGTGCCTGTGGAAAAAATCAAAGAATTTGAACGTGATTTTATTGAGTTTCTAAATGCCAAACACAGAGACACTCTTGATGCCTTGAAGGCAGGAAAACTTACAGATGAAATTACAGATACGTTAACAGCTGTTTGTAAAGATTTATCTTCTAAATATTAATCACCAACTGATCAGTAATGGCTAACTTAAAAGACATACGGAACAGGATAGCATCGGTCTCATCGACCATGCAAATCACTAGCGCCATGAAAATGGTATCTGCTGCTAAACTCAAAAAAGCTCAAGATGCGATTACTGCCATGCGCCCATATGCCAATAAGTTAACCGACTTGCTTCAAAATCTAAGCGCTACAATGGGTGCTGATAATGGCAGCCAGTTTACTCAACAACGCCAAGTGAAAAAGGTTTTAGTGGTTGCTATTACATCAAACAGAGGTTTGTGCGGGGCTTTTAATGCAAATATTATAAAGGCAGCCTCCGCTTCAAAGGAAAATCGTCAAAAGGGTGTACAAACCGATTATATGGCTATTGGAAAAAAGGCGAATGATGCCTTTTCAAAAAATGGAAATGTTGTTGCTAACCACAGTGCAATATATGAGGATCTAACTTTTGCTAATGTAGCAGAAGTTGCTGACGATCTGATGGGTCGATTTTCGAAAGGTGATTATGATAAAATTGAGTTGGTGTACAATAAGTTTAAAAATGCAGCTACTCAAGAGGTGATGGTCGAAGATTACCTACCTCTAATTCCTGTAGAAGGTGGCAGTGTTGAAGGGGATTATCTCTTTGAACCAAGCAAGACTGAGATTGTATCCCAATTAATTCCGAAAGCCCTAAAAACACAGCTTTACAAAGCTATACGAGATTCGTTTGCAAGTGAACACGGAGCTCGTATGACAGCCATGCACAAAGCAACAGATAATGCTACAGAATTAAGAGATCAACTCAAATTGACCTACAACAAAGCGCGTCAAGCAGCCATTACAAATGAAATTTTGGAAATAGTTGGTGGCGCAGAAGCGTTGAATGGTTAAATACTTTGCTTAGCTTTGTTATCTAACAAAGTTATTATGCACATCAAACCCTTCATTCTATTTATCCTACTTCTGGCCTCCTGTAAATCGTCTTTATCCATTCAAGACAATCCTCCAGCACCCATAGTTTCTGCTTACTATTATGAGTATGTTTCCGGTCAAGCTAAAGGCAGTCGAGGTTACGAAATCAATATTCAGTTGGAAGATTCATCCATTCAACTTGACTCGGTTCATTTCATGTCTTTAAAAGCCGCGATGCTTCAGAAAGGGAATGCTTTTGTGGCACGATTTTCATCTAACACATCTTCAGAAATGCTCATGGCCGCTGACCCCAAAGATGAATATGGCAACCAATTGCCAAGTACAAAACCAAATCCACCGACTAAATCGGGGAATCATTGCACAGTAAGATATGCTGTTGGTAGACGATCTGGTTATTTTAAAATTAATAATCTTGAAAAACGTCCAACGGTCTACTATCCGGGGACTCCAAATCTTAACGACCAATAATTGAAGCATTACCAGAACCTTTTTAAACAAACAGCTATTTATGGATTGGCTACTGTCATTCCAAGAATGTTGAGTTTCCTTTTGGTTCCGCTTTACACTACCGCAGGTGTCTTAGGATCTGTCGCAGATTATGGCACTGTTTCTATTATTTTTTCATGGTTTGTTCTATTTAATGTTTTGCTTTCCTATGGAATGGAAACGGCTTTTTTTAGATTTTTTTATAAAGAAAATGATTCTAAAAAAGTTGAAGGAACGGCCGCGATTGCCTTAATATTTACGTCTTTAGTTTTTGTTATTTTGTCGTTTTTTGGACAAAAACAGCTGGCGACATTATTAGACATTCAAGACAGCCATTTTTCTTTAGTGGCTAAAATATTAGCCCTTGATGCCTTAGCGGTTATTCCTTTTGCCTGGCTTCGAGCCAACGGAAAAGCTATGAGATACGCGATAATAAAAATTATTAATGTAGCCTTAAGTCTTTCACTAAACATTTTTTTCTTATTAGAACTCAAGAATTGGGTCAAATCAGACTCATGGTACGATTTTGCGATTCGCCATCAATTTGAAATCAATTATATTTTTGTCGCAAACCTTATTGCTAGCAGCATTACACTCCTTTTGTTGTTACCATTCTATCGCAGTTGCAGTTACCGCTTCGACTTCAAGTTACTGCGGTCGATGTTAGGTTACGCTTGGCCTATTTTGATTGCTGGATTAGCTTTTGCGATTAATGAGACGTTCGACCGTATATTGCTCGATAAATTGTTGCCAGATGATCAGTCCGACATTCAAATAGGAATGTACTCGGCTTGTTATAAACTAGCCATCTTTATGACACTTTTCGGAACAGCCTTTCGTTTGGGAATTGAGCCGTATTATTTTAAGCAGGCTAAGCAAGAAAATCCCCAACAACAGTATGCACAAATACTAGAGGTTTTTGTCATTATTGGAAGTGTTATTCTTTTAAGTGTTGCAGTTTTTGCCGATTTCATTAAACCTTTTATTGTCAGGAGTGAATCCTACTGGGAAGCTATGTGGATAGTGCCGATTATTTTATTGGCGAATTTCTTTTTAGGGATCTATCATAACTTGTCAGTCTGGTATAAAATTACAGACCGTACAAACTATGGTCTGATGTTTTCTATTATTGGTGCCATAATCACATTAGGATTAAATTTTTGGCTAATTCCTATAATTGGATTCAAAGGTTCGGCCTTGGCCACATTGTCGGCTTACGGCTTCATGGCTTTATTATCGGCATGTATTGGCGCAAAGTATTACCCCATACCTTATAATTGGCCAAAAATTGTCGTGTATTTAGTGCTTAGTACCACTGCTGCCTTTGTTTCATTTTATTATTTTAGAGGCGTTTACATTGTGGGAATATTATTATTGGTTCTGTTTGTAGCCTTTGTCGGTTGGACAGAACGCAAAAACCTCAAGCCGTTGAAGTTTATCATTATAAATCGCAGATCAACATGATTATAAAGATTAGAAACACTAGTAACTTGCCCCTACCAGCCTATGCAACTGAAGGGTCAGCGGGAATGGATTTAAGAGCAGTGCTCGATTCCCCCTTAACACTCGCTCCCTTGGATCGCGCCATCGTTAAAACGGGGCTTTTTATAGAACTCCCTTTGGGTTATGAAGCACAAGTAAGACCGCGAAGTGGTTTGGCGGCCAAACTGGGACTATCAGTTCTCAATGCCCCAGGCACCATTGATGCTGATTATCGCGGTGAAATAGGAGTTATTTTAGTGAATCTTTCGAATGAGCCAATTATAATACCACCACAAGAGCGCATTGCGCAGCTTGTAGTGGCAAAACACGAGCGAGTCATATGGAAAGTTGCCGATTCCCTTTCGGACTCTGAACGCAGCTCTGGTGGCTTTGGGAGCACAGGAACAAAGTAAAATGAAAGCAATGACTTTTTTTGTTTTGGTCGTTGGATGTCTTTTTACATCTTCACTTTGGGCTCAGCCCAATTTTGAAAAGTCCACACCTTCAGTTGAGGCTATTTTTTTTGATGCAATCAAAGAGCGTACTTTAGGAAATTTTGAACGCGCCGTATCTTTGTTGAATGAAGCAGTCGTCTTAAAGCCTTCAGATGCTGCTATTTATTTTGAGTTAGGCAAAAACCTTCGCCTCTTAAAGCAATACGACTTAGCCGAAATGGCTCTATTGGAATCGGACAAGTACCGACCAGATGACGAATGGATTCTCAATGCATTATATGCGTTGTACGAGGATATGGCCGCTGATGACAAAGTCCTACAGGTCCTTAAAAGATTAGCTTCTATGCATCCAGACTATCAAGAGGACTTGGTATCTTTTTATATAGAACAAGGACGTTTTACGGACGCCTTGATGGAACTCAATGATTTGGAAAGTCAATATAAAACCACCCCATCGAGACAAGAAAAACGCGCACTGTTGTTAAGCTTGATGACGCCTAAAGCACAAAAAGATTATAAAGAAGATTTAGAACTTTTGATAACTTCCAAAAAATGGGATCTGGCGTTGCTTGAAATTCAAAACCAATGGGCCGATAAAGATGCTTCTTCTCAAATAAAATCAGAGGTTTTAAAAATGATCACTACTGATTTTATTGAGACCAAGCCAAATGAATTATTAGAACTCCTTATTCAATATGCCCCATCAAATGATTTATTGACTTTAACATTAAAAACTGACATCTATTTGCGTTTATCGCAAAACGAAGATGCGCTCCGCTTGTCAGATGAAGGCCTGATGTACTACCCTGCTCAACCGCGGTTATATCTTTTGAATGGTATAGCACTTAACCGTTTAAGCCGATGGCAAGAGGCAGCAGCAATATTAGAGACTGGTTTGGCGTTTGTGATTTCAGGGCAAGATTTGGAGGGGTCTTTCTATGATGAATTGATATTGGCCTATTCTGCCTTAAATCAAGATGAAATGGTAGATTTGTACAGCTCTAAGAAAAAGGATTTAGAATGACCATCACGAAACAGACATTTTTCCTGAATTGCGTTTTAGCATGTTTCTTGTTTTCCAGTTGTGGTAGTTCGAAAATTGTAAAGACAAGTAATAAACCTGACGAAACGGTCACCGTCAAACCATTGCTAGCTTCGCATAATAGGGCAGCGGCCACATTCAAAAATTTACAAGGGAAAATATCTGTATCCATAGTAACGGGAGAAAGTGAGATGGGTTACACCCTTGCTATGAGAATGGCTAAGAACGAAAAAATATGGCTCAATGCCACTCTAAACATAGTTAGAGCGATAGTAACAACTGAAGGTGTTCAGTTTTACAATAAGTTGGATCGCTCTTATTTTGACGGCAACTTTGATATTTTGTCCCGATGGATTGGCCTCGATTTGAATTTTCTTCAACTTCAAAACCTTATTCTTGGACAAGCTATTTTAGACTTTCCTTCCAAAAATCTTGAATTGACTTTTACCAATTCTCAGTATGAACTTAAAACAAAACCTGGGGACAATTTAGATTTTCGTGTTAGGATCAATTCCAGTCATATGCTGGCAGACCAGCAGTATGTTGCGCAATTTGAAGGTCAAAGAAGTGTTATGGTAAATTATAAGTCCTACCAAAATATTGATGGCAAGTTGATTCCCGAAACTATAGTGATTACAGTAACTGAAGGTAATGAATTGAGTCAAATTGAATTGCAGTTGAAATCGATGAGATTTGAGCAGGCGCTAAACTTTCCCTTTAACATTCCTTCAGGATATAAACGATCGGCTTTATGAATTTAAAACACTTCACGGTATTACTACTGGTGCTGATGACTAGTGTCAATCATCATATTTTCGCTCAAAAGGACCAAGAGCAACTGGAGCAACGCCGCCAAGCACTTCAAAAAGAAATCGATCAGATCAATACCTTAGTCATTAAAGGAAAAACAGAACAAAAGTCCGTATTGTCTCAAATTGAAGATTTGGATTTAAAGTTACGTGTACGTCAAAACCTAATAGAAGTCACTAACGAACAGATTAATTTGTTGACAAGGCAAATAAATAACAATCAGGTCCAAATTGCTCGAATGCGCAAAGAGTTACAAAAACGCAAGGATGAATACGCCACAATGATTGTGAGATCATTCAAAGCTAGAAACGAACAAAGCAAGCTTATGTTTGTACTCAGTGCTGAAAATTTTCAACAGGCTTATTTACGTTTAAGATATATCAAGCAATATGCCAATTACCAAAAACAACAAGCTGACCTGATTGCCGAACAAACCGAAGCATTGCAACTTAAAACAAAGGATTTATTGGCTCAAAAATCTGAAAAAGATAAATTGATAAGTGTCAACCGGGAAGCTAAAAGGCTTATTGAATTGGAGCGCGAAACCAACAGGGTATTAATTGCGGAGTTGACTAAAAACCTATCCACCTATGAGCGTCAAATAGCGCAAAAACAAAAAGAGTCAAATGCTATTGATAAAGAAATTGCCAGCTTGATACGAGAGGCCCGAGAAAAATCAAATACAGCAGTTGGTAAATCGGCAACGTCGAAATCATTTTCCCTTACCCCTGAAGACAAGGCGCTTGCGGCTAGTTTTGCAGCCAATAACGGCAAACTGCCTTGGCCAGTAGAAAAGGGTGTGGTCGTTTTACGATTTGGCAAACAGGCGCATCCAGTGGTTAAGACTGCTATTATTGATTCACAAGGCGTCCGGATTGCTACTCCCGAAGGGGAAAATGTACGTGCCGTATTTCAAGGCGAAGTGTATGCTATCATGGCGCCAAAATACGGAAATACCACAATCATGATTCAGCATGGTAATTATTTCACTATTTACCGTAATCTCACTGAAATTTCAGTTAAAAAAGGAGATAAAGTCTCGGCTAAACAAAGCATTGGACGTGTACTAAAAAACAATTCGAACGGGGAGTCTGTTTTGAATTTTAGTGTATTTATGGACACTAAACCTCAAAATCCAGCGAACTGGATTTATAAGATGTAGTTTATTCTGATTTTAGGAACAATGCTTTTAGTTCGGTAGCGTCTTTAGGGTGCATTTTTTTGGATAAAATAAGGCTGAGCTGCTTGCGTCGAAGGGCACTCGCATATCGTTCTCTTTCCTCTTCAGTTTCTGGCTTCAATTGGGGCACTTCAACTGGCCTACCTGACTGATCTACAGCTACAAATGTGTAAATACCTTCGTTTGCTTTTTTGCTTTTTCCAGCAAGGCTATCATTGACCCAAACGTCGATATAAATTTCCATTGACGTTTTAAAAGCTCTTGAAACTTTGGCTTCCACAGTTACAATACTTCCTAAGGGAACCGTTCGTCCAAAACTCACGTGATTGACTGAAGCTGTTACTACAAGTTGATTTGAATGACGACGCGCGGTGATACTGGCTGCCCGATCCATTCGGGCTAAAAGTTCACCTCCAAAAAGGTTGTTTAGCGGATTAGTTTCGCTTGGTAATACCAAATCAGTCATCACGGTTAGTGATTCTTTAGGTGTTTTCGTCATATCAAAAGTTTAAACTAAGATCTACAGAATAAAATTACTCTTTGTCAATCAGTAACCAAGCATCTGGATTAAACGTAAGTCTAATCACAGCAAGAGCATCTCGAGCTTCTTCGGCACTAAAATAACTGTCATAAGTAACTTGATGCAGTCCATAACTGTTTTGACCAAGAAGTTCTGAATTTTTGAATCCTTTAGCAATCAAATGAGCTTGGGCGCGTTTCGAATTGTCTTCTACTCTAAAGGCGCCAGCGATAATATGAAATTTCGGAGTTTCCTGAGTGTCTACAGGCACTTCTATTGTCACAGCAGGTAAAGGGCTTTCAATCACAAAAGTCGCCTGTTGAATTTCTTGATTGAGCTCATTTTGTACCGTTTGCTCAACAATATTGTTAAAGTCATTGACTGATTTCAATTGCGAGTTGAGGTAATATCCAGAAATGGCTAAGGCTACCACAAATACGGCAGCGTATTTCATGAAACCACCACCCGAGCGACTTCTAGAAATAGGCACTACTGGAGTTTCTTCTTCTCTCAAAATCGGTTTTGCCACAACAGCAGAAAGTCCAAATGAGTCCATCAAATAGTTGATGTGATAAGACGGTTCAAAAGCTAAAGTATCATTGGTTTGACGAAACTGACCGATATCTTTTAGTATGACTAATTCATTATTTAATAGGGCATTTTGCCAATCTGTAACAATCTTGGCAATCCTACTGCAGGCAATTTCATATGAAATGCCTTCAAGGAGAACCATATGATTGGCCAACAGTCCATCGTTATTGGTCAATTGACTATTAAAAGACAATTGTTTTGAAGGCGGATAGAAAGCATGCGACAATTCATGACTTTTTGAAGGCTGCTGCTGACTCAAAAAAGCACCAAACCCAGGTACTACGACACAGTCGTAACGGTAAATTAAATCGCTGATAAAATCATGTAATTGCATCAACCAAAGATAATTATTTTTCACTCTTATGAAAATCTAAATGTCAATTTCAAGCAAGTTTTATTATTTTTAGGCAGCCCTAAATCAATTAGAATAAAATGTCATCCGAAACTTTACTTTACGCTATGGCTTTGCAACATGTTTCGCAAGTTGGTGATATTATTGCAAAAAAACTCATCAGTCATTGTGGAACACCCGAAGCCATATTCAAAGAAAAGCCGTCTAATTTACTTAAAATCGATGGTATCGGGAGAATCGTGACTTCTCAACTGAAAATAAAGGATAATCTTAAAGCTGCAGAAGCCGAGCTGAATTATATGTACAAACGCCGTATTAAGGGACTTTATTTTCTTGACGCGAATTACCCCGAATACCTCAAACATTGTATTGATGGTCCTTTGGTATTGTTTGTAGCTGGCAGTTCGAACCTTGAATCGAAACGACCCATCGCCTTGGTTGGTACCAGAAAAGTAACACCTCATGGCATCGCTTTTTGCAAATCTTTTGTCGAAGGTTTGGCCTTCCAAAATCCTACCGTCGTATCTGGTTTGGCTTTTGGGGTTGATATAGTTGCACACAAATCCGCCATTGAAAACAAACTTGAAACCATAGCTTGCTTGGGTCATGGGCTCGACCATATTTATCCAAAGGAGCACTCGAGGTATATTGATGATATTATGAACAATGGGGCTTTGGTTACCGAGTTTTGGAGTAAAACGAAAATTACAAGTAAGAATTTTGTACGACGAAATCGCATAATTGCGGGGCTGTCTCAGGCTACAGTGGTAATTGAGTCTGGCATCCAAGGAGGCAGTCTTATAACTGCAGATATGGCCTTAGGTTATAACCGTGATGTCTTTGCCGTTCCGGGACGCCCGTCAGATGTTCGAAGTTCAGGGTGTAATCGTTTGATCATTTCTCAAAAAGCGCAAATGATATGTTCCGCAGTAGATTTGATTTATTGGATGGGGTGGGGACAAGATGAAAACGCCAAATCTATTCAGAAATCTCTCTTTTTGGATTTGACAGTATCAGAACAGCAGGTTTTCAATTATCTACAAGAATCTGGCAAAGAGCATTTGGATCAGATGGCTTTGAATTGCCAGATGACTACCCATGAAACGGCAAGTGTTTTATTACAATTAGAATTGAAAGGTGCTGTTAGGTCTCTACCAGGCAAAATATTTGAAGCGATTTAAACTTGATAGCCAAACTTTAAGCGCACCCGTTTGAGTACTTTGTTGGCAACGAGTTGTGCGCGTTTTGCTCCATTAGCTAAAACCGTATCGAGCTCACTTTTGTTAGTCATAAAATGATTGAAGCGTAAGCGAGGCGTTTTAAAAGTTTCCAAAAGTAGCTCAAAAAGTGCTTGTTTGGCATGACCGTAGCCATAACCACCCGATAAATAATTTTGCTTCATTGTTTCAACATCTTTTTCTGACGCCATCAATTTGTATAGGGCAAAACAATTACAACCATCTGGATTTTTTGGATCTTCCAAAGCAGTACTGTCAGTTTGAATAGCCATAATTTGTTTGCGCAATTGTTTTTCGGGTAAAAATATGTTGATTGTGTTGTTTTTACTTTTACTCATTTTTTGTCCATCAATACCAGGGACATACATGGTCTGCTTCTCTATTTGGGCTTCAGGCAAAACGAAAGTTTCTCCCAATTGGGCGTGAAACCTACCAGCTACATCACGTGTCATTTCTAGATGCTGCAATTGGTCTTTACCAACAGGAACAATATTGGCGTCATACAACAAAATATCAGCAGCCATAAGCATCGGGTAGTTAAACAGCCCAGAATTGACATCCTCCAAATGATCGGCCTTATCCTTAAAACTGTGTGCTAGCGTCAACCGTTGATAAGGGAAAAAACAACTCAGATACCAAGCCAATTCGGTTACTTGAGCAACATCACTTTGTCGATAAAAAACTGTTCTAATTGGATCTAGACCCATAGCAAGCCATGCAGCGGCAGTAGCGTAGGTGTTTTCTGTTAGTGTTTGTGTATCCTTAATTTGAGTTAAGGAATGCAGGTCTGCAATAAAAAGAAATGATTCGTTTGCGGCATCAATACTCATATCAATTGCGGGCTTGATCGCTCCTAAAATGTTCCCTAAATGAGGTGTTCCGGTGCTTTGAATGCCTGTTAAAATGCGTGCCATATCATGAGTCTATTAATTGCAAATTTAGGATTTTGACAATCACGGGCTGTGTGTTTTGATCAAAAAAAAGATAAAAAGGCTTTCTACCATTGATTTTCGCTAAGTTCGTGTTTCTCAATTTGTAGATTTACAGACTATGTATATGTTTAAATGCCTTTTTTGGATCCTTTATCGCAGCTGGTTTTATGTGCTTGCGGGTCTTATTATTCTTGTAGTGTCACCTTTTATGTTGATTTTTTTATCACGTCTGGAATGGTATCCTACATTTTATAAATTGGCCCGTCTCTGGGGTCGTATTTTGTTATTTGGCATGGGATACCGCTGGTCCATTACTTCTGAAACGACATTAGAAAAGGGCAAAAACTACATGTTCATCGGGAATCACACATCCATGTTGGATCCAATGCTTATGCTTGATGTGGTAAAAAACAATCCAATTGTTTTTGTAGGAAAACAAGAACTAGAGAAAATCCCAGTATTCGGATTTTTTTATAGAAAGTCCTGCATTCTTGTAAACCGGTCAACTACTGAGAGTCGTATAAATGTTTATCCACAAGCACAAGCACGGCTAGATGCGGGATTTAGTATTGGCATTTTTCCAGAAGGAGGAGTGCCTGACGAGGCGGTTGATTTAGATGCGTTTAAAAACGGTGCTTTTCGATTGGCAATTGAATATCAAATCCCCATTGTCCCTATGATATTTGTGGGTCCAAAAAAGCTATTTTCATTCACATATTTCAGCGGCGGTCCTGGAAAGTTATTAACTCATGTGATGCCAATTATTGAGACTAAAGGACTTACGCTTAAAGACCTTCCGAAACTCAAGGAGGCAACACGTCAACTGATGCTGAAGGAAGTCATTGCTCGAGGGGTCTAGCCTTTTAAATTTTCTTTAATCTTATTTTCCAACTCCTCCATTAATTCAGGATTATCTTCAATAAGATTTTTAACGGCATCTCTACCTTGACCTAATTTTGTGTCGCCATAACTAAACCATGACCCACTTTTTTTGATTAATTCTTGCTCAACTGCGATATCAATAATTTCACCAGTTTTAGAAATACCTTTTCCAAACATGATATCGAATTCGGCAAGTTTGAATGGCGGAGCTACTTTATTTTTAACCACTTTAACTCTCGTTTTGTTACCTAAAACAGCGCCGTCAGTATCTTTGATTTGCGTAGATCTGCGGATGTCTAAACGCACAGAGGCATAGAATTTTAAGGCATTACCACCAGTAGTGGTTTCAGGATTTCCAAACATTACCCCGATTTTTTCACGAAGCTGATTAATGAAAATCATAGTACAGTTGGTTTTACTGATGGATCCTGTAAGTTTTCTCAAGGCTTGAGACATCAAACGGGCATGAAGCCCCATTTTAGAGTCTCCCATTTCGCCTTCAATTTCACTTTTAGGTGTTAATGCGGCAACAGAATCAATCACAATTATATCTATAGCTCCAGATCGCACTAAGTTATCGGCAATTTCTAAGGCTTGCTCTCCGTGATCGGGTTGAGAAATGATGAGGTTATCAATATCAACACCTAACTTTTCAGCATAAAAGCGATCAAAAGCATGTTCGGCATCAATAAAGGCGGCAATACCTCCAGCTTTTTGAGCTTGTGCAATAGCATGCAAGGTCAGGGTTGTTTTTCCAGATGACTCTGGTCCATAAATTTCAATAACCCGACCACGAGGATAACCTCCAACGCCCATTGCAATGTCTAAACCTAAAGATCCAGAAGGAATGGCTTCAACATCCACAACAGCGCTATCACTCATGCGCATCACGGTTCCTTTACCGTAGGATTTATCCAGTTTGTCTAGGGTTAGTTGAAGTGCTTTTATTTTGGCTGCTTTATCTGAACTCATGCTGTTTATATTTAATAATTGCGGGTTGCTAATTTACTAATTTCTGTCGTCATTTTCTAACTGTTTTTGATATTGCACATTAGATTTTTGACCCTCTTTAACAAAGTACTATCTTTGCTAAAGTAATTTGTTTAACTTAATCTAGTATAGCATGCAACTGTACAACACATTAAGTGCCAAAGAACGTGCTAAGCTCATCAAAGATGCTGGTCAAAAAAGAATGACCTTGTCTTTCTATCAATACGCGAAAATTGATGAGCCCCAGCAATTTCGAGACGCACTATTTATTAAATGGAACACCCTAGACGTACTGGGTCGTATTTATGTAGCCAACGAGGGTATCAATGCCCAATTATCTGTCCCAGCAAGCCTTTTTGACGAATTCAAAGCCCATCTTGACTCTATCGATTTTCTGAAAGGGGTGAGATTGAATATTGCCATTGAGCATGACGATTTTTCATTTTTAAAATTGAAAATTAAAGTGCGACAAAAAATTGTTGCAGATGGTTTAAATGACAGTTCTTTCGACGTGACCAACATTGGTATTCATTTAACAGCTGAAAAATTTAACGAATTGGTAGAGCAGGATGACACTATTTTGGTGGATATGCGTAATCATTACGAAAGTGAAATAGGTCATTTTGTTGATGCTATAACGCCCGATGTGGACACCTTTCGTGAATCCTTACCAATCATAGAAGAGGATTTGTCAGCCTATAAAAAGGAAAAGAATTTGGTGATGTATTGCACTGGTGGTATTCGTTGCGAAAAGGCTAGTGCTTATTTCAAACATAAAGGATTTGAGAAAGTTTATCAGCTTGAAGGAGGTATAATCGAGTATGCCCGGCAAGTTTACAATAAAGGTCTTGAAAACAAGTTTGTTGGTAAGAATTTTGTCTTTGACCAGCGAAGGGGTGAGCGAATTAGTGACGAAATAATTTCAGAATGCCATCAATGTGGCGCACCTTGCGATACCCACACCAATTGTGCGAACGACGCCTGTCATTTACTCTTTATTCAATGTGAGGCTTGTAAGACGGCTTTAGATAATTGTTGTTCTAGCACCTGCATGGAGATACATCATTTACCAGCTGAAGAACAAAAGAAAATGCGCCAGGGTCAAGGGAATAGTAACGATATTTTTAAGAAGGGTCGTGCGGATAATTTGCCATACAAGAAAAATTTACGTGACATCCGAACTGTATTTAAAAACCCAACAGTTTAGTAGATTTTTTTAATCAATGGATAATGCTACCTTTATGGAGCTCTTTAATGCCTAAATTAAATTGGGCATTTAATCTAAAACAAGAAGAAATCGGATGGCTTGTAATAGCTGCGGTAGTGGAACAAATGGTCAGCCGAAAGGCTGTAAAAACAATGGGACCTGCGGCACTAACGGCTGTAACAAATTGACTGTTTTTGATTGGCTTGCAAATATGGAATCACCTGAAGGAGAAACGCCTTTTGACGGGGTTGAAATCAGATTTAAAAACAGCCGCAAAGGTTTTTTTAAAAACACCAAAAAACTTAACTTAAAAATCGGTGATGTTGTTGCAACTCAAGCAGAATATGGCTTTGATATTGGGACCGTAACACTCACGAGTCAATTGGTAAAAGTTCAAATGCAACGTAAAAAAGCGTCATTTGATGAAAACCCTCAAATAATTTATCGTTTAGCTTCTCAACGTGATATCGATAAATGGATTGAGCTCAGAGACAAAGAAGAAGTGATGCAAGTGCGCGCTCGTCAAGTGGCCATCGATTTAAATCTAAAGATGAAAATCTCTGACATTGAATATCAAGGCGACGGGAGTAAAGTCACTTTTTTTTATACAGCCAATCAGCGTGTAGATTTTAGAGAATTGATTAAAATGTTCGCAAAGGAATTTAACACCCGCATAGAAATGCGTCAAGTTGGACTTCGACAAGAGGCGGCGCGACTTGGAGGTATTGGTTCTTGTGGGAGGGAATTGTGCTGTTCAACATGGTTAACTGACTTTCGATCCGTCACCACCGCCGCCGCCAGATATCAACAATTGTCGCTTAATCCACAAAAATTAGCTGGACAATGTGGTAAGCTAAAATGCTGTTTAAACTTTGAATTAGACGCCTATTTGTCTGCGCTTAAAGACTTTCCAAGTAGCGAAATCAAATTAGCAACTCAGAGAGGTGAAGGTATTTGTCAAAAATTGGATATTTTCAAAGGGATTATGTGGTATGCTTACAAGGGTGAATGGATCACTTGGCATCCTATAGAAGTCGCCGATGTTGCTGCTATTATTCAGTTAAATAAAATGGGAACCAAGCCCGAAAGCCTTGAGTCTTATGTTATTAGTCAAGAAACTAAACCTAAAGATGAATTTGAAAAAGTGGTAGGTCAAGATAGCTTGACAAGATTTGATACGCCAAAGCACTCAAAAAAAAGACATTCTAAAAGACGACGAAACCCCAATGGCAAATAAAAGAGAAAGATCATTTATTATAATGGCATTTTGCATGTCTCTGGTAGCGTGCCAGTCTCCAAAATTATTTACGTCTTTTCAAGAGTTGCCTAACGGCTGGCCGGAACATCAGACCATACATTTTGAATATGATAACAAATCAAATGACCCCTCAGACCTTTTTGTTTTAGTGCGAACGAACCCAAATTATGAGTTCAGTAATTTATATTTAATCACCACAATGAACTCGCCCAGCGGCATCGTCGTGAAAGACACCTTAGAATATCAAATGGCCTATCCTGATGGACAGCTTATGGGTGATGGTTTGACCGCAGTCAAACTGCATAAACTTTGGTACAAAGAGGCATATGATTTTGATGAAATTGGCGTTTATAGTTTTGATATTGAACACGCCATGCGTCGCTCCCAAGATTTAAAAGGGGTAACCCTATTAAATGGTATTACCGACTTTGGCCTTCAAATAGAAAAATCAAATTAAAATGAGCGTTAAAAAGGATAAAAAACCTAGAGCAAATAATTGGCGTTTCATCAGAACCATGTGGTTATTTTTTATGACAGGGGTCTGCTTATTAATTTTGATGTTCGTATCGGCATCTATAGGCCTTCTCGGCGAAATGCCAGATTATACTCGATTGGAAAATCCGCAAACGAACTTGGCCACCGAAATCATTTCGTCAGATGGCAAGACCATTGGAAAATTTTATTTTGAGGACAACCGAACTTTGATGGGCTTTGATGAATTGCCAAATCATTTGGTAGATGCCTTGATCGCCACTGAAGATGTTCGTTTTAGAAACCACTCAGGTATTGATGTTCGTGGAACGTTAAGAGCTACTATGTACCTAGGAAGCAGAGGTGGGGCTAGTACAATTACTCAACAATTGGCAAAGCAGTTTTTTACAGGACTTGTGGCTAAAAATAAATTTGAACGTGCCTTACAAAAAATTAAGGAATGGGTGATAGCCATACGTATAGAAAGGCAATACACCAAAGAAGAAATCATTGCCATGTACTTCAATATTTATGATTTTGGTAACAATGCAGACGGTATCCGCTCGGCATCAAGGATTTATTTTGGCAAAGAACCAAAAGACTTAAAAATTGAAGAATCAGCCATGCTGGTCGGGATGTTTAAAAACTCATCCTTGTATAATCCTCTTCCCAACCGAAATCCAGAAGGCACCAAAAAGAGACGTGACGTGGTATTATCCCAAACGGCTAAATACGGCTTTATTGACGATGACCTCAAGGACTCTCTAATAGCATTACCTATTACTTTAAAATATTCGCCTGAGTCCCATCAGCAAGGTCCAGCAGCCTATTTTAGAGAATATCTCAGAGCCTATCTTAAAGATTGGACCAACCTAGAATCATCAAAAAAACCGGATGGATCAAGTTACGACATCTATAGTGATGGACTTAGAGTATACACAACCATCGATTCTAGGATGCAACAATATGCCGAGGAAGCCGTAGATGAGCATATGCCCAGATTGCAAGAGGAGTTTTTTGTTCAAAACACACTAAAACGAAATCCAACAGCGCCATTTATAGACCTTGATAAAAATGAAATTCAAGGCCTTATGAATACAAGTATGAGACGCTCAGAGCGCTGGCGTGTGATGAAAAAAAATGGAAGTTCGGATGACGAAATCTTAAAGGCATTTAATGAGCCTATTCCAATGAGCATATTTTCCTGGCAAGGTGAAATAGATACCATCATGACACCTCTTGACTCAATGAGGTATTATAAATCATTTTTAAGAACCTCTATCATGTCGATGGAACCTCAAACAGGTCATGTTAAAGCTTGGGTTGGAGGCATCAATTATAAGCACTTTAAATATGATATGGTTAATCAAGGTCGTCGGCAAGTAGGCTCTACTTTTAAGCCCTTTTTGTATGCCACAGCAATAGATCAGCTTCAGCTGTCCCCATGCGATTCCATTCCAGATACTCAAATTACTATTGAAGCAAATAAATACAATAATCCGAGACCGTGGACTCCTAAAAACTCTGGGGGTAAATATGGGCAAACCTACACCTATAAAGCAGCCTTGGCAAATTCGGTTAACACGATAAGCGCTAAACTCATAGATCGAGTAGGGCCACAACCAGTGATCGATTTGGCACGAAAACTAGGAATTACAGCCGAATTACCTGTCGTTCCTTCAATTTGTCTTGGTACTCCAGACATCAGTCTGTTTGAAATGGTTGGCGCATATAGCACATTTGCCAATAAAGGTATTTATACGGAACCCGTAATGGTTCTCAGAATCGAAGATAAAAATGGCACCATTTTGTTTCAAAACACCCCTAACACAAAAGACGTTTTGAGTGAGGAAACAGCTTATGTTACCGTAAAACTCATGGAAGGGGTCACAGATTCAGGATCAGGAGTACGCCTTCGCACAGTTGGGGCAGATAAATATACCCCATACTACAAAGAGATTATCACTGGTTATCCTTACCAATTTTCAAACCCCATAGCGGGTAAAACAGGAACAACTCAAAACCAATCAGATGGGTGGTTTATGGGGATGGTTCCAAACCTGACTACTGGTGTTTGGGTAGGTGGAGAAGATCGTGCGACGCACTTTCGAACGATCACCTATGGACAAGGCGCCTCAATGGCCTTACCTATCTGGGGTATTTTTATGAAGAAATGTTACAACGACAACAGCTTATCCATTTCTAAGGAAGAATTTGAAGTCCCAATAAACCTCAGGATAACTGTTGATTGCAACACAAATAATATCGAATCCAATGACTCTAACTCCGGAGATTCGTTGCTTGATTTCGACTTTTAATCTAATAACGATGATTACAAAAACGGTTGATTCAATTGAAAAAGCACTCGATGGGGTGTCTGATGGAATGACATTTTTGCTAGGAGGTTTTGGACTTTGTGGCATTCCTGAAAATGCCATTTCAGAATTGGTTCGTCGCAAGGTAAAAGACTTAACATGCATCTCTAACAACGCCGGAGTAGATGATTTTGGACTTGGATTGATGTTGCAAAATAGGCAAATCAAAAAAATGGTGGCATCATATGTAGGGGAAAATGACGAATTTGAAAGACAAATGCTTAGTGGCGAACTCGATGTAGAGCTTATTCCTCAAGGCACATTAGCCGAACGCTGCCGAGCAGCACAGTCAGGATTTCCAGCCTTTTATACCCCAGCTGGTTTTGGTACTGAAGTCGCAATAGGAAAAGAAACGAGAGAATTTGACGGTAAAATGTATGTTCTTGAAAAAGCGGTTGTTGCCGACTTTTCATTTGTTAAAGCTTGGAAAGGAGATGTCGCAGGCAATTTGATTTTTAAAGGAACGGCTCGTAATTTTAATCCCAACATGTGCGGTGCTGCTTCAATTACTGTTGCGGAAGTTGAAGAACTTGTGCCAGCAGGAAGGCTTGATCCCAATCAAATTCATATACCTGGTATTTTTGTTCAACGCATCGTTCAAGGTCATAATTATCAAAAACGAATAGAGCAAC
Source organism: uncultured Flavobacteriaceae bacterium (assembly GCA_943788695.1). GTDB lineage: Bacteria > Bacteroidota > Bacteroidia > Flavobacteriales > Flavobacteriaceae > JALRKI01. Next base: position 424,879 of record CALSRG010000001.1, read on the forward strand.
GAACCGTTAGACCTCAATCTTAAACTTTTATCATGTTAGATAAATTTGGTATTGCAAAACGTATTGCACAAGAAGTTAAGGATGGCTATTATGTAAATCTTGGTATTGGAATTCCTACGCTGGTGGCCAATTTTGTCCGGACAGATATTGAGGTTGAGTTCCAAAGTGAGAATGGCATTTTAGGGATGGGTCCTTTCCCATTTAAAGGTGAAGAGGATGCCGATCTTATCAATGCAGGTAAGCAAACCATTACTGCTTTGCCTGGAGCTAGTTATTTTGATTCAGCTACAAGCTTTTCTATGATTCGAGGTCAACACGTTGACTTAACCATCTTGGGTGCGATGGAGGTCGCTGAAAATGGAGACATCGCAAACTGGAAAATCCCAGGACGAATGGTTAAAGGAATGGGTGGGGCGATGGATCTAGTAGCTAGTGCAGAGAATATTATTGTTGCTATGATGCACACAAATAAAGCGGGACAATCAAAACTACTAAAACGATGTTCGTTACCCTTAACAGGCGTCGGCTGTGTAAAAAAAATAGTGACAAACTTGGCCGTAATTGAAGTCACCAATAATGGCTTCAAACTCTTAGAACGCGCTCCTGGCGTTAGTGTGGATGACATTAAAGCTGCTACTGAAGGATCTCTTATCACGGAGGGGAATATCCCAGAAATGGTCTTAACCATTTAATGGTTTGTTATAGCTTTTCGATTCAACATATTTAAACTTTAGGAATTATGACTTGAGGTGCTGCTACACAACAAAATAGCAGTACATTTGCCGCGACCAAAAAAAGGCCATGCAGAACATTAGAAATATTGCGATTATCGCTCACGTTGACCACGGTAAGACTACCTTGGTAGATAAAATTTTACACCATTGTCAACTTTTCCGTGAAAACGAAAGCACTGGCGAACTCATTCTAGACAACAATGATTTGGAACGCGAGCGAGGCATCACCATTTTATCTAAGAATGTGTCTGTCAAGTTTGAGGATACCAAAATCAATATTATTGACACACCCGGTCACGCAGATTTTGGAGGCGAAGTGGAACGTGTTTTGAACATGGCCGACGGCGTATTGTTATTGGTTGATGCCTTCGAAGGTCCAATGCCACAAACCCGTTTTGTGCTTCAAAAGGCATTGAGTTTAAAACTTAAACCCATCGTTGTTATTAATAAAGTTGATAAAGAAAACTGTACTCCAGAAGAAGTTTATGAGTCTGTTTTTGATTTGATGTTTGAATTAGGCGCTGAAGAATGGCAACTCGATTTCCCTGTTTTATATGGGTCAGCCAAGAACAATTGGATGTCTGATGATTGGAAAAATCAAACAGATTCTATAGAACCTCTTTTAAAATCAGTGGTTGAACATATTCCAGCGCCAAAAGTTAGCTTAGGAACCACTCAAATGCTCATCACATCTTTAGATTTCTCGTCATTTACAGGACGAATAGCTGTCGGCCGATTGCAACGAGGCGAATTAAAGGCTGGTCAATTTGTATCATTGGTAAAGAGAGACTTATCAATTGAAAAAACTCGTATTAAAGAGCTTTTCGTTTTTGACGGGTTAGGTCGTAAAAAAGTTGAAACAGTTGTTTCAGGAGATATTTGTGCTATCGTTGGCTTAGAAAATTTTGAGATTGGCGATACAGTTGCAGATGCTGAAACTCCAGAGGGCTTACCAACAATTGCTATTGATGAACCAACAATGAGTATGTTGTTTACGATTAATGATTCTCCTTTTTTTGGAAAGGACGGTAAATTTGTAACGTCTCGACACATCAAGGATCGTTTGGAAAAAGAGTTGGAGCGCAATTTAGCGATGCGCTTAGAAGGCACAGGATCGGCTGATAAATTTATGGTCTTTGGGCGTGGTGTACTGCATCTTTCGGTTTTAATTGAAACCATGCGCCGTGAAGGGTATGAGCTTCAAATAGGTCAACCACAAGTGATTATCAAAGAAATTGATGGTGTTAAATGTGAGCCGATTGAAGAGTTAACCATTGACTTGCCCGAAGAAGTATCGGGTCGGGCGGTAGAATTGGTTACCCTGCGTAAAGGCGAAATGACAGCAATGGAACCAAAGGGTGCGCGAATGATTTGTTCGTTCAAAATACCTTCTCGAGGAATCATTGGGCTCAGAAACCAGTTGCTTACCGCAACAGCCGGAGAGGCCATCATGAACCACCGATTTATTGCTTTTGAGCCGTTCAAAGGGCCAATCGCTGAGCGAAATAATGGTTCTCTAATTTCTATGGAAAAAGGAACGGCAATTCCTTATTCTTTAGATAAATTGCAAGAGCGCGGAAAGTTTTTTATTCACCCAGGTGACGAAATTTATACTGGACAGGTTATTGGTGAAAATTCACGAGGGGACGATATGGTCGTCAACGTAACTAAAACCAAAAAACTGAGTAACGTGCGTTCTTCGGGAACAGATGATAAGGTAAAATTAGCACCACCTATCCAATTTAGTTTGGAAGAAGCATTGGAGTACATCCAGAAGGACGAATACGTGGAAGTAACGCCAAAGGCATTAAGACTTCGAAAAGTATACCTCGACGAAAACGAGCGCAAGCGTAACGAAAAGCAGTTTCAGTAGCTATAATTGAGATTTCCTAAACGCAGACCTAGGATAAACCACCCAATAGTTGTTCAAATCTATGGAGTTTGACGTTTTGATCTCAGTGACCAGATAGTCATTAGAATAGCTGTTTAGTGAGGCCTTGAAATTGTTAAAGTAATCATCACCATCGCACATAAAAGTATAATGGTCTTCGACTTGAGTCGTTTCCTTTTTTTGAGTTACCGTAACAACATTTAAGTGCCCAAAAACATAAGACTCATGGTCATGACAGCGGTTAATGTCTGTCACAAATTTCTGTTCAAGTGTAGTTTCGATTTTGGCTATGGCAGATTGACTAAAAGCCGAAATATTAACGATCGCCATAAGGACCAACAAGTTGTAAATAGGTTTTTTCATTCGAATGGATTTATTAGGGGATGTAAATATATTTAAAAATCAAAAAACCTCCGGCATAGCGGAAATAAGTTTTTGCGTGTAATCCGATTCTGGGCGTTCATATACAGCATCTGCTTCACCGATTTCAACAATTTGTCCATTTTTCATAACCATAAGTCTATCAGACATATACTTCACCACTGTCAGGTCGTGAGAAATAAACAAATAGCTAAATCCAAAATCTTTTTGAAGCTCAGTCAAAAGGTTTAAAATTTGTGCTTGAATGGACAAATCTAATGCAGAAACGGACTCGTCGCAAATGATAAGTCTTGGCTCCACTGCCAAAGCCCTGGCAATGCCAATACGTTGCCGTTGTCCTCCAGAAAATTCGTGAGGATAACGGTCGTAGTGCTCTTCAGATAAGCCTACTTTATTGAGCAAGGAAAGGGTAGCTTCTTTTCGGCCATGAGCATTGCCGTTAAGATGATGCACTTTCATAGGTTCAGAAATTGCTCTACCAATGGTCATCCTAGGATGTAACGATCCGTATGGATCTTGAAAAATAATTTGAAGGTCTTTGCGCAATTGACGCATTGATTTTTTTGACAGCTTAGTAATGTCTTCACCTCTATAAAGAATTCTTCCTTGATCAGGCGGATCGAGCAATAATAGACATTTTGCCAAAGTTGATTTCCCACAACCCGATTCTCCAACCAATCCTAAGGTCTCTCCGTCATAAATTTTAAAACTCACCATGTTCAGAGCTTTAAATACTTTCGCTTTTGACCACCATTGTAAGTTTTTGGCATAGCTTTTGTCAAGATCAACAACTTCTAAAAGAGGTGATTTGCTGTAAATTTCTTTATGACGTAGCCCTCGAGATGCTTTTTCAATAATGGGGTAGTGGTCTTTACCCCTCATACAATCGTCGAGTGTTGGCAATTTTGTTGTTCTGTGGTTAATAGGAGGTCTTGCTTTCAAAAGTGCCTTGGTATAGGGATGTGTGGGCGATTTAAAAACCTGATTGGCGGTGCCATATTCGACCATTTTGCCAGACTGCATCACCAACACTTTGTCTGCCATTTCTGCCACTAATGGAAGATCGTGAGATATAAAAATCACCGCCATTTTAAATTCTGCTTGAAGAGCACACAATAGATCAATAATCTCTTTTTGAACGGTAACATCAAGGGCTGTTGTCGGTTCATCTGCAATCAATATATCTGGTCGGCAAGCCAGCGCCATCGCTATCATAACACGCTGCTGCTGTCCACCGGAAATTTCATGTGCATATTTGCGATACACTTCTTTGGGCGCTGCTAACTGAACTTTTTCAAATAGATTTAGGACATCCTTTTTGATCTCGGTTGAGGGCATGTTGGTGTGTTGCGATAACATCTCAGCGACTTGGTCGCCGCAGCGCATAGAAGGATTTAGCGCGGTCATAGGCTCTTGAAAGATCATTGAAATGTGCTTGCCTCTAATCTTTTGCATTTCGAACGATGACAGCTGCTCTAAATGTTGGGAGCCAAATATGATCTCGCCAGAAGTTATTTTTCCATGATGAGGCAAGAGCCCCATTATTGCCAAACTACTTATTGACTTACCGCTTCCAGATGCCCCAACAATGCCTAAAATGTCTCCCGATGATAAGTCAAACGACAGATCAGATACAACCTCACGATTATTGATACTAACACACAGTGAATTTACTTTTAAAAGTGCTTGTACCAGCTTGCTCATACAGTTAAAATTTCATCTTCTTTAAGAAGTGCTTCACCTCTCATTTTAAGAACGAGTTGCACAACGGTAATGGTGTCCTTTTCGCAGTAGTCGATGATGCGACCGAGGTCGTTTTCTAAGTAATAGACATCTCTGACCTGACTTCCATCTATATCGTCTTTTGGTGATGGAATGTTGAAAATCTTCGCTAATAATTTTAGGGACGTATAGTGTTTATAATCACCAAATTTCCAAAGTTCCATAGTATCAAGATGAGGTATTTCCCAAGGTTTTTTACCAAAAAGATTCAGTTTATCAGGCAAACCAATCCCATTAATTAGCATGCGACGTGCTATGTATGGGAAATCGAATTCTTTACCGTTGTGTGCGCACAGAACATATTTATGGTGGGCGAAATGGCGATCAAGCAGATTCTTAAATTCTTTGAGCAACTGATCTTCATCTCCCGCAAAAGAGGTTACGCGTAATTGTCTGGATTGACCATCAGGATTAAAATAGGCTACTGAAATACAGATAATTTTACCAAACTCTGCCCATATGGACGCACGATCATAGAATTCCGCAGCGGTAAATTGATCTTTGCGTTGATAGGCTGATTTTTTCTCCCAAAGGTCTTTCCATTCATGATCTAGCTCGTCATAGCAGGCGTGTTGAGGAACTGTTTCTACATCCAAAAAGACCAAATGTGAAAGCGGTAATTTTTGAATCATTATGGTATCATTTTGTAAACCTCTTCAATTATGGTGTAAAAGTCAGGAGAATGCGGATCAATTGTCACATCGTTTTTGGTGATGGTTCGACCAAGTCTCACAATAATTAGGTCATCCTCGGGAATAACTATAACGAGCTGTCCAAGATGGCCACGCATATAAAAAATATCTTTATTCAAATGATTGGCCAGCCACCAGCCAAAACCGTATTCTGGACTATCAGGAAAGCGGGGTGTTACGGATTTAGCCACAAAGGATGAGTCCAATAACTGAATCCCGTTCCACTGTCCATGCTGTTTATAGAGTTTCCCAAATCGGGCAAAATCACGAGCGTTACTGCCTATACAACAATAGGCCTTTTCCAGACCTTGCTCTTCACTATCTAATTGCCAGAAGGCTTCGTTTTCTGCACCCATTGGTTTCCAAAAACTCTCACTTAAATAAGATGACAGGGTTTTGCTTGTTGCTTTTGAGATTACCATGGCAAGTAATTCGGTACTGCCGCTGAGGTATTTGAATGATTGTCCAGGCTCGTCAACCACTCTAAGTCCTAAAATCACTTTTTCTAGGTTGTCGTCAAAATAACTTCTTGTGGTTATTGACAATGGAGAATAATAGGCCTCATCCCAGTTAAGTCCAGAACTCATGGATGACAAATCGCCTACTGTCATGTTAGGACCCAACCCATCGCCAAACTGAGGATAAAAATCCGAAACTTTTTGATCCAGACTATTGATGTAACCGTCCATTATGGCTTTACCTAATAGGGCTGAAACAATACTTTTGGCCATTGAAAATGAGTTGCTTTTTGAGTTTTGGTCAAATCCTTCGAAATACGTTTCATGCCAAATACTGTCATTTTTAATAATCATAAAAGCAACCGATTGAGATTGGTTATGAAAGTCTTGAAGCGTTTCGGTGGCTTCAACCGTATTATAATCTTGGTGTAAGGCCCATGACTGACCTTCGCCTGCTTCAATCACACGATTGTCAAATACTTTATAATCTTCAAGATAGGCCGTGGTATAACCTCTCGCATAGATGGTTCGGACCGCTTTGATTAGATAATCCAAATCGAAAACATAAAGCAATACCGTTAGACCAAAAAGTCCGATTAGAAGCCACTTTAGTGTATTTTTAAGACATTTCATGTTATAAGGGATAAGGGCGTTAATTTGAAACTACATCAACATTCCGCTTTTTTTAGCTATGACGCTGCAGATAGCTCGGTTAAAGGTAAAAAATATTTTCGAAGTGTAGCGCAATGAAAACAACCTCTATGTTATAAATGAATTGGAGTCACTCAATACAGACTATATCCAAAGACAATTGAAAACAGCATGTATTCGGCCCACCAAGTGGTTGGTCTCTTAACAAATCACTTGCGTTTTGATACTTCACTTCTGCGCTTATTTTTGTCGAATATATAAGCGCCAAATCCAAATGAAAGGTTGTCGCCTGAGTTGACTTCAAGGATAATTCATTTTCAAAATATCTTGGATTATTTTCCAAATCTATCGTCTTTATTAAACAATCTACTTTTGTTGAGAATTATTTATAAAATAGTCGCACTCATAAAGTAATTTGCACAAAATTGTTCATGATTAGGGAGATGAACGCCAGAGGGAATGGTTTTTAATGAAATAGATTTGATTAATGCTATGCTCAAGTTTTGAAAAACAGAACATCTAGACATTTCATTTTTGAATTTTTCGATATCGTAGTTATAAATTGATATCAACTTATGTATTTTTGAAAAAAAAAATCAAGATTTACAGATGAAACGATTATTAATTATTACCAGCGCCCTACTTTTAAGTTCCAGCGCATCTAAAGATTGGGGAGCAACTGGCCATCGCGCTATAGGTGAAGTGGCTACTAAGCATTTGAGCCGAAAGGCGTCTAAGGCTATAGATCGTTTGCTTGAAGGTGAATCATTGGCTTTTGTGTCTACTTACGCGGATGAAATCAGATCAGATAAAAAATATAATTCTTACGCTCCATGGCATTATGTCAATATGCCTTTTGACAAGACCTATGAGGACATCCCTCACAAAGAAGAGGGTGATATCGTGCAGGCCATTAATTATTGTGTTTCTGTTCTCAAAAATCCAGAATCATCTCGGGCTGATCAAAAATTCCATTTAAAATTATTGGTTCATTTTATTGGAGATTTACACCAACCAATGCACGTTGGACGGGAAGAAGATAAGGGCGGTAACGATATCAAAATGAAATGGTTTGGAGATAACACCAATTTGCACAGGGTGTGGGATAGCGATATTATTGATAGCAATCAAATGAGTTACACAGAGTTATCAATTAATTTACCGCGATTGACAAAAACTGAAATTAAAACGATCCAATCCGCACCATTACTAACTTGGGTATCAGAGTCTCATGAACTGGTAAAAGGGATTTACGAAAACACGCCTGCCGATAGCCGCTTGAGCTACAGTTACAGAGAGCAATATATGACTCTTATAAGATCACAAATTCAAAAAGGAGGCTTGCGTTTAGCGGCAGTTCTGAACGATATTTTTAATTAGTATTAACCTAAAATTTTTACGACATCTTTTGCAAAATAGGTGGCGATAATTTGAGCGCCTGCCCGTTTAAATGCCATCAGACTTTCGATGACAATCTGATCATGGTTTAGCCACCCTTTTTCGGCTGCTGCCTTAATCATGGCATATTCGCCGCTTACTTGATAAACTGCTACTGGAACGCTAAATGTTTGAGCCACTTGGCTAACAACATCTAGGTATGCCATTCCAGGTTTTACCATGACAATATCAGCGCCCTCGTCAATATCGGCAGCCACTTCTTGAAGCGCCTCTTTTCCATTCCCGAAATCCATTTGATAGGTTTTTTTATCTCCAAAACCGGGAGCTGAATCCAAAGCATCCCTAAAAGGGCCATAGAAACCTGAAGCATATTTTGCGCTATAACTCATAATGCCAGTATTAAAAAACGAAGCGTTTTCTAGGGCCTTACGAATGCTGAGCACTCTTCCGTCCATCATATCACTAGGTGCGACAAAGTCAGCACCGGCATTGGCATGTGACACACTCATTTCAGCTAAAATGGCATTGGTGGCGTCGTTGACAATTAAACCATTTTGAACCACACCATCATGACCGTATGAGGAATAGGGATCTAGCGCAACATCGGTCATTACTAGCATTTCTGGGCAAGCTTGTTTTACGGTTTGAATCGCTTTTTGCATTAATCCGTTTGGATTGAGCGCTTCACGCCCCTCATTGTCTTTTAAGTGATCAGAAACTTTAGCGAAGATGAGCACGGCCTTGAGTCCAAGCCCCCATAATATTTTGACTTCCTTCTCCAACCTGTCCAAACTGAAGCGGTAATAATTGGGCATAGATGGAATAGCCTCTTGAACATCACGCCCGTCAACGACAAAGAGAGGCACAAGAAAATCGTTAGGATTGAGGTTGTTTTCTCTTACCAATGAACGAATGGCATTGTTTTGTCGCAGTCTGCGTTGGCGATTATATGGATACATCTTTAATAGATTTGTTTACACCAATTTTTTGGTGATTTTAATACCTTTAAAAGCTCGGCTTCTGCCGAATCTGATTCTGGCTGATGATCGTATTGCCATTGAACATGTGGCGGTAAGCTCATCAAAATACTTTCTATACGCCCATTGGTTTTTAAACCGAACAAGGTCCCCTTGTCGTGCACCAGGTTGAATTCAACATAGCGCCCGCGTCTTATTTCTTGCCACTGGCGTTGATTTTCAGTGTATGGTAAATCTTTTCTTTGTTCGACTATAGGCATGTAAGCCGTCAAAAAATTATCGGCTACTTCTGTGACAAAATTGAACCAATCTTTCATGTTTTTTTCAGGTGTTATTTTGAGGTAGTCAAAGAACAAGCCGCCAACGCCTCTTGCTTCGTTGCGGTGGTGGTTATAAAAATAATCATCACATTGTTTCTTGTAGTTTTGGTAAAGACCTGGTCCGTGAGAATCACATGCTGTTTTGCACACTTCGTGAAAATGAGTAACATCGCTCTCAAACAGATAGTAGGGGGTAAGATCTAATCCGCCTCCAAACCAAGAATCTACAAGCGTTCCTGCTTTGTCGTACATTTCAAAATAGCGCCAATTGGCGTGAACTGTTGGCACCATGGGGCTCTTGGGGTGCATCACCAAACTGAGTCCGCAGGCAAAAAAATCAACATCGCCAACTTTAAAATAGGCTTGCATGGCAGGGGCTAATGGGCCATGAACAGCCGAAACATTGACACCTCCTTTTTCAAAAACACCTCCGTTCTCGATTACCCTCGTACGACCGCCACCACCTTCTTTGCGTTCCCACAAATCTTCTTTGAATTGGCACTTCCCATCGATAGCCTCAAAAGCTTGGGTGATGGTGTTTTGTAGTTGACAGATATAGTCGTAAAATTTATTTTTCATGAGGATAACTTTTTACAGCATCGATAAAGGCTTGAGCATGGTCGAGCGGAATGTTGGGCAAGATGCCATGTCCTAAATTGACGATATAGCGGTCTTTGCCAAACGCGTCAATCATATTGTGAACCATTTTTTTGATCAATTTTGGTGGAGACAATAATCGAGATGGATCAAAATTCCCTTGAAGCGTTATTTGTCCACCACTCAAATAACGTGCATTGCGGGCAGAACAAGTCCAATCAACACCTAACGCGCTTGCACCACTTTTTGCCATATCACTCAAGGCAAACCAACACCCTTTTCCAAATATGATAACAGGTGCCATGTCTTTAAGTGCGTTTACAATCTGCTGGGTGTAATTCATCGAAAATTCTTGATAGTCCTCTGGGCTTAAAAGACCACCCCATGAGTCAAAAATTTGCACCACGTCAACGCCATGAGCTACTTTTGCTTTCAAATAAGCAATCGTGGTGTCTGTAATTTTTTGAAGAAGTTCATGCGCAGCAGCGGGATTAGAAAAGCAAAAGCCCTTTGCTTGATCAAAAGTTTTACTGCCCTGACCTTGAACAACATAACATAGAATAGTCCATGGCGACCCTGCAAATCCGATTAATGGAATATCATCATTTAATAGCTCTTTAGTAGCTTGAATGGCTTTCATGACATAGTCCAATTCAATTGAAACATCAGGTACCACAACCCGGTCTACGCCTTTTTGATCTCTGACAGGATTGGGCAAATAGGGTCCAAAATTTGGCTTCATCTCCACCTCAATATTCATGGCTTGAGGGATGACCAAAATATCACTAAATAATATTGCGGCATCCATACCATATCTTCGGATGGGCTGCATCGTTATTTCGCTGGCCAACTCGGCTATTCGGCATCGTGTAAAGAAATCATATTTTTCACGGATGGCTATGAATTCTGGAAGATAACGTCCAGCTTGGCGCATCATCCATACAGGTGGACGTTCGACGGTTTCACCCCTCAAGGCTTTTAAAAACAAATCGTTCTTAGGCATGCTTTTGGTTTTTTATCAATTTAATAAGTACACTTTCAACGGTAGGATTTTCAGCAATTATGACATTATTTGAGTGCTTTATTACCTCATTGGCGGTCGTTCGACCAATACAGTAAGCATGGATTTCTCCAACAGTATTTTTACTGAAATAACTTTGGACTGCTGATGGGCTAAAAAATAATATAGCATCAAAACTCCCAGTAATAGTTTGAGGGTTTAATCTTGTTTGATAGATCTCAATGAGCTTACATGACACATTATTGCGATTTAAAATATCTGGCAATTCGTCTCTTTTTCTATTGCCGCAAAAAAAGATAAAATCCTCATTTTTTGATGTTTTTACTATGAAATCGGCTAATTTGGACGCATTTTGCGCCATTTTGACTACTTTTTGATTGTTTTTTAATAACAGGGCTTTCGTTTTTTCACCAACACAATACCAAAGATTTGCACTTATTTTGGAAGCCATTAACTGTTTGGCGGCATTATGGCTGGTGACTATGGCTTTCGTGATCTTCTGAGGCACCTGAAATACCTTTGGAAAAATTGAAATTGCACTGTATTGAACCAATTCGATACCGGCTAGCATCAGATGAGATTGCTGAGATGGGGACAATATTTTAGTTGACAATACCTTCACGGCATTTGAGTTTTAATCTCTGCCATTAACGCATTGCCGCCATTGCAAAGAATTTTATCTGCACATTGCCTGCCAAACAATGCGATGTTATCAATATGACATTGCTCTTCTATGTCTAGTTTTTGTCGACCATCAACCGATAATAAAACCCCTTTAAAAGACAATATATTTGCCTCAATCTTTGCTAGTGCTCCAATTGGCGCAGTGCAACCACCCTCTAAAGTTTTTAAAAATTCTCGTTCCACACCTGTGCATAGATCGGTTGGGCCATGGTTAAAAGATGCGCAGAGGGCTTGTATGGCTCGATCTTCAAAACGACAAACAACCATAATGGCGCCTTGTGCAGGGGCAGGAATCATCCAATCTAACGATTCTTGATATTTTTGGATAATACCAAGACGTTCTAACCCAGCAGCTGCCATAATGATCCCATCAGTCTTGGGGTTGTTTAATTTTTCTAGTCGAGTTTGCACGTTTCCCCTTAATTCGATGATATGACTCTTGGGAAAGCGATTTTTCCAAAGTGCAGCACGTCTCAAACTCCCTGTGGCAATGGTCCCATGATCTCCGATAAATGCATTGCTGGATTTGATCAAAATATCCTGACTAAGTCCACGTTTTAAAACAGCAGCCTGAATCAATCCGTCGCATAATATTGTAGGAACATCTTTCATGCTATGAACCGCGATATCAATTCTGTTCTCGAGTAAAGCGATATCTAGACTTTTAGTGAATATTCCAGTGATACCCATAGCGTAAAGTGGCGTGTTTTGATTATTATCACCATCTGAACTGATTTCAATCAAAACACTATTTATTTGTTTGGCCGATAAAATCTCTTGTACTTTTTTTGCCTGCCAAATGGCCAAAGGACTTTTTCTTGTGCCGATGCGAATCGTTTTAGTCATGGCTTTGAACATTAAGCTGAAACACTGATTGAATTAATTCAATTTGATCGTCGGTTTGTTGGCTGTTATTTCTAAAATGATGCGCCAATTGACTCGTAATTTTTTGAATCAATTGGTCCGAGACCAATTCAGCGCCTGCTGAGTCAAAGGCATTGTCTTTTTTTGACAATGAACTCAATTCTTCGGTCTTGATTTCATGCAATTTATTTTGCAATGCTTTTAAGGTAGGCACAAATCGACGTGTTTGACACCAATCGTAAAAATCCGCTTGAATTTCTTGAATAATAACTTGCGCTTTAGGAACTTCTAATTGTCGATTTTCAATGGCTTCATCAGTAATTTGAGAAAGATCATCTAAGTGCAATAAAGTAACGTTGCTAAGTTCTTGTACGTTTTCATCAACATTTCTAGGAATGGACAAATCAATTATGAGTAACGGCCGCTGTGTGCGCACCAGTGACTTATTAATGGTTGCTTTTTGGGCACCAGTTGCGACTATAATAATGTCGGTTTCACAGATCACTTCTTGAAGCTCGACATAATCCCTAACCATCACGTTGAATTTTCCAGCGACTTTTTCAGCCAAAGCTTTTGTCCTGTTGATAAGTGTAATATGTCTATTTTGGGTGTGTTTAACCAAATTTTCGCAAGTATTTCGGCCAATCTTACCAGTTCCAAATAGTAATATATTTTTGGAGGAAACATCACTCACATTGGATAAAATGTATTGTACAGCTGCGAACGATACTGAAGTTGCTCCCGAAGAAAGTTGTGTTTGATGCTTGATTCGCTTACTGGCTTGAAGGACTGCATTAATTAAGCGTTCCATGTGTGCGTCAACAAGTCCATATTGTTTGGACAGTCGAATGCTACTTTTGATCTGACCGATGATTTCAAAATCGCCCAAAATTTGACTGTCAAGTCCAGAACCTACATTAAAAAGATGATCAATAGCACGCTCATGGGTATAGATATAGGCAACTTTTTTAAACAACTCAAGATCGCCCCGAGTGTGGTCACAAATTAAAGACATTAACAAATCCGTGTCTTCTATTCCTGCATACAATTCAGTACGATTACAAGTAGAAACTGCGCAAAGGCTTTTTATTCCTTTAGCTTTAGCTGCTTTAATCAATTTGGTTTTAGAATCCTGATCTAGACTGAAAAGCCCTCTGATTTGGGCGTCAGCTTTTTTATAACTGATGCCTACAATGGCAAAGGACATGAATTTGGGATGCAACAACACAGTTAACTTTAATATGGGCAAAAATAATAGTCCAAACACGAAAAAAATAACGCTAAAGGGGCTTAAAATGACGAGCATTGATTTTCTTAAAATAACGCTCAAAACACACTCAAAATCATTAATTTTGCTAGACAATTAGAAGAATGTAGTAAAATACAAGGTAAATATGTCTTTGTTTTTTAACGAAAAATTTATGGAAAATAACGCTAAAGGACAGTTTACAAAAATTGACATAGAACCGGGTTTTTGCGTGCTTACTGCCAATAATGATTTATCACATTCTCAAGTATATACGCATGATCTTGATCGTTCATTGATACAGTTTCATTTTACCCTGAAGGGAATATCTAAGCTTGTTTTTAACAAGGGAAACTATATTCTCACCAATAATGAAGATTGCTCGCTATTACTCTATAACCCTCAACGCGATTTACCTATTTGGTTGGAACTTGATCCGAGCACTTGGGCTGTTTCAGTAGTGATCTCTATTAAAAAATTTCATGCGTTGTTTTCAACAGAATCGGATTACATTAGTTTTTTAAGTGACGAAAATGTAGATAAAAAATACTACCAGGATGGACAAATCTCACCATCAATGGCTATTATTTTAAACCAATTGATGCATTTTAATCTTAACGCATCGATTCAAAAATTATATTTTAAAGGGAAGGTGTATGAACTGTTAAGCCATTACTTTAATCGCAATGTGGATGGTAATGTGGAGCAGTGCCCATTTCTTGTAGATGCTTCTAATGTCGCTAAAATTAAAAAAGCTAAAGATATTATCATAAACCACATGACCGAACCGCCAAGTTTGCAGGAATTATCGGAAATGTCCGGACTCAGTTTACGAAAACTGAAAGAAGGTTTCAAGCAAATTTATGGTACATCGGTGTATCAATTTTTATTCGATTATAAAATGGAGGTGGCTCGACGTTTACTTGAATCAGGAGATTCAAATGTCAATGAAGTTGGCCTAAGAGTGGGCTACAGTACGGCCAGTCATTTTATTTCAGCATTTAAAAAGAAATACGGAACGACTCCCAAAAAATACATAATGTCAGTATCTTCGTAAGCTAATTATTGTACAATGGGTAAAGGGATATTATTGGTTAATCTAGGCTCACCTGACTCTCCAAAACCGAAGGATGTGAAGCGGTATTTAGGGGAGTTTTTGATGGACGGACGGGTGATCGATTTACCAAAATGGCTCAGAACAATTTTAGTTAAGGGTATTATCCTAAATACCCGACCAAAAACATCAGCCAAAGCCTACAATAAAATTTGGTGGAAAGAAGGCTCGCCGTTAATAGTACTCTCTGAGCGTTTAACCGAAGGCGTACGAAAAAAGGTAGACTTACCAATAGCATTGGCCATGAGGTATGGCAGCCCCTCCATGGAAACTGGGTTGCGAGAATTATACGATCAAGGGGTTGATGATGTTTTTATTGTACCGCTTTATCCTCAATATGCCATGGCCACCACAGAAACAATTTTGGTTCTCGCTCGAGAACTCATTGATACCAAGTTCCCTAAGATGACCATGTCTTATTTGCCAGCTTTTTATAACCGCCCAGAGTATATTGAAGTCTTAGCACATTCGCTCTCGGAGCAAATAAAAACCAATACACCTGAACATTTATTGTTTTCTTACCATGGTGTTCCCGAAAGGCATATTCGAAAAAGCGATATCACCAAATCCCATTGTAAAATTGATGGAACATGTTGCCTTTCGGCATCGCCGGCACACCAATATTGTTACCGACACCAATGTAAGGAAGTCACCAGGTTGGTTGCAGAGAAAATGAATTTGGAACAGGGATCGTTTTCTACCTCGTTTCAATCTCGACTTGGATTTGATCCATGGTTACAGCCATACACAGATCGAACAATAGAGCGATTTGCTAAGAAGGAGGGCATAAAGAATATGGCCGTGGCCACGCCAGCATTTGTATCGGACTGTTTAGAAACCTTAGAAGAAATTGCTATGGAAGGCGAAGAACTTTTTCATGAAGCTGGTGGAGAAACTTTTGCCACCTTATCTTGTTTAAATGATGACCCAAAGTGGATTGATCTCTTAGCCCATTGGATAAATAATTGGGTCGATACCAAAACCCCATTTTCATAATGTCTGAAACTAAAATGACTGCCTTAGGCACTCAACCAATTGGAAGCTTGCTCATAAAGCAGGCAGTTCCTGCCTCTATTGGTATTTTAGTGATGTCTCTCAATATTTTGGTCGATACCATTTTTGTTGGAAATTGGATCGGATCAGTAGCTATTGCCGCAATCAATGTGGTCCTTCCGGTATCTTTTTTTGTTGCTGCTCTTGGCATGTCAATTGGTATTGGTGGATCTTCGGTTTTGTCTCGAGCGCTTGGAAAACAAGATATGCCTAAAGCATTACATACTTTTGGCAATCAAATCACCTTGACTTTCGTTCTGATTACCGTCTTGGTGGCCGTTTGTTTGTTTTTTGCTGACAACATTATACCCTCATTTGGCGGTCGAGGGATGATATTTGAACCAGCAAAGATTTATTATACAGTATTGCTTTGGGGTGTACTTTTCTTAGGCTTCAGCATGATGGGAAACACTGTAATCAGGGCAGAGGGTCAACCAAAGTTTGCCATGTTTGCGATGATGATTCCATCGGTTTCAAATCTGGTTCTTGATATAGTTTTTATCAAGTTTTTAAATTTGGGAATGTTAGGCGCCGCCTTGGCAACTACGGCTTCTTACTTTCTCTGTTTTGCCTTTATTTTTTGGTTTTTCATGTCGAAAAACTCGGCCTTAAAGGTCAAATGGGGTCATTTAAAACTGAAACTAAATATTGTCAAGGAAATCACTTCACTAGGATTTGTTACCTTGTCTAGACAGGCCATTGTGAGTATTACTTATTTATTAATGAATACCATTTTGTTTAATCTCGGCGGGGAAGATTCGGTAACCGCCTATGCTATAGTTGGACGGATGCTAATGTTTGCGTTGTTTCCAATATTTGGGATCACTCAAGGGTTTTTACCAATTGCTGCCTACAATTACGGCGCTCAACAATACGACCGCGTAAAAGAATCGATCTACACTGCGATCAAATATGCCTCCGCTTTAGCTTCAATTATTTTTATTGCTTTAATGATTTTCTCTGAGGCCATCACCAAGATGTTTACAGACAATCAAGCTGTTGTAGCTCAAACTCCAAACGCTATAAGGTGGGTGTTTGCAGCTACACCTATTATCGCCATTCAATTAATTGGAGCTGCTTACTTCCAAGCGGTTGGAAAAGCTACCCCGGCATTACTACTTACTTTATCACGGCAAGGCTTTTTCTTCATTCCTCTAATTTTGATTTTACCAGTCTTTATGGGCGCCAACGGGGTTTGGTTGGCTTTTCCTATTTCAGATGTGTTAGCAACCATATTGACAGGATGGTTCTTGTATCGTGAAGTACAAAGCCGTTTGAAGAGCTCGACTGCAAATAATTGAGTATTTTTAAGTTTTTAAAATAGTCATGGCTGAATACTATCTTCATTTTAAGGCATTGCACCTCATTTTTGTGGTGACTTGGTTTGCTGGCTTATTTTATATTCCACGACTATTTGTCTATCATATTGAAGCTCAAGATAAGACAGATCTTGAACGGGATATTCTTAGCACTCAGCTAAAGCTGATGTCAAAAAGACTGTGGCTAATCATTGCTTGGCCGTCAGCTGTATTGGCGACTCTTTTTGCTCTAATTTTAATTGTAATCATGCCATCTTGGTTGATGCAACCGTGGATGTGGCTTAAGCTGGCTTTTGTGTTTGGATTGATTCTATACCATCTTAAATTACACCAGATGTATAAGCAGCAGCAAAAGGATATATTTAAATATACTTCAAATCGGATGCGTATTTGGAACGAGGGAGCAACTTTGTTTTTATTCGCCATTGTGTTTTTGGTCATTCTGAAAAACACCATTGATTGGATCTACGGCCTGTTGGGATTGTTTTTATTAATCGGGATGTTGTTGATGGCTATTAAGCTTTACAAAAAATCACGACAAAATTCATCATCCTGATGCGGCCAAAAAAGTCTCATATCCGCTCCTTACGCTCTCGCATTTTTGTGTTTATGATTGCCTTGGTTTTGTTCGCCTTTGTGCTCATTGCGATGGTTACCGTTTACCAATACAATGAGCAAGCCGAGGATTATCATAATGAAAGACTAGAAAGAAAAGAAGCCCAATTACTAACCAGTATTGAATATGCTTTACTGGATGTTGATGCCCCTGTTACAACAGGAAATGTTGGAAGTATACTTGAAAACAGACTATTTGAAATTGCAGATATTCAAAAAATAGCCGTCAGTCTGTACGATCTTGAAGGAAAACTACTGCTGAGCACTAATACTGATGATACTCAAAACAGAGGTAGAGACATTTTACCAAAAGATATTCTCAGTCAATTGGTACAACCAAATATTAATCGAATTGTTACCGTAGAGGATGGTGAGCATTTTTTGACCAGATCGTCCTATTTATTAATTAAGAGTCAGAACAACAAACCTTTGGGGATTTTATATATCCCTTATTTTGATGACGATTCTTTGAACGATGCTGAGTTAAAAGAGTTTTTGTTTCGATTGGGATTGGCGTATTTGATACTACTTTTTGTGGCCATCGCTTTTGCTTTTTTTGTATCACGTTTTATTACAAGGTCTTTGATGAACATCACACAAAAGATGAAGGAAACAAAACTTGAAAAGCGGAATCTTAAAATTGACCCAATTGGTGCTGGACGTGAGCTCTATGAGTTGGTAGAATCTTATAATAATATGATTGATGAATTGGAAGAAAGTGCGGTTAAGTTAGCAGCATCTGAACGTGAACAGGCATGGCGAGAGATGGCCAAACAAGTTGCTCATGAAATCAAAAACCCACTAACACCCATGCGTTTGAATGTCCAAAGTTTTGCACGATCGTTCAATTGCGACAATCCACAGGCCGATCAACAGATCAAAGATTTTAGCCAAACCATGTTAGAGCAAATCGACACTCTCAATGCCATTGCCTCTGCGTTTTCGAGTTTTGCCGATTTGCCAAAACCAAACAAAGAGCAATTGAACGTGAGTGAGGTGGTCAAGTCTGCTATTGAACTTTTTGCGAACCAACAAATTTCACTAGAGTCTCAAAATCAAAATATTCACGCCAATTTTGACCGAACCCAGTTGATTCGAATTATGACCAATCTGATCAAAAATGGGTTTCAATCCGTGCCTAAAGAAAAGGTGGCTGTGATATCAGTCAGCATTTCCGAAACTGAAGAACTGGTTAGGATTGGTGTTAAGGACAATGGTAATGGGATCGATGTGGCAAATCAAAGTAAAGTATTTGAACCAAGATTCACAACTAAAAATAGCGGAATGGGACTGGGGCTTCCTATTGTAAAAACGATTTTAGACAGTTACGGCGGACGCATATTTTTTGAAACATCGTCAGGGTATGGCACAACATTTTTTATTGAATTTTCTAAAAACTAAACATCATGACATTTGACAATCTTCTTTACCAAACCGATCAAGGCATCACTACAATCACCGTGAACCGACCTGATAAACTCAATGCATTGAATTATGATACAGTTATGGAATTGAATGAGGCCATAAATGACGCTCAGCAAGACAGAAATTGTCAAGTTATTGTAATTACTGGAAGTGGAACAAAGGCTTTTGTTGCTGGCGCTGATATCAAAGAGTTTTCACAATATTCGGTTACTGAGGCCCGTGCCTTGGCACAACGCGGTCATACACAATTATGCGATTTAATTGAACAATCAACAAAGCCAGTGATTGCAGCAGTCAATGGGTTTTGCCTTGGCGGTGGATTGGAATTGGCTATGGCCTGCCATATTCGTGTGGCTTCCGATAATGCGAAAATGGCCCTGCCCGAAGTGTCTCTTGGCGTTATTCCTGGCTATGGAGGGACACAACGATTGCCGCAACTGATAGGCAAAGGACGTGCCTTTGAAATGATCATGACTGGAGGGATGATAGATGCTCAAAAGGCATTTAGTATGGGCTTGGTCAATCACGTCGTTGAACAAGACGGACTGATGCTGTTATGTCATGCTATAGCGGAAAAAATTATGTCAAATTCCACGGTCGCTATCTCTGCAGCCATTAAGGCTATAAATGCCAATTATCAAGATGGCACCGATGGTTATCAAGTTGAAATCGAAGAGTTTAGCAAGTGCTTTGCTACTGCGGATTTTAAAGAAGGTACAAATGCTTTTATCAATAAAAGAAAAGCCAATTTCCCAGGGAATTAAGTCACGATCACATCTGAGGTGATGATCTTTTCCACGTCACTAATCAATGTCATATGATCTTGGTCGGCGATGGTTATAGGGGCATGAATTTTGAATGAAATACGAGTACCAAGTCCGAGAGGAAAATTACCATAACGGGTTGTTTTCCAAGCGTTATTAATGGTAATTGGAACAATTAGAGCGTCTGGAATATTTTGCATTAGGGACAACAGCCCTTTAGCTTTAAAGGGTTTAGGCACGCCTGTTACACTTCGGGTTCCTTCTGGAAAGATAACAGCGGCATACTTGTTTTTTTGAATACACGCTCCGAAAGTTTTTATCATCTCTAAAGCCTGAGCACCATTATTTCTGTTAATCAAAACCGAACCACCGTGTTTTAAATTGAAGCTGACCGATGGAATCCCTTTTCCCAAAGAGGCTTTGCCCACAAATTTCGGATGGTGTTTGCGAAAATAATATATGATCGGCGGGATATCGAACATACTTTGGTGATTCGCAACAATGATGAGTGGTTTATCGGTCGGCAATTTTTTCAGATCAATCATTCGTATGCGAGTGCCAAGCAACCACAAATTACGGATCAATAGAAACTGTAAAACCTCAACGGATTTTTTATGAGTATTATAACCAAAAGCGTTGAGAGCTATCCACTGTATGGGATGAAACACTAAAAGGGACAGCCCGAACAATGCATAAAAAGCAATTGAGATGGGATAGGACAGTAAACGGAGCACCAAAATAGAAAAGGCGTTAACAGAAGCTATTATAGGCTCCGATCAAATTTTCTGCAATCAGTTGAGCTGGACGACCTTCAATGTGGTGACGCTCTAACATATGAACCAATTCACCATCTTTGAACAGTGCCATACTTGGCGAGCTCGGAGGAAAAGGAACCATCATCTCGCGAGCACGAGTGGTTGCTGCTTGGTCTACACCTGCAAAAACAGTGATTAAACGATCAGGCCTTTTAGCATTGGCTAATGACATTCTTGCACCAGGTCTTGCATTTGCTGCGGCACAGCCACAAACTGAATTTACCACAACTAAGACAGTTCCTGACTGAGAAATGGCAGCTTCGACTTGATCCGCATCAGAAAATTCTTCAAAACCTACCGATGTAAGTTCTTCGCGCATTGGTTTTACGAGTTCAGGTGGATACATGATTCTTGTTTTTGTTTTGCAAATATAGGCAATTATCGTGTGAATTATGTGTTAAGACTTACCTTCTGATCAATGAAATTAGTTAAATTTGCTATTGACTAGTCATTTAAATTATGGACACGATTATTCAGTTTTTTGAGGGTATTGATCCCGTTTTGGGGGCCTTTTTAGCTACCTTGTTTACATGGGCACTTACAGCACTTGGTGCCTCATTTGTATTCTTTTTTAAATCGTTGAAACGGTCATTTTTGGATGGAATGCTCGGGTTTACGGGAGGGGTAATGGTGGCGGCCAGTTTCTGGAGTTTACTCGCCCCTGGGATTGAAATGAGCCCTGGCGAAGGATTTGTAAAGGTTATGCCAGCTGCAATCGGATTTGGTTTAGGCGCTCTCTTCATTTTTGCCTTAGATAAAATACTCCCGCACGTTCACATCAATTTTAAAGAATCTGAAGGCATCAAAACCCCATGGCAAAGAACGACTTTACTTGTGTTGGCCATTACTTTACACAACATCCCCGAAGGCTTGGCGGTTGGTGTTCTTTTTGGCGGCGTTGCTGCAGGTCTACCAGAGGCTTCGATTGCAGGAGCTGTTGCTTTGGCAATAGGAATTGGCATTCAAAACTTTCCTGAGGGCATTGCCGTATCTATGCCCTTGCGTCGTCAAGGTTTGAGTCGTCAAAAGAGTTTTATGTATGGTCAAGCATCTGCACTTGTTGAGCCTGTAGCTGCGGTAGTTGGTGCTTTAGCGGTTACTTTCTTTACGCCAATTTTACCTTATGCTTTGGCGTTTGCCGCAGGAGCTATGATCTTTGTGGTGGTAGAAGAGGTCATCCCAGAAACGCAACAAGATAAATACACCGATATAGCTACACTGGGGTTCGTAGGAGGTTTTATTGTAATGATGACTTTAGACGTGGCTTTGGGCTAATTAACGGCACCCACAGTCGTTGCTTTCGCATGATTTTTTAGATTTTTTAGGGAAATACTTCTTCGCCAAAAACAGCAGAGCCATTATTAATGTAATTCCTACCAGACCGTATTGAATGATGACCCCCATAATATGGTTTTATTGAATGATTTGAAAGGCGATTAACGATATAAAATACGCAATCAATGTCATGCCAATCAATTGGATTATTGGCCATTTCCAAGAATTTGTTTCGCGCTTGACCACGGCTAGAGTACTCATACACTGCATCGCAAAAGCATAAAATAACAGCAGCGAAATGCCACTGGCTAATGTAAATACGGGCAGTCCATTTTCACGTTTTTCTGAAGCCATTTTTTGTTTTAATGTTTCAGGACTATCAGCACCTACGCTGTAAATGGTTGCTAGAGTTCCTACAAAAACTTCGCGCGCTGCAAAAGAGGTTACAAGGCCAATACCAATTTTCCAATCATAACCTAATGGCCGGATAATGGGCTCAATCGTTTTCCCTATGATGCCAATATATGAATGCTCCAATTTATAGGCAGCTACCTTTTGATCTATTTCGAGTTGACTTAAATTAGCATGGTCAGTTTCAATAATTGTATCGGCTTTATTGAAAGCATCACCAGGACCATTAGATGCTAAAACCCAAATAATCACAGAAATGGCTAAAATAATTTTTCCAGCCTCAAAAACAAAAGACTTTGTTTTTTCAAAAACAGTGATAAATACGTTTTTCACTAATGGAACCTTAAAACTAGGCATCTCAACAACGAAAAATGATTTTGAACGGAATCTTAATATACGATTTAGAGTGGCTGCAGAAATTATAGCCATGCCAAAACCAATTAAATACAGAAACATCAAGGTCAGGGCTTGGTAGCTTAGTCCTAAAAACCGTCCTTCTGGAATAACCAAAGAAATAATGATTAAGTATACTGGAAGACGTGCTGAACAAGTGATGAATGGCGTTACCAAAATGGTGATTAATCGTTCTTTCCAGCTTTCAATATTTCGTGTAGCCATAATGGCTGGAATGGCACAAGCGGTTCCCGATATGAGTGGAATAACGCTTTTCCCATTTAGGCCAAAGCGACGCATGATGCGATCCATTAAAAATACCACCCGACTCATATAGCCACTTTCTTCTAAGATCGAAATGAAAAGAAAAAGAAAAGCAATTTGCGGAATAAAGATAACGACACCTCCGACCCCAGCTATGACGCCATCAGCCAATAGGTCTGTAAATACGCCCGGTGGGAGGGTGGCTTTGGTCCATTCAGAGAGTTGCGCAAATGAAGCATCTATATAATCCATTGGCATACCAGACCAATCATAAATGGCTTGAAAAATTGATAACAGAATGACAAAGAAAATGGCATAGCCCCAAAACTTGTGCATGGTGATGCGGTCAAGTCGGGCTCGGAGACCAGTCGCTTTACTGGCATCAATGGTCTGACCTTCTTTGAGAACGCTATTGATGAATTGATACCTTTTGACGGTCTCCTTTTGTTGAAGCCTTTTTAGATCAGATTTAGATTTTGTTTTGAATGCCGCAACATCCATTTCTTGACGGCTTATTTTACCAAAGTTTACATCTTGTGTGATGACCAACCACAACTTGTATAATTGTTGATTTGGAAAGGCGTTTTGAAGACGTTCAAAGTACGATTTATCAATTTCAGAGGCGTTTAGACAAGGTTCGGTTGATAAATCCCGATAATTAGCAATGAGTGTTTTTAGGTGATCGATACCTGTATTCTTTCGAGCACTTACTAGGGCAATTTTAGTGTTGAGGGCTTTTTCTAAATAATCAACATCAAGTGAAATGCCGTTTGATACCATTCTGTCGGCCATATTGATGACCAATATGGTTGGGATCTCTAAGTCCTTAATTTGAGTAAATACTAATAAATTTCGTTTGAGGTTTTCTACATCACTTACTATAATAGCAACGTCTGGATAGTCCTTATTGTTTTTATTGAGCAAGAGTTCAATAACAATATTCTCATCTAATGAAGAAGCATTGAGGCTATATGTTCCTGGTAAGTCAAGAATATGTGCCTTAACGCCACGAGGTAGTTTACAAAGTCCTTCTTTTTTGTCAACGGTGATGCCAGGATAATTGGCTACTTTTTGGTTTAATCCAGTCAAGGCATTGAAAACAGATGTTTTTCCAGTATTTGGATTACCTATTAAGGCAACGTTAATTTGTTTACTCATCTGGGCCGAATTCTATGCAAATTAGAGCGGCAGTTTCTCTTCTAATGGCCACAAAAGCATCGTCAATGTTGAGGTATAAGGGGTCTAAGAAAGGGGCGAATTGTAACAATTGTACTTTATTGCCAGGCAGACACCCCATTTCCAATAGCTTAAACGGAATGGCATCCGAGGAGCATTCAGTAATGGTGGCCTTTTGGCCCAGCTGCATGTCTGCAATTGTTGGCATCCTTATTTAGATTGATTTTAAAGAAGCAAATTTAGACAAAAAGAATTAGTCTAAATAAGCTGTCTTAAGAATTTTTATATCTGTTAGTAAGCGTGCAATATCCTCAGTGTTTGTGCCGTCGTAAAAACCTCTGATACGCTTCTCTTTATCAATTAGTATGAAATTTTCAGTATGAATCATGTCAAATGGGCCGCCGTCGCCATCATTTTTTACAGCCAAATAGGACTTTCGAGCCAGCTCATAAATCTGTTTTTTTTCTCCAGTTACTAGATGCCACTTACCGTCAATCACCCCTTTATTGTAAGCATATGCTTTCAATTGAGCAACCGAATCTATATCTGGTGTCACTGTATGCGAAAGTAACAAAATGTCACTATCATCAATAATCTCAGCCTGAATTTCAGCCATGTTCTTTGTCATGACTGGGCAAATGGTTGGGCAGGTTGTAAAGAAAAAATCGGCCACATAAATTTTACCTTCAAACGTTTTTTGAGTCACTATTTCGCCATTTTGATTGGTTAAACTAAAATCTGCGATATTGTGATATTTCATCTGATGATGAATGGTACTGTCCACCAATTCTTTGTTGACCATTGCTGGCTGATAGATTGGTAGGCGCTTGACTGGATTCAGGGCATTGTAGATTAGCAGTACAATGATTAAGGCTAAAGGGCCAAGAACGAGCCAAAGCGTCCGGTATTGCTTGACGAAGCGCCACATAAAATTTCTTTTAAAAGTGGGTAAATTTATTATCTTCACACAAAATTACAACTCTATCGTCAGACAAATGACGTTTAACTAATTAATGTTATGAAGCATCTTTTTTTTTTATTTTTCACAGTTTCTTTATTTGCACAGCAAGAGGTTGATCAATTTAGCCAATGGGAATCCGAACGCTCTTTGGCGATGAAACAACTATTAATCAATCCAAATACTGCGAATTATGATGTCCAACATCAATTGTTGGAGATTAACGTTGACCCCTCAAATTCATCTATAGCAGGCACAGTGACCACAACATTTCGGGCTAAAACAGATATGGCTGGGATTTCCTTTGATTTATCTAACAATATGATTGTTAGTAGTGTTACCATGAATGGCGCAGCTTTGACTTTTAATCAAAATCTTACGGACGAATTAACCATTACATTTGAATCAACCATAGAGGCTGATGCTATTGGTGAAGTTGTAGTAAGTTATTCAGGAAACCCGATAAGCTCAGGATTTGGATCTTATGAAGCAACCACGCACAATGGCGACCCAATCGTTTGGACGCTGTCTGAGCCTTATGGGGCAAAAGGTTGGTGGCCGTGTAAACAGGATTTGAATGATAAAATTGACATTTTGGACGTCAAAATTACCACGCCGGTGACCAATCCTGATGGAGAAAATTATGTTGCTGTTTCAAATGGGATGGAACAAAGCCAGACCGTAACTAACGGCATGAAAACAACTCATTTCAAGCACCAACACCCTATTCCTGCCTATCTGGTGGCTTTTGCGGTAACCAATTATACGGTTTATAGTCATACCGTAGATAATAACGGCAACCCATTTGAGATTGTCAATTATTTGTATCCTGAATCTTTAGAAGCCAATCAAGGGAATACGACAGTGACAGTCGATATCATGAATTTGTTTATCGACCTTTTTGAGCCTTATCCTTATGAAGACGAAAAATATGGTCATGCTCAGTTTGGTTGGGGCGGTGGTATGGAACACACTACAGTGTCATTTATGGGCAGTTTTAGTCGTGGCTTGATCGCTCACGAATTGGCACACCAGTGGTTTGGGGATAAAATCACATGTGGCAGTTGGAAAGACATTTGGCTAAACGAAGGCTTCGCAACTTTTTTAACTGGTTTGGTTAGCGAAAACTTAGATGGTCCAGAAGGACATCTTGATTGGAAAACAAGCAAGATCAATTCGATAACGTCTCAGCCTGACGGCTCAGTTTATCTATCAGATGCAGACACCACCAGTGTAAGCCGAATTTTCAGCTCCAGATTGACCTATAACAAAGGCTCTATGGTACTTCACATGTTGCGTAAGAAATTGGGCGATGAGGTCTTTTTTCAGGGTGTTAAAAACTATTTGAGCCATCCAGATTTGGCCTATGCCTATGCAAAAACTATTGATTTTATTCCGATTATGGAAGCGGCTTATGGTAATAGTTTGACAGAATTTTTTGAGGATTGGTTGTATAATGAAGGTTATCCCTCTTACGATGTACAATGGAGTGCTAATGGTACTAATGAAATTCAATTGACTTTAAATCAAACTCAAAGCCATGAATCTGTTGACTTCTTTGAAGCTGGCGTTATTGTTCGGTTGACGGGAGCTAATGGTGAGCAAGAAGATGTATTACTCAATCATACTTCCAGTGGTCAGTCATTTACTATTGCAAGCAATTTTGAAGTGTCTGATGTAATATTTGATCCAGAAAAGGATATCATTTCAAATGGTAATAGTGTCACGTTAGGATTGGTCAGTCCACAATGGCAGTCTGGTTTGCGATTGTATCCAAATCCAACGAGTAACACCATACGTATTGATGCTCCAGGGATTAGAATAAAATCTATTGGCGTATACAATGTGCAAGGTCAAATGTTAAAAAGTATGAAGGGCTCTTCAGAGATTGATTTGTCTGGATATGCTGCAGGTCAAGTGGTATTGGTTTTTGAAACCAATAAGGGCCGTGCCGAAAAAATTATTGTTAAGCATTAAGTATATGAATTGGTTCATGTTCTAATAGCAAAGCAGTACATTTGCCGATCAAAATGACAAGTGATTTATGGAATTTATAATAAAGATTGCCCAATTTTTAACGAGTTTATCCCTGCTGATCATACTACACGAATTGGGTCATTTTATACCAGCTAAATTATTTAAAACAAGAGTCGAGAAATTTTATTTATTTTTTGATGTCAAGTTTTCACTGTTTAAAAAGAAAATCGGTGACACGGTATATGGCATAGGCTGGCTGCCATTAGGAGGCTATGTAAAAATCTCTGGCATGATCGATGAGAGTATGGACAAAGCGCAAATGGCACTTCCTCCTCAGCCTTGGGAATTCCGTTCTAAGCCAGCATGGCAGCGTCTGATTATCATGGTTGGTGGTGTTACTGTTAATTTTATATTGGCCTATTTGATTTATATCGGTATGGCGTTCAGTTATGGCGATTCGGACATTACCGCAAATAGCATTAAAAACGGCTATTGGATTGAGAATCCATTGCTTCAAGAGTTTGGTTTGCAAACTGGAGATAATATTTTAGCGATTAATGATAAACCTATTGAGCATTATTCTGACATCAAAGCCTATTTTTTAGAAACCCAAACCATGACTATTGATCGCGATGGTACAACTATGGTGTTGGATTTTCCTGAAGATTTTTTGGGCCAATTAAGTGATAGCGGGGATCGTACTTTTGTAGAATTACGCATGCCATTTATTGTTTCAAGTATTGACCCTAGCTCATTGAATACTGAGGTTGACTTGTTGCCAGGGGATGTTTTAATGTCGTTAAATGGTCAATCAGTTACGTATTATGATGAGGTGGGCCCAACATTGGAAAACTTTAAAAGTCAAAATATATCTGTAAATATTTTACGTGATGGAGTAACCATTGTTCGTGAATTGCGGGTTAATGATGATGGAAAAATCGGAGTTTACCCAGGAGGAACTTATAAAGATTTCTCGGAATTAGGGTATTTCGATATCATTCAAAAAGACTACAATTTTAGTCAAAGTATCACCATGGGAGGTCATATGTTTGCCGAAAAAATGGGCAGCTATTGGGGACAACTTAAGTTAATTTTTAGTCCAAGCACTGGTGCCTATAAGGGCGTCGGAGGTTTCAAGGCGATTTACGATATTTTCCCAGACACATGGAGTTGGTCAACGTTTTGGAGTATTACAGCTTTTTTGTCCATCATGTTAGGTGTGTTGAACTTATTGCCAATTCCTGTTTTAGACGGTGGTCATGTGATGTTTTTACTTTTTGAAATGGTTAGTGGACGTAAACCGTCTGACCGTTTTATGGAAATTGCCCAAACTGTTGGGTTTTTCCTGCTTATCGCACTGGTTCTATTTGCCAATGGTAATGATCTATTTAAGGCTATTACAGGTTAAATGAATTAAGAAAATTCTATTTGGTGGGACTTAAAAATAATTTATATTTGCCCACCAATTGAAACTTCCTCCTTAGCTCAGTTGGTTAGAGCATCTGACTGTTAATCAGAGGGTCCTTGGTTCGAGCCCAAGAGGAGGAGCAACTTATAATGATAAAACCGTTATACTGTTATAGTGTAACGGTTTTTTGTTTACATCGATTGAACTAAGGAATGATACATTTAATTGTTTTCCTTTAATTCATACTATATATCATGGGAGTCATAAATAATATTTAATTTTGCAACATAACAGAAGAAGTTTATGCTACAAAATTTCTTTTACACTATTAGAAATATCTATGAAATTAAGATCAAACTGCCCTTTAAATATTTTTTTAGATCTCGTTGGAGATAAATGGTCTTTATTGATTATCCGAGACATTTTTATGGGAGCAAATACCTATTCTCAGTTTCTGAGATCTCCCGAGAAAATTGCATCAAATTTACTTGTTGATCGACTTAAAAAGCTTCAATCATATGGTATTCTGAATATTATTGCAGACAAACAAGATTCTAAAATAAAACACTACTATCTTACTGAGAAGGGCATTGACCTGTACCCTATTTTGGCTGAAATGATGAATTGGACCCAAAAGTATATAAAGGTTGACTTTCATTCTTTATCTGAGGAAATGCTGAGTGAGTTAAAGCAATTGGAGGCCCCCAAACATTCAGAAAATTATAAGAAAAAATACCGAGTTAAATTGGAAAAATTACTGACCGAAAATCAATAAATAAGCTATTCTAATTCTGGCAGATTCAATTTGACTTTCTAATTTCCACTACTTATTAAATAGAATTTTAATAAATCAATCATGGCAAGTAGGTATGTTTCTAATAATTATATTGCATATTTAAATAATAAATGTTAATTTTGTATACAACTTCTAACCAATCACTTTCTTATGAATAATTTACCCTTTTCAAGTATTGGCCCGTACTCCGATTCTTTTACCTCCACTACCGTATTATCTCGAATGATTGAAGGCATAGGATTTAGATTTTATTGGGCAACCGAAGGCCTTCGACAAATTGATTTGGATTACAAGCCTTGTGAAGATGGGAGATCCTGCTATGAAAACATTGAACATATATCCATGTTAACCGATGCTATTTCGGATGCATTCGAAGGAAGAATTTATGATTTCTCAAACCAGAAATCTGGATTTGAAGATTATCGCAAGAATACTTTAAACAATTTGGATGCAATCTTTAAGGCTCTTCAGGAAAACGCTGATCTCTCAAAAGTGAGTGTGCGATTAAATATGAATGGTGAGGAAGTTGTCACCCCCTTTTGGAATCTTATCAATGGGCCATTCTCGGATATAATTTATCACACAGGACAGGTAGTTGCCTTTCGTAGAATTACTGGTAATCCTATAAATCCAGGTGTAAATGTCTTCGTAGGACAAGTTATGTCGTAGGCTATCTAATTGACATTTTAATAATTACTAACTAAAAAATTAAAACTATGAGTATTAAAAGAGGAAACATCGGTTTTCATGTATCATTTGTAGTGCCAAACGATGCCACAGAAAGAATGGATCAGTTTATATCAACACATGAACAGTTTATGCGGGAGACTCATCACCTGTCTGGTGATCAAGAACCAATTATATTATCTTATTCTGTATTTAAATCCCCAGAATTCAACAATCCTTTCGATCCCAATAGTGGTGAAACAGGAAACACTCTTTATGGTTTAACTGAAATATACAGTGGGCCTGAAGGTGTACAAGCGCATATGACTTTAGGTCAGCAACGTGAAGCAATGTTTGCTGAGCTAGTGGATTTAACAAACACTTACTGTGTTGCCGGACTTTTAGGGGCGCCAGTTATTGCAGCAATGGAATAATTAAATAGAAATGAACTTAGTAATAAAAGGAAAATGTACTTCAAGTTATGCTGCAGTGCATAAAGACTTTATGAAGCTCTCAGAAACAAGAGCTCAATGTTGTGATGAATCGAAAACTATAATTAGTAAAATAGATGAACATAATTTCATTGTTCTCATGTTTGATGTGGAAATGAGTAAGTTGAAAGAATTATTATCTACTCCTGAAAGAGATGAAGTAATAAAACTTAATGGAATCTCAAATGAAATGTTTCAATTTTCACCTTTAAGTTAGCTTCTAAAGAATTCAGATGAAACCTTAAAAATCCCTTTAATTATGAAACTAACTGTACTTTATCCTCAGCCACTAAATCAAGAAAAATTTGAATCAGATTATAATGATCATTTGAAATTACTCCATGACAAAACAGGGATCCCAAGTAGTGAAAAGCCGTATAGCGTTACTAGATTTTTACATGGTCCTGAAGGCAAACCACCGTTCCATCTAATGTTCATTATGCCATTTGAATCGCAGGAACAACTTGAAAGAATAATGTCTTCCAATGGCATGCAAGAAGTAGCCGCAGATGCAACTAGAATTTCAACCGGAGGTGCACCCACAATTTTGATAGGACAAACTATTTAATTCACTGCAGGTTTAACGCCATACACATCCAACTTAAACTTTGGTGGATTGCGGTAGCAGTTGGTGGACTTCAATTTATAAGTTCAATGACAAAATTCTGCCCGGTTTATTTCATTCTTAATAAGCTAATGCCAAATACTGACCCTATTCAAAATCGTAATTAAAACTTAAGTCACAAATAGATTTACTTGTGCTGCAACTTTTACTAATAGGGGGAGCAAGTAAAATGATAAAACCGTTAGACTTTTTTAGTGTAACGGTTTTTTGTTTAAACAACATAATTAGAATTAGTACTGCCCATTCTTTCGGATTAATATTGTATTTTGCAAGCATGAGCAAGTTGAAATCCAAAGACCTACCTACTTCTTTAACATTATTGGGAATATTAATAATAGCATTCTCCGATAAAATTGAAGAATTAACTTCTATCCCCTTTCTAATTATAACCGCTATTGCTTTTATTTTGCTCTTTATTCCGCTTTATATCTGGATTAGTAATTGGTTAAAAAGTAGAAAGTAAAATCTTTTTGAGTGGTGATTTTAAAGAATCTCTCTAATTCAGGTTATATAGAATGTTCTATAACCTACAATCGCAGTTTTATGAGGTTAAGCAAATACGCAGAATAGCCTATTATGCTGCATCTTTGAATAATAGGGGGAGCAAAGAATAACACAAGGTTTACAGTGATGTAAGCCTTTTTTTGTGCTCTAAACCTGTCTCGAAAAGCTACTAAAACCATCCTACTTAATTTCTAAATATCTCAAAGAACATCATAAAATTACTAAAAACTGACAGACAATTGACAGACATTTCTGTTCTTTTCGCTTTTAGTAGTTTTCTCAACGCGCTTTGTTCCAAAGCTTCTGAGCTAAAGGAGAACTATAATTAACTATTATCTACCCATCGCACTACTGATACTTTATCTGTTTTAAAAAGTCTGTCAATATTAAGCTCATTGGGAATAACGTCTTTGTATAGTTGTCTGACCCTTTCTATAAGCCTTTCTTGAACAACTTGGGTTTTAAGCTCTGTTGTTAGAATACAATCGTGAATAAGTAGCGAAAACATATCTTCAGGTAGATTTTTATACACCTCAACAAATATTGTAGCCTCAGCTGATTGACCTCTATGGCTTACTTTCTTGTAACCTTCTTTGAACTTTATGTTGTCTATCCACCTCATTAGTTCAGGCAGGAGTTTTTTTAATTCCTTGTATAGTTTTGTTGGTTTGTATTCTCCATTCAAAGTTGTTAGAATTTCTTTTTTCATTTTACCATATTCCATATCCTTTAGAACTTCAGAATTGTCTACCAGATATTTATAAACGGCGCCATTAGCTACTAATTTAAGACACTTAGTGGCCTCGTCGCTCATTTTGTCTAAAGACCTAATCCACTCTAGAATAAGAAGAGAAGGCTGAGCGGACGCCATATCAACTTCATAGATTAACTCATTGCTTTTTGTAACGCATATCTTTCGGATTAGTCTGGGCATAGAAGCTCCAATGTGATAGACTCTTCCTAATTGGTTTATTTTTGGTTGAAAGAAGATTGGCAGCTGATATAGCTCGTTGAGGTCGCTAGCGTTGTTTAAAGAGCGGAATGCCTTGAAATAGGCGTCATATTTATTTAGTCTTTGTTGCACGTGGTCTTCTCTCCACACTAACATTCCGTGTTTTAAAGGGGATTGCTTTAACGGGAATTCCCACAAGTAGATGCCAGGATTGTTTGTCAACTGTATCTTTAAAGTATTGAGGTTTATCTTGTGTAGCACAGGGTTGCTCTCAGATTCTTTGGCCAGATTTGCATTAGACTCTCTTAATTTATTTCTGAATACTTTATTACTTACCTCAACTATACTGTAGTCCCCTTCATCAAGATTCTTTTTTAGAGCATAGGATTTTGTAAACTTGCCACTTGAATACTTCTTGTTCATATAGACGACTTCAATATCCACCAATGCTTCTACTACAGCATTGTATTTGTTGCCCATAGTTTCTTTAAGCACTTTAGAGGCGATGTTTACAAGCTCACCCAGCCCTTTTTCGCTCTTAATCTGACTCTTAATTATATGAGAAATAAACCAGTTACACTTATCAATAAAAAGTTGCTTATTCCGCTTAGTGGAAATACTTGAATAGTTATGATGCTTTTGTAGCAAAGACTCTAAATGAATGACAGTATATAACCTCATTGTTGGAGTATAAGTGTCTAAAGTTAGTCAAAGTGGACTGCATATGAGGGAACATTGCAAGTGGACTACATATGAGAGAAAAGAAACAGGAGGGGTATTGGTGGTGCTATTTGTGTTAATGTTGTATTAGGTTGTACAAATGCATCACATATGCCTACTATAATAGTATTAGTTCTATAACAATTACAATGATTATAATATTGTTGCAGTGTTGCAAGCATAAGTTGTTTAATGGGTTCTTAATTTACCAAAAGCAGTTGCTGGTTGCTATATATTATCAAGTTAACATAACATAATATAACAATGCCATTTACAAGCGATACAGGACGATTAGCGGGACAAAAGTCCAAACGAGGACAAGGACTAGCAGGCAAGGAGTTACGAGCGAAATTAAGCCTTATAACAAGCGATTTAATAGATGAAATAAACATACAAGATTTAACTACAGCAGAAAGAATTGCATTGCTGAGGGTTTTAGCAGCTTATACTATACCAAAACCACGCTTAGAATCAATAGAGCAAGAGACGCAGCAAATATATTTTCAAGTTGAAATAATCGAATAAAGCTTTTTAGTATTCAATAGGTTGATTTTATGCGATAATTGGGGATATTAGCTTAGTTTCGTTAAGTGTAATTAATAAACTCCTTCAAAATGAAAAAACTACTCTTACTCTCAGCTTTATTCATCTTCGCTTGTAGTAGTGATGATAATGATATTATTAACGCTTTTGATAACACTCAAATTTTTGATATTGATGGGAATTTATATCCTCTTCAGTTAATTGCTGATGAAGTATGGTCAACACAAAATCTGAGGACAAAAACATATAGAGATGGAAGCCCCATACCATATGTAGAAGATCCAGTTGAATGGGAAAATTTAACAACAGGTGCTTGGAGATATGTGAATAATGATCCTACTACTGAAGAGAAATATGGTTTATTATATAACTTTTATGCAGTTAATAACCCAAAAGGTCTATCTCCAGAAGGAACTCGTATTCCTTCCTACAGTGATTTCCTTCATTTAACTTCGTTTTTCGGTGCTCCATTAGCTGGTGCTACAGATGAGGAAATATTTTTAGGGTTTTTGGCTGATGATTCAGAAAATCCCTGGGAAATAAATGGTAATACAATAATTGGCACTAATGTAACAGGATTTAATTTATATCCCGCAGGCTTACAAAGGGCAAATACCTCAAATAATTTATTTGGATTTAGCGCGGTTATATGGTCATCAGATGCTTTTACAAGTGATTCTCAAAATCCTTTCGTTGCTCGTTGGAGTTTTACCGGTACAACTTATATGGTAGGCACATTTGCTACTCAAAACTATTTTGGTTGCTCTGTTAGACTTATCAAAAACTAAATGAAAAAATTACTCTTACTCTCAGCTTTATTCATCTTCGCTTGTAGTAGTGATGATAGTTCTGAAGACAGTCCATTACCAACATACACTATAGAAGGTAAATGGCTTATAGAAGGGACTGTTCCAGCTGGAAACACAATGTATCTCTATGAAGAAGGGGTGCGTTATACTTACTATTGTGTAGAAGGTGATTGTAATGCATTATATAACTCATATGAAGCTAATGATGGAAATCATATACCAACAACCAATCCTTACACATTTGAAAATAATGTTCTGACTGTTGATTTACATTTTGGTCATGAATTAGTAACCCCTGTTGCTTTTGAATGTGATGGAGGTGAAGCATATTTTGAAACGCCTGAATATAGTTTATTTAGATTAAATTCTGACTGTAACTAAACCATAGGCATATCCTCCTCTTTCAATTCAGCTATTTCTAAACCTCTTAAGTAGGTTAGAGATACATTTATTGATGAATGCCCCATAGCTTTCTGTAGCTTGGTTATTGAACCTGTACGCTTGAATATTTCTATAGCTCCAGAGTGTTTTTTAATTTTTTATAGTTATTTTGGCAATATAAAAATCTAACTAACTAGAACATTATGAATACAAATTTATCATTAGGAGGAATTATCACTCAAGGAATTAAGCTTGGAATTCTTAACATCATTAGTATTTTTATTGCAACTATATTATGGGCTTTAACAATTTGGATACCATATTTAAATGTGGGAACTACAATTGGTTTATTGTCAATGCCAATTGGTATTAGTAAAGGGAATATTATGTCGCCAACAGAAATTTTTAACCCTAAGTACAGGCAGTATATGGGAGAATATTTTATTTTAATTGGATTAAAAGCACAAGGACTAATACCTGCTATGTTATTTGTAGTTGTGCCATATATTATTTTAAACTTAGCCTGGTCACAATCAACTTATTTATTACTTGATAAAGGGTTAAATCCGGCAGAGGCTTTAACGTTAAGCAACAAAATTACTTATGGTCACAAAGGAAAAATTTTCTTTGGAAAGCTAATTTTAACAATTTTATCTTTTGGTTTATTATACCCTTTTTTTATGATGGGAGCTAATGCTTTTATCTACAAATCGCTTTCGAGTGAAATAGAATAACCATCTCACCAGAACCCTTGCATTTAGCAGGGGATTTTATGTTTGGCATATCCTCCTCTTTCAGTTCAGTTATTTCTAAGCCTCGTAAATAGGTTCAGTTTACATTTCTTATATTTGAAATATAAACCAATTTAAAATATTCTTACGCTGAAAAAATCAATAACAAATAAAAACTTGATAGTTGCAAATTTTGCAATTGTATCTTACTTTATATTGATTTGGCTGATTAACTTTTACAAAATAGATTTTGTATTAATTGGAGTTTTTAGAGAGCTGTTGACAATACCATTTCTTATAGCACAAATTGTGTTTTTAGTCATCGGAATAAAATTTATAATAAAAAATCAAATAGACACATTGACCATAATTAGTGTTTTATCATTAGCTATTTGTATGATTATTACAATCGGAAGTTTTTTTTAAATTAGGAATTATGAAATAGCCTACTTACTAAACCATAGGCATATCCTCCTCTTTCAATTCAGCTATTTCAAGTCCTCTTAAATAAGTTAGACTTACATTTATAGACGAATGTCCCATAGCCTTGAAATCATCGATAAGACAGAGGATGTGAAATAGTGGATATTGTATTGTCCACTAATTTTTTATCACAATAGGAATATTTTCTGTAAATTAGTTAAAGATTTAACCAAGCCCATCTTGTATTGGGGCTATAAAACTTTAATTATGAAAAAATTTAAGAAAGTTATCGTTTTGATATTCGCTACAGTGTTAGTGTCAAGTTGTACGCAAAGCATTGACGGTAATTTAGAAAGCGACTACATCGAAACAAGGCAATATATCACCTATTACAAAGGCGCAGTTTATAGTGGTGAAATATTTTTTATTTATGAAAACGGTCAGTTAGAGAGCAGAATAAACTACAAAGATGGGAAATTGGATGGATTGGCTGAAAGGTATTGGAAGGATGGTAGTTTAGATTATAAACAAAACTACAAAGATGGGCAACAAGATGGTTTAAAAGAATGGACCGCTCCGGGTTTTGGTGGACGTATTTTGATAAAATCATACTACAAAGATAATAGATTGAATGGTGTAG
Source organism: uncultured Flavobacteriaceae bacterium (assembly GCA_943788695.1). Taxonomy (GTDB): domain Bacteria; phylum Bacteroidota; class Bacteroidia; order Flavobacteriales; family Flavobacteriaceae; genus JALRKI01. The sequence continues at coordinate 461,823 of CALSRG010000001.1, forward strand.
AAGAAACGTATTACGAAGGCGGTCAGTTAATGCAAACTGTAAATTACAAAGATGGGCAAGAAGATGGTTTAATGAAAGGGTATTATGAAGGGGGCCAGATTCGTGTAGAAAACACCTACAAGGACGGAGTTTTAATTAGTAATAAGTACTATTCTGAAGATGGCCAGATTCAGTAGAAAACACCTACAAGGACGGAGTTTTAATTAGTATGAAGGTCTAAATAAATTTACACAAACCAATTTAATAAAAATGAAAAAACTACTCTTACTCTCAGCTTTATTCATCTTCGCTTGTAGTAGTGATGATAGTTCTGAAGACAGTCCATTACCAACATACACTATAGAAGGTAAATGGCTTATAGAAGGGACTGTTCCAGCTGGAAACACAATGTATCTCTATGAAGAAGGGGTGCGTTATACTTACTATTGTGTAGAAGGTGATTGTAATGCATTATATAACTCATATGAAGCTAATGATGGAAATCATATACCAACAACCAATCCTTACACATTTGAAAATAATGTTCTGACTGTTGATTTACATTTTGGTCATGAATTAGTAACCCCTGTTGCTTTTGAATGTGATGGAGGTGAAGCATATTTTGAAACGCCTGAATATAGTTTGTTTAGATTAAACTCTGACTGTAACTAAACCATAGGCATATCTTCCTCTTTAAGTTCAGCTATTTCTAAACCTCTTAAGTAGGTCAGAGACTACATTTATAGATGAATGTCCCATAGCTTTCTGTAGCTTGGTTATTGAACCTGTACGCTTGAATATTTCTATAGCTCCAGAGTGTTTTTTAATTTTTTATAGTTATTTTGGCAATATAAAAATCTAACTAACTAGAACATTATGAATACAAATTTATCATTAGGAGGAATTATCACTCAAGGAATTAAGCTTGGAATTCTTAACATCATTAGTATTTTTATTGCAACTATATTATGGGCTTTAACAATTTGGATACCATATTTAAATGTGGGAACTACAATTGGTTTATTGTCAATGCCAATTGGTATTAGTAAAGGGAATATTATGTCGCCAACAGAAATTTTTAACCCTAAGTACAGGCAGTATATGGGAGAATATTTTATTTTAATTGGATTAAAAGCACAAGGACTAATACCTGCTATGTTATTTGTAGTTGTGCCATATATTATTTTAAACTTAGCCTGGTCACAATCAACTTATTTATTACTTGATAAAGGGTTAAATCCGGCAGAGGCTTTAACGTTAAGCAACAAAATTACTTATGGTCACAAAGGAAAAATTTTCTTTGGAAAGCTAATTTTAACAATTTTATCTTTTGGTTTATTATACCCTTTTTTTATGATGGGAGCTAATGCTTTTATCTACAAATCGCTTTCGAGTGAAATAGAATAACCATCTCACCAGAACCCTTGCATTTAGCAGGGGATTTTATGTTTGGCATATCCTCCTCTTTCAGTTCAGTTATTTCTAAGCCTCGTAAATAGGTTCAGTTTACATTTCTTATATTTGAAATATAAACCAATTTAAAATATTCTTACGCTGAAAAAATCAATAACAAATAAAAACTTGATAGTTGCAAATTTTGCAATTGTATCTTACTTTATATTGATTTGGCTGATTAACTTTTACAAAATAGATTTTGTATTAATTGGAGTTTTTAGAGAGCTGTTGACAATACCATTTCTTATAGCACAAATTGTGTTTTTAGTCATCGGAATAAAATTTATAATAAAAAATCAAATAGACACATTGACCATAATTAGTGTTTTATCATTAGCTATTTGTATGATTATTACAATCGGAAGTTTTTTTTAAATTAGGAATTATGAAATAGCCTACTTACTAAACCATAGGCATATCCTTCCTCTTTCAATTCAGCTATTTCTAATCCTCTTAAGATAGGTTAAGCTAACATTTAAAGATGAATGCCCCATAGCCTTTTGAAGCTTGGTTAGAGAGCCAGTTCTTTTAAAGATTTCTATAGCCCCTGAGTGCCTAAAAGAGTAAAGTGTTTGGTCTTGTTCAAGTAGCTTAGAAACCCTCTTAAAACGCCCCCAAATGGTCTTAAAATAGTCTGGATTTAATGGTTGCCGTTTTCCTGAAAAGATATTATGATGAGGTTCTCCTTTTACAAGTATATCTCTTAATATAAGTTGGCACAGGTACAATTCTATTTCTTCCTGACTTATTGCGCTGCCCAGATAAATGTATGTAGCTTAAGTCGTCACTGAAATCAGACCACTTCAATTCTCTTATCTCTCTATGAGGCCTTAACAGACATCCGTAAGTTAATAGACAGCATAAATACAGGTTATGATTATACGGCTTTAACTCGCTGAGAATAGCTCCTATCTCTTTATATGGTTTGTGCAATTTCGCTTTTGTTTTTTTTGCTTTAAAACCCTCCATTGGGTTACTACTCATTCCTAAGCTTCGAGCCTCGTTAATAAGCACATTTAAATGCCTTTTAAGGGTGTTATAAGACACGCCTGACACATACTGACTGAGATACGATTTAATGTCCTTAGAAGTGATGTTTTCGCCCTGCAAGTACGGCACGAATCCATTATAAACAAACCTTAACATCTCCTTGTATTTATCAGAGTAGTCCCCGCAAAGTTTAGCGTCCAATGCCATACTTAAATACACTGCGCCTGACTTGTTATAAGCTTTAATAGGCTCTTCAACACTTAAACCGCTAGTCATAAATTTAAACACCTCTGCAGCTAAAAGTTGTGCTCTCTCATAACGCTTACTTATTGGATAGGAGTTGGGATAGAGGTTGCAATTAATTTTCTTGCCATTAAACAACCTGTAGCGCTTACTATTTTGGTAAAATACTACATAGTAACGTTGCTTATTGTCAGACTTAATTTTAGGGTATTTAACACTCATTTTTGACACACTTTTGACAGACATTTATTTTATCTGTTCTTAAGTATTTAAAAATCAAGTATTTGTTTGGTTAGAGCATCTGACTGTTAATCAGAGGGTCCTTGGTTCGAGCCCAAGAGGAGGAGCTACTTATAATGATAAAACGGTTATACTTTTATAGTGTAACCGTTTTATCATTATAAGACTTCGTTCAAACACCCTCAAAGATTAAGAGAAGATCTCCCAGTGATTATAAGACCAGTCCAAAATAGTATTGAAAAAGTTTAACGCTCTTTATAGTCTATTTCATTATATTTGAATTAAAATGATAAACGAGAACAAAAGTTCCTGTTATCCGGAAACACAGATCTATAAACAGGCCGTTTGTTCTACATATAACGAGTTGTGCATAATGCAGAAACCGAATTAAGAAAAAACTTTGCAATACCATTGCATTGAAAATTATCTATCTTTGTGATAATGAAATTTACTACTATCATATTATCATTATTAATACTTGCTTTGTCAATGAAACCTTGTTCTGACGGAAATAATGCCGAAGACAAACACCAAGACGAAATAAGTGCTAATCATAATCACCAAAATGATAGTGATGATACTTGTCCTGTAACTTGTATTTGCAATTGTTGCGGAACATCTATTACTTATCAAGTAATTAAAACTCTTGATTTGGGATTAAAAAACCGAATTTCTACAGAAATATTATTTGTTTATCAATCAACATACAGATTTGATTTTCACTCAAATATTTGGCAACCGCCACAATTGATTAGTTAAATTTTAGACTCAAAGTCAAAAAAATTAAATTAATCAATTTTTACATTTTCAATGAATAAATATATATTGAGCATAATGCTCACAGTTATTACCTGCTTTTCAATAAAAGCACAAACATCTTATTTAAAAATAAAAGTAATTTCAGAATCCGAAAACGAGCCTTTATTTGGCGCAACAGTTTATTTTGAGGAGTTAGAAAAAGGAGCAGTAACCGATTTTGACGGAATCGCAAATTTCACCGAAATTCCAAACGGAGAACATAATATCATAATTTCTTATTTAGGTTTTGAAACCTTAAAAACGACTATTCAAATCCCAAGTAATTCAGACTTAATTTTCAAATTAAAAAGTGGAGGAAACGAATTGGACGAAGTTGTTTTGCAATCTTCAAGAAGTACAAGAACCGTAAAGAAAATCCCAACAAGAATTGAATTTATTGGAGTTGAGGAATTAGGCGAAAAAGCAATTATGAATTCAACCAATATTTCAATGGTACTTCGAGAAAGTACGGGAATTCAAATGCAACAAACTTCTTTAAGTAGTGGAAATACCAATATTAGAATTCAAGGTCTTGATGGTCGTTATACACAACTTTTAAGAGACGGATTTCCGCTTTTTGGTGGTTTTTCGAGTGGTTTGAGTATTCTACAAATCCCACCTTTAGATTTACAACAATTTGAAATCATAAAAGGAAGTTCTTCAACACTTTATGGTGGTGGAGCAATTGCAGGTTTAATAAATATGGTTTCAAAAACACCTGACGAAGAACCTGCTTTAGACATAATGTTAACGCAAACACAAGCTTTGGGAAGTACTGCAAACGTATTTTACAGCAAACGGAATGAAAAATTTGGTGTGTCGCTTTATGGTTCAGGTCATTATCAAAAAGCATACGACCCAGAAAATGATGGTTTTAGTAATTTACCAAAAACAAAATCTATTTCATTTAACCCAAAATTCTTTTATTATCCATCTGACAAAACTACGTTTTGGTTTGGTCTAAACGGAACATACGATGACAGAATTGGTGGAGACATCACCAAAATAGAAAGTGGCGAAAATGGAATCCATCAATATACAGAAGAAAACATATCAAAAAGATTGAGCAGTCAAGCAGTTTACAAAACTCAAATTGATTCTATTAGTTCATTAAACATTAAAAATAGTGTATCATTTTTCGATAGAAATTTAACGATTCCCGATTTCAATTTTGATGGTAAACAAACAAACACATTTACGGAAATCACTTATAATAGAGAAACTTCAAAAGTAGATTGGATTTTTGGAGCAAATTTATACACTTCCAACTTTGATGAAAATGATACTGCAACTTTGCAACGTGACCAAACCGACATCACTTACGGTTTGTTTGCTAACAATATTTATGACCTTTCCGATAGTTGGATTTTAGAAACTGGATTGCGAGCAGATTACAATACTGATTTCGGCTATTTTTCCGCTTCCAAGAATTTCTTTGCTTTATAAAAATGATAGCGGATTTTCAAGCAGAATTGGTGGTGGTTTAGGCTACAAAATTCCAGATATTTTTACAGAAGAGGCTGAATTTATCAATTTTGAAAATGTAATTGGCATTGATAAATCTTCATTAAAAGCAGAACGTTCTTATGGTGTAAATCTTGATTTCAATTATCAAACACGTTTATTTGAAACCATTGGTTTTTCCATTAATCAACTTTTTTATGTTACAGCGATTAATAACGGATTGTTATTAAATAGTACAAATAACGGTTTGTTTGCATTTGAAAATGCAACTGACGAAATTTTAAGCAAAGGAGCAGAAACAAATATTAAGTTTACTTATAAAGATTTTAGATGGTTTTTAAATTATGCACTTATAGACACGAAACTGAACTATTTGGCAGGAAATCCACAAAAACCATTGACAGCAAAACATAACGCAGGAAGTGTATTAATGTACGAATCTGATAAATGGCGAATTGGTTACGAGACATTTTATACAGGAAAGCAGTTTTTATCAAACGGAACTGAAACGACAGATTTTGTCACAATGGGATTATTGTTAATGCGAAACTTTAAATTTGGTAGTGCTTTTGTGAATTTTGAAAATTTCACAGACAGACGACAAAGTAGGTTTTCGCCTTTGGTTTTACCACCACACGAAAATCCAGAATTTCCAGAAATTTATGCACCAACAGACGGCTTTATTTTTAGCGTAGGAATTATTATTAAACCATTTGGTAACGAAGAACATTAAAAATTATGCAAAAAATAGAACAATTTTTAGACTCAAAAAATATTAGAGTTACAGCAATGCGATTATTGATTTATAAGTTTCTTGCCGAAAAACAAGTTGCTGTAACATTAAGCGATATAGAAAATGCTTTCGAAAAAGCAGTCTAACTTACACTCGTTACTTAAGTATTTTAAAGGAAGGAGAATTGTATATCGTCCAAGGCGAGTGGATCGTCAAAAGAAGAAATTGTGCTGCAACTTTGAATAATAGGGGGAGCAACATATAATGATAAAACGGTTATACTTTTATAGTGTAGCCGTTTTTTAATTAAAAGACCCCAGTCAAACACCCTCAGTTATTAAGTGGAGATCTCCCAGTGATTATTAGAACATTTTAAAATAGTTTGAAAAAGGTTAAAGTTTCTTTGTCGTCAGTTTCATTATATTTGAATTAAAATGATAAAAGAGAACAAAAGTTCCTTTTATCCGGAAACATAGACCTATAAACAGGAGATTTATTCCACATATAAGGGGAGTTGGCGGTAATTACATTAAACCTTAGATGATTGTAAGAGTCTAAGAAGAAAATTTAAAAGGTTAATTTATGATGAAACAGATTTTTGCAAGTATACTAATTATGGTGTGTTTGATATCATGTGATAAAGACGATGATAACATAAGTCCACCTGTAATATCTGCACCAATAGTCAAGTTGAATACTACCTATGAAGTAAATATTACGGAAGATATCACTTACGCTGAAGGACTTAGTCATGATAGTTGGAATAGTGCCAATAACTCTGTAATTCCGTTATTAATGGACTCTTATGTTCCAGACAATGATGTACAAAATCGCCCTTTACTAATGTTAATTCATGGTGGTGCATTTGTTGGAGGTTCTAAACAACAGGTAGCCCTTGTAGACATTGCAAATTATTATGCTTCTAGAGGATTTGTTGTGTTTTCAATCGACTATAGACTTAGGGACCATATGGGAACAATTCCACAAGAATGGATTGACGCCATTTCAGGTGGTGCCCCTTCAAATCTCAACCAAATTTATGCAATGTACCCTACTCACAGAGATGCTAAAGCTGCTTTAAGGTGGATTATAGCTAATGCCGATAATTATCACATTAATACTGATTATATTACTGTTGGTGGTGGTTCAGCAGGAGCAATTACTTCTATTGGGCTTGGCGCATCAGAATTAGGTGACTATAAAGATGAAATAAGCTTAAGTGAAGATAATACCTTATCAACAACCAATCTTTCTCAAACCTATGAAGTACAAACAATTTTAGACTTTTGGGGATCTAATGCATCTGTAGAAATACTGGAGTCAATTCATGGATACCAAAGGTTTGACTCAAATGACCCAGCATTGTTTATAGCTCATGGTACAGAAGACCCTACCGTACCTTTTAGTAGTGCGGAAGATTTAAAAACTATATGGGAAACAAATGAAATTGATTTTGTGTATTATCCATTAGAAGGCAGAGGTCATGGTGCTTGGGGAGCTACTGTGAATGGAAAAAGCTTATCAGATTTATCTTTTGATTTTATAGTGGAGAACCAAAGTTTGAATGTCGAATAAAAACTACCGCCAACAATGTGTATAGTGCATAGCTACCCTTCGGGATACGCACCATATACAGAACGTTATCCAAATTTTTGGAACCAAGGGATCATCAATCCTCTTCCTTCAATTCAGCTATCTATAAACCTCTTAAGGTTAAACTTACATATCTTCCTCTTTCAGTTCTGCTATTTCTAAACCTCTTAGGTAGGTTAAACTTACATTTCTTATATTTGGGTAACTAAATAACTCAATTGTTGGAATAACCCGAAAAGCAACATTAAAACGCAGTAGGTTGACTATAACATCGTACAGTATGGAAAATATTTGGAGGAAGAAAAGAAATAAAACAATCTGGTTAATGCTAATCTGTTTTATACTACTAATACCAACTCTTGTTGTATTAAGCTATGATTTCGCAAGGATAGAGGTACACAAGGATGTGACAACTATTTCAGCTTTTGGTGGCTTGTCTTTTATGTTTAGTTATTTTGGGATGGTTTCAGGAATTATAATGTTTGGTGTCTACGACCACAGAGCTCGAAAAGTGGAGAGTGAAAGTTCTAAACCATAGGCATATCTTCTTCTTTTAATTCAGCTATTTCTAAACCACATCCACTACCACCACATTACGTGTCTCTATATCAGATATAGTGTGATAGTTTGGCTATCAAAAACCAATAACCCAAGAGAAGCTATTATAGAAAGCTATACCAAACCTATTTCTTATAAGAACTATATAATCTTTAGAGGAAAGGTAATTGTATGCTTTAGGTAGTATTGTTATATTTGGTTTGTAATTAACAATCAACTCAATGAAGAAAATTATTTATAGTCAAATTAATAAGCTTTGTATTGATATTCCACAGAGTGATATTAAAAATGGACAACATTTACAAATATGGGAAAAACACGGGGGTGACAATCAAAAGTGGATTTTTGAGGATGATGGCAGTATTGTGTCAGCAATTAATAAAAAATATTGTATTGATATTCCACAGAGTGATATTAAAAATGGACAACATTTACAAATATGGGAAAAACACGGGGGTGACAATCAAAAGTGGATTTTTGAGGATGATGGCAGTATTGTGTCAGCAATTAATAAAAAATATTGTATTGATATTCCACAGAGTGATATTAAAAATGGACAACATTTACAAATATGGGAAAAACACGGAGGTGACAATCAAAAGTGGGACTTTAAAAGAGATTCTTAATGGTGGTTGAATTTGTCAACATATTTATTATATTTAAATTAAATTATTTCAAATAAAAATGTAATTATGGCAGATTTCAATTATAAAGTAACTTATAAGTTTACTAGATGTTTCCCAAAGATAAGCGATACCAAAAGACCTGCAAAAGACAGAGTAACGCTGGAGTTTAATTCTGAACCTTCAGAGTATGACATTGAATCTAAAGTAAAAGATTGGGTCTCTGACCTTCAAAGAGATGTTATGAATGACATTGATTGTGAAATTGAATTTCAAGAAATTGTTAAAGTAAGAAAACTGAAGGTTGTAAAAGGCTATTATTAATTTGCTCACATAATACCCTTTAGTGAGGGGGCTGCTAATACTAAAAGAAATGTCCCGCTTTTATGTCAAACGTGTAATAGATTCAAGTCTAATAAAATTGGTTAATATCAACTATTTAACTAAACCATAGGCATATCTTCCTCTTTTAATTCAGCTATTTCAAGTCCTCTTAAATAAGTTAGACTTACATTTATAGAGGAATGCCCCATAGCTTTCTGTAGCTTGGTTATTGAACCTGTACGCTTGAATATTTCTATAGCTCCAGAGTGACGAAAGGAGTAAAGCGTAACACACTTTTGTCAATCCCATTAGAAGATTGCTTAAATCGCCTAAAAAGCACCTAAAAGCGCTTCACGACTTTCATTTTAAACATCTCAAAGAACAGTTCAAATTTAGTAAAAACTGACAGACATTTGACAGACATTGGCTTTTAGTTGTTTTCTCAACACCCTTTGTTACAAAGCTATTGCGCTAAGATGTATCAAAATTGGACTAATACTTTGAAATATTTTTTTAGCTTTAGTGAAAATTAAATACTATGAAGAAATTACTATTACTCCTTTTTGTTACTACATTACTTAGTGTTAATGCTCAATCTATGGTTGATATGACTAGTGAAGCTTATTCACAATTTGAGATTGCAGATAAAAATCTAAATACTGCTTACAAGAACTTATTAATCGAATATAAGGATTACCCTAATTTTATTGAAAAACTTAAAATTGCTCAAAGACTATGGATAAAATATAGAGATGCTTTGATTGATATGCAGTTTCCATCAAACGAACCAAGATTTGATTATGGCAGTATGTATCCACTTTGTCTCTTAGGCTATAAAACAGAACTCACTAGAAAACGAACAGATGAGTTAATTAATTATAGTATGGGATGTCAGTAGTATGACTAAAAAGTTTCAAATATCTAAATCAATATTTAGTTAGTGAGGGAAATGCAAGTGTATATCGAACACTTCTTGAAAACACAAATTATAAAGAATAAATACTAAACATCTAACACAAACTAATATGAAAAGAATTTTAATACTTACCGCCATTCTCATATTCGCTTGTAGTAGCGATGATAGTTCTGAAGACAGTCCATTACCAACATACACTATAGAAGGTAAATGGCTTATAGAAGGGACTGTTCCAGCTGGAAACACAATGTATCTCTATGAAGATGGGGTGCGTTATACTTACTATTGTGTAGAAGGTGATTGTAATGCATTATATAACTCATATGAAGCTAATGATGGAAATCATATACCAACAACCAATCCTTACACATTTGAAAATAATGTTCTGACTGTTGATTTACATTTTGGCAGTGAATTAGTAACCCCTGTTGCTTTTGAATGTGATGGAGGTGAAGCATATTTTGAAACGCCTGAATATAGTTTATTTAGATTAAATTCTGACTGTAACTAAACCATAGGCATATCTTCCTCTTTAAGTTCAGCTATTTCTAAGTCCTCTTAAATAGGTTAGACTAACATTAATAGATGAATGCCCCATAGCTTTCTGTAGCTTGGTTATTGAACCTGTACGCTTGAATATTTCTATAGCTCCAGAGTGACGAAAGGAGTAAAGCGTAACACTTTTGTCAATCCCATTAGAAGATTGCTTAAATCGCCTAAAAAGCACCTAAAAGCGTTTCACGACTTTCATTTTAAACATCTCAAAGAACAGTTCAAATTTAGTAAAAACTGACAGACATTTGACAGACATTGGCTTTTAGTTGTTTTCTCAACACCCTTTGTTACAAAGCTATTGCGCTAAGATGTATCAAAAATTAGAATAAAATTCAATATATTTATACAAACCAATTTAATAAAAATGAAAAAACTACTCTTACTCTCCGCTTTATTCATCTTCGCTTGTAGTAGTGATGATAGTTCTGAAGACAGTCCATTACCAACATACACTATAGAAGGTAAATGGCTTATAGAAGGGACTGTTCCAGCTGGAAACACAATGTATCTCTATGAAGATGGGGTGCGTTATACTTACTATTGTGTAGAAGGTGATTGTAATGCATTATATAACTCATATGAAGCTAATGATGGAAATCATATACCAACAACCAATCCTTACACATTTGAAAATAATGTTCTGACTGTTGATTTACATTTTGGCAGTGAATTAGTAACCCCTGTTGCTTTTGAATGTGATGGAGGTGAAGCATATTTTGAAACGCCTGAATATAGTTTGTTTAGATTAAACTCTGACTGTAACTAAACCATAGGCATATCTTCCTCTTTAAGTTCAGCTATTTCTAAACCTCTTAAGTAGGTTAAACTTACATTTATAGATGAATGCCCCATAGCTTTCTGTAGCTTGGTTATAGAGCCTGTTCTCTTAAATATTTCTATAGCCCCTGTATGTCTAAAAGAGTAGAGTGTTTGGTCCTTGTTCAAGCAGTTTAGAAACTCTCTTAAAACGCCCCCAAAGTGTCTTAAAATAGTCTTGGTTTAATGGTTTTGTAGTGTCTGTAAATATATTATGTTGAGGTTGCCCTTTAACAAGTAATTCTCTTATGTAAATAGGCACTGGAACTATTCTGTTTTTACCAGACTTATTTCTATTTCCTGACAAGTGAATATAACCTAAATCATCACTAAAGTCAGACCACTTTAATTCTCTTATTTCTCTATGGGGTCTTAACAAACATCCATAAGTCATTAAACAACATAGATACAAGTTATCACTAAACAACTTAATCTCATTAAGGATGAGGTTTATGTCCTTATAAGGTTTGTGTAGTTTAGCCTTTGTTTTCTTTGCTTTAAAACCCTCCATTGGGTTACTTCATTCCTATGCTTCGAGCCTCGTTAATAAGCCTCCTCTTCCAATGTATTTGAGGGATAATATTGATATCTTGAGGGCTTGTAAAGGGAAGGCTTGACCATTGGTGATGTACAAAAAAACAAGAATTATCGGCTGCAGTGCTATGACTTACCAACCAAATTGGAATTGTAGTGTTTTTTATGGATAGATAACTAATATTGAAAAAATTTACATCAATTGTGCGTCATTATTTAATTTTTAATTTAAATTTAATAATACATTTAAAAATACAAAAATGAGTAGGAACTATTCAAAACATCAGATTGATCGTATTAAGCGTGCAATTGAGGCGGAAAAATCTAAAATAGCAGACAGTCAGGCAGACATTACCTCAGTCAGGAATCGAAAAAAATCAAGAGCCGAATCTTACACCTATAAAATACAGTCAACTTCTAGCAGTGCGACTAAAGCAAACCTCAGGAGCTCAAGGGCGGATGAGTGGAGAGAATTTGCTAGGGTTATTGATAAAGAAAAAGAGGTAATAGCATCCTGCCGTGAACGTATTAGCAGATACAGAGAAGATATTAAAAGAGAAAGACAAAGGAATCATTAACAAAATGGTAGAAAAAGAAAACGAAGCAACCTTTAAAATTTATTACAACAACTAATGAAAAAACTACTTTTATTTTATTTTTTAAGCCTTTCACTCTGTTCGTTTGCGCAAAATATAGAAAGTTTAAAAAACAAGACTCCAAAAAACGCCGCGGAGAGAACTTTAATTCTAGATATTATAAGGGCTTCTTTGTATCAAGATTACAAACAAGAATTCATTTTTGTGGTGAATACACTGAATGTTTCTAGTCAGTTTGCTTGGTTTCAAGGAACTGCTGTTAGAAAAGACGGGAAAGAAATTAGAACCAATGAATATGACGATTGTTGTCACGTGGAAGGCCTGTTAAAGAGAAATTATGACAAATGGTATATTGTTGAGCTTGAGGCTTTTTCAACGGACATTTGGTATGATGGGATTTGGGACAGATATGATGTTCCCATGGCGTTATTTTATTAATCACGAAGATGACTTTCCTGTAATTTTGAGTTTCTCATTCTTTTAGATGTTGATGATTCGACTATTTTTATAAATCAATTTATATCTTCTAGTTGCCTCTTTAAGCTGATATTATCCCAGATGGGACAATTGAATCAATACCAATATGAACAAACATCACTTTTGGCAATACAGTCGAAATTGTGCTGTTTCCATTTTGGCTAAAGCCAATTATGATTTTCACATCATAATTTTTTATGTCAATAATGCTTTACATTTTAATTCATTTTAACGATATTTGTAAAATAAACTTTACAAAAAATGCAAATTGAACGAAAAAAAAGCACGGTACAATTAGGATTTTGGACATTGTCCTGGTTAGTTACTTTAGCATTAGCAACATTTGGTCCTAAATTCATTTGGGATGATCATTCAATATTTACCATTTTGGCTGTAGTTGTCAACCTTGTGAATGGTGTACTCATGATTTTAGCAAATCGAAAGATGTTTAATCATTATGACGAGCTCGAGCGAAAAATTCATTTGGAGTCAATGGGGTTGACCCTCGGGCTAGCCATTATTGTGGGCCTAACCTATTCCTTATTAGATCAAACTAATCTCATTCAATCGGAGGCAGAAATCGGTTTACTTGTGGGCTTCATTGGAATCTCATACTTGATAGCTTTATTGATTAATAGAAGGCGATACTTGTGAAAAATAAGGTCAGAGAATTGCGAAAAATGAGAGGTTTAACTCAAGAACAATTAGCCGAAATTATAGGGGTGTCAAGACAAACCATAAATGCAATAGAAAAGGAAAAGTTTGACCCGAGCTTACCTACAGCATTTAAAATGTCTAAATTGTTTGAAAGTCCCATAGAAAGTTTCTTCCTCTTTGATGAAACCTATAGATAATGGAAACTTAGCTCGACCTAGGGTGTATTTATGACGATAAAAAGTTTGATATAGACCAAGTGGTTATTCGATCGATTTTGACATAGAGTTGGTAGCGCCTTTATTGCTTATAATTGGCGTCATGGTTATCAATAATGTCTTGTGCAATGGCATTCAAATCTGTGAGAAAACCACTATCATAATCGAAAGTCTCAATCTCGATGCCGTAAATACCATTAAGCCAAACGAGCGTACCCGTCTCAATAACGATTTGGCCTTGATGTCCCTTATCGTCTGTAAATATCGACGTGGGTTTAGGCCCAAATAATGCAATATCATCCAACAAGGCGTTATCATGATACATTTGTTTTAAATGGACTGCCGACCAGCCGGTTGGTATGGTAAAAATATTTGTTGAAGGAAATTCTGCTCGCAACTCATCTACGATGTCGTGATGTACAACATCATTTACGAAGTACGAGTAGAGGTCTTGGACACTATTGAATCCAAAATCTTGAACTAATTGATCCCAATCAGCTGGGTAATCAATATTAGGAATAGCAATAAATACAGTGACCTCTGGATTGTTATGCAATGCATATTCTATCCACGCCCGATGACCCTCCGTTGGATTTTCGCTATCATGTCCAGCAGTCATTCCGAAATACATCACATCACCTTGGTCAAGGATATTTTTAATCTGCTGATGCTCATCACTGTTAGAATCATTCCAAAAATTAATTGGCCTCCCATTTTCTCCACCTCTGAAGATTAAAGTGGCATCGTGATTTTCAATACCAGCCTCCTCAACCAAATGATCCAAATGTTGGGCATAGGGTTTAAAAAAGCTATTTCCAATAAGCAAGATCTTAGATTCCTGCAAAACTTCATCAACAGGTCCATCATTCTTATGACATGATAAATTGCATAACAATAGGATAAATGTTAAGATTCTTTTCATGTCGATTAATTATTAGTCTTTTCAAAAGATAATTAAAAAGTTTAAAATTTCTATTCGATGACACACTAAACCCTTTTGAAGCTTCCAATCATAAGAATATCGTACTTTTACCCACTCAAATTCGATAGATGAGTATACCGATAAATAGTAAAGTTCAATTAAAACCGCGCTTGAAGTTTATCGACATGGCGCGGTCGCTTGCCATATTACTCATGATTGAAGGGCATTTCACAGGAGCAGCCCTGTCTTCATCCTACCGCAATTACCAGTACCCAATTTTTAAAGTATGGCACTTGATTCATGGTCTTACATCACCATTATTCTTTACCATTACAGGGGTTATTTTCACTTATTTATTAACAGCAGACAAGGATGTTACGTTCTCTAAAAATCCAAGAGTAAAAAAAGGAATAAAACGAATTTTTCAATTGCTATTTTGGGGATATTTCATTCAGTTAAGTCTTTGGGGTATTGTCAAATCAATATACTTTGGTACTGAATTTCACTTGAATTGGTTCTATGCTTTCCATGTGCTTCAATCTATCGCGTTTGGAATCTCTATGCTAATTTTGATATATGGACTGCACAAATGGATAAACTGGGGCAAACCACAATGGTATTATTTAGTTGCAGGAATATTGATGTTTACAGCATATTCATTTATGAAGAACCACATCAATATCGATAAAAAACTCATAGAAGATGGCTTTAGAGTATTACCGGCTTATTGGCCAACTGGAGCTCCCTCATTCATTCAAAATATGTTTTATGGTCAATACTCAGATTTCAGCTTTGTTCGCGTATCAGGATACACCATTTTGGGTGGAATGATTGGTTGTTTAATCCGGGCCTATCAGCATAGAGTAAAAGAACTGTGGTTTGGAACGTCATTCATTATTGCCGGTCTTTTTATTAGTTTATTTATTCGTGATATCCTTTTTCAAATAGACAACTTCACTGAAAGGATGGGATGGACTGAGAACGGTATTATTGAGTTGACCTCAACGTCACTCTCACGTCTTGGACAAGTCATCTCACTTCTTGGTGCGCTCATATTGATCGACAAATTTTTTAATGTAAGAGCAAAGTTATTTTTAAAGATTGGACAAAACACCTTCCCCATCTATGTGGTTCATGTGATCATATTATATGGGGGTATTTTCGGATTTGGATTAAAACCACTCGTTTTTGATCGAGACTTATCGCCTTATTTGGCGGTAGCCATTTCAACAACAGCGATTATTTTTTTCGTGATCATGATAAAATACATCGAACCGTTAGAAGATTTTTATACAAAAATCCTCCGTTTCTTGCACTTAAAATCTCGTTAGAGCTATTTCTATCATGGTTATTATTCTATAAGTATTTGAAATAGAAATAATACCGTTGCTTCTTTTACGTATTTTTGATTTAAAATAAATTTTATGAGCAGTAAATTTTTCGGAAATAAGAATATAAAACAATCCGACAATACCAGAGGAAGTAAATCAAAACCCAACAGTCAAAACCCGAGCAAAACCACTGCCGTAAGAAAAACAGGTCGCGGTAAGTAATTCGGCAATAAATCAGTAAAGCACAACTCAACTAAGTATAGTCGCTCAGACTTAGGCTGTCTTTTTATTCAAGTAAAGCAGTGCCAGACTACAAGTCAGCATCAACCCTGCTGGCAAAAAAGTTATGGCTTCATCACCGATTTTAAAGTGCATGCCAATGGCGCCAAGCATCATTACAGCCATTAAAATGGCTGAAGGAGCTATGGCTTTTTTATAAAATAGCCCTATTAAAAGGCCTATGGCCGCTAACACCTTTAGTCCACCAACCAGATAAACGAGGGTTTCACTGAGTCCATAAGCGGCAAACTCTTCTATCATATTGGTTGCCTTTCCTCCTCTATAAATGGTTTCTCGATTAAAGCGAAAAAACCACACATTTAGAACCACTGATGAAATGATTGACATCAAAGCGTATTTTAGGTTTTTCATTTGAAATTATTTAAACTTTTCATAAAAATAAAAGAATTTATCAATAAATAAATCAAAGCAGGTAAAGACTTTTCTAAACTGTCTTGAATTGATACTCTTGTAGCGAGGGCGCCTGCCATCATGATGGCCAAAAGGCAAGCACTGATTGCAGATGTTCTGGGACTAAATTTAAACAGTAATAGTCCTGCGCCTCCGAGTATTTGTGCCACGGCAATTGCAATTCTTAAATCAGCAAATCCGTAGCGTACAAATTCTTCAATATAAAAAGCCATTGTCAAGGCAAGAATACCATATGCCAAATGGGAGAGACCAGAGAATAACCGAAGCAATATTATAATCATCCCGCGAAAGTAGCGGTATTCATCCAATAATTACCATAACTAATCTCTAAAAAATTAAAATACAGTAAGGGACCTTGTTTATAATGTTCTAAATGATTTTGTAATATTTCTTACTGGTTTAGAATCGCCTGTCAGTTCCCAACGGCCCAAAGAAATAGGCATATTACCTAAGCTGGTCAAAGTGTTAAAGAATTGTTTTAAAGTAAATTCCTCACCACGCTTTTCCTGCATTTTAGCAACTTCAGCCAAAGTTTCCTCTAGTAAGTATTTCCCAGTAATATAACTGGTGCCATAGCCAGGCTGTCTGAGATACAAATGCTGTTCAAAAATGAGCAAATCTTTTTCTGTTTTCATCCAACCACGTGGGGTGTATTCGGAGTGAATGGTCCCAGCTTCTTCCATGGTCATCATATTGGCATGAGCATATAAAGAACCTAGTCCTCTGGCGGCTCTTTGTGCGATTAGGATGTACACGATTTCTCGAACTCTTGGTGTTTTATCGTATAAGCCAGCCTGCATAAACATCTCTTCAACAGCGGTAGCTAGACCTTCATTTCTTGAATCAAAAATATTGTACAATAATGCATCTTGACGGATGGGATTTTGGTGTGGTTCAAAGGTCATTTGAGCCAATTCAAACCAATGGTAAAAATGAGAGTAAAGCGGCTTAGGATCATAGTGCGCTGTGATCCAGAAAAAATTGCGTTTATCAGCGGGGATAAATTGACCCAAATGAGGTGTTAGAGCATCATTGAAATAGTCTTTCACTGTAACAATATCGTTCTCTTTCAAAAAATCGAGCAATTCTTTAGAGGCCTTTTTTGCCATTTCATCATAAGCCTTTGGTGAATCGGCGTCATCTAATTCTGGCAGATTGCGGTTTCGGTGTTCCTCTAATTTTAAAGATGACCAAGCACGAGCTAATTCCCGCTTCAAAAGCATCACTTCATCATCCCAACTCAAGGGTACTAAATGCACGTTTTGTTGATACCAAGAATAATGTTCTTTCCCTACCCCAGATGGGCCAGTCTTATTGGGAATTTCTGAAATGAGCCAATCTACGAGGAGTTGCGTAGATATTTTAGCCTCATTGATCACAGTTGTCAATTTTTTATCTTCAGAAACGCCAGATTCCAAAAGCAAAGCCTCTAAATCTTCTATCTGATTTTTCAAATCTCTAATACCAGTAATCCATAAATCACGAGCATTTCCGGTTAAATTCTGCTGCGCTTGCTGGTTTAAGGTCGGGATAATTTTTAAGCTGGCCTTTAACTTATTTTTCGAATCTTCTTGAAGTGGGAATTCGTATTGCCACAACTCGGTTAAGGCATGATGGGTAGGACCTTCGTGAGCAGGGACATCGCTTTTATAAGTCCATACGGATTTGTAAAAAGAAGGATCTCTTTGCCAAGGTTTTAAAACCTTATAGTTAAATATATAACCATTCATCTCAGCCCATAGAATATGCCAATCAGCCTGTTGGCTGATTGACCACTCGTCTTTTGGCATAGCCTCAAGATTACTTTTTAGCACTAAAAAGGATGACCAGCGTTGGTCAAAGGTCGATTGAGAATAGTCTGGCGCGCCATTTTTAAGCGGTGGTGCTTCAAAAGAACGCCAATCATTAAATAAGTGAACCAATTCAGGCCTACTATTGTCCGTAGAAACCTTCTGTTGTGCTGATGCGATTTGAATGTGAAATGACATAAATAGAAATAAAAATAAACCATGTGTTTTCATGAAATGCAGTATAAGTTTATCACCAAGTGATGATTTGACGGTCTATAAAAGTAACAAATTATAACTATATTAAGCCTCTAGAAAACTCAATTTAGATATGCGTCTTTTAATATACATATTGATGTTTGTGGCACTCCATTTAAATGCTCAAACACTAAATTTTGAAACCCTCGAAAATTTAAGTATTCGTAACGTTGGTCCAGCAAACATGAGTGGTCGAATTACCGCTATCGATGTTGTCGCCAACAACCCAAAACTCATGTACGTTGGGGCGGCCTCAGGAGGTGTTTGGAAATCTGAAAATGGCGGTTCTGCATGGCGTCCAGTATTCGATGATCAGCCAACACAAAATATTGGCGCGCTTGCCATTCAACAGAGTAATCCAGATGTTGTTTGGGTAGGCACTGGCGAAGGCAATCCGAGGAATTCCATGAACTTAGGCATGGGAATATTTAAGAGTGTAGATGCTGGCAAAACCTGGCGTCACATGGGCTTGGAAGCTACCAAAACCATTCATCGAATTGTGATTGACCCTCGAGATGAGAATGTAATTTATGTAGGTGCCTTAGGCGACCCGTTCACTGAAAACGAACATCGCGGACTTTATAAATCAATGGATGGTGGAGAAAATTGGACAAAAATTTTATACTCAAACACAACATCAGGGATTGCAGATTTAATAATGGATCCTACAAACCCCGATAAATTATTTGCGGCACTGTACCAACACAAAAGAACACCTTACTCCTTTGTTTCTGGAGGCTCAGGATCGGGCTTATTTGTCAGTAATAATCGTGGCGAAACATGGCAAAAGATAGGAGTTGAGGAGGGGTTTCCTCAAGGTGATCTAGGCCGTATTGGTGTAGCCATTGCACCCAGTAATTCGAATCGGATTTATGCCAAAGTAGAGGCTCAGAAAAATGTGCTCTACCGCAGCGATGATGGTGGTGCATCATGGGTAGTGATTAATGACAATCCAAAATTTACCAATAATCGGCCTTTTTATTTTCAAGAATTGGCTGTTGATTCTAAAGATCAAGACCGTTTATACAACATATACCAACCTTTATCTGTGAGTTATGATGGCGGTAAGTCTTTTGATCCGAAACCTATGATTCCTGCCGACGAAACCAAAGGAATTCATGCTGATTTTCATGCGATGTGGATCAACCCTAATGACCCTCTTCATTTTATCATTGGTGGAGATGGGGGAATTGGCATCACCTATGATCATGGAAAGAGTTGGTACTTCCCAGAGACAATTCCTGTGGCACAATTTTACCATATCAATGTTGATTATGATACCCCATTTAACGTCTATGGTGGTATGCAAGATAATGGCAACTGGTCTGGTCCAGCCTACACCTGGAAAAGGGGTGGGATAAGAACCCTATATTGGCAATATCTCGTTGGAGGCGATGGTTTTTATATTGCCCCCGACCGTGATAATTCGCGTTTTGGTTATGGCACATCGCAAAATGGGGATTTGTACCGTTATGATAAAACTACAGGTTATTATCAAAGTATTGCACCTCAGCCACAAACCACTAAAACCCCCTTACGTTTTAATTGGAACGCAGGCTTTGCAAAGGACCCTCATGATGAAAACACCGCTTACTACGGTTCACAGTTTGTTCATAAGACCACAGACAAAGGCGCAACATGGAGCATCACCTCACCCGATCTTTCCACCAATAATCCTGAGTATCAAAAAGGCGATTATGGCGGACTGACATTGGACGTTTCGGGTGCTGAAAATTATAATAGCATTCTGGCAATAGCGCCAAGTCATCTGAACAAAAATATACTATGGATAGGTACCGATGATGGGCAGCTCCATTTTACAAATGATGGGGGTAATTCATGGAAAAATCTAACAACAAATATCATAGGTCTTCCTCATGAGGCTTGGATCGCACGAATTCATGCTTCGCGATATGACGAAGGAACCGCCTGGATTGTTGCTAACAATTATCGCAAAGGTGATTATGAACCTTATCTGTTTAAAACTACTGATTTCGGTGAGCATTGGACAAGGATTGTCAACGGTGACGATGTCAAGGGTTATGCCTTGTCATTCATTCAAGATCCAGTTGAAAAAAATCTACTCTTTTTGGGAACCGAAAATGGCCTTTGGATAAGTATTAACGAAGGTCATGATTGGGCTCAATTTAACAATGGCTTTCCTAGCGTATCTACCATGGATTTAGTCATTCAAGAAAAAGAATCGGCATTGGTTGTAGGAACCTTTGGCCGTTCGATATGGGTTTTGGATGATCTATTAAGTTTGCGTGCCATCATCGCCAGCACAGCTTCAAAAAAACTGAGGGCTTTGCCGCTCAATGAAGTAGTGCAAGTTAAAGGCTTATTTATTGCACCTCCAGGGAATATTTGGACGGGATTCAACACCACCTTCGAAGGTCAGAATAGAGTATTTCAGAAGGTTCAAATACCAATATGGCTAAATGTAATGCCCGCTGAAACAGACACTTTAACAGCAACTGTTTATGATGACAAAGGAAAGGCGATCAACACCTTGGTGGGTCGTCATTTGAAACGTGGATTAAATTATGTGACTTGGAAATTGGACGAAGCACAGGTGAATCTTACCGGCGCATGGATCAATGAAGAATCAAGAGGGATCCCGGTTTTACCTGGTGATTATAATATTACGTTCAATTATCAAGACGATACATGCATATCAGAGGTAAAAGTAATCCCTGATCCAAGATTTGATCTTGAAGAAGCTGTCGATGAAAATTTATATAACTTTCAAAAAGAGGTCAACGCTCAAGTTCAGAGATTAAACACTCTTTTTGACACCTTGGATTCTTGGGAAAAGCATCTCGCCGCCACTTTAGGTCAATTTTCGAAAGTGGCTTCTAAACATAAAAAAACACGTTTGAGTTTAAAGAAAATACAAAAGGAGCTTACAGCTATTAAACTTATTGGTCGAGATAAACCAATTGATCGTCAAGTGGGCGCATGGCAAAGCACAAAAATAACGGCTTATTCTACAACTGAACAAGCTTTAAAAGCGGCAGCGTCTCGAGTAACCATTCCATCAGGGCAGGATTGGCAACGCTTGCGTGTTGCTCAAGACCTAACAGTGGAATTTGAACGAGTAATCAAAGCCTTTGAGAAGAAAACTTGGTCAGGCTATTTAAAAACCTATGGAAAATAAGAGGGTTGGTTTATTTCTGTAAATAAGCTTCCGCTTCTATTTCAACCAAATAGCCATCACCAACAAGATTTGCTTGAACAAGCGTATTGGCTGGGTCGATATTCTTGAAGCGATAGCCATGTGCCCGTGCGACTGGCTCCCAATCGTTAAGATCGTTCACAAAAATACGTGTTCTCACCACATCTTTCAATTCACCGCCCAGCGATTCGATCGCTGCCTCAATTTTATCAATGATAAAATGAGTTTGTGCAGCTGCATCCCTCCCGCCAACAATGATCTTACCATGGGTTGCTGTTGTTCCAGAAACGAAAATGCGATTACCTTGTCTAACCGCTCGACAATATCCTGCGAATTCTTCCCAGACAGTTCCACTATAAACCTGCTTGCGTTGAGACGAGATGACTTTAGGGTCATACACAGCTGGAATGGTTTCCAAATGGTGACTTAGGTCGCCAGAGGCGGTCAAAAATGGAGGCTTACGGTATTCGTCACCACAATTCCCTGGAACAGGCGAAAGTAGTGAAATGGCATCTTCTATCAGGTTGACATCATTATCGTCAAGGTTGATGTTCAGCAGGGCTTGATGCTCCTCGATATGGGCATTTTCGCCAAGTCGGGCACCTATAATTATGGCCGCTACATCATTATTTTCAAGCACAAATCGGCTGGCAATATTAGCTATAGATGTGTTGTGCTTATTAGCGGTTTTCTCCAAAGTCGATAGTAGTTGTTGAAAAACAGTCCAGCCTCCAGCGGCATCAATAAAACGCTTGTATTTCATTTGAGACCAAGTTTGGAGCTCGTCAATATTAGGTTCGTTTTTTCCGAGCCAACGGCTGGATAAAAAACCTCCTGCAAGCGTTCCATAAGCCAATATTTTAACACCGTATTGCTCGCAAACTTCTTTCATAGGTCCAAGGGCTCTCCGGTCTAATACAGAGTGTGATATTTGATTACTCACAATGGGAATGCCATGTGCTAGGGCGATGCGTAGATGATGGGCATCGAAATTGGTAACACCTATATTGTGAATGAGTCCTTCTTCTTTAAGTTCTTTTAAAAAGGTCAATCCGTTTAACCAACTGGGATCGGGATAGTGCCAGGCATGGAATTGCATCAAATCGATACTGGTTTGTTGCATTCTATTCAGTGCTAGTTCAACAGCTTTTCTTACTTCAGATTTGTCAATGACACCTGGTTTAGGAACCCACTTGGTGAACAGTCGGATGGTGTCATTATCTGGGTGATTGTTCTTACATGTACCAGCAATGATCTCACTAGAGCCATAATGATCGGCCATATCGAAGGCCGAGAAACCGGCCGCCACATAATCGTTGAGATATTTGGCAGTCTTGATAGGTTCGAGTTGAGATTGGTCCTTTTCCATGTCGGCAATTTGCCATAATCCGATAATCAATTTAGGTATAGAAAGCGAGGGAGATAAAGAAATGTGTTTATTCATAATTTATTCTGTTGGTAAATTTTTAAAACGTAGGTTTAAATGGCCATCTACTTTCTTTAATTGACGCCATTTGTAATTAAATACTAAGCTGGCCAGAGCCATGACAATTAGCCAAACATAGGTGGAGTGAAAATACCAGGCCTCAACTTCACTGGTAATATCTTTGTACAAATGAATAATCAAAAATCCAGACAAGAAAAGTACGCCACCCCACCCCACGACCATCTGTAAATTTCGATTTTTGAAAACGCGAATCTCTTGTGAAAGTTTAGGATTGATTTGTTTTATAAACAATAATGTTACACTCATCAATAAAAAATTGACCAACATTGAGGTCACCATGATGTCTATTCCCAAAAAGAAATCTCCAGCAAAATGAGAACCAAGAACTCCGATACTAGACATTATACCTGCGACGATTAATGCGAAATAAGGCGATTTATTTTGAGGATGAATTTTTGTGATATTTTTTGGAAAAATACCATCTTTTGCCCAGGCAAACATTAGACGAGATACAGACAAAAGCATGGCAGGAAGATCGTTGATAAGCGCAACAGCCGCTCCAAAAATAATAAGAATATCAAGCCCTCTTGGCAGGATCAAACTGAGTAAGCCCGGCGCTGTGATATCTCTAATAAGTGCTTGTTCGGCGACATAACTCCATGGAACGATACTGTAGACTGAAGCCGTAAATAGGAAATAAAACAAGCCTACACCAAGAATTGCTATCAGAATAGCCAGTGGTAAATTACGTGTTGGATTTTTAGCCTCACTTCCTGTTTGCGCTATGGCATCAAATCCAATAAAACTGGAAAATAAAACTGCCGCTGCTGATAAAAACACGCGCCAATCGAAAGAGGGATTTGAAGGAATCCTATGCACCACGCCCTCTTTGATTTTTAAAGCGTTAAGAAAATCTGTTTGATCAAAAAATAATCCCGCCAAAATAACGATACTGCCAAGACAAAATATGACGACAACCATTGGAATCAATAAACGAGTATAGGACTTTATGCCTTTGATATTTAAATATACAAAACTCCAGATTAACAGCAGACCCAATCCAACCCTAACCGCTGGGATATCCAAAAAGCCAGACCACCAAAATAACCCTGCGCTGTGGGCGATATCCCTTAAAAAGGGAATTGAAATATAGGCAATGACGCCAATAACAATCGACAGTCCAAACCATTGTGAGAAGCTCGCTACAAATCCCAAGTAGGGATTTAAGCCCCGACTGGCATACAAATAACTGCCTCCTGCTCTTGGCATAGCGGATGAAAGAATGGCATAAGCAAGACCTGCAAATAGAGCTGGTACTGCGGCAAAAGAAAATGCCCACAAAACATTTGAACCTATGTTAGGCACACTTCGATGAATCATAAAAGGTACAACGTTGATAGAGGCTCCCACCATTGAGGAAACCCCTGTAGCAATAACAGCTACCAAGCTCATTTGCCGACTTAATTTTAGGGTATCATTCATAAGTTGTTAAAACTAATGATCTGAAGGCGATAAAAAAAACAAATCACCTGTCAAGCCAATCATTCTAAGTATTCAATTTCTAACAAAACCTCATTTTTGCGATTAAAAATTCGATAGGGAGAATGATACACCAATAATAGTGGTGAGCCAATAGTTTTAAGATTGTTTTGTTTGGCTAAGGCTATAAGTTGATCGGTGTGTTTATTTCTATTGTTTTGAGTGGCGTATCCGCCAAATTCTAAGGCAATGAAATACCCAGGTGTGGATTGAAAAACACGAACATCTGACGATTCAGATTTTGGTGTATTGGCTTCGTTGAATGAATTTGGAAGAACGAACTCCATAACCTCCTGACCTTCATAATTTCCCATATAAACGGGCGTGGTCATAGCGATTTTTTTACTGTTCTGGTTATTTCCAGAGATGTATCTAAAAAGTGATCCAAAATTATTTTCGGATTGAATTTTCATCACGGGAGGATAATAACGAATCTCCAATTTTGATAAAACCCTTACCACCTTATATGCTTGTGTTTCATACTTCTGTCCCATAGCTTTAGACATAAAAATAAATGAGGTGATAAAAAATATAATCTTGCAGTTCATAAATGTAATTAATTGTAAAAATACAATTATCAGAGACAATTTCGTCAAGACTCATAATCATTTTATGCCTGATTATCACTAAATTACAATTTAAAATAATATATTTGAAACAATACGCCTCTTATTTACAAGTTGTCTTGATTTCATTATCATGTTATGATTCCCTTAAAACTAGGGTTAATATTTTAATTGAATCATATGGGAAAGACGTTGAATTTTTTTGACCAGTTATTTGAAAGGGTTTTTTCTACGGCCAATCAAAAGAAGATTGAACGTGCCACCCTTTGGCTTTCACTCTCCGGATTTATAATTCATTTATTACTGATTTATTCCAAGAATCTAAATCTTTATCACAGCTTATTTGACGCCCAGCTTTTAGACGATCCTATCTCTGCAATTTACACCCCGTTTTCCATAATTTTAGTTTACGAAATATACCTCCTGATAGTTTATTTGCCGCGTTCATTTACAACAGCAGTGTCTAAGCAATTTGAAATCATTTCGCTTATTCTAATTCGGCGAATTTTTGGTGACATCCCAAAAATGGATCTTGATGTAAATTGGTTTGAGCATGCCACAAATAGGCAGCTCATCTATGATTTGTTAGGCGTCTTACTGATTTATTTTTTAATTTATCTATTTAACCGACATCAAAAGAAATCCCCTAAAAATGCACTAAGTGATCGTCTCAAGCGCTTTGTAAGCTCAAAAAAAGCGGTAAGCTTAGTGTTGCTGCCTGTTTTGATCATTACCTCTCTTTACACCGCCATCAATTGGTCGGTTAGTTTGTTTGAAGCTTCACAAAATACGGCTATCATATTGCCCGATGTGAACGCTGTTTTTTATAATGAGTTTTTCACCATTTTAATTTTAGCAGATGTTTTCATTTTATTACTGTCATTTCAATACACAGAGCGTTACAGCCAATTGGTTAGGAACACAGGATTTGTGATTTGCACCATCCTGATTAGACTGTCATTTGCAACCACAGGACTGGTCAATATTCTGCTAATCGTATCGAGTGTGGTTTTTGGGCTTATTATTCTTATGATCTATAATGCAATTGAGAAAACATCCAAAAAGGCACGAAAATGAACATTAGAAATTTATAGGGCCTGATTGACTTGCCTGAATATTGATTTTGCTTACTTTTATAAAAATAATCAAACTCAAAAAAATGAAAAATCTAACACTACTTATTTTGTTCATTGGCGCGATGGCTTTCGGTCAAACAAAATTATATGTTCATCCAGATGCAGATAATTATGCTGCCAAAACAAAGACCATCGCAATTTTGCCTTTAGACGTTCAAGTGAAGTTACGTCCTAAACAACTTAAAGACTTCACCACCGAGCAAATTGAAAACATGGAAAAAGCTGAGGCTCTTGACATTCAAAAAGGAATGCATTCTTGGTTTTTGACTAGAAAAAAAAGAGGCACATTTACCAAAGACGTTCAAACACCGGCACGAACAAATGCCATACTTACAAAAGCGGGCATTGATATTCATAATGTGACCGAATACCTACCAAGTGAACTTGGTGCGATTTTGGGGGTTGAATGTGTTGTTATGGGCTCTTTTGAAACCTCTAAACCCATGTCGGATGCCGCTGGAATAGCAATAGGGGTTCTTTTTGGAGCTTTTGCCGCAACAAACAATGCCGTTTGTAATCTTGATTTTTATAATGTAGAAGATGATGAGTTGGTTGTGAATTATCTTAAGAAGATCAGTGGTTCTTTGGGCACCGACGCTCAAGACTTAATCAATATTTTAATGAGAAAAGTAACTAGACGTATCCCTTACACCAATTAAATATTCTTAACTATATTTGAATGAAAAGCTTAACGAATTGCATATCAATGCCTATGGTTTTTAAATATTTATCCAACCGCTATATGGTAGCGTTACTGTTTATGGTTATGACTCAAGCTCATGGACAGGGCGTCGCGCAAAGCACATTTAAAACAGGTGCTTTCATCATTTCTCAAGATACTGTAAACGACGCATTTGATCGATTCGATTCAATTATTGCTTTTGGTAAAAGTTACTTGGGGCAATCCTATGGAACACAATTGCCTGATGGTAATAAGTTGGATTGTTCTGGCTTTTTAAAGCATATATATGCCCATCAAGGGTTTAACCTCCCTCGGTCGACGTCATCAATGGCAAGCGCCGTTGAAAAAATTGATTTTAAAGATATTCAAAAAGGCGATCTCATGTTTTTTCAGGGAAGTAACCGTCAAAACGATGTCATTGGACACGTTTCTATGGTCACTGCCGTTTTTCCAGAATCCTTAGAAGTGATGCATAGCACCAACAGAGGGGTAGTAAATGAAACATACAATACCAATTCGTATTATACTTCTCGATTTTTATTTGCTGGTAGGGTACTAGACGAACCTAATGAGCCAATGCTTCAGGCCAATGACTCTATTGTGAAAGAGTTGAAAACTATTAAAATTATAGGCGTTGGAGATATGATGTTGGGAACTAACTTTCCGAATAGCAGTTATTTGCCATCAAACGATGGGAAGGATATTTTAGGGCCAGTAAAGGAGATTATCAGTAAAGGGGATCTGTCTTTTGGGAACCTTGAAGGGGTTTTATTGACGGGCGAAGGCACTGTAAAAAGGTGCTCCAACCCTGATGTTTGCTATGCGTTCAAAATGCCAGATCATTATGTTCACTATTTCAAAGAAGCAGGATTTAATGTCCTGAGTATGGCTAATAATCATGTGAGAGACTTTGGTAAAATCGGCACAGACAATACCATCAGGTTACTAACCAAGGCGGAAATCGCCTATGCTGGTTTAGAATCTTGCCCATATACAACTTTTGAAAAAGATGGAATAACCTTTGGTTTTGTTGCGTTTTCACCAAATACTGGGACTATAAAAATCAATGATTATGCTAGGGCTAAGGAAATTTTGGCTAAATTGGACAGTATAGTTGATATCATTATTGTCTCATTTCATGGCGGCGCGGAGGGCTCCACAAAAACACATATCACCCGTGAGACAGAGATGTTTTTGGGCGAAAACAGAGGTAATCCCTACGAATTTGCACGAATGGTCATCGACGCTGGGGCAGATGTTGTTCTAGGACACGGACCTCATGTGACTAGAGCGATGGATATTTACAAAGACCGTTTTATTGCTTACAGTCTTGGTAATTTTGCTACCTATGGAAGATTCAATTTGTCAGGATCAAATGGAGTAAGTCCAATTATTGAATTGGATATCGACACGACGGGTAAATTTATTAAAGGTCAAATTCATTCAACCAAACAAGTAGGCCGAGGTGGTCCGGTACTAGATCCTCTCAATAAGGTATTGAAAGAGGTCATAAGTCTTACAAAAACGGATATCCCAGAATCCACTCTTGTCATTCATAGCGATGGAAGCATCCTTAATTCAATGGAGTAGTAATCTTTTATACCAATTCATATTTTTGTGAGGCCTAAACCATTGATATTCATTATGGTTTAGCCCTTTTTACTTCAGAAAGTAGGCGCCACATAACATCAATACAAGTGATAGGAGCGATGACCACGCTAGTTTTTCTTTGAGCATCAATGAACCTAGTAAAATGGTGGCAACCGGTGTAAAAAGTCCAATAATATTTGCAATTAAAGGATCCGTTTCTTTGAGCCCGAGCATGCCACACAGCAGGGCTAGAAATATTATAATGGCCATCAATGGAATTTTATCTGCGTTAAAAACGGGGATGCGTTTAATTCGAAAAACCCAAGTGGTTCCTGCAGCCAGCAAAAATACGACGACTTCTTGATGAATGACTAATAGTAGCGGTTCGTGCGTTTTTAAATGATACCATTGTAAAATACCACTTAGTGCAAAGCACAAACTCATCATAAAAAGCTGAAAGTGTGTTCGACTTGAAATTGTAGCGCTATCATGTCGACGGTTTAAATAGAACAGAAAGAATCCTGAAAGAACCAAACCAACTCCAATGACATAACGATTTGTGAATTGGTTTTCAACAAAAAGGAGCCATGACCCCACAAAGATTCCGCTGAGTAAACTGTAATGTAAAAAGTGGCTGAGGTTACTGTCTTTAAGACCATTTAACATCATTAGTAAGCCCAAGAAACCGACGGTACAAGTAAAACTAATGAGCATAAATTCATTGAATGAATCATAGTCTAATATTTCACGAAAAAACACTGCTAAAATAAATATACCAATGGAAGAGGTTAATAGGGCTCGCTTAACCATTATAGCTAATGGATTACTGTGACTCACCATATATTTCCAAATCACATTGTTGAGAGCAAGCAATAGCATTGAAGTTATGAGATAACCCATTTTTAGTAATTTTTGAGAAATGTTGTTGAGAATCTTTTAAAGCCAGTGGCCCTTCTTAAGGCCGTATATTTATCTTTAACTTCATTTAATTTGTGGGGTCTGTTTTTGGTAGACTTCTCAATGTGATATTGTGCGATATGGTAAAACAAGGCGGTATACTCAAAATAGGCCGTTCCTTCCATTTTTTCTAAATTAATAATACTCATAGTTGTTTGAGCTGGCTTTAAATCACCTTTTTTTAGATCACTCAAACTACAGGCGATTAGATAAAGGCATTGGTGTACATAATTATTCCAAGGCGAATGATCAAATAAATTCTCGTAGTTTCTATTGACAATCACGTCTATTTTTTCAAAATCTTTAATAAATAATAAGGCTGGAATGATTTCTATAAAAATAAAAACGTCATCTTTATTGATAATTTTTGGAAGAAGTTTCTCAAATAGACGTTTGATGGATTCGCCTTTTTTATAATGCAGGTAGATGATTTGATAAGAAATGTATCGCCCAATGAGAACACTTGGCAGTTGATTTATTGGTGGATTAAAATTTACTTTTTTAAAATCCTCCCGCCCATTAAGGAACAATCGGTAGTTTAATAACAATTGACAAAACAGGATGCTAGCTGGATCAGACTCTGTTTTCAAGCGCTCTTCGGTCAACTGCCCATAATAACCGGTCAAATGCCGATAGTCTATAAATAAATCTAATATCTGAGTTTTAAAAACACTTCCTTTTTTAAGCAAAGGATAATACGATTCGATCTCTTTTTTTGATTTAAGGTGGAGTGAATTTAAAAAGAAGTATGCAATTTTTAATCCCTCAGAATTGAAACGATCGTCTGGTTTAAACAAGCTTTCGTGACTGAAGAGGATGGATAATAAATCGATCCTATTTCGATAGTTAAACGCTTTTATTACCGCAAACAACATCTGAAAATAGTTAGGATTGGACTGTAGTGCCAAAAGATCTTCAATCTCATTTGTATCCAAATGATCAGTCAATTCTATCCGATTTGTAGCGAGCCAACCGCTCCAATTGTTATTTTGAAATAAACTGTTTTGATATTGATTATAATTCCGATATCCTAAAAATCTAGACAGTGAATTTAAAGTTTTACTGCGAGGCTGGCTGTAAGGAAGAAATTGATATAAACGTCTGAGCGTATTAAATCCTACATCAATGTCATTCTCGATTAAAATATCGTGAAGTTTTCGAACGTCTGCTTGTTTTTTAATTTGAAAACCTACAAATGCTGTTACGTCAAGTTTAATTGTCTCAATATTATGATCCATTTTCTTTCATGTATACCAAAGTGCTTCTAAATCTATTATGGACTAGTTGTGGGCTAAGATAATTAATTATCTGACTTAGTTTAGTTAAAATATAATTTACCTTTTTTTTAATTTTTTTAACATATTAAACTAAACGAGCTCAATCACAGACAAACCTATTTCCTTAAAGGCGGACGCTCTATTAAAAGTTGAAAAATACAGCATGGCGCTATCCAATTTTATTTCTCGAAGCGACACCCCAATTACTGTCGGACTTCAAGGAGAATGGGGAACTGGGAAAACCTCACTGATGTCATTGCTTCTCGAAGATTTTGAAACAAAGAACATTGCATGTTCATGGGTCAATACTTGGGAATATAGTATGTTTCGAGGCGCTAATGAAACCACTCCTGGGGTACTGCGCGGGATGTTAGAAAAACTTAAAGAGTCTTGTGAGAGACAAGGCACTTGGACCATAAAAGACGAAAGTCAAGCTAAATTTAAAACAGCAGCTAAATTTTTGGGAGGCATAGCTAACCAAGTTGTTGCAAATTACACTGGCGCCAATTTTAAAGAGGCCGCTGATGGTTTGAAAAGCGAACATAAAAATAGTGCAGAAATCGCCGAAATTAAAGCGCTGATTTCTGATTTGATCAATGATCTGATTAGAGATTCGAAAGATATTGAAAAGCTGGTTTTTTTCGTGGATGATCTTGATCGAATTCCGCCTGGTGATGCTGTTGAGGTATTAGAAGCTTTAAAAAATATATTTGACATCTCTAATTGTGTGTTCATTTTGGCCATCGATTATGATGTAGTTGTCAAAGGTTTAGAGAGCAAATTTGGACCCAAAACGGAAGAAAATGAACGTGAATTCAGATCCTTTTTTGACATGATCATTCAAATGCCTTTTTCTATGCCCACAGGGACTTATGATATTGAAAATTTCTTAGTTGAAAAATTAATAACTCTAGGCATAGAGATTACCGAAAAAGAAAAAGAATTGTACGCAAAAGCAGTAAAGCACACCATTGGTTATAATCCGAGAAGTTTAAAACGTTACTTGAATTCATTTAGTTTGATCAATCACTTGAAAGAAATCGATTTAGATGAAGATGAACAAAATGGCGATGATTTTATGCTTTTTGCTGTACTTGGTATTCAAATATCATATCCGAAAGTCTTTCGACTATTGACGCAGAATCCAAATTTTCTCAACTGGGACAAAGGTTTTGGGAATAAATTCAATGTTGAGTGGGATGAAATTCAAGAAAAAATTAAAAAATTCGGAGAATCTGACTTGCTCGATGAAGAATGGGAGCAAGTATGCTGGGGGGCTTGTCAAAGTGATTCTTTTCTTCGATCTCGTGCCTTTTCGGTTCTAGAGCTGCTAAATTTATTAAGGGATAAATATGGAGAATCCTTAGAAGATGAGCTTGATCATGCTATGACTTTTGCTTCAATCACAAGCGTAGATGATGATTTAGAAACGAAACAAGCTGTTCAAAAGGTTGGCAATAAAACCATATTTGATGGTGTGGAAACAAAACTGAATCAACTGATTGAAGAAGGCTATCCAGATCAAGCTGTGGCACACTATGGCGCATTGTGGAATGTGCTTAACGAACATGCCAACCGCGACTCCAAATACGCCTTTTCATTTGCAAAAACAGGAACTTCATTCAACGACACTTCAAGAGGAGGAAGAGGGACTCAGCAAATCATTTATTGCTCGAACCCATCAAAAAAGACTTTCGGGATGAAGTTTTATGTCAAACACAATTCCGAAATAGCCCGAGAACTGTATACAGAACTCTGTTCGAAATTTAATCTCAATGAGAGTACTAATTTATTTGTGCATGAAAAGGAGGGCTTAACTTTAGATCAGGGCCTTGTATTCGAACTTAGGGATAATTATGAAGAAATGCTGAAATATATTGCAGATCGCGTCACGGGAAATCTTTGAGGTTATAAAAAATTTATAATTAATGATACCATATTTTAATTTAAAACACGCATTATGGCAACAATTAAAGTAATTAAAACAAGTTCAGTACAAAGCATCAAGCGTCAATTTAAGGACGACTTCAACTGCAGTATTAGGATTTACAAGGGTAATAAATTTGCTGATGACAAGACAAAAATCAGCGAATTATCAAAGACTAATAACCCAGGCGGAGAGCTTGAGTTGGGAGCAAGGAGTCGGGTTGAGAACGTTGAGCGTTACTTCATGGAGACCTTTGGTATTAAGGTTCAGATATCCAATGCTGATGACAGTAAATTGGCTGACAATTCAATGACCTTAACCCAGGCTGGAAAATTATAATAATCCCTAGGGCGTTTCGGCGCCCTTTTCAAAAACAAGACAGATGGAATTTTTTAAAGGAATCACTGATCATTTTAACAAGTCCGAGTTTACTATTGCTCGAAACAAAAAGCTAAAAACCATTTCTCAAGATTTTAAAAAGTCTTTTGGTTTGTCATTGGTTTTTTACAAAGGCAATATGATAGCCGAGGATGATTTGACTTTAGCGGCCTTGGATAAAAAGACGACAAAGGAGGTAAGCACCGACACGAAGTTGAATTTGAAGATCAAGGCAAGTATGAAAGTAGGGGAGGTTGAGGATTTATTTGAGAGCACTTTTGGGGTTAAAGTTCAAATAAAAGACGCTTCTGCCAAGACATTAATTGACAATGATTTAACCTTAGGAAAGGCCTCAAGAAACTCGTAAACTTAGATGTAGTTTTTTAAAGTAATTGTTTAAATCATGTCCATCAGCTAGCCCAACCGCTATTTTTGGTTAAGCCTCGTTTTGAAAGACATGATTTTTGATTTTTAAGATTCCCGTCCAATGCATATGACGATCAATAAATCGTAATTGATTAAATTATTTTGGTATAATTTATTTAACTTTTAAACTAAATAGCTTCAAAAGTTATATATTCACAAAAAATTTAATGTAATATTATGTTCAAAAAATTACTTTCACCACTTGCTCTATTGGTATCTATGATAACTTTGGGTCAAACTATTTGGGATGGTTCAGTAACGGAATTTCAAAAGGCGGGATTTGCTGATTGGACCTTATCTCAAAATCAAGACTTTTTAACTGATAATGTCATCTTAACTCGTGCGGATAATCAATTTTTATTCAATATTGCTGTTGATGATGCATCTATCGGTGCAGGTTGTGCCGCTACTGTAACTGGTACTGAATGGGCAGTTGGATCTCTGGGAGATGCGCTTACCTTAAACTATACATCTTTAATTTCTTTAGCTGGTTGTAGTCCATCTAATCTAATTGGATTACCACTAGTTCTGCATCTTATCGAAGACGATATTTATCTTTACGTTATGTTCACAGGTTGGGGTGGAGGTTCATCTGGAGGATCTTTGTCCTATTACCGAACAACTTCTGAATTTGATTCTTCTAATACCGTTGCTTATGCCTTCCAGCCATGGGGTACATCCGTTTTTGAGGCTTTTACGTACGACTCAAACTCTCATAGCGTCAATCGAATTGTAGATCAAGATATTTCGGTTACAACTGCAGATGGAGGGAATATCTTTTCGGCAGAATATGTTAATGGCACTCTGCATTTTATCGGTAGTTCTGATGGAGAAGACGGAGGAAGATCCATGTATACTCTTAATACTGACACAGGTGTTTCCACTTTGGTGAGTCAAGGTGTTTTGACCAGTCCATTTGGCAGTAATAATGCCCTTGCGATGGCTGTTAAGGTTAATTTAATATATGTTCTATTTCAATCGGGTGAGATTGGAATCTTTAATCAGGCAACAGGTTTGATAGAGCCTTTTTCAAATGTGAATTTTGAGTCATATGGTTCAGGACTTGTTTATGATCAAGTCAACGATCGATTTATCGCAACGATGTTTGATGATGCTATTAATGGTGGTCTTTTTTACTCCATTTCATCTGACGGAGCCACAGTAGAGTTCATAGGATCTGTAGACACTAATGGAGTTCCACCTCAAGCGCTTTACATGATTAATTCTGGTGAAATATTACTTGGTGGAACTTACGGTTCCAATAGGTACTTGGAAGTTGATCTTTCAGCTTTAACATCAATTGAGGTTTTAAATCCGGTTAATGGTTTGTTTACAGAGACTGATACTAAAGATTTTATAGCGCCTAATATTTTTTCTCAAGTTTCAATTGTTCCGGCAAATAATCTATCTTTTACCTTAAACGAATCAAATGGAGGATCAGTTACGCTCACCGAAGCAGACTTAGTATTCGATGCTTTTTCATGGGCCAGCTGCGATGAAATCACAACACCTCAAGAAGTTACCTTGACTTTTAGCCAAATGGTATTTGGCTGTGATGACTTGGGGGAATCATCTGTGCTAATAACCGCAACGGATTTGTGTGGCAATCAAACCTCAGCGACCGTTTCTGTTACTATTTTAGATGGATTAGGTCCTGAAATAACTCCTGAAAACATAACTCTTCTTCTAGATGCCGGACTTAGTGCAGAGCTGGATCTTACCCTAATTGAATCATGGATTTCAAATAATTGTAATATTTTAGAAGAAGTAGAGCCTGAAGCGCTTTACACCGGTTATTTCGGAGGAATCAGAGGCATTGCCGCAGGTAGAAACACATTAGTTAACGGTGCTTACGGTGGTGGTGATTGGATTTATTTCACCGGAACTTATGATGGTAATTTGTATCGAGCACCAAAAAGTGGGATTGGGGAGCCTGAACTTCTTTATCAAACCGACGACACTTATGGACCTGTAGGAGCTGAAGTAAATGAAGATAATAGTCTATTTTATTATGCAGGTGGGAACTCTAGTGAGGTTATATTATATGATATTAATTCCGGGGTAGCATCATACGTGCCAGGAACTGATTCTGGCAGCGAGCGGCATGATTTTGAGATTGACGGGGATATTGTATACTACACTTCAGATGCTGATCTTTATGCGGGCAATATGACTGATGGTTCTACTTCTATTCTTGTAGATGATGGCATCTATGGCGACGTTATAGCCGGAATTACGCTGGATAGAACCAATGGGGTATTATATTATGTTGCACAATTTAATGATTGGGGTATCGGAAAAGTAAATACAGATGGTACTGGGATTGAATATGACTTTATTAATACTCCAGGTGAAATTCGAGGGATCACTATCGATGAAGTTTCTCAAATCATCTATTTTGTCCAACATACGACAGGGGATGTTTATAGTGTTCCGGCTGATGGTTCGGAGGCACCGACCTTATTATATGCTGTTAGCGGACTAAATCCAGGAGGATATGGCTACCATATTGATTTAGACACGGATGGGATGCTTTATTGGGTAAAATTTGACGGGAACGATGATGACATGATCCTTCGAGCCCCCGCAAATACTGTTCCACCCCCTAGTCCATTCACATTTAGTGTGAGTCAGTCTAGTTTTGACTGCTCAAATGCAGGTGAAAATACTATAGAAATAACAGCTGAAGATGCCTACGGCAATATTTCCGTTGCCTCATTTATTGTAACAGTTCTCGATTCAGATGCTCCTACGGCAGTAGGTCAAGACATCACTGTTCAGCTTGACGCATCAGGTTCTGCGACTATTACAGCCGCTGATATTGATAACGGATCGTCAGACAATTGTGGTATCGATACTTTGTTATTAGATGTAACGACCTTTAACTGTGACTCGGTTGGTGACAACACCGTTACCTTAACGGTAACGGATGCATCAGGCAATGAATCTTCAACAACTGCTACAGTTACTGTTGAAGACACCATCGCTCCCGTAGTCTTGACACAGGACTTGGAGATCGAAATAGGTTTCAATCCATTTATTGAACTTACAGCAGCAGACATTGACAACGGATCATCGGACAACTGTGCTATTGCTGCCATGAGCATTTCACCAAGTCAGTTTGACTGCAGTATGATAGGGGATAACACAGTCACCTTGACTGTAACTGACACATCTGGAAATGAATCAACAGCCACAGCTATTGTAACAGTAGGAGCCTGTGATTCGGACGAAGACGGCTGGTTAGATTTGGAGGACAATTGTCCTACTATTGCCAATGCAGATCAAGCAGACAATGACGGAGACGGTATCGGAGATGTTTGTGACGATGATGATGATAATGATGGTGTGACTGACGATATTGATAACTGTCCAATGACCTTTAATCCTGATCAAGAGGATCGTGATTTCGACGGTTTAGGAGATGTTTGTGACGTTGTTGAAGTGAATATAATGGATGCCATTTCTCCAAATGGAGATGGTGTTCACGACGCTTGGGTGATTTATAATATAGAAAACCATCCTAATCACAATATCAAAATGTATAACCGTTGGGGATCAGAAGTGTTCTCAGCGACCAACTATCAAAATAATTGGACCGGAACTTCCAAAAATGGTGGCGACTTACCCGATGGAACATCATATTATTATATGATCGATCTGCAAGGCGACGGCACTGTAGACCTTCAAGGTTGGTTATATATTTCACGTTAATCTACAAAGGATTTTAAATTATGCATAATAGAACAAAAATTATAATAACAATCTTAGCCCTGACCTCAGGGCTAGGCTTTGCCCAACAAGAATCGTTGATCACACAATACTGGGATCATTTGAATTTTTTCAACCCGGCAGCAACCGGTGTTGATGGGACCAAAGCGACTTTTTCCATGCGTGAGCAATGGTCACAAATTGAGGAATCGCCACAAACACAAATGGTGTCTTTTGGAACCCGTTCAGGAAATCGTGTGGGCTTAGGGTTTTCTATCATGGGAGATAGAACTTTTATAGAATCTCAAACTATGGTTGGTGTTGACTTTTCTTACCATTTGCCATTCACCGATGAGTTAAATGTCTATTTAGGATTAAAAGCAGGCGGTAACTTTTACAACATAAACACCTCTGGTTTGCAAACCTATGATTTGATGTCTGATCCAGCGATCAATTCCATCAATAACTTCCTTCCAAACGTTGGTATGGGAGCCTATGTGACATTCAAAGACTGGTATTTATCTCTTTCTGCACCAAAACTTCTTGGCACTAAACGTGCAAAAGAAAAGGATGGTGTGGTATCATCGGCTACTGATAGGACACATTTTTATGCGGCAGTAGGTTACGATTGGTATGTAAATAGTAACGGTTCTTTGTTTGGAGGTGATGATCTTCGTGTAGTGCCGAGTATGTTGTTACGTTATGTTGGTGGTGCACCAGCTGTATTAGATATTAATACCATGGTTCATATAAACAAATCAATTGGATTTGGTGGAACTTACCGTACCTCTGGTTCAACTGCGGGAATTGTTCAGTTAAACCTGAATAACATCACAGTGGGTTATGTTTATGAAACCAGCACAACTGTAGGTATTGCCAATGCAGGACAAACGAACGAAT
The DNA here is from genome assembly GCA_943788695.1 of uncultured Flavobacteriaceae bacterium. Lineage (GTDB taxonomy): Bacteria > Bacteroidota > Bacteroidia > Flavobacteriales > Flavobacteriaceae > JALRKI01. The sequence continues at coordinate 500,312 of CALSRG010000001.1, forward strand.
TGTTATTACAATACCGATTCAACTAATATATTGAATCACATTATTTTATTACAAAGCCCATCAGAAGACGATGGGCTTTGTCTTCTTAACAGGTTGAAATATTCATAATGCCCTTATAAAATTGCTCTGCGCCTACGTAGGACGGAGACAAGTAACTTGCGAATGATTTAGCCAGACCATTACCAATATTTTCGCTTTTCAGAGACTTAACACGATGAACCACATGACCAATGGTATCTGGATGGTTCATTAGGGTGTTCAAATCAATCATTTCTTGGATTACGAGGTTTCTATAGCTCGAAAAGGTGTCGTAATCCAAGGCATCTTATCATATATTTAGACTTAAACCTCTTGTTGAGAATCTTGGTTGCTCTTTAAAGCTATTGGCTTGATGTTATATCCAATGTTTTTTGTTATTTTAGAGGCCTTATGATAAAAATGAAACTAAGTCTTAGTTTGTTATTATTAACAGTTTTCCTTTTTTCGAGTGTTATTAGGGTTAGCCTTTATAACATTGAAGAAAGTAATTTTGTGTTCATGTCTTTGGATTCTAGCCAAGATTCCGAATGGGATACATTTGATTATGAATATCAATTGTTATCTGATAGCACCCAGTCTTATATTTCATTTTTTACCACCCAGAATCTTTTGCCCATTTGGAATGAAAGCCATTGTGACGTTCTTGGAGACATTCTTTTTCCTCCCCCAGAAGTCTAAAAATAAGTGACTCATTGGTAAGCAATTACCTAAATTAATTTCATTTTTTAAGATTTTTAACGTTTTCATATCATGAAGCAAATATTCAAACATTTTAAAGGAGATTTTTTTGGTGGTATAACCGCAGGAATTGTGGCGCTGCCATTGGCATTAGCCTTTGGAGTATCCTCGGGATTAGGCCCAGATGCAGGCCTCTATGGTGCAATTTTTATTGGTATTTTCGCTGCCTTTTTTGGAGGGACACCCACACAAATCAGTGGACCAACGGCGCCAATGACAGCCGTGAGCTTAGTTATTATTTCTGGAATTATTGCAGCCAATGATGGCGACATGAGTGTTGCGCTTCCAGCGATATTGTCCGTTTTTTTCCTCTCTGGTCTGATACAGATATTACTTGGATCGATTAAAATTGGTAAATACATTCGTTATATACCCTATCCGGTTGTTTCAGGTTTTATGACAGCTATCGGAGTGATCATACTTGCTACACAGTTATTGCCTGTTTTGGGCTATTATCCAAAAGAAGACATGACTTATGTCAATTCTTTTAAGGCTCAGTCTGAAGAAGTCATTCTCGAGAAAATTCTTAAAGAAGAGGCTGGAGAAGGTTACTTGGTTCTGGAAGATTTTACTGAAACACAAAAAAGAGCACAGCGCATCACCCAAAATGACATTCTGAAAGAGGCTCAACTGCTCGCTGGTGATGAAGCAAAATCAGTTTATGGGTCGATAACCGCATTACCTAGGGCATTAAGTCAAGTTAATTATTTAGAGTTAGCATTGGCCTTATTAACGATATTGATCATTTTTGGTTTTAAGAGAATTACTACCGCAATCCCGAGCACTTTAGTGGCTTTATTTGTAGTTTCGGGTGGCGCAATATTGCTTGAATTGGAATATCAGGCCATTCCACAAATTCCAGAGGGCTTCCCCATGCCCAAATGGGAGATTTTTACAATGTTCGATCTGGCCTCTTTATCCGCCTATTTTTTAACAGCTGTGTCTTTAGCGCTTTTAGGGTCTATTGATTCTTTGTTGACCTCTGTTGTGGCCGATAATATGACCAAAACAAGACATAATCCTAATAAAGAATTGATAGGCCAAGGGATCGGGAATACTGTAGCTGCTGTTTTTGGAGGTATTCCAGGAGCGGGTGCAACGATTCGTACCGTAGTGAATATCAATGCAGGAGGAAAAACCAGGTTGTCTGGCGTTATTGCTGGGCTTTTGCTGTTGGTCATTCTTTTAGCTTTAGGTCCAGTGGCGTCTAAAATTCCTGCAGCAGTTTTGGCGGGGATTTTGGTGACCGTTGGTATCGGAGTCATGGATTATAAAGGCTTAAGGGCAATTAAGAACATGCCAAAAAGTGAGGTGTTTGTGATGTTATTGGTTTTGATTTTGTCTGTTTTCTGGGATTTGGTCAGCGCAGTCGGATTGGGATTAATCCTAGCAGCTCTTATTTTTATGAAAAAAATGGGAGATGTTACAACCTCTCAAACCGTGATTGAGCCCTTAGACGACTCCAATGACAAGATGTGGCCCGACGAAAAAATTTTAATGAAGGGTTTGAAGGATAAAATATTTGTCAAGCACCTCAATGGACCAATATTTTTTGGCGCTACTTCCGAACTCAAACAAATGACAGTTCAGATTCCAAAAGAAGCTGAGAACGTTATCATTCGTATGGACAAAGTACCCTACATTGACCAGACAGGCTTATACACTCTTGAGGATATTATCTTAGATTTGAATCAGAAGGATATTTCCGTTTCGTTTGTAGGTCTTAACGAACAACCTGCGGTGCTGTTAGAGAAAATTGAAGTGATTCCTAATTTGGTGCCAGACATTAGAGTATTCGATAGTTTTGACGATTGCCTTAGATTTCTTTTAAAAGGAACTTAGAAGTTGTCATTGTTGTCTCAATGTTTTATTGAGGGTGATAAGTTTGCTTGGCCGATTTAAGCACATCGGCTCTGTCAAATGACATGCTTTTAGTTTTAAAGCTTGCATATAATTCCATTTGATCAGCATAATGAGGACTATTTGGACGTCGGCTGTTTCCATATGACAACACCGATTCATAGTAAGTTTTATTAGGAGTAAAACGTACTAAACCAATATAAGACTCGCCGTGGGTAATTTTTAATCTGCCATTTTGATATGGCTCACCGCGCATTGCAGTAACTACATCAGGAAGCCCAAAAATGGGTAACATTTTATTTCCACGAACCAGCAACTGAAGTTCTCCCAATTGAATATTGATTCTTCCAAAGTGTTTCATTAAATAGGATTGGGTTTGAATTAATGCTTTGTGCAATAGGCTCGGAGTAAACTTACGATCTTCTCCCAATTGAGAATAATAATTGGCCAATTGATAATACAAAGCCGCATAGGATCCAGCACCATAAGAGGAGGCGTCAGCCATCCGATCCCAATTTTGGATACTTAGCAGAAGTGCGGCCACATCTGGATAATCACTAGGAAGCATGTCAAACAACGGGTTGAGATTCATAAAATTATATTGCAGTGGTGTTGGCAATTGTCGGTCATATTTAATGGCTTTAAAACGCTCGTAATCAATCAAATCTTCAGCTTCTAATAAGGTTAACAGACGCGTCGACCTGTTGTTGTCGTATGTTTCAAAGTTCATAGTATTAGAAAAATCTTCAGGATTAGGATTTTCCATTTGCCCAGTCGATTTGAAAGGGCTGTGATTTGCGTTATAAACAAAGCCGGCCTCAGGACTGATCACTTGAGGTAAGTCTTTAATGTCATAGTAGGTGTCCCATAAGGTCGATTTAGTATTTCCTGGTACAACACCTCTCCAGTCATAAGCTTCGCTTCGAATGGGAATTTTACCATTTGAAATATAAAATATGGTATCATTCTTATCGGCATAGCCAATATTATATCCAGGAATGGCTTTCATTTCTAACGCCTCATAAAACTCGGAAAAGGACCGTGCTTTATTCATACGCCACCATTGCTCAACGGCGTTAATATTAGTTGTGCTTGGTGTTCTAATAGCATAAGTTCCGGTTTTGTTTTTAAGGGTGGGACCATATATACTAGTGAAGTACTTTTTATGAATAGGGATATTCATCCCAAGCAGTTTAATGTAAATTTTAGCCCTATGTTTTTCTAATTGATAGATCTCGCCATCAACGATATATGTATTTTTCTTCTCAGGATTCATCTGCAAAGCATAGACGTCTGCTTTGTCGGGGTAATTAACGGTATGGGTCCAGCCGAGATACTCATTGGCACCAGTAAAAATACAAGGTGCACCAGGAAATGTGGCCCCAATGATATTTGTCCCTTCTTCACTGATCAGATGTGCTTCAAGCCATGACATTGGACCTTCGAGGGGTTGATGGGTATTGATCGCTAAAAACGTCTCATCCGATCCACTGCGCTTTTGGCTGATTGCTATTAAATTCGAACCCCTTGTGTCATTTTCGATTTGAGGCTTAAATTCGGGTAATACATCATTTACAATATTACTAACCAATTGGTCTGCACCGTTTGAAATAAAAAGTTGTAATTGGGTATAGGCTAAAATTTCTTTAGGTCCAAGGGGGAATAAATCTTGCAACAAGACTTCGTCTTTATGATTGGTTGCATAAGCGTTAAGGCCTTCACTGAAACCATTTAAAATTTTGACAAAATCAGGACTAAGTGTGTGATATAAACGATTAACAGTTTCTTCAGCTCTAATGAATTGGGTAAGGAAATCGGCAGAGGCCCCTTTTAATCCCAATTTTTTGCTCAATAGAGCATTTCCTGCCAAGTAGGCTGTTTGGATGGTGGTAAAATCATCTTCTGCTTGTGCCCAGGCTAAGCCGTAAGCCACTTCTGCATCGGTCGGGGCATAAATGTGAGGTACACCATAAGTGTCCCGAATAATTTCAATTTGTGCTGGATTGATCTGACCATATGAAAGCCTCGATGTGTAAATAAGTATGATGAGAAATTGTGTTGTCTTCAATAGTGATGATTTTAAGTCAAAAGTAAATCTATTTTTACATTTCGACCTTCAATTCAATCATACAAAGCCTCGATTGACTAAAAACAGGTCGAAAATTGAGCCGTCCAGTTATTTTTCTATGATCTAAATACGAATTACTTAGCTCGGCTAAGGCAGTTCTATTATTTTTGCACGAATCAATAAGCACATGATTCACTTTATTAAAGATAGCTTGGCTTTTAATTATGATCTTTTAAAGCGCTATCAAACTGAAATTCCTTTTTATTTAGATAAAAACGAAGCCATTCGTCCGATATATACATCATGAAAAAATATTTAAATTTATTTGATTTTTCTCAAACAGTAAATTATAGAACAGAAGTCCTCTCTGGTCTTACCGTTGCCTTAGCTTTGGTTCCAGAGGCTGTTGCTTTCGCGTTAATTGCCGGCTTGTCACCTTTAACCGGACTTTACGCGGCATTTGTTATGGGTTTGGTGACCTCTTTGTTTGGAGGTCGTCCAGGCATGATATCGGGTGCCACTGGAGCTGTGGCTGTTGTTTTGGTAACTCTAGCAAAATCTCATGGCGTGGAGTATATTTTTGCAACGGTAATTCTGGCAGGATCAATTCAGTTATTGGCAGGTGTTCTTAAATTAGGAAAGTTTATCAGACTTGTTCCACAACCAGTAATTTTTGGTTTTGTAAATGGCTTAGCAATAATCATTTTTATGTCTCAATTAAATGAGTTTAAAGATGCTAGCGGTAAATGGCTTATTGGAACTCCTTTGATGATATTATTGGGACTGGTATTGCTTACGATGTTCATTATTTATATATTGCCAAAATTGACTAAAGTGATTCCAGCGTCTCTGACTGCCATATTGGTTATTTTTGGATTGGTTTCAGTTTTAGGCATTGATACTAAAACCGTGGGCGATTTAGCTTCTATAAGTGGTGGTTTTCCACCATTTCATTTTCCAGAGGTGCCTTTTACCTTGAATACCTTGATCATTATCTTTCCTTACGCGGCCATTGTGGCTGGTGTTGGTCTCATTGAAAGTTTGTTAACCCTCAATATTGTAGATGAAATGACTCAAACACGAGGCAAAGGAAACAGAGAATCTTTGGCTCAAGGGCTTGCCAATATTCTGTCAGGCCTTTTTTCAGGTATGGGTGGATGCGCTATGATTGGTCAGAGTTTAATTAATGTGTCAAATGGAGCACGTGCTCGATTATCAGGAATTGTAGCTTCAGTCATGCTTTTGATTTTTGTGATGTTTGGCTCAGGATTGATTGAGAAAGTTCCGATGGCCGCTCTAACAGGTTTAATGATTATGGTATCGATAGGTACTTTTGAATGGGCTAGTCTTAGAACCTTCAATAAAATGCCGAAATCAGATGTTTTTGTCATGGTGATGGTGACCTTAGTAACCGTATTACTTCATAACTTGGCTTTGGCTGTGATTATTGGGGTGATTATTGCTGCTTTAGTTTTCGCATGGGATAATGCTAAACGAATTCGAGCCCGAAAACATACGGATGACAATGGGATTAAACACTATGAAATCTACGGACCACTATTTTTCGGTTCGGTGAGTGCCTTTAATGAAAAATTTGACGTTCAAAATGACCCTAAAGAGATTATTATAGATTTTGCCGACAGCCGTGTAGTGGATATGTCTGCCATTGAAGCCTTAAATAAATTAACGGAACGCTATCTAAAAGAAGGCAAAAAAATTCATTTGAAACACTTGAGTGTGGATTGTTTACGTTTGTTAGAAAATGCCTCAGAAATTATCGATATCAACGTTTTTGAAGACCCTACTTATAAAGTAGTTACAGATAAGGTAAAGTAGCTCGGGTTAACATAAAAACACTAAATTTTTTTCACATAAAATAAAAACAATCCCATTTTTTATTAAATTTGACAAACCCTTAAACCTACTTATTATGAGAAAATCATTCTTAGCAATTGCAATTACCTTGTTTTCGTTTTCAGGATTTAGCTTGGGCGTAACTTACACAACCTCGATTTCTGATACGTTTTTATTGAGACCAGAGTTGCATTTTGCTTCTTTAAGTAAAGATGGTGAGAGCACTTCATCCTTGATGCTTCCAATTCCAGCATTGTATGAAGTTGCTGACTCATTTAATTTACAGTTCGGACCCTCGTTGACTTACTCATTGGAAGAATCTACGGACGGGTATCCAAATTTGGGAATCAGTGCACTAATTGGTGCGGCCTACTCATTTACCGATAATGTTTATGTGCAGGCCAGATATATGCCTCAAATCACAAATACTTACACAGGTCCTGGAGATTTTAAATTGAAGTCAAATATGTTATCATTTTCTGTTGGTTACGAATTCTAATCTTCTGTATGTTAAATTTTTAAGGGGGGCGTAAGCCCCCTTTTTTTCTATTTGGTTTGCCAATAGCTTTAATACCAAATTTCATTTTTGTAAGCGTTGCGTTTTGATGCGGTTTCTCGGCTTTTAATGATTAGGTGGTATTTGTCAAGCCTTTTATTCCGATAGCCCATCAAATGGAGTAATTGACGCACCATTAGAAATGCAATCTTTTTATTGACGATAAGGGTGTCTTTATCTGTTTTATGCCAGCTTACGCCAGGCAGAAATCGTAAAATCCAATCGAAATGCCATTTGCGGAATAGAGCCGAAAGCCACATAAATAGATATGGAATTTTTCTAATGAAAAAAAAACCATCATCACCTTGATCCTGATATAGCGGCATAAACATAAGTGAAGATCGTGAGGCTTTAATATCACACTTGTTAGATATAGCCAAAACGTCGCCTTTTCTAATCGCTTGGAAGTTGGAGTATCCTGGGATCATAATAAATGTGTCGTCGATTTTAATTTCGTGTCTGTGGTAAATTTCAAAAAACGAGGTTTTGAACGCCGAAGCGGCTTCAAGTTTGCTATAGAATAGGTCTAAGGAAATGAGATTATTCTTTAAAGAGGCTGTAAAAAAAAGTGATAAATAAATAAAAGCGACATGATTTTCTATGGCTTCCAATGTATCATGCTGACCAGATTCAAACCCGAACGACACAAATCCTTTTTCATTAAGGTAACTCAACAGTGGACCCTCCAAAAACTCCTCAACACCCAGTATTTTTGGAACGGGGTACGATCTGGTGAACGCTCGATTAAGTAATGTGTCATTTACTGTTAAAAAAGGAATAGATCTGCTCGAAGTGGTATGAAGGTCAAAAAAATAAAACGGACCATTTTCGGTTTTTTGAATATCGCTTATGAGATCAAACAGCTCTTTTTGCTCGACTTGATCGTTGTGACTTGCATCAAAGGCACCGTTCTTTAAGCCTTTGATTTTGTCTTCATCCCACATCCGATTGAGGTCTTCTCGAATAAATCGTTTAGACTGCTCAAGGGCTTTTAGGTTTCCTGCCAAAGCATAGACAGCACCACTGATTTTTGTGCGTTGTGACTTCAATGATTTAATCACTTGGTAAAGTGCAAAAACCCCTGCTGGTTCATTGCCGTGAATACCCCCAATAAAAATCAAACAAGGACCTGGCTGATTGCCTTTAACCGCACCTATGATACGATCGATTTGGATGCTCTGATTGAGAGCACTACTGTAAATATTAACCATTGCTATCGTTATACAAATCGTTTCTGGTAATGATACCTATCAATTGGTTATTTTGAACCACAGGCAGACAACCAATTTTTTTAGTGTCTATCATTTGCTTTGCTTCGGCCAATCCGGTTTCTGGACTAACACTGCAAACATTCCTAAGCATTATATCAGACACCAATAAATTGACTTCACTCTGCTTATGATGTTCAAAAAAACTTTGCGTTTGGGACCAAGTGAGGAGTCCGACCAATTTTTCATTGCGATCGACTACAGGTAAATGATGGATATTTTTCCAACGCATGATATGTAAAATGAGCGAAGCACTATCATCTTTTTGAACGGTAAATAATTGTGTTGTCATGGCATGCTCCACTTGGTGAGCAGGGCAGATTTGTTCTTGATTAAGATCTATTGTTGGCCACAAATGAGCAGGTGTGTTTTGTTCTTTGTTGTTATACATTTGTTCAGTTAATTTAACCAGCGCGGCGTCGGGCTTCATGGTGTTTTTTAGTGCTCTAAAACTTGCTACTGACCATTGCGCAGGTGTTTGTCCTAACGTTCGTCCTTCAATTACACTAAGAAGTCTATCAATATCCTGATGATCGACAGCCATTTTCTCCAATCCATTTCTGGATAGGGGCAGCAGTACATTTCTTACAAGATCGTTTAGTGCTATTTTTTGACCCATCTAGCTCATGATAGAATCTGATCCAGTTCTTGAAGCTTTTATAAAATTAGATTGTGCATCTTCAAAATCCATTAGTTTTTGAAGGTCATCAAAATAAGAAGGCCGCCCTTGCATCAAGCCAACCCAAAAGGCAAAATTGGCCATTTCATCAATAATTGTAGGTCCTGATGGAATGTAGCGGTTTTCAATTCGAATATGAGCCTTGCCGTTTCCAACTCCGAAACATGCCCGATTCCAGCGGTATATGTTACCGTTGTGAAGATTTAAGGCATGCAGTTTTGGTATTTGCCTATCATTTAATTCCTCGAGTGAGGTTTTCGAAATATCTTTCGACATGATTATTTTGTGTCGCGAAATTTCGTGTTTAAAATAATCTACAATACTGCCCTTCAACCAAGAATTGCCAAATGAAACTCGAGATTGTTGGTTGAGTAGGCTGTGTGAAAAAGGTCTGATGTCTACACTTTGTTGAAAAAGACCAATTCGCGATTCGCTCCATAGTTCTCGACCAAACAAGAGTGGTGAGTTGACGCATATTCCTAATACAGGTCCTGAAATCGCTTGAGCCCAATTATAACTCGAAATAAAATCGTTAGGGTCTATTTGAAGATGTGTCTGAAAACTGGTATTACAGGCTTCAAACATTACAGAATCGTGATTTATAGTGAGTTCATCTACTCCTGATAGGTGAATCAGGAAATCGCCTCCCTTGAGGTATTTTAAACGGTCATTTAATAAAAAATACCTTGTAGCGTTGGTCATAGACGCTAATTTCAAATCACCGTAAGAAATGGTGGGTAAAATTCCAGTTAGGATGATTTTTGAGTTTTGATCATTGGCAATTTTACTGGCTTTAGTAAGCAGATGGGTAAGTTGTGTTTCTATTTTTGAAAAGGCACGACCCTCAAGTTTAATGGGATCAAGATTGATTTCTAGATTGAATTTAGCGATTTCGGTGGTAAAGTGAGGGTCGTCTATGTTATTCAGAATGGCCTCAGCATTTTTTGATGGACGCCAATCGTTACCAACCAAACAAAATTCTTGCTCGGCCCCAATACGAACAATATCTTTTTCTATAAGCCCTTCCTCAAGCATACGATCTAAGGCCGCAATATCAGAAAGAAGGTGGCTGGCGAAATCGAGGCGTTCTTTTCTGCCAAATTTTGAATGTACTAAATGATCTCCCATATACTAAAAGGTTAAGAATTAGAAACAGTCTTTAGCAACACATTTAATTGATCTAAAGACACTGTTTAAGGGAATAGATTTTGGGGCCTATTCAACTCAAATGTACGAAATATTGAAAAAAGACAAATTTGATCACTAGTACCTATCGGATTTCGAAATATTTAATTTTTTTAATTTTTATTTTGGATATTTTTTTTAGTAACTTTGATTAACTAAAAATTAAACAAATGAAAAATTATTTACTTTTTTTATTATTGATTGCAGTCTCATCAACTGGATTTGCACAATTTGGTTTGAATGCAGGATACTTGAGTAGTACTACTAAATTATCAGGTGACGGTGGGTCAATCACTAGTGATGCTATTAGTGGATTTAATATTGGGTTGACTTATACTCTAGATTTAAATGGGACTCTGATGATGCGTCCAGAACTACATTTCGTCTCTGTGAGTGATGAAGGTGAGTCTGCTAATGGATTATTGATTCCTGTTCCAGTAATGTATGCTTTAAGCGATGCTTTTAGTTTACAAATTGGTCCGGCTTTCGGATTTTCTTTAGAGGAATCGGTTGACGATTTTTCAAATTTTGCTTTATCTGCTGTTGTAGGTGCGTCGTATATGCTTACAGACAATGTATATGGCCAATTGAGATATTTCCCACAATTGTCAAACTCTTATACGGGTGAAGGCGATTTGAAAGTGAGAAATAATACTTTTTCAGTTTCTGTAGGCTATAACTTCTAGTTTCAAATTGATTAGAATCTTAAAAAGGGGCATCATGCCCCTTTTTAAGTTTTCAATTCATGTGTTTGACACTTATTTCTTCCAGCGTTCTAATTTGTGAATGCCCTTTGTAAAAAAACCGGTTAAGAAACTAGGGAATCCCATTTCTATTAGTTTCCCCTTTACCAATTCACGCATTTTTTCTGGCGTGTCTATGTCAGTATTCCAAAAGGCACCATTGCCATAACACAATGAACAGTACATGTTGCTTTTCGTCCCGTCGGCATTGGTTCCGCCACTTTGTGGGTCTTTTTTCATCGGCATACTGCAACTCTGACAGTTGTTATATCTTTTCATAATTATTAAAGTTTTAATTACAGTCTTAAATTTTAATTTAAAATGGACATGACACTGCCACACTTAAGCATGCTTTGACCGAAATAAGGGTTTCTTATGCTTTCTTCCAAGCTCAACCAACTTGCCCCTCGATTGTTATCGGCCATGGGACAATATTGACTGTAAACCGTCTGTCCGACGCCATATCGCTCTACAACAGTCGTCATATTTACAGATAAAACGATAAACACTTCTCTCTGGTCAGATAATTGTTCAGTGTTATAAATCTTTTTGCTGGCTTGTTGGATTGCTATTTTCAGTTTGAACCATTCCTTTTTGGTTTGCGAAACCGTATCATCTGATACTGAATTCAAACGACTGGAAAGTGTTTTTGCGGCATTCTGAACTTTCGCAGGATCGTCATTGACCAATGCGTTTTTAAGGTCAATATAGCTTTTGAAAATAAGTTGCAAGCTGGTTTGAAATGATTCAGTAACATCAACTTTAGGAACTTTCGTAACGTTGTCATTATTTACGCTTTGATTCATCATGGATTTTTTTCCATTGAGCTGAGCCGCTGCATCCACAGTAAATGCGCCATTGGTAACAATGGTTTCGCCTTCGCTTAAACCCGATGTAACGAAATACATGTCATTTATTGACAAGCCTAATGTCACTTCACGCATTTCAAATACGGGACTGTTAACATCTGTTTTCACATAGACTACAGAGCGCTTACCTGTCCACAAAACAGCACTCGATGGAATGATGATTTGGCTCTTATTATACGTACTTGCCTCTTTTACAAACCCCTCAACAAACATTCCAGGCTTGAGCAATCCATCAGGGTTTGCTAAATCTGCCCTTACCACAACAGTTCTGGTTTGCGCATTCAGCGTCGGATCAATAAAGGAAATTTTGGTTTCGACGGATTGATTCTTATAGGCGTTATTGGTTATGGTAATCCCTTGTCCTATTTTTAATAGAGAAATTTGGGCTTCATAGGCGTCAAATTCTGCCCAAATAGAACTTAGGTTGGCAATTTTATACAACGGCTGACCAGCTTTTACATAATCGCCATTTTCTACCATTTTATGCGTTACCGTTCCAGAGGTGTTGGCATATATGGGGACAAATTCTGTCACCTTTCCCGACTGTTCAATGCTGTTGATTTGACCTTCAGACAGTTTCCATAGTTTCAATTTATTGCGGACAGCCTGATACAATGCTGGCTGAGTCGATTTAAAACTCGCTGAAGTGAGCAGTTCTTGCTGCGCAGCAACCAATTCAGGCGAATAAATTGTGGCTAATTTTTGACCTTTTGTAACTTTTTCGCCAGTTGTGTTGATGAAAAGGTCTTCTATACGACCATTGAAATAACTGGACTGAACGGCGTTCATCGATTCGTTTTCAACGATTTTCCCAGAAAGCTGAAGGCTGTTTAAGTTTGAATGATTCGATCCAATTTTTGTCGTTTGAATATTAGCCAAAGCCATCGCATTAGCACTCATTTTAAACTGATTGGCATCGAGACCAGCGCCATCTGACTCGGCAGGAATGAGATCCATCCCGCAGAGAGGGCAAGAGCCTGACTCGTTCTGCATCACCTGAGGATGCATCGAACAGGTCCACATTTGATTTTGCGTAGTAGTCTCGCTATGATTGTGGGTTTCGGTCATCTCTGGCGCATTACCGCTAAAAATGAAATAACCGCCTGCAAGACCTAGCACTGCTGCAATCGTAATAACAATGATTTTTTGTTTCATAACAATTTAAGTTTCGAATTAACTCAGTTAAGGCCAAAACCTTATGTAATAGGGTTTTGAATTAGTTGATTTCGTCGGTAACCATACCGCAGTTGAGCATCATACTGCCAAAAAGAGGGTTTTTAACTTCTTTGTTAGCACTCAACCACGAACCTCCTTGACCTGATTTATACATTGGACAATACTGAACATATAATTTTGATCCAGTACCAGTAATTTTTACAAGATCTACCATTAAAACGCTTAGTACTTCAAAATGTTCCCGTTGTGTTGCAATATCAGTATTGTTAATTTGTGAGCTGTGTTTGGCAATCATCGAAATGGTTTTTGTTATTTCATTTTGATTTTCATCGCTAAATGATGAGATATCAAATTCCTTCAATGAAGTGTAAAAGGAGGCTGCAAAAGTACTAGCCGTAGCTCCATCATCTGCCACCAAGGCATCCTTCATTTTGAGGTAGTTTTCAATATAGGAGAGTGTTGTTGACGGCGCTGTTGCATCAGTTGATACCACTTCTTTTTTGGTCTCCTTACAAGATGTCATTGACATGACCAAGGTTGTTATTAGAGCGAATCGTGAAAGCGTGTTGATAGTGTTCATAATGTTTGATTTTAATATATTGATTTAATTGTTACTTAAATAGTTTATCATTGATGACTGCACAAAATAGCTTTTTACGGCTTCAATTTTAGAGACTTTTAGCTTCATTTGAAGTTCTTGAAGTTCTAAAATATCCTTAAAATTTACAATTTGATTTTCATAGTTTTTTAATAATAAATCAAGTCCGTTACTGACTTTTTCAATATTAGAGGCGAAAGTGTCAAAACTAATTTTCGCTGATTGCTGTTCCGAAATAGCCGCAACAAGAAGGTCAGTTAAAATATTTTTTCTATTGTTTTTTTCTGCGGTTAAAGCTTTTTGTTTGAGGTTATTTTGAGCCGTTATCGATTTCTTTTTATGACTAAAAACAGGTACGGACAAAGATACCATTGGCATCATAATATCTTTTCCATTATCACTAAAAGATAAAGCATGTCTTGCCTCAACAGGGATATAGTCAATTCCAATGCCAATACTTGGTGCTGCTTCTTTTTTATTGACCAATTCCGATTGTACCACAGATTCGTACAATCGATCAAACTTAATCAATTCTGGATGTAAGTCGAGTTCTAATTCGCTTGTGATCCTGTCGTGGTCAGGCAATGTCAGATTCGATACTACTATGACGTCAAGTGTAACGTCCCGATTGAGCAAATGATTAAAAACGGTTTGTTCGCTTAAATACTGTTGATCCATGAGTTTTATTTGACGGTCTATATCATTCTTCCTCATTTGCAACTTAAGGACATCCAATAAGGAGGCGTTTCCAACTTCAACAGATTTTAAAATAATAGTTTCATAGGTTGCTAAAAGCATGGCGTTTTCTTGCAGTACCTCACGTTTGGCGCTAATTGCATATAGTTTGTAATAAGATTGACTTACGGCCATTCTTAATTGGCGTTGCGCGACCACCAAATCCTCGTATAGTGCGTTGGCTATCGAGCTTGTGTAATTTTGCCTAGCCGTAATGGTGCCAAACCATGGCATCATTTGCTTGATAGAAAAACGCATTTTTTGCGCACCGGTTCGTGTTTCGGGTTCACTTGTAAAAACACCAAAACCCAATTCGGTATTAGGAAGTGAATTGACTTCGTTGGTTTTTTCGGTAGCGACATCATAACGAAATGAATAAGCTTGAATCTCCAAATTATTGGCTTCAGCCTCTTGAATATAAGACATCAGATCCTGACTATGAGCCATGCTCAAGCCTAATATTATAAAAATAAGAAAAAGGGATTTTTTCATTTTTTCAAACGTTTTAATTGAAATTCGGCATTCCAACTGTACAGCACCGGAACAACGAAAAGGGTTATAAGCGCTACGAGCATACCGCCAAAACTTGGAATAGCCATAGGGATCATGATGTCACTACCTCGACCCGTTGATGTTAAAATAGGCAGCAAGGCTAATAGGGTTGTGGCTGTAGTCATTAAACAAGGCCTAATTCTTTTTTGTCCAGCTTCAATAACGGCGGTGCGAACATCCTGTTTTGATTTAGGAGCCAGGCGTGCAAAGGTTTGTTTTAAATAGGTCGCCATAACAACACCATCGTCAGTAGCGATACCGAACAAGGCGATAAAACCAACCCAAACGGCAACACTAAGATTTATAGGATGCATTTGTAGTAGACTCCTCAAGTTTTCTCCTAAAAAATTAAAGTTCAAAAACCAACTTTGACCGTAAAGCCATATCATGATAAAGCCACCAGCGAAGGCTACAGTAATTCCAGAAAACACCATGAGCGAGGTGCTCACTGATCTAAATTGAAAATACAGAATCAAGAATATCAGCAAGAGGGCTAATGGAACCACAATGCTGAGCGTTTTTTCTGCTCGTAACTGGTTTTCATAGGTGCCTGTAAATTCGTAACTAACTCCAATTGGAACGTTTAATACGCCACTTTCGATTTTAGATTTAATCAGTGCCTGTGCATTCTCAACAACACTAACTTCTGCATAGCCTTCCGTCTTATCAAACAACACATATCCCACCAAAAAGGTGTCTTCACTTTTGATCACTTGAGGACCTTTTTCAAAAGAAATGCTAGCAAGTTCGCTCAAAGGAACTGGCTCGCCATTACTTACTGGGACATAAATTTTACTTAAGTCCTCGGGCGTGGCTCGCGCTTCACGCGGATATCGGACTCGGATACCATAGCGTTCACGGCCTTCTACGGTTTGAGAAAGTACCATGCCGCCTACCGCAACTTGAAGCACTTGTTGTACCTGATTTACTGATAACCCATATCGAACCAATTTTTCACGATCAATGTCTATGATAAGGTAGGGTTTACCAACAATTCTATCTGCAAAAACAGCTTCTGATTTGACACCTTCAGCTTGTTTTAAAATATGCTCAAGTTCAAGTCCAAATTTCTCAATATCATTCAAATTTTGCCCTTTGACTTTGATGCCCATTGGCGCACGCATGCCAGTTTGCAGCATGACCAGACGTGTTTCTATAGGTTGTAATTTCGGTGCCGAAGTGACCCCTGGCAACTTGCTGACGTTGACAATTTCTGCCCAAATATCATCTGATGATTGAATCTCAGGACGCCAATTTCTGAAGTATTCACCGTCTTTATCTTCAATCAAGTGATTCGGCTCAACTTCGAATGGATTGGACTTAACCTTTCCGACATAGTCAGTATGATGATCGACCTCAAGATTTGGATTGATTACAAGGCTGCCATCTTTTAATATAAACACACCGTCTTCATTCACTTTAAATCGCTGTGGTTTTCCCTCAGCGTTAGGAGCGTATTCGGGTTTATAAATAATGATATTTTCATACATCGATAAAGGCGCAGGGTCTAAAGCAGATTCAATACGACCAGATTTCCCAACCACGGTGGCAATTTCTGGAATACTGGTCACGGCCATGTCTAGCTGTTGTAATACTCGTTTGTTTTCCTCTACGCCAGCATGAGGCAAGGATGTAGGCATCAACAAAAAAGACCCTTCATTGAGGGAGGGCATGAATTCTTTACCAGTATTTCGCATAATGACCACGCCTAAAACCACTATAACCGCTGGAATGGAAAGAAATGCTAGCTTATGGTCTAATGCCCATGTTAAAATGCGCACATAGTTTTTTCGGAATAGTGTAAACACTCCCAACAGACCAAAACAAATAATGCCGACAAAAATGAGATTAGATGCAACCGAGCGATCGAATCCGAGCGGTCTCCAATAGATGGCTAATAGTATGATTATTGTTGATGCTACAATCCATATGTTAACCAAATTGGCTTTTGAAGGCGTTATTTTTTCTTTAATCTTAAAGAATCCTGAAAGACCAAAAGCAATGAGTGTTAATCCCAAGAAATGGCCTAAAAGCAGCGCCGACACGCCAATAACAATTAATACAATTTGAGCTTCAAGCCTCAAGTTCCATTTTAAGTTTCTCTTCTTAAATATGTAAGCTGCGAAAGGTGGAATCAAAAATAGGGCAACGACTAGAGAAGCACTCAAGGCCATAGTTTTTGTAAAAGCTAATGGACGAAATAACTTACCCTCTGCACCGATCATTGTAAATACTGGAATAAAACTAATGATGGTTGTCATGACAGCCGTCACGATAGCTCCAGATACTTCAGATGTGGCATTGTATACTATAGAATTAGTACTTTGTTTGCCGTCTTGTTCTTCCAGATGGCGGATGATATTTTCTGACAAGATAACCCCAACATCAACCATGGTGCCTATGGCAATGGCAATACCAGATAGCGCAACAATATTAGCGTCTACATTAAAAAATTTCATAGCTACAAATACCATCAAAACAGCTACAGGCAAAAGGCCTGAAATGAGTACCGATGCCCGAAGGTTAAACACCATAATAACGATAACGAAAATGGTGATGAGTATTTCTAAAGTCAGCGCATCATTGAGTGTTTCTAATGTGTCCTGGATCAACTCTGTTCTGTCGTAAAAGGGAACAATAGTCAATTGGGAGGTGCGGCCATCGGCCAGAACTTTTGAAGGCAGTCCAGCAGATAAATTATCAATTTTTGTTTTGACGTTATTGATAACTTCAAGAGGATTGGCTCCATATCGTGAAACTACAACACCACCAACGACTTCCGCCCCTTCTTTATCTAAAATGCCCCGACGGGTGGCTGGACCTTCTAACACATGAGCGATGTCTTTGATTCGAATGGATGTAAAATCAGAAGAAGTTACTACAGCATTTTCAAGATCGGAGATGCTTTTGACATAGCCCAAACCTCTAATGAGATATTCAGCTCGATTGATTTCGATGGTTTGGGCACCAACGTCTTTGTTGTTTTCTTTGACCGCCTTGACCACTTGTTCTAGACTAACACCAAATTGCCGCATGAGTTCTGGATCGACATCCACCTGATATTCTAGAACATGACCACCAATTGAAGCGACTTCAGAAACACCATGAGCAGATGACAGAGCGTATTTCACATAGAAATCTTGGATGCTTCTCAATTCTTGAAGATCCCATCCACCTGTGACGTTCCCATTCTGGTCGCGTCCTTCTAGGGTATACCAAAAAATTTGCCCGAGTGCCGTGGCGTCAGGACCAAGAGCAGGATTTGTGTCATCTGGAAGCAGTCCGGCTGGAAGTGCGTTTAATTTTTCTAGAATGCGACTTCGACTCCAATAAAATTCAACCTCTTCCTCAAAAATGATGTAAATGCTTGAAAATCCAAACATTGAAGAACTTCGAATGGTTTTAACACCAGGAATTCCGAGGAGTGTTGAGGTGAGAGGGTAAGTGATTTGATCCTCGATATCTTGAGGAGATCGACCATCCCACTTTGTGAATACAATTTGCTGATTTTCACCTATATCGGGTATGGCATCAACGGCCACAGAATCTGTTGGTAAAAACCCGGTATTCCAATTAAACGGTGCATTGATAATACCCCAGCCAACTGCAATTGCTAGGAGTAACACTGCAACTAACTTGTTTTCGATAAAAAATTTAATGCTTTTATTGAGCATATTTTCAGTAATTTGATTATTTAGTCCTTGTGATAGACGCCAATACGCAGCGATTCAAAAACAGCTTTAAGCCATTATTGACCTTGTTGACAAATCAATATCAAATTAAGAAAGTTTGATGCAGAACAGAAATGTTCCTCACCAACAACGGGGGGTGGTAATGTTTAAATGGGGTCTCGTTTTCGATTAAGATTTCAAATGAAATCAGCAGTAATGGCTGTGGAATAGCATTGAAATTTGATTGTTCAAATGAAAATTGAGAAAACGGTTTATTGAGGTCGTCCTGGCCTTTTAAAAGAACAGTTTTATCAGAACAACAGTTTGACTTTATTAGGTCGCAATTCGTTGCACTCGTCTCATTTTGTTGCATCACCATTCCACAGGATTCCGCATGCCCAAACCAAGAAGAATCAACTAAAAAATCTCCACAGAAGTGTTGATCTACTGAAAAAGAAACAGTGGAACACAGGACCAAAAGGGCCATACTTACTGACGATATTTTTAATGCAATTTGCTTCATATACCATCACAAATTTACAATTTATTTCATAGCAACACTTTGTTTAACAAAACTTTAGAGAATATAAACACTAAAAAAGCGCTATCTTATTTCTGTTGGAGTGCTTTTAGTTAACTATATTTTTGGGTGTTTTTAAAGAATAATGCTACAAACATATTAAGTTTACATTGATATTTAAGTTTCCCATAACAAGCCGTTTTTACCATTAATGATTTTAGATGTCTGAAAACAAATCAAGGGCAATTGTATTTACCGAAGCAGCGCGTGTAAAAATGGCGCATTGGTTAGATCGTTCCATTTTGTGGATAAACGATAATTGGGGAAAAGTAAAATCGGCTACCTCAAGAGAGAAGAAGGAAACTATTGAAGCCTTGGTTATTTTGAAACAAATTATTTTACTCAAGTCGGTGAGTGTCGAGGACAAGAAATTCGTACGCTCGCAATCGGCCGACATTGTTAAAATACTCATTTTAATCAGCTTAAAATTCATACCCTTACCAATACCATTGACTCCAATGCTCATCTATTTAGGCAAAAAAATTGGCATCGATATGTTACCTAAAAAACAGCGTTAGTCGATAAAAGCTTATTGACATCAATTAGTGTCTTATCTTTGTTCAAATATTTAAGCTATGAATACCAAACATGAAATTGTATCGGATTGGCTAACCCGTTATACGGGAGTTCCGCTTACTGAATTTGGAGAATATATTTTATTGACCAATTTCCAAAAATATGTGGTGTTGTTTTCTGAAATGACGGGAGCGCCAATTGTTGGAACAGACAAACCGATGACATCGGCTACAGCCAATAATATTACGATGATTAATTTTGGTATCGGGAGCCCCAATGCAGCATTAATTATGGACCTTCTAACTGCTATTAGTCCTAAAGCTGTGCTCTTTTTGGGTAAATGTGGTGGTTTAAAAAAACGCAATAGCATAGGTGATTTTATACTTCCAATTGGTGCTATCCGTGGTGACGGAACTTCGGACGATTATTTACCTAAAGAAGTGCCAGCGATGCCTTCCTTTGCCTTACAAAGAGCCATATCTACTTCCATCCGTCAAAATGATGTAAGTTATTGGACAGGAACGGTTTATACGACTAACAGAAGAGTTTGGGAGCATGATGAAAATTTTAAACATTATCTCGAAGAAATTCGAGCTTATGCTATTGACATGGAAACTGCAACTCTTTTTGTAGTCGGATTCCATAATAAGATTCCAACAGGTGCTCTGCTTTTAGTATCTGATCAACCGATGGTTGCAAGTGGGGTCAAAACACAAGCTAAAGATGCTGTTAACTCTGTAAAGTTTGACAGCACGCACATTAAGGTCGGCATTGACGCTTTGATGGAGCTGATAACAAAAGGAGACACTATCCGCCATTTGAAGTTTTAGTTTGACCAGATGAACTCATCAACCAATTTACCCTCTAAATATTATCCTCAACTTTCACTACTATAGTTGTGATGAATCGGATGAAATTACCTCCTAGGATTAAATTTTTATTAATCTCTAAATGGGGAGACACCCTCGATATTGCCTATAGCCTGTATAAGGATGGTCACGAGGTGAAGATGTATATCGAGGAAAAAGATTGTCGAGAAATTGGATATGGATTTATAAAGAAAACCAATCAATGGCAAAAGCATGTAGACTGGGCCGATGTCATCGTTTTTGATTACACAGGATTCGGAGAAGTATGCGAACAATTGAGAAATGAAGGTAAATTTGTTTTTGGAGGCTCAGTTTATACCGATAAACTTGAGATGGATCGAAATTTTGGACATCTTGAGCTGAAAAAACATCACATCAAAACGCTTCCGTCTCAAGAATTCGCCAGCTTTGGTGAGGCCATTAGTTTTGTTGAAAGCAATCCAGACGCTTATGTTGTAAAGCCATCAGGAGAGACACAAGAATTGAAACAGTTGTTATTTGTGGGTAATGACGATGAAGGAAGGGACGTGATACGAGTTCTTAAGGCTTATGAAAAATCTTGGGGAAGTCATTTTGGAGCCTTTCAATTGCAGCGCAAAGTAAAAGGCGTTGAGATTGCCGTTTCTGGTTTTTTTAACGGCACCAAATTTCTCTCACCGTATAATATTAGCTTCGAGCACAAAAAACTTTTTCCAAATGAGTTGGGTGTTTCGACTGGAGAAATGGGAACTAGTATGTTTTGGAGTTGTTCATCTCCAATATTTGAGCGCACACTAAAAAAAATGGAATCAACTTTAGCTCAGAATAATTTCCGTGGACATATCGACATCAACTGCATTGTCAATGGGAATGGCATTTACCCTCTAGAGTTTACTTCCCGTTTTGGCTATCCTCAAGCGTACATTCAAAAATATGGAGTTCTTGATTCTTTTGGAGCGTTGCTCTATCATACGGCCAAAGGCAATGACTATTCTATTCCCGTCAGAAAAGGATATCAGATTGGAGTCTATATGGTAGTCCCTCCATTTCCTTTCAATGACAAAAAGAGTTTTAATTTATTTTCAAAGGACTCAGTTGTAATTTTTAAGAAATTGATGCCAGAGGGGATTCATCCCATTCATGTCAAGAAAATCAATGACGAGTGGTTGATCACTGGAGATACTGGCATAGCCATATTGGTCACTGGACACGGAATAACAATGAAGGAGGCTCAACGTATGATGTATAATCGGGTTTCAAATGTTATTATAAATAACAGCTATTATCGCATTGACATTGGAAACCGCTGGTCTGAAGACGCTGACCGATTGCGGTCATGGGGTTTAATATAGGCGAATTATGGTCTTTCGAAAACTTGTCAGCCCGAGTGAATTTTTCAATATCCTGCCTCAAGATTGGCGCGATGACTTGTTGCCTCAATGGCAGGATTTAGAGGGAACTTCTGATGTTTTTGTGGTGAAATATAGAGCTGATGTGATTTCAGGTGGTATCGTTTTTCATCAAATGCTACCGCAACTATCAGCGGTCGAATTTCAGGCGTCTATGTTGTTTAAAAACGTTCCTTATATTGGTTATATCTATACCCAACCAGAATATAGGAGTTTGGGAGCAGCTTCATTTTGGTTTCATGCGCTCTTTAATAGACGTAAAAATCAGAGTTATTGGCTTTCGATCGAGGATCTTCGTCTTTCTTTTTTCTACCAAAAGTTTGGATTTTCATTGTATGAATTTAAAGAACAATCGATTGATGAATATATTATGATTAAGACCAAATAATTGATATTATTTTGTGAATTTATATATTTTTTTTATCTTTAATTGTTTTTTAACTAATAAATTAAATAATGAAAAACATAATTATAATATTGAACCTTCTTCTGGCTGTTCAACTAAGTGCTCAAAAGGTAAAAACTTCAGGAGAGTGGCTAATGGGCGAAAACAAGGGAAAGAGTTTTGTTCTTGCACCTAATGAATACATGGACTTATATCTTGGAACCGTTGAGGCCTACAATGCTGGTGATGTGGAGAGGGAAATTTCTTTTTACGAAGCAGCATTTGGTGCTGAAAACAGAGAATTTACCACGAACTGGCATGCCTCTATTGAAAAAGTGACAAACACACCGGCAGTGATTTTACCCGTAAGACTGAAAGGGTCGAAAGAAGCTATGGTTTTAACTTGGTCTAATGAGGACAGACTTTGGAAAAACGGATCTTCTCAAAAAATGTCTTTAATGGAAGTTTATGCTTTCGATGAAAACAAGAAGATTAACGGGTTTTCACAGTGGTACAGAATAGATCCAGACAATGAATTTGGACGACCAATCGGCGGCAAATTTTTTGGAGAAACTGAAACTGATTATACTGGACGACCTTTGGTGTTTTCCAACAGAGGTGAGGTCGAAATCCTTGAGCAATTGATGAAAGATTACAATGACATGAATGCTGAGGCCTTTATTAAAGTGTTTGCAGAAGGGGCTGTTATAGAAGGTTTTGAAGGCGAAGTCACTCCCATTTCTATGGAAATGATGAACGCTTATTTTGACACTTTGACTTCTGTGTCATGGAAGCCTTATGCTATTGTTCCTTTAAAAATTTATGATACGGATCCAGCTTCTGGAGTGACAGTTTTTTCAAGAGAGGTCAGAACGAGTAAAGACGGATCGGTTTGGGAAAAGGATTTGGTTGAAAATTTCTATTTTAATGTTGATGGTAAAATTGATCGCGTGATTCAATACAGCAGAAACCTGACTCAAAAATAATTCAGCCATTATAAAATAAAAAAAGGGGCCAATTGGCCCCTTTTTTTATTTAAATGTATGCTTTTAGTTGCGTGTGAAAGTTAAGTTTTGACCTTGAATTTCAAGCTGAAAACCTGATCGATCTTCATTGAATTGAAGCGACATCCCAGCTTCAGATAAGGTAAATTTACCATTTCCTTCATTTTCAAGAGGCAACTCGGGCTGCCCAGGAATTAACATCATAAGAACACCATTATCAGATTTTACAGTGATTTCAATCGGTGCTTGAGCTGAGGTAAAAGAACCGGAGTATGGCGATAAATCCTCAACCTCTGTAACGCCATCAGTACTTGCCAACCATGTATTATTATCGCTGTTCACATCTGGAAGAACGTTGTCGGGATCAACAACCACTTTTTTAAGCGCCATGGTCGTTGGTACTTTAAAGGTCCAAGACACATTACGTTTCCATATTTCAACAGGAAGGTTGTGACGCATGCTCTCACCATTTTCCATGATCATTTCAATGACCACAGGCATTGGCATTTGTTCCATGTTTTCAATGGTAATGATAGCACCATTAGCAGGATCGCCATCGGCATATTTGACCTCAGTGATGGCTTGGTCTAACTTCCAAGTATTCTGAATCCATGATCTCCAAAACCATGAAAGGTCTTCACCAGAAACATTTTCCATAGTTCTGAAGAAATCGTCTGGCGTAGGGTGTTTATAGGCCCATCGCTCCACGTAGGCTCTAAAGGCGTGATCAAAGCGCTCTTTACCTAATACCTGTTCGCGCAGCATGGTTAATCCTACGGCTGGCTTTAAATAAGCCAATAAACCAAGGTTACGCTCTTTTAAGTTATCTGGAGCGCTAATAATTGGTTCCAGTTTATCATTTGAAAGTACAGATGAATATTGGTGCAAATTCATTTCTGGATCTTTGTACTCACCATCATTGAATTCGGCTGAACTCAATGAATTGATAAAGGTGTTGAATCCTTCGTCCATCCATGCAAACAAACGCTCATTAGAACCAACGATCATCGGGAACCAAATGTGTCCAAATTCGTGGTCTGTAACACCCCAAAGTCTGCTGGTTTGAGATTTATAATTACAAAAAACAATTCCAGGGTATTCCATACCTCCAACGATTCCAGCCACATTGACTGCCGCAGGGTAAGGATATTCTAACCACATTTTTGAATAATGTTCAATTGATCCTTTAACATATTCTGTTGAGCGACCCCAAGCTTCTTGTCCGTCGCTTTCAATGGGATAAGCCGAAATAGCCATACTCTTTTTACCGCTTGGCAAATTAATGCGAGAAGCATCGACGATAAAAGCAGCAGAAGAGGCCCAAGCCACATCTCTGGCGTTATTCATCTTAAATTTCCATGTCAATTCTGATGCTCCCGTTGGTCTTGAATTGGGATCAGTCACCTCTTCAGCCGATCGGATCGCAACAGTTGTATCACTTTGCTCTGCCGCCTTCCAGCGCTCTAGTTGCGTTTTGGTGTAAACGTCAGATGGATTTAAAAGCTCCCCTGAAGCAACCACCATATGGTCGGCTGGTACTGTGATGGCCATATCAAAATCGCCATATTCTAAATAAAACTCACCAGCCCCTAAATATGGTAGCGTGTTCCACCCATAGATGTCGTCATAGACACACATTCTAGGATACCACTGGGCTACTGTGTATAAGTTGCCATTTTCTGTAGCTAAAACGCCCATACGGTCTGAACCATAGTCGGGTGAAGTAAATGTATAGTCAATTTTTAAAGTAATTTGTCCGCCTTTGGCGTTTAGTGCTTTGGGCAGGTCAATTTGCATTCGGGTATCAATTATATGGTAGGTTAAATCAACCGAAGTGCTTTTACGCCCTTTACCACTTACCATTTTCACAGAAGTGATGTCATAGCCACCATCAAATTCTTGGCCCTTGGCACCGTTTCTGCTGCCACGCAATGGGATAATCGCATTGCCTCGTGAATCTTTTTCGAATAAATTTTGATCCAACTGCATCCAAAGAAAATCGAGTTGGTCTGGACTGTTGTTGGTGTAGGTGATGGTTTCCGATCCGGTGAGTTTTTTTTCGGCGTCGTTCAAATGAACGGCGATATTATAATCGGCACGGTTTTGCCAATAAGCGTGACCTGGTTTACCACTGGCAGAACGGGTGTCTGTGGCGTTTTTCGTGTAAAAATGATTCCCAAAGGCTTCATTATAATCGTACTTGGACCCTTCTTCTTGTGAAAAGGCGGCTGTCGACACGAATAGCAATCCCACCAATAAAGAGAAATGTTTTGAAAATGTTGTCATGGTTTGAAATTGAAAATGTTTAATTTTTTGTTATTTAACGCAAAGTAAAATAAAAAGCTAAAGCCTGAATTATTTTTAGATTAATTTTAAGAGAAACCATGTTGCAATTAATTGTTGTCGACGAATTTTAGACATCAAACCGATACTCAAAAAAAACACCAAAAAAAGAGTTTCTTTTGATCACTTACAGAAGCACATTATCGGTAAATTAATTAGTTTTTACTTGTTTTTTAACACAGTTCTTTGTTGTGCGTTCGGCTTTTTCATTTTCTCTCATATACCACCATTCTTATGTTATTATAGTTGTCCTGTCTCGATAGCTTAATTTCAACGTTTATATTGTTCTCTGTTGTCCAAACAAATGATTGATTCTTCTTTTCTTCATTTATTGAATTGGGTTCGCCAAGTTCATTAGTTAGAATCAATACAAGGTCATTAAATCTATTCAAAAAAACTTCACTTGTCGACTTTTCATTTCCAAATTCAATTCTATCGGTCTGTGTTTTTTCCCAATTCATTGTTATGGCTCTAACTAAATCGGTCTTTTTTGTAGCATAATACATAATTGAGTTTGAAATAATCGAATCTTCTACAACGAGGTAAGATTTGTTTGTGTCGATATCATATTTCTTAGGGTTCCAACTGTCTCCAATTCCAATTTTGTGATTTGGGGTAATGTCAAAAGTTTTCCATTCCTTTTCTTTCGACTCCACTTTGGTAAGGGGCAGTTTTGAAAAATCAGCAAGGATTGTTTTAAGTCTATTTTCAAAAATTTCATTTGACCTTTCCTTTCCTAATGTTTTCGGTTTTAATTCAAAGTCATTAACTAAAACGGTTGCATAAATCTTGTTACCCTTAATTGTTGTCAGACCATAAATTTGGTCATTCGATGTTTTGAATTTGAGCAGTTCATTAGAGCCATTTAGGTTTTTACAACGATAAGAGAAGTGCCAATTATAAAATTTTACATCATCAAGTATCTTCTCAAAAGGCTGTATTTTATTATTCACTATCCGTGATAGATACGTAGCTGTGTCTGTTTCAAAAATGTGTAGAAGTTCATCATTATAAACAAAGGAACTGACAATGCTAGGGTGATATGAAAAATCAAAATAGTCTACATTCTCATCTTTATAAATGACTTCATAACCTTTTGATTCACTGTACCAAGAGCAGTTCTTACCTGTCTTTTCTATGTTTTCATAAGTCACATCACTATCGCATTTTGTAAGCTTCTTCGGATTGTCAATTTTTAGAACTTGAAAAGAATTAGTCAAGTAATAAGTGTTGTCAATTTTATTAATTAGCGGTGTTGTAGATTCTAAAACATATTGACTGTCTGTTTTCTTATCTTTAAACCACGTTTTTCCACCCCATTCGCCAAAACCTAAAGAATAGGTATAAAAGTCTTTATCTTTCCATATTAAGTCGTCCGTTTTATTAATCTTGTTCCACTTTAAGTTTGTATTATCAAGATAATAGCTTTGCTTGTCCATATACGGCTTTATAATAATGCTATCGTTTTGCAAATAAAAATCTAAGTAGACTGTTTTCATTTCTTCGGGGCAGTCAATCACTTTTTCTAATTGATTGTTTCAAAAAATATAAAGCCATCTTTTTCCGTAGCCACCATATTTCATTAATCGTTGTTCAAAAAGCACATAATATTTGTCCTTATATTCTAGTGCGTGAGTCATTCTGCCATTTACACTTATTGAAATTGTGTCTTTAATAAGAGAAAAACCACTCTCTAGATTTGTCACGTTGGAATTTTGTTGCCCATTACAAGCAAAAAGTGTCAATGATAAAATTAGTATTGCAAAAATTTGGTTCATTTTCTTTTTTATAGTGAGATTGTTTTTCAGCTGACGCACAACGTTCCCGCTAAACGGAGTGAGGTTCGGGATTTTGAATATCGAGTTTACTCGAATATTCAAAAGACAATTAGAACCTTACCAAATTACGTTTTAGCGCATTGTTGTATTCAGTTGTAGCCAGTACTTGGCTACTTTATACAGCCAAAGCTTCAACGTCCATACCCAAATAAAACGTTAATTTGGTTTAGCGGGGACGTTGTAATCAATTTCCCTATGGGCGAGGCTTTGCTTTAGCAAAGTATAGCAAATAGGGTTCAGCTTTTGCTGAAATTGATTACAACTACTGTGTATCAGAACAAGTTCCGATATATCTTCTTTATCATTTTTACTTTATTAATCTTTATTATGTTGATAATCAACGTGCTTGTTTTTTAAAATACGATCAATAGGACTTTCGATTCGTTTTAGCGTACGTTGAGAAACACAGAAATACCGTTTTAGAAAATACCACGACTGAAGCGTCTGAGGCCGTCTTGCACTGGGTTGCGATTTGACCAATGCCATCAATGCCCAGTCAAAAGCAAAAGCAGCTTTGATGATGGGTTGGCAATTATGAATATCAGGTATGAAACGTAGGTTTTTCATGGGCGTAAAACTGTTTGGGGCAGCGTACGAGCAAATACAGAAAAAATATTGAAAGGAAAAACGCACCAAGATCAAATAAACCAATAAAGCTATCTGCTTATGCTTTAGGCATTGAGGAGCCCAACAGTATAGGCATTTACAGCTCCAGAGTTTTTAAATGCCTTGACGACGGCGTGGCAATCGTCCTGTGAACAAATCGCCACCATAGTGCCTCCACCTCCCGAGCCTACGATTTTTGCCCCATAAGCCCCACTTTGAAGGGCTGAATCCATCATTCGAGACATGGCCTTTGGGGTATTTTCAATATAATTTGCTAAAATGTGTTGGTGGGCGTTCATAAGAGCGCCAAGAGACTCAGCCGTTCCGCGTTGTTTGAAAAGTTGGAGCGCCTGCTGCGTAATCATGTGGTTGTGAATGGCAGCATACCAGTGTTTTCTGTACATGGGGTCAATCGCGTTCATATAAAGTTCAATAGCGCTAGCATCAGCTTGTTGGATTCGAAATTCGGGATTGATGGCTTTCACTTTTTGAATGGCTTTTTCGGCATATGAGCGGGCATTTCCCAAAACCTCAAGCGTTTTTTTATCAATACCCGATTCGGCAATGACAATACCATCAAATGGGCTGTTGAGCCTCTCAACAGTCAAAGAGGTATTGTCAAGGAATATCAAGTGCTGATGCGCTATGGTCAGGTGGTCCATATGGCCACCAGGCGCATTGAAAAAGCTGACCTCCGCTTGATGTGACCATGTGGCAATTTGATTGCTGCTAGGTCTTAGGTGAGTAAAACCGATAGTGGCCAAAAATTTGATCCATGCCGTTACTAAGGCAGTGGAACTCGAGAGTCCAGCATTTATGGGGATGTTGCCCTCAATGGAAATGTCGTAACCTTGGTCAAAGCGTGCGCCTTGATCTAGCATAATCGAAAGACCAGAGAAGAAATAATCTGACTTGATAGTAGATTGTTCTAAAGACAGAGGCATCTGTATGATGCTGTTCGTATTTTTTAGCGCAATGTTAAAGCAACTAAGACCGTTTGGTTGAGCGGTTAAGGTAACGTAGCGGTCAATAGCACCAGCAATAATGGGTAGTCCGAGGTAGTCTTGATGATCGCCAAAAAAGCAAACCCGTCCTGGCACTCGAATCTTACAGTTCGATTTGGCATTAATCAACGACATCAAGAGAAAGTGTGTTTTTCCATTCTCCTCTGGTAAAATCTGGAAAATCTTGTGGCATACCTCCTTGGGATACAGAGGCCTCACTCATTGGCGCAACAGCGCTCCAAAAACAACCTTCATATAAGTTTTGATCCATAGGCAGCTCGTTTCTTAAGCATTCAATAATGCGATAGCGCATCAAGAAATCCATGCCACCGTGACCACCCATTTTTTCGGCAACCTTGCCCAATCGTCGGTACAAAGGATGCTCATATTTTTCATTGAAGGCATCCAGTTGTTCACCTTGCGCCCAGTAGTGGTGACTGTCTGTCACACCAAGTACGCCACCTTCTAAAGCTACGCGTGTTGGAAACCCAGCCATAGCTCCTTTGGTGCCTTGGATGAGGTTGTGTCGGGAGTAAGGTCTTGGACTGGTTTCATCCCACTGGACCATAATGGTGCGGCCAAGTTGTGTTTTAATAATGGAAGTATTCATATCACCACCGCGATAGTCTAGTGCATTCCATTTGTGATCTTCTGGGTAATGTGATTTTGCATAATGTTGTCGCCCTAAAGCAGGAGTGGAGTAGGAAACCAAGGATTTAAAGTTGTCTTCACCTCGAGCCAGATTCATATACTGAGCCACAGGCCCCAGACCGTGGGTTGGGTAAAGATTTCCATTCCGATTGGCATACTGATGGGTGCGCCACGAGCCAGTGCCACGCTCTTGTTCTTCCATTTGAAAACGCAGTTCGTGGATGTAAGCAGCTTCACCATGCAGCAAATCACCAAGAACGTTTTGTCGGCAAATGTTTAAATAGCGCAATTCCTCACGGCCATAGTTGACGTTTTCCATCATCATGCAGTGTTTTTTAGTGCGCTCAGAGGTTTCTACAATGTCCCAAAGTTGTGACATGCTCACAGCCAAGGGCACTTCAACAAAGGTATGAGCACCCTTTTTCATGGCCTCTATAGCCATAGGTGCATGATTGTTCCAATCGGTTGAAATAAAAACGGCATCAGGGCGCACCTCTTTGAGCATTGTTTTCCATTGGTGATCAGTGCCAAAATAGGTTTTGATATGTTGATGCCGAACCCCCTTTCCAAAAGTCTCACATTTTAATTTTGACGCCATAACAAGATCTTCATAAAGGTCTGAAATGGCCACAATTTCGGTGCCATCAATTTGAGACAATTGGGCGGCGTGACCTGATCCTCGCGCACCTACGCCGATTAAAGCAATCCGAACCGTTTTAAGCTTTGGTGCTGCAAAATCACCCATATAGTCTGATGCAGTCAATGGTCGTGTTTGAGCCGATAAGTTAAGGGTATTGGAAATATAAAGTCCTGCGGCAGAGAGTCCTGTCTTTTGAATAAAATCTCGACGGTCAATATTTTTCATAGGTGTCGGGTTAAAAGTATTCTAAAGTAGTGATTATTTTTTATTCAAGTCAGACTGCTTATTTTGAAAATCAGTTTAAAGAATTTAAACAAGCGTTGTCATATTTATTTTTTTAGTTGGAAAAAAATTGAATATATTTTATCATTTATGGTTATTACATTTCCTCGTTCAATAGGTTCGATTCAACGCATAATACTTTCTACTGCTGATATTTAAGGTGTTATGAGTCATTTTTTTTATCGAAATGAGTCATAAGTTATTTTTTTGATTTTAATTTGTCTTGTCTAAGCGCGCATCATGCTTGGCAGCTGAACATTTTGAAAACTGTTTCTACCTTCGGGTTTTTGAAAATATGGGAGATATTTTCAAAGACAGCTTGCAGAGCAAGTGACCGGAATTTAAAGCAAACTTCCAACTTCTTGAGTGCGGCTCGGCCGGCAAAGCTGTATTTAATTTCTAATATTCGGTATCAACTTTTGGTTTGATACATTTTTCTTGTCCTCTCGGATAACTTTAAGAAAAACACCTTTTTACTTTTAAGAATATTTAGAATGAATAACAGATATATTGATTTAATCGAACAAACCTTTGATTTCCCTCAAGACGAATTTACACTGCAAGAAGACTTCTTGCGTTTTCACGATATTGATTTGGCCGGTCTGATTGAAACCTATGGCACACCCTTAAAATTTACCTACTTGCCTCAAATATCAAACAACATCATCAAGGCGAAAAGAATGTTTCAGCAATCTTTTGATAAGTTGAATTATACGGGGAAGTATCACTATTGCTATTGTACGAAAAGTTCTCATTTCAAACATGTTTTGAACGAGGCGTTGAAAAATGACATTCACTTGGAAACCTCCTCTGCGATTGATATGGATATCATCCAAAACTTGAAAGCCTCTGGCGCTATTAATAACCAAACTTACATTATTAGCAATGGCTTCAAAACCAAGCCATATATCGCGAATATCGCCAAACTCATCAATGAAGGACACCAAAACTGCATACCCGTAATAGACAATTATGCCGAATTGGATTTATTGTCCGAAAAAATTAACGGTGATTTTAATATTGGGATTCGTATAGCTTCAGAAGAGGAGCCTAAATTTGAATTTTATACTTCAAGGTTGGGCATTGGCTATAAAGATATTGTACCTTTTTATGATGATCAAATCAAGGGGAATAAGCGTTTAAAGTTAAAAATGCTGCACTTTTTTATCAATACTGGCATTCGTGACAATGCTTATTATTGGAACGAATTGGTGAAGTGTTTAAAAGTATATGTGAATCTTAAAAAGAAATGCCCAAGCTTGGATGGTCTTAATATTGGAGGTGGATTTCCTATAAAAAACTCTTTAGCGTTTGAGTTTGATTACGAATATATCATTGAAGAAATTGTCAATCAAATCAAATTGACTTGTGAAGAAGCGGGAGTTGACGTTCCAAATATTTTCACCGAATTTGGGAGCTATACTGTTGGTGAAAGCGGTGGAGCCATTTTTAAAATACTCAATCAAAAGCAGCAAAACGACCGCGAAAAGTGGAATATGATCAATGGATCATTTATCACCAACCTCCCAGACACTTGGGCGATTAACAAACGGTTTATCATGTTACCGATTAACCGATGGAAGGACCCTTACGAGCGGGTACTTCTTGGCGGATTAACTTGCGATAGTGATGATTACTACAATAGTGAGCAACACGTCAATGCGATTTATTTACCGCGTTATACCAAACAAAAACCTTTGTATGTCGGTTTTTTCAACACTGGAGCATATCAAGAATCTATAGGCGGCTACGGCGGGCTTCAACACTGCTTGATCCCTGCACCTCAGCATATTCTAATCGATAAAAATGAACAAGGTGAAATGGTAGCCTCATTATTTAAAAACCATCAAACTAGCGAACAATTACTAAATATTTTAGGTTATGAAAACTAAAACTTATGCTGGCATTCCTGATACCTTTGCCAAATTGGAAACGGCCAAAGTGGTTCTTATTCCTGTACCTTATGACGGAACAAGCACTTGGCAAAAAGGTGCAGACAAAGGTCCGGAGGCCTTTTTGGAAGCCTCAGAAAACATGGAACTCTATGATATTGAAACGGCATCGGAGCCCTATACACAGGGGGTGTATTTGGCAGATCCGATTACTGAGAACCAATCTCCAGAAGCTATGGTGGATGCTGTCCATCAAATGACGAAATCTTATATCAAGCGTAATAAATTTACCACGATTTTTGGTGGAGAACATTCTGTCTCGATCGGCACAATTCGCGCTTTTAACGATTGTTTTGACAACCTTACAGTACTTCATATCGATGCACATGCGGATTTACGGCCGAGTTATGACGGAAGTGCTTGTAACCACGCTTGCGCTGTTCATGAGGCCAGTAAAACGTCAAATTTAGTACAGGTCGGTATTCGATCAATGGATCGCGTGGAACTGGATTTTATGGACCTCAATAAAACCTTTTTTGCTCATGAGATGGTAAATGACCTTGGTTGGATGGATGCGGCAATCAACGAAATGACAGACGATGTTTTCATCACTTTTGATCTTGATGCGCTCGATCCTTCTATCTTACCAAGTACGGGGACTCCTGAGCCTGGAGGGTTGTTGTGGTATGAAACCTTAGAGTTTTTGAAAATGGTATTTACAGAAAAGAATGTGGTAGGGTTTGATATTGTTGAGCTTTGTCCAAATCAAGTTGACGGCGCTTCAAGTTTCTTAGCCGCCAAGTTGTATTATAAAATGTTGGCTTATAAATTTATGGACAACCAAGAGGATGCCATTTTGGACGATTTCGATCAAGACTCGTCTATAGAGGCTTTAAAATCTAAATTTTCATCGCATGACTAATAAAGGTGCAATTTCTCAATTTATCGAACAATATTATTTGCATTTTAATGCTGCCACCGTTGTAGATGCCGCTAAAGCCTACGACCAACAGCTAAAACAGGGCAGTAAAATGTTGGTGTCACTTGCTGGCGCAATGAGCACTGCCGAAATTGGCAAGATTTTCGCTGAAGTGATTAGACAAGACAAAGTACAGATCATATCCTGCACAGGAGCCAATTTGGAAGAAGATGTCATGAATTTAGTGGCTCATTCTCATTATGAGCGCATTCCAAATTATAGAGATCTTACACCAGAACAAGAATGGGATTTGTTAGAGCGTGGCTTAAATCGAGTTACTGACACTTGTATTCCTGAAGAGGAAGCCTTTAGAAGACTTCAAGAACACATTGTTGAGCTATGGAAATCGGCCGAAGCCAATGGTGAAAGGTATTTTCCACATGAATTTATGTATCAACTATTATTGTCAGGGGTTTTGGAACAATACTACGAGATAGACATTAAAAACTCATGGATGTATGCCGCAGCAAAAGCCAATTTACCAATGGTGGTTCCTGGTTGGGAAGACAGTACTATGGGTAATATATTTGCCAGTTATGTGCTTAAAGGCGAGTTGAAAGCCAGTACCGTCAAGTCAGGAATAGAATACATGACTTTTTTAGCAGATTGGTATACAGCCAATTCTCAAAA
This sequence comes from uncultured Flavobacteriaceae bacterium, assembly GCA_943788695.1. Taxonomy (GTDB): domain Bacteria; phylum Bacteroidota; class Bacteroidia; order Flavobacteriales; family Flavobacteriaceae; genus JALRKI01. The sequence goes on from CALSRG010000001.1 coordinate 534,510, forward strand.
GGGCATTGGATTTTTTCAAATTGGAGGAGGTATTGCTGGCGATTTCCCCATCTGTGTGGTGCCTATGTTGGCCCAAGACATGGAACGTCATGACACCCCATTTTGGAGTTATTTTTGCCAAATTAGCGATTCAACAACAAGCTATGGATCCTACTCAGGTGCTGTGCCCAATGAAAAAATCACGTGGGGTAAACTGGGCATCAACACTCCAAAATTTATAATTGAAAGTGACGCTACCATAGTGGCTCCGCTCATATTTGCTTATTTGTTAAATTATTAATGTCGATTTGTATGATTCGTAAAATTGTAGATTTTCAGAAATTAACCGATGATGTGTTGCAAATGCTGGTACAAAGGTATCCTGATGGTTATGACGATGATGACATCATCTCATTCCGAAATGCCAATAACGAACTGATTCAAGCTGTTGAGGTGCGTTCCGAGGACACGATTTTCTTAGTAAAAATTGGGATGAAATTGGAAAAGGCTATGGAAGATTATGCAGACCAATCCGATGATTTAGTTGACAACACCGATACCGATATTGAAGTTGATTTGAGTACTCTCGAAGCGGATGAAGATACTGACGAATAGACCAGTTCAGGATTGAATAGTACAGTTTAAAGGTTTTTTACTTACTTTGCGTTTAAAATATAAAAGATGAAAACTGTTAGAAATTTCAACTCATTTTTATTAGTATCGTTATTGATTTTAATAACTTCTTGCCAAAACGAGCCCATTCAGTCAGCTGATTTAATGCCCGAAAATGTGCTTCCATCCAATGCTCCCCTTGTTGGAATGATTCGTTCTGCGACCGCAAATGATGTCAGTAATGACGATGACGTAGATGGGTCTAGCTGTTTTTCAATTGCTTTTCCATTCACATTATTGGTCAATGATGTGGCCATGACTTTTGAAAATGAATACGACTTGGAAGGTCTTTCAAATTTGTTCGAAGCAGTAGAGGTCGTCTTTGAATTCCCTTTAACTATTATTTTTGACGACTATTCAGAAATTGTTGTTTTGAACGAAGACGAGTTTGAAGCATATTTAGACGCTTGTTATGATGATGTTGATGACTCAGATGATGAATTTGAAGATTATTCATGTGTCAATTTCGTTTACCCGTTAACAGTCTTGGCGTACGACATAAATGGCTTGTTTATTGATTCTACTGTGGTTAATAACGACCAGGCATTATATGAACTTTTTGAGGCTTATGAAGGTGCTAGTGATGATCAATTTGTATACTTAGCACTTGAATTTCCTGTTTCCCTATTATTTGCCGATGGCACTCAAATTACGGTTTATAATGATCAAGAACTTGAGGAAGCTTTTATCAATGCGGAGACTTGTTTTGATGATTCTGATGATAATGATGGTTTTGATTATTGGATGTGTGACCCTGAAGCATTATTGACTCAATTGGAAGAAGAGGATTGTTTGTATTTTGTAGAGGGTCCTCAAACAACTTTGGGATGGTATTTAGATTTTAATGAAAATGGTGTGCTGGTTCTTGATGCGAACTCAATAGATACTGGATTGATTATTACAACCACTTATGATATTTTTGTAGATGCAAACGGAATGTCGGTCATGACAATTGGATCATTACCAACTGAATTTAGCGCTTATTCAGGAGATTGGCTCTTTTTAACCTGTGATTCAGAGTTTACTGTCATCCAAAGCATTAGTGATCCAGCAATGGTTTTGTTTTTAATCGCTGAATGTGACTAAGATTGTTTTATTCGATACCTTTAATGTGAATTTTAAACAAACAAAATGAAACAATTTCTTATTTCAACATTAATGGTGGTAATAGTGTTCTCGTGTTCAGACTCAGATAGTGATAGTAACTCACCAACTGATCCAACTGGTTCTGATTCAGAGTCAAACTTTTTAATGGTTGGGGACAACACCTATGTTTTAGCTCAGGGTCTTTTAGAAAATTATGGAGCTATGGCAGAAACGGGTGCTGTCAACCTTGATTTAACCCTAATCAGTGAAGGCATTGAGGTTGATTGGTTGAATCAAACAGCAACGGGATCAGGTCAGGTGTTTTATTTAGAGATGTTCACATCTACTGAAGGGTTTTTAGATAATGGCGTATACGCCTATAATAATTCTCTAGAGGCAACTTCATGGGATTATGGCGAATATGCATCAAATTGGACGAATAATTGTGATGATACTTGTTTTATAGACATCAACCAAGGGGTAGTTTCAGTTGATCGCGATGGTCTAAACTATACTATTGAATTTCAAGGTTTTACCGTAAATGATGAGGCAGTATCCTTACATTATTCTGGAACCTTGACTTATATATAGTGTCTATTAATTAGTTAAAATAAAAAAAGGATGGCAATTGCCATCCTTTTTTTATCGAAAGTAACGTTATTTTGAACTGTCTAGAAACGTGCTTTTGTCATTTAACCCTAAAGCGTCAAAGTCTTTAAACTTTTTTTTGAGCGATTCAAAGGTCAAGATTGCTTCATCCATCCGCTTGGAAAGTCGTTTATAATTATTCATATCATTTCCTGATGGTCGGTCATAACTTGATGCAACCTTGCTGTATAGATTAGCCAATTTCTCTCTCAACTGAGGCTCTGCGGCGCCAACATAATTATCACCCGAAGTAATGACTAATGACTCCTTAAGTGCGCCGAGTTTCTTGCTGTATTTTGTCGGCTTACCTTCCCCAACTTGAGCGATCATCGCATCCAGTTGATATACCATATATGCTAATGACTCGGTCATATCAAAAAGCAATTTAGTGACCCTGTCACGCTCTGCGAAATCTGCTTCTGTCAATGGGAGCTTCTCATCAAGAATCAATTCGAAAGCTTGCTCATAGGTTTCTTTTCCTTTTGTCAAAACCATTTTATATTGTCCAGGAGCCGCTTTTGGTGATGTGAATCCTCCAAAGGCAAATGTTTTTCCTTTGGCAATTTTAGGTGGTTTGAGCATATAGTCCCATGTCACAATATTGACACCTTTTTTCTTGCCCGCACCTACTTCGCCCACTTTCATGCCATTAGCATCATGGATTTCAATATTCATTTTGCCAAAGGTGTGACGTTTTTTTAAGAAATATTTGATTTGAACAGATTTTGATGGATTGGCACCAACGAATTGCGTTTCAGTCCCGAAATTTCCACCAAAATCACTTTTTTCATCGATAATGGTAGGTTTGATGTCGAATAGATGTACATCTTTATTCAAAATATCCCTTGAAGCCAATTCGCGCAATGGAGAGATATCATCTATGATGATGATACCGCGACCATGAGTTCCCATAACCAAATCGTTGGTGCGTTTCTGTAAATCAATAAAATGCACTGCCACCGCAGGCATATTGTTTGTGAATTTATACCATTTCGCACCGCCATCCATGGTGATGTATAACCCAAATTCAGTTCCTAAAAACAATAAATCAGGGTTTACATAATCCTCCTGGATGTTTCTCGCAAAACCGACAATGTCCTCAGTAACAATACTCTTCCATGTCTGACCATAGTCAGACGTTTTATAGACATATGTTTCCATATCGTTGCTCGTATGACCATCAAAAACAGCATATGCCGTTCCAGCGTCAAATACACTAGCTTCGATATGATAAGTCCATGTGTTAGCGGGAAGACCTTCAATGTTACCCACCGTATTTGTCCATGTTTTGCCTCCATTACGAGTCACTTGAACATTGCCATCATCAGTCCCAACCCATATCACTTGATCATTAATAGGCGATTCTGCAATGGTGAAAATGGTAGTATGATTTTCTGCTCCTGAGTTATCCTTTGATAATCCTCCTGAATCGGCTTGATTTTGTTTCAGTGGATCATTGGTACTCAAGTCTGGTGAAATGATTTTCCAGCTGTTTCCCATATCTTCTGAACGATGTAAAAATTGGCTTCCTACATAAAAACGATCAGGATGGGTAGCACTTAATGCGATGGGTGTATTCCAATTGAACCTGAGCTTGACTTCCTCATCGGCTGGCAATGGTTGTACTGTTTTGATTAAATTATTCTCTGTATCAATCCGCCAAATATTATCAGCACCTTGCATCTCTGAGTAAATGATTGGTTTTGTAGCGTGCTTTAGAACTCTAAATCCATCGCCTTGACCGATAGAATTCCAGTCTCTTGCTTCAATGCCACCAGGCGAAGATGAAGGGCCATACCAAGAGCCATTGTCTTGCAATCCACCGTATACATTATATGGTGTCGCATCGTCTACACTCACGTGATAAAACTGTGAAAGCGGCAAATTTTCGACGATTTCCATCGTAACACCACCATTCATGGAGCGATAAACACCACCATCAGTGCCCACATACATCATATTTGAATCCTTAATATGAAAGACAATATCGTGGATGTCGCTGTGCAAATTACCCAAATTTTTAAAGGTCTTTCCTCCATCACGGGAAATAGAACCATTTAGACCACCCTTAACTACGACATTTTCATCACGAGGATCTACTACGATTCTCGAAAAATAGAATGGTCGAACCGTGATGCCAAAATCATTATTCAATTGATTCCAGCTATTACCGCCATCATCACTGCGATACAAGCCTTTTTTTGAATTTTCTTCGGCTTCAATGACCGTATAAAGAACTTCAGGATTTGACGGTGCAATGGCAATGCCTAGCCTGCCTAAGTCACCGTTTGGAAACCCGTTATGAATTTTATTCCAATTTTTTCCGCTATCGGTTGATTTATAAAGCGCACTGGTATCGCCTCCTGATTCAAATGACCATCCTGTTCGGCGAAATTCCCACATACTGGCATAAAGTACGTTTGGATTACTTGGGTCCATCGCTAAATCGGCGCATCCTGTGCGTTGGTCAACAAACAAGAGCTGCTCCCATGTATCGCCTCCATCAGTTGATTTGTATACACCACGTTCAGTGCTATCACCCCAAAGTGCTCCTAAAACACCTACATAAATTTCGTTTGAATTGTTCGGGTTAACGATGATATTTGCAATGCGATCAGAATGTTCAAATCCTATTTTCTTCCAGTTGGATCCGCCGTCATTTGACTTATAAAGTCCGTCACCGACCGATACGCTGTTGCGTGTCCAAGTTTCACCTGTGCCAACATAAATGGTGTTATCAGGGTCATTAGGATCCAGTGCTACAGCACCAATAGACTGGCAGTAATCGTCAAATATGGGTTGAAAAAGTACGCCGCCATCACTCGATTTCCAAACACCTCCTCCTGCTGTACCGGCATAAATGACGAGACTGTTTGTTGGGTGAACGGTTAGGTCGTTGATGCGACCACTCATTAATGCGGGGCCAATATGTCGGGCCGAAATATCGCCAAAAAGGGCTTTGCCGTCTTTGACGGCATTGTCTTGAGATTGTCCCCAGAATGGTAGGAGAATCATCGCAATGACGAGTAAAAAATGTTTCATGATTGGAAGAATTTAGATAATAAGAAATAAAAAAGCCCTTACATAAAGGGCTTTAAAAATGATTTTTAATTAGTTGCCTCCGTCTGATTTTAAAGAATCTGGAAAAGCAAACATATCATCGGTCACTTCTGGATTTAACTCAATATTTACAACGGTTAAGGGCTGAGTCATTTGGTCTTTTATGCCTTGGGTCATAGAAAATGGAAAATAGATGCCATCAACTTCTTGATAATCACTCATGGTCGATTCACCGATCATTCCTTTTTCAGGACCTTCTTTGATCTCAGTTTGTACAGCTATTGGAATAAAATTTTCAGTATCAAAATAGTAATAACTAACATCGTCTACCAACTGACCTTCGATTGTCAGTGGCTCTTTAGTTAATTTGAGTTTAAAGGTCTCTGTACCGTCAATGGTTTCTTTTCCCATCATTTCTACAGTATAGCCTTTTTCTTTATAATCAATAAATTCATCCATAAAGTCATTCAAGGTTAACTTGAAATTTTCAAAAGCCTCTGCATCACTTTTTTCGGCTTGCATGGTCATAAAATTACTGCTCCATAAGGTAGTGCCGTCAAAAACACCTTGTTTGATTTCTTGACCTTGAAAAGTGATTTTAGTCATTTGTCGGCCGTCTTTCATTTGAATGGATTCAATAGGGAATTCCATACCACCTTGATTGAGAGAAAGGGTTATTTTGATGCCTTCAACTGCCTTTAACTTGTCTAGTCCTCCGATATTGTCAAAATAGGTGTCTAAAATCTCATCGGCTGTTTGGGCATGGCTTGACAGGGTAAATGCAATTGCGAGTAACGTAATAATTTTTGAAAAATTAATCATGATAATATTAGTTTAGGTTATGGATTGCTTATTTTTTTAAAAAAGCGATCCGCTATTTTTTAGACGAAAGTGTCTTAGATTTGTTACGTAAAAATACAAAAAATGTTTTCAAGAAAAATTTCGGCCAAAATTAGAAAGACTCACCGCTATCTCGGATTGCTTTTAGGACTACAATTTTTAATGTGGACCATTAGTGGTCTGTATTTTTCTTGGACCAATATTGATGATATCCACGGCGATCAATTTAAAAGAACAACGATGCAAATGCCAGCATTTGACAGCCTAATTAGTCCTTCTGCATTAGATATGAAACACCCTGTTCATACGATTGAATTGAGAGTCTTGAACCAGCGCCCTTATTATTGGATCAATAATCACATGCTGGTTGATGCCAAATCTGGTGAGATGAAAATGGGTGTTTCGGAAGAAGAAGCACGCTATGTGGCCGATCAATACTTAATTGAAGGGTTAAAAGTGACCTCAGTTGAACTAATCACTTCAGTTGATAAGCACCATGAGTATAGAGAGAAATTATTGCCAGCCTATGTCATATCCTTCGATCATGATGAGGCCATCAAGGCTTATGTGTCTCAAGCGGATGGGAAGTTTCAAACGGTTCGTCATCGCAGCTGGCGCTGGTTTGATTTTTTATGGATGACTCACACTATGGATTATGAAGGCAGAGACAATTTTAATACCACGGTATTAAGGGCGTTTTCTTTATTTGGATTAATTACTGTGATGAGTGGATTTACGCTTTGGTTTACCTCTTCATCTCGAATTCGCAAACGCTTTTCAGCAAAAAGGTAATAAAAAACTGGGCCTAAGCCCCGTTCAATAGAATACTTTATTTGTTTATTTTTCAACAAACAGATAATTAAGCCCAGCTTTATTAAAGGCCTCATTAAAAGCTTTAATGTCATCGCTCAACAGCTTGTTAAAAGTATCGAGTTGGGCATGTATTTGTGCCGACAATTCATCCTTAACCATAATGTCCTGTGCAGTTGGGGGAAAGTCTCCCATACCCACCAAGCTGTTCAAATGACCTAATTTGTTGGTCAGTTTGATGGGGAAATTTAAAGGATCTTGATTACTTCGATTCTTGGTTTGGTAAAGTGCTTTTTCAATTTCTGATAAATTTTCAACAATGGTCTTGGCTTTTGCAACCAAATCACCAACCTCATCATTGTCCTTGTATTGCTTTTGAAAAGATTCCAATTGCTTGTTAAAGCTTCTGATTTTTTTGATGGATTGATGCGCAGCATCAACTGTTTTATTCACGTCAGTGATAAAGTTAAATTGGGCTTCCATTCCCTCTTGTGTACTTTCAGTTCGTGGGTCCCTGATAATGTCAAATGATTGGTTTTGAACCTTTCCATTAACATTCAAAGAGACTTGATACCTTCCTGGTACCGCTTGAGGTCCGTCAAGACTCGACCACCATAAAATCATGCCGGGTAGTGTTTCTGCCCCGTCAAAAGTCATGTCCCATACAAATTGGTTGGCCCCTTTATTAACCTTAAGATTTTTCTTTTTGTCCTTTGTGTTGTACGATTGGATGGTATCACCTTGTTGTGTCATGTAAGATAATGAAATCTTATCATCTTCCGAAAACTCAGACAAATTAAAATAAGTGATAACACCATTGGGATGATTGGCCCCACTGGTAAGACTGCCATTTCTGCCGCCACCTCGCATGCGATAGGTTGGTTTAGGTTGGAATAAATGTGTCGACGCATCAGAAACATCATAAAGCTGATGCAACAGCGTTAGGTCGTCAATTATCCAAAGTGACCGTCCCTGTGTAGCCACCACAAGATTATTATCCTTTACGGCCAAATCTGTTATCGGTACAATAGGTAAATTTAATTGAAAAGGCTTCCAAACTTTTCCGTCATCAAATGATACATACATCCCTGTTTCAGTTCCTGCATAGAGTAAACCTTTTTGTTTTGGGTCTTCGCGTAAGACTCTGGTAAAGTGTTCAGCTGCGATACCGTTGGTAATTTTTTTCCAGGTCTTTCCGTAATCGGTAGTTTTGTACAAATAAGGTGCGAAATCACCTGTTTTGTATTTTGTACCGGCAATGTAGCAAGTGCCTGCGTCAAAATGACTTGGTTCGATACTATTTATCATCATCCACTCTGGCATTCCTTTTGGCGTGACATTTTCCCAATTTTTGCCACCATCTTTAGATAGATGCACCAAACCATCATCACTACCTACCCATAATAAACCTTCTACTAAAGGCGATTCATCAGCTGCAAAAATGGTACAATAATATTCTACTGAAGTATTGTCTTGAGTGATTGGTCCCCCTGAAGATTTTAATTTATCAGGATCATTTCTTGTCAAATCAGGACTAATCACTTCCCATGATTGACCTTCATTCTCAGTAACATGAACGTGTTGAGAAAAGGTGTAAAGTCTGTTTGGGTTATGTTTTGAAAACACAATTGGAAAATTCCATTGAAAGCGGTATTTCATTGCCTCGGCACCTGCGCCCATAGGATTGTCAGGCCATACATTAATGGCGCGCGCTGTTCCTTTTTTGTGATTGATACGGGTTAAGAATCCATCGTAACTACCTCCATAAACAATGTCGTTATCCTGAGGATCTACTGCAATATGGGCAGATTCTCCACCTGCAGTGCTTTCCCAATCGTCTTCACCAATACTATATCCGTTAGTGCGATGTGCAATTCGAATTGTAGAATTGTCTTGTTGAGCGGCATAAATGCGGTAAGGGAAATGATTGTCAGTTGTAACTCGATAAAATTGAGCCGTTGGTTGATTGTAATAGGTACTCCAAGTTTCGCCACCGTCGTAGGTCACTTGAGCACCGCCATCATCACCCATAATCATGCGTTTTGGGTCTTCGGGAGCTATCCAAAGATCATGGTGATCGCCATGAGGTGCGTTGTTGGCTTTAAATGTTTTGCCGCCATCTGTACTTTTGTGGTAACGCACATTCAAAACGTAAACGGTGTTGATGTCCTGAGTGTCGGCATAAAGTCGGGTGTAGTACCACGCACGTTGTCTTAGACTACGGTCAGAATTCACCAGACTCCAGGTTTCGCCACCATTTTCACTTTTATAAAGTCCACCTTTATCTTTGTTTTCCACCATCGCCCAAACACGTTGGTTGTTTACTGGAGATACAGTAACGCCAATGATGCCTAAAGTGCCAGATGGGAACCCGTCATTTGAAGATATTTTTGACCAAGTCTCTCCACTATCTGTACTTTTCCATAGGGCCGAGCCATCACCACCCGAACTCAAACTATAGGGAGTTCTCTGAACGCGCCACGTTGAAGCATACATGATTCTAGGATTGGAGGGATCCATCATAAGATCAACCACCCCCGATTGGTCATTGGCAAATAGGACTTTACGCCAATTCTTACCTCCGTCTGTACTTTTATACAATCCGCGATCTGCGGTAGGTTTATAAACATCACCCAGAACTCCTGCAAAAACCACATCAGAATTGGTTGGATGAACTGCGATTCGGGGTACATGTCTCGATTGATTCAATCCCATAGATTGCCAAGTTTTACCTGCATCAACACTTTTCCAAATGCCATATCCAGACGAAACATTGCCTCGAATGGTCTGTTCGCCACCACCTACATATATCACATTTGGGTCGCTTTTGGCTACGGTTATAGCTCCGATACTTCCTCCAAAAAAGCCGTCTGATATGTTTTCCCAAGCTCGCCCGCCGTTTTCTGTTTTCCACACTCCACCTCCAGTGGCGCCAAAATAAAATAAGTTAGGTTGATTAGGCACTCCAGTGACAGCTGCACTGCGACCACCACGGAACGGTCCGACCAATCGGTATTCTAGGGCATCATAGTTAGTTTGATCAAAGTCTTGACTAAAAACCGACGCAACGGTTGCCAGGATCATTGTAATTGCTGCAAAACTTGTCTTGTTTTTCATTTGTTGAAAATTGGTTAATGAACTAAAGTAGTGAAATATTTGAATTTACTTGCAATTGATGGCGCTTTTCGATTAAATACAAGGCTATTTTATTATTTTTGACCTCCCTCCAAATTCTATTTTCGGGGTGTGGCGCAGTTGGTTAGCGTACACGTCTGGGGGGCGTGAGGTCGCTGGTTCGAGTCCAGTCACCCCGACTTTCAAAAGCCCGTTTTGGGCTTTTGATGCAAATGGAAATGAAGGCAGCAATCGGCACTTCCCTCGCTATAATTGCTGGTAATGCACTGCTTGGATTTTTTTTAGGTGATGTATCAACCTTAAATATAGATTGGCCTTTTTTGTTGGGATTTACGGGATTGGCTATGATAGGATTATTCATCGGTACTTTCCTTAACAATAACTTAGACGGAGCTAAACTCAAGTTCGGTTTTGGCATTTTCGTCCTTCTGATGTCATTATTTATTTTTATTATGGAATTCGCAGTAATATCGCATTAGCACACGAATTATCATATTATATTTGCTCAGGTTGATATCGCTTTTTATGAACACACTTCTTAAATATATCAATGACTCCATTTTAGATATAGAAAAAGACCGTCAAAGGACGCTTTGGCCTCTGTTAGACTACATCCAAGATCAACTTGATTTGGGGCTTGTTCCTCAATTGAACTTTATTTGCACACACAATTCGCGACGAAGCCAATTGGCTCAAGTTTGGATGCAAACTTTAGCCAATTTCAAAGGCTTCAACATACATTGCTTTTCCGGCGGCGTAGAGGTTACAGCATGTGCCAATCAGACAATTCATGTCTTACGCAAATGTGGTTTTACAATTGATCAGATGTCAGCAGGTAGTAATCCAATTTATCTCATTCAGAATAATGATTTACAAATCAGTTTATTTTCAAAATTATTTGATGACAAAATCAATCCAACGCAGAACTTCGCTGCGGTAATGACCTGCGATCATGCAGAGGCCAATTGTCCTTTTGTTCCCGGGGCGTCGAAGAGAATAGCTGTCACTTATGAAGATCCAAAGTTATTTGATGGTACGAAAGAAGAAGAGTTACAATATGAAAGGCGTTGCACTCAAATGGCCTCAGAGATGAAATGGGTAGTAGACAATTTAAAGAAAAGATGATTTTTTAATTGAATTTATACAGATAATTGACAATTTGTGCGAAATTTGGAAAAAAATTTTTCCAAAAGATGAGTTTGATCACCCACCTAAAGTATCATTTTGAAAACGCCATATCAAAAACTTCGCGATTTGTCGTTTTCTTGTTTGTATCGGCTGTTCTTCTTGGGTTATTATTTAGTTTGATCAACGAGGCGGTAACGCTTGGTGTTGGCACTTCATTTTCTGATTTTTGGTGGCATAGTGTTACGGAAATTATGGACCTCGGCGAAGGGGATAATTTATACGAACGCGTTTTCAGTATTTTATTTTGGATTGGGAATATTGGACTTTCAGGAACAGTGATAGGATTCTTGTCTTCAAAAATCTCAGTGGTTGTAGCAAATTTACAGCGTGGACGCTCAGTAATTATTGACACCAATCATTACCTAATTATTGGTTGGTCCAACACAATTTATGACATTCTTAATGAGATTTCCATTGCAAACGAAAATCAGAAAAAGGCCTCGGTAGTCATTTTTTCAATGATGTCAAATATTGAAATGCAAGATCAAATTTCTCATGTCTCTAAAGCCCTCTCTAATTTGAAGATTATTACACGACACGGCAACCCATCGATTCCAGAAGAATTGAGTATTGTAAATCCTCGAAAAGCAAAAAGCATCTTAATTATAAAAGATTTCACTGATACCGATGCTAAACCAGTAGCCAGAACTTTGGCTTTAAAAGCGGCACTTGGTGAAATATCAGTGCCTGTAGTCGTTGAGGTTAACGAAGAATCGACCGCAGAAAAATTGTCCATGCTTGATTCGAATAATTTGGTTTGTTTTTCATCTAAAACCTTAATTTCAAATATTGCTGCGCAATCATGTCGCGGAAAAGGTGTCCTCCCAGTTGTTTTAGATTTTTTGGACTATGATGGCAGTGAAATTTACTGCCAAGAATATCCAGAACTTTCAGGTAAAACTTATTTGGAAGCCATGTTTTCTTTCGACAGTGCTGCCCTAATAGGTATCGTAACGCCGTTGGGGGAACCGATTCTAAACCCACCTCATGATTATGTAATAGCCCATGGTAGTCAGCAAATACTAATTTCTGAAGACGACGGCAACCTTCACTATAAGCCGTGTGACACGCATTTAAATCCGCATAGTATTGTCAAAAAAGCCATTGAAGAATCGCCCCTAAATTTAATCTTTGTTGGCTGGTCTGAAACGGCTTCCAAAGTTGCGCAGAAAGTCATGCAGATTTCGCCCATCGGTTCCAAAGTAACGGTAATTTATGATGACAGTATGGTGGCAAAATCGACTCTGGAATTGCAAATGGCTTTTGATCATAATTCTATTGAATTCAGAAGCTCAGGAAGTATTGAATTGGACGTTTGTGAGCTTCATGACCAAAATCCATTTGACGGCATATTTATTATTGGTTATACCGATGTTCTAAAAATGGAAGAGGCCGATACGGAAAGTTTACTCAAAAGACTTGTGCTTGGTGCTAAACTTTCCAATTCTGAAAATACAAGAATGATCATGCAATTGTTCGACTCGAGCAAGTCGGAATATATGGATCAAAGGTATAATGAAGATTTAATCTTGAACAACAAGTTGTCAGCAATGCTCATGACTCAACTGGCAGACAATCCGCTCGGGTTAAGCATTATAAATCAGTTGTTTGATGTTAGTAAAGCCTCCATACACATTATGCCTATAGCTGATTACATAGGCTCTGACGATTCGATCATACCATCCAACGACTTGTATAAGGCGGCTGCATCTAAAGGACAATCCTTTGTGGGATATCTAAAAGGTAATGACTCGGACAACATTGTTTTAAATCCGAGCAAATCTCAAGCTATTAAAATATCGGAAGTATCGTCCATTATCGTGATCCAATAAAATAGGAATAGTTAGGTATCAAAATAGGTTATTAAGTATTCTTCTGAAAATAAACTGTAATTAAGTTTAGCACTCAGGGCCAGATAATTTTTCAAGACTTTATCTTTTTCCGATAGATGCGTATTGTGATAATTGAAAATATGAGCAAAGATGCTCATGATTTCAGTGTATGAATTATTTATAAAAAGGTCATTTTGAATATCATGTATCACCTTGATGCTATTGGTAATGCCAAATTTATGGTTGTGGATTATTTGCACAAGGAATAATATGTTGAAATGAGAATCCTCATAAGTCAAATGTTTGGAAACTTGTCTTTCGATGTTATTTACTATCCATGACATCACAACGAAAGAACGTGAAAACAAACTGCATGTCATAATTTCAAGCAAATAGGTAGATGGTACTTTTTCTTTATTACGTTTGGTATTAAAAAATGCGTCCAAGAGCTTTACTCTTTGCGTCTCGTTATTTGTCCTTAGCAATTCCATGGATAAGATTCTCCCCTGTAATATTGGATGAAAAGAAGACGTTTGGATTTGCTCTGAGAGTCGCCCAAGTTTTTTTTGATTCAAATAATCAGCTAAAATTGTCACGCATTGGGAAAATACCCTAACCTCTTCATTATTATTGACCGTCAAGGCTTTACTCCATTGTCCATAATACCCATTTAAAGATGAATAATCCACATAAATGAGATAGATCATTCTTATAAAATTGATGTCAAAATCATTCGGGTTTATTTTTCCTAGGGTGTTTTGTTTAAAAAATGCTCCAATTGAATTACCAATAAAAATTACATCACTATAATTAAAATTATAATAGTCTAAAATGTCCATTTTGAACATATGTTGAACCTCTTTGAATCGTTTTTGATGCAGAAGTTCACGAGCTACAATTACGATATTAAATATGAATTTGGGACTATCTGCGTTGTGACGGAGATGACTTTCAATAACCTTGAGATCTTTACTGTACGCTATTTGATAGGAAGCTTCATTTGTAATACTTTCACTTGTGATGGGATGTTTGATGCAATAGGCCGCGTATGAGGAGTATCCGGCAAAGCGCGATAAGATATCTAAAGTTGCCCGACGCGGTGTCGTTGAAGAGACAACCCCAAAAAAGCGTCGGATTGTATTATAATTGAGCTGCTCATTGATTTGAAGCTCTATTAATTCACTTAATAATATTGAGTCTTTTAAAGATTTGACTTCGAACCCAGTTTTTTGAGTGACTAATTTTTTTAATTTTTCAATCATATACATCAAATGTACTAAATATGTACTTCAACTTATTAATTAGTTTTCATATCTTGGAACTAAATTTTTAAAACACGCATTATGGCAACAATTAAAGTAATTAAAACAAGTTCAGTACAAAGCATCAAGCGTCAATTTAAGGACGACTTCAACTGCAGTATTAGGATTTACAAGGGTAATAAATTTGCTGATGACAAGACAAAAATCAGCGAATTATCAAAGACTGATAACCCAGGCGGAGAGCTTGAGTTGGGAGCAAGGAGTCGGGTTGAGAACGTTGAGCGTTACTTCATGGAGACCTTTGGTATTAAGGTTCAGATATCCAATGCTGATGACAGTAAATTGGCTGACAATTCAATGACCTTAACCCAGGCTGGAAAATTATAATAATCCCTAGGGCGTTTCGGCGCCCTTTTCAAAAACAAGACAGATGGAATTTTTTAAAGGAATCACTGATCATTTTAACAAGTCCGAGTTTACTATTGCTCGAAACAAAAAGCTAAAAACCATTTCTCAAGATTTTAAAAAGTCTTTTGGTTTGTCATTGGTTTTTTACAAAGGCAATATGATAGCCGAGGATGATTTGACTTTAGCGGCCTTGGATAAAAAGACGACAAAGGAGGTAAGCACCGACACGAAGTTGAATTTGAAGATCAAGGCAAGTATGAAAGTAGGGGAGGTTGAGGATTTATTTGAGAGCACTTTTGGGGTTAAAGTTCAAATAAAAGACGCTTCTGCCAAGACATTAATTGACAATGATTTAACCTTAGGAAAGGCCTCAAGAAGCTGATGTTTTGCCAGGGATGTGGCTATAATTTAACGGGAAAAGAGAATTTTTGTCCAAGTTGTGGAGGAAATGCTCATGAGTTGGTCAGCCCGCAAAAAAAAGAAGATTTTCATTTCGAATTTTCCTCAAAGATTTTAGTTGGAGGCAGTATTCTTACACCAGACAAACTCCAATTGAATCAGAACATGGTGACCTATCAAAAGCGCAATAAATATCTCATTGGCGTTGACAGTGTCAGCCTAAAATACAAAGACATATCCTCTGTCAGAATAGACAGAAAATTAATAAATTGTAACATCATTATTTCAGGGAGAGGCTCAAGAGAAATCGTAGCTCGAAATTTTTATATAGGCGACGCAAAACGGATTAAAGAAATCATTTTAAACAATATGTAAATGTTTGATCAGAAAACAGTGGAGTCACTGAAATCTTATGTTTACATTCTCGTAGATCCTGACACTAATTTGCCCTTTTATGTGGGTAAAGGCGTTGGAAATCGCGTGTTTAATCATGTTGAAGATGCGCTGAAATCATCCGAAAATTCGGATAAATTTGATAAAATTCGATCGATTGTTAGCAAAGGTAAACAGGTGGAGCATTACATCGTTCGACATGGTATGAGCGATAAAATGGCTGTAGAAATCGAGTCTGCTTTTTTAGATACTTTCGAATTTATCCCATCTTTGAATGACTTTAAATCAGGCAATGTACAAGGGGGCATCGCTACTAAAGACCGTGGCTTTATGTCAGTCGGCGAAGTTAGAAGGCGTTATAATGCCGAACCTTTATTGAGTATTCCAACCAACACTGTGATTATCAATATAAATAGAACTTACGTCAGAGGTGCTGGTTCAGAAAGCATTTATCTTGCAACAAAACAAACTTGGCGTATGGATGATCCTCGCCATGGTCCCTTAAAGTTTGTATTAAGTGAGTATCAAGGTTTAATTGTTGAAGTGTTTGAAGTGGATCATTGGTATCCATCTCAAAGGGGGTATAATCCAGGAAGCAAAAAGTTTGGTAAAACCTACACGGGATATGGTTTTGAAGGTAAGGTGGCGCAGGAGTCCATTAGAGAAAAATATATAGATAAATCCATTGCTCACTATAAAAGTGTAAGGGGCAGGGCACAAAGTATCATATACAAACTTTAAAATTTAATCAGATGAGTATAGATTCAATTAAAAGGCAAATCGAAGGAATTAAAAGAGATATAGAACGGGAGAAAGCAAAAATTGCGGGTTGCCGAGAAGATATTTCAAAAGTTCGGGTTCGAAAAAGTCGTGAAACACAGAATTACGCCAATCGTTTGCGAAGTGCAAGTTCTACGGCGAACAGACACAATATACGCGCTCAGAAAAAAAGGGATTGGGAATCTTTCGCTAGAGATATTGAACGTGAAAAAGATAAAATTGAGTACAGCCGAAAGCGTATTTCTGACTATAGAGAAGACATAAAACGTTGCAGAGAACGCATCAAGCGCCTAAGATAAGCGATATGACAAAAGTCCTCTCCAAGTCACGCTACAAGCTTGGTTTAGAATGTGCAAATAAACTTTTTTTTCATAGCGACAAATCTTTCAAAAACCAACAAACTGATAATTCTTTTTTAGCATCTTTAGCCGAAGGTGGATTTCAAGTGGAGGCTTTGGCGCGATTAAAATACCCTCAAGGTTTTTTTGTGAAAGCAAATCCGGGGGACTATCAGGCTGCGGCTCGTGAATCCAAATTACTTTTTGACAGGCATAAGGTTGTCGTTTATGAGGCTGCGTTTTTGACCAATGACCTCTATGCGATGACTGATATTGTCGTCAAAAATGGCAATGACATCAAACTTATCGAAGTGAAAGCCAAGTCATATGATCCAAATGACCCTCATTGCTTTATTGGTAAAAGAGGCGGGCTGGTAAGTTCGTGGAAGCCCTATCTTTTCGACTTGGCGTTCCAAAAAGAAGTGGCTCAACGCGCTTTTCCTCATTTCAATATTACCGCTTGCCTATTGATGGCAGACAAGTCTAAAACAGCTATTACGGAAGGATTGAATCAAAAAATTCGATTGCCAACAAAGGGAGATGTTAGGCAGGATGTTCAAGTATTGCTTACCGAGGAAGAAGCTGCAAATGAAGATGTGGTTATTGAAGTCAATCTAGATGATATTATAGAAGATATTCGGAATGGCAAATACGAATTTGACGAAGGTCATTCCTTTAAATCATCCTTATTATATTTAAGTGACGTCTACCAAAAAGGCGAATATCCAAACCATCCTGCGGAGTATAGCGCGTGTAAGAAATGCCAGTTCAAGGCAAATGTTGAGGATAAATTAGTAGGATTTTCTTCAGGATTTGAGCACTGTATGCGTTCTCAACTGGAATGGACCGATCAAGACTTTGATATGGACTCGGTATTTGACATCTGGAATTTCAGAACTGGTTCGAAACTCATGGCGGAAAAGCGCATGCGGCTTTCTGAATTGACCATAGAAGATTTTAAAATTAAAGAAGAGCCCGATCGTTTAAGTGCCTCAGAGCGGCGTTGGGTTCAGGTTGAAAAGGGGTTGGATAATGATCTATCGCCTTATGTGGAAAAGGAAGGCTTAAAAGCCGAAATGTCGAAATGGATTTTCCCCTATCATTTTATCGATTTTGAAACCAGTGCCGTGGCTTTACCCTTCAACAAAGGCCGTCGACCATATGAGCAAGTGGCTTTTCAGTTTTCGCATCATATTTGTCATGCTGATGGTCGCATCCTACACAAGTCCGAATACATTTGTGCCGAGCCTGGTGTCTTTCCGAACTTTCATTTTGTGAGAGCCCTCAAAAAATCGCTCGATCAAGACCAAGGTTCTGTATTTAGATTTGCCTCTCACGAGAACAGTATACTCAATGCCATTGCGGTACAATTGGTCGGGAGCGATGAACCTGACAAACAAGATCTCATTGATTTTATCAGATCCATTTGTACACCTACCTCAAATAGTGAAGAAATATGGACGCCCACGAGACCCATGGTGGATCTCAGAGATGTGGTTGTCGATTTTTATTATCACCCTTTGACCAAAGGGTCAAATTCTATTAAAGCCGTATTGCCGGCAGTTTTAAATGCAAGTCCTTTTCTCAAAAATAAATATAGCGCTCCAGTAGGGGATATTAACCTCTCCTCACTAAATTTTGATGACCATCAGATATGGTTTCACTTAAAAAATGGTATGGCAGTAAATCCGTATAAATTGCTTCCCGCACTTTTCGATGGTTGGGACGATGAGACCCTTGAGACCACCATTTCGGGTATGGTTGGGATTGCAGACGGCGGCGCTGCACTAACAGCATATTCTAAATTACAATTTGTCGACATGCCTGATCATGAGCGTGAGACCATAATAAATGGATTACTCAAATATTGTGAATTGGACACCCTTGCCATGGTAATGATTTATGAACATCTAAAAGAAATAACGCAATAAATAGAAATTATGAAAAATAGCATTGAATTGAAGATTTTGATCTTATTAATTGCAATGACCTTGAGTGGTACCATTAACGGTCAAACGATTATCAATACAGAAAATATGATGTCCAAAATAGACGGTGATTGGTCGTTTTCGGCCAGTTTGGAGGGTGATTTCAATTTTGGCAATATTGAATTGATTCAATTTGGTACTGCGACACAATTGGCCAAGAGAATCGACCGTCATCTTATAAGAGGGCTATTCAATTACGAATATATCTCTGAGGGGGATAACACATTATCTTCCGATTTTACAGGACAAATTAGATACAATTATCAATTAAACAAGAATTCGATGTTTGCTTTTATTCAAGCTCAAAACATCAAATCATTGCGAATGAACCACCGTTATCTTGGCGGAGGAGGCTACCGTCAAAACCTTATTACTAAAGACAAGAATTACTGGGATCTTTCGGCAGGAGCGTTCTTCGAGGATGAGTTTTATGACAGAGATCAACCCACCGAACTTCAGGTGTATAACTGGCGATACAGTCTTAGTAGTTTTTCAAAAATTCACTTTTCAGAACATGTCTTTTTAAACACTTCAATTTACTATCAAATCAACACCAAGCGCGGTGCGGATTATAGATTGTTTTTTGAACCAAGATTGTATTATCAGCTCAATAAAATAGACTTGTATATCGATATGACCTATCGCCACCATTCAACCCCGTATATTGACATTTTACCAACTGACACTCAAGTCGTTTTTGGTATTGAGTTTAGCCTTTAGCAAAAGCGTTATTTTTTCTTAGAGCGAGTTGTTTAGTTTACTTACTTTTGTTATACGTTTAGTCAAAATAAATCTCACATGCGCCTAAAATCTATTTTCCTTTCAGCCATGGCACTGCTTCTGAGCAGTACTTTTAATGCTCAAATTCTCAAGCCGGTCAAATGGCAAGTTAAAGCTGAAAAGGTTGATGACCTTACCTACGACATCGTATTTAACGCAACCATCACTCAAAACTGGGCATTATATTCCATTGATAGCCCAGATGGAGGTCCCTTACCAACCGAATTTTTATTTGATGACAATGCGTCCTTAGAATTGATTGGTGGTCCTCAGGAGGACGTTGACCGTTTATTGCTAAAGCCTGAACCCTTATTTGATAACATCATGGTGGGCAAATTCCATGATTACGCCAAGTTTGTGCAGCGCATAAAGGTCACGGCACTGCCAATGTCCATTTCAGGAATGGTGGCATTCATGACTTGTGATGATGCCCTATGCATTCCTGATGACTGGCCTTTCGAAATCAATTTAACTGAACAAGGTTCAGAATTAATGGTAAATACAGACGATGTAACTGCCAATGATACGGAAGTAAATCAACTGTTATACGGCATGCAGCCAAGTGATATAGAACTTTTAAACAGTGGTTGTGAGCAGCTTTATGGCGGTGGTGATGCCATGGATCAAGAAAGCAAGTCCTCCATGTGGCGTATTTTTATCTTGGGCTTTTTAGGTGGTTTATTATCATTATTGACACCTTGTGTTTTCCCAATGATTCCATTAACGGTCAGTTATTTCACCAAAAAAAGTGATCAAAAAAGATCGGGATTAGGCAAAGCAGCGCTTTATGGACTTTTTATTGTCTTAGTTTATTTGATTTTTAGTGTGCCATTCCATTTGTTAGATTCTGTTAATCCAGATATTTTGAATGATATATCGACCAACGTGGTCCTTAACGTCATCTTTTTTGTCATTTTTATTGTTTTTGCCTTTTCGTTTTTCGGTTATTTCGAATTGACTTTGCCTAACAGTTGGATGTCAAAAACCACACGAGGTGAGAGCATAGGTGGGGTTTTAGGTATCTTCTTTATGGCTTTGACTTTGGCTTTGGTATCCTTTTCGTGTACTGGTCCCATTTTAGGATCACTTCTCGCAGGATCACTATCTTCAGATGGTGGTGCTTGGCAACTGACAGTTGGAATGGGTGGTTTTGGACTGGCGTTAGGTTTACCATTTGCAGTTTTCGCTTTGTTCCCAAATATGCTCAAAGCGCTGCCTAAGTCGGGTGGATGGCTCAATACAACCAAAGTCATTCTAGGGTTTTTAGAATTGGCCTTGGCTTTAAAATTTTTATCGAATGCCGATTTAGTGCAGCATTGGGGTGTTCTCAAAATAGAACCATTCCTCATTCTTTGGGTGCTGATTTTTATAGGATTGGCTTTATATTTATTAGGTGTGATTAAGTTCCCTCATGATGGCGCACGAAAAAAGCTTGGATTTGACAGAATTGCTGCGAGCGCTCTCGTATTCGCTTTTGTCGTCTATCTGATTTCTGGATTAAGGGTAAACCCTGAAACACAAGCCTATGAACCATTAAAATTACTCAGTGGTTTGACGCCACCGTCTGGATACAGTATGTTTCATCCAAACGATTGTCCAAATAACCTCGATTGCTTTAAAGATCTAAAACAGGGGCTAGCCTATGCTCAAAGTGTTGATAAACCAGTACTCCTTGACTTTACAGGCTATGCTTGTGTGAATTGCCGCAAAATGGAAGAGCATGTTTGGCCAAATTCTACCATCGATCACTTTTTAAGGGATGATTATGTTTTGATTTCGTTATACGTTGACGATAAAATGTCTTTACCTGAAGATCAGCAAATTTTAGCGAATCGCGTGGGCGGTGGAACACGAATGCTAATGAACTATGGACACAAATGGGCCAATTTCCAAACCCATTTTTTTCATACCAATTCTCAACCTTATTATGTTTTATTGAGCCCCGACGGCTCTAAAATATTGACGCAGCCTGTTGGTTATACACCCGATGCTTCTCAATTTGCGAATTATTTGAGATGTGGACTTAAGACTTGGAGGTCTCAATAATTAGAGATTCCCAAAAAGCCCTTATATTTACATCAGCAAGTTGTTGTTTAATACGGTTTAACGAATATGTTTGATCAATTTCTATCTTTCTTTCAATTGGGGCTGTTTCACATCCTTGATCTGACCTCATGGGATCATATACTGTTTTTGGTCGTTCTTTCAGTGCCTTTCACCTTCGATCATTGGAAACGCTTGTTTGTTTGGCTAGCCGTTTTCACCTTGGCGCATTTCGTTGCATTACTGCTTGTTTATCTGTCTATTATTAAGGTAAGCACATTGTCTTTGTCATTCTTAATTCCGATGATCATTTTGATCATAGCCTTTTATAATGTTTTAAAAATTCGTCGGAATTACAACACTGGATATGTTGGCTTTCTTTTTGTTTTATCCCTGATTTTAGGAGCTATACATGGTTTTGCTTCAATAGATACTTTTGCAAACCAATTGAACACAGAAAGCGCTGTTTATGTCAATATGGTTTCTTTCAATGTCGGCCTATTAATGGGTCAAGTGCTGGTCTCTATACTTGTTTTGATTCTCGGATTTTTAGGACAAACCCTGTTGAGGTTTTCCAGACGAGACTGGGTGCTTTTCACTAGTGCGCTTGTCATGGGATTAGTTATTCCTATGTTGATCAAACACTATCCATGGTAGATAAAAAACAAGAAAAATACGATAAGGCATATTTAAGGATGGCACAAGAATGGGGTCGGTTGTCTTATTGTAAGCGCAAACAAGTTGGAGCCATTGTGGTTAAAGACCGCATGATTATTTCCGACGGTTACAATGGTACACCTTCGGGTTTCGAAAATTTTTGTGAAGATGAAGAGGGCTACACCAAGTGGTATGTCCTTCATGCCGAAGCCAACGCCATTTCAAAAGTAGCGGCTTCCACCCAATCCTGTCATGGCGCAACGCTCTACATCACCTTGTCGCCTTGTAAGCAATGCAGCAAACTAATTCACCAAAGTGGTATTGTCAGGGTGGTGTTTCAAGAGGCCTATCACGACACTTCAGGCGTGGACTTTCTACTTAAAGCTGGAATTCAGGTAAATCATCTTTCTGATTTGAAATAAAGCTATTCAGCTAATTTTTTTACCCGTATCGAAAGACGCAAAATCCCCATCAGTAGAATGCAACAGGCACTCGCTAAAATTGAAATGACCGCCACCATGGAGTCACCGTTAAAGGGGTTTGACCAATCCACCTTAAATAGGTTGAAAATAATAAGTCCAACGGCTAGAATACTTAAAATATATGTAAGTTTTATCATCCTTGTAGTAACATGCTTATATTTCCAGTGAATAATTTTACTGCGATAGCCAATAGAACTACCCCAAACACTTTCCTGATAATATTGATACCATTGTCGCCAATGGCCCGTTCAATAGTTTTTGAAGTTTTAAGTACAACATATATCACTAACACATTGATAATGATTGCAATAATGATGTTTTGAGTCTCAAATTCGGCGCGCAATGAAATGAGGGTGGTCATGCTGCCTGGTCCTGCAATCAAGGGAAAAGCAAGTGGAAAAACAGCAGCTGTTTTGATGTTTGAACTGCCATCTTTATATAAGGTAATACCTAAAATCATTTCTAAAGCAATAAAAAAAAGGATAAAAGCCCCAGCTACTGCAAATGAATGGACGTCAATCCCAATCAATTTGAGTATGCTATCGCCCAAGAATAAAAATGATATCATGATGACTCCGGCAATCAAAGTGGCTTTTTCACTATGAATATGACCTACTTTCTGACGCAGATTTATGATGATTGGAATATTCCCTACAATATCGATCACAGCAAACAGGATCATGAAGGCAGTAAAGATTTCTTTAAAATTTAAAACCATGACTTTTTTAATGAGGCTGCAAAGATATATTGCTCCGGTCAAATGCCAATGCCTTATTTTGCTCAAATTGACATAAAGCGCGTCTTAAAGTCGGAAACGAAACTTATCTTTGGTCCATGATAAGAATAGGCTCGGCTTTAATTTCTGAAGATTTGCTCGAAAAGCAATTTGCATGCGACCTCAACGCATGTCATGGCGCGTGCTGCGTGGCTGGCGAAGCTGGTGCGCCGCTTTCTTCCGAAGAAACCACCATTCTCGATGAACTTTACCCCAAAATAGCACCTTATTTAAGAGTCGAAGGACGTGCTGCGATTATTGAACAGGGAACCAGTATTGTGTCCAGCTCTGGCGATCTGGAAACGCCCTTAGTCAATGGCGCAGAGTGTGCCTACGTTGTTTTTGATGATCACAACAGGGCTTTGTGCGGTATTGAAAGCGCCAAACGCGATGGCGCGATCGATTGGTTAAAACCACTATCCTGCCACTTATACCCCGTTAGGGCATTGGAGTTGGATGAGCTCACCGCACTCAACTACCACCATTGGCCCATTTGCAGCACAGCTTGTGATTTGGGAAAAACGCAAAAAACACCAGTTTATCAGTTCGTAAAGGAGGCTTTAATTCGAAAATTTGGACCATCTTGGTTCGAGACGCTTGAGCAGCACGACAAATTGAAAAATTAGTTTGTGATTTTGTCACATTGAAAAAAATTTGCATTCCCATTTTTATCCGAAATGACTTAAAAAGGGCCGTATTATTGACATTCAAATTATTGATAATTAGTCTTTTATCATTTAAAACGGTCAAATTATTTTGTAAGATTATACCTACACCTTGTTAAAAACTTCAAAGCAATGTTTATAAGTAAGCCTTTCTATTCTGATCTCAATTTTCAATCTTTGTTAAGTAAAAATTAGTAAAAAAAATAGCAGAATATCATGTCAACACAAGTCGAGCCCATTTTAAAGGAAAATAGTAACCGTTTTGTCATTTTCCCTATTCAGCATCACGATATTTGGGATTGGTATAAAAAGTCGGAAGCCAGTTTTTGGACGGCTGAAGAAATCGATTTGCATCAAGATTTGACAGACTGGAGCACCAAACTCAATGATGATGAGCGTTATTTTATCAAACATATTCTAGCTTTCTTCGCTGCGAGTGATGGTATTGTCAATGAAAATTTGGCAGAGAATTTTGTTAATGAAGTGCAATACTCTGAGGCTAAATTTTTCTATGGCTTCCAAATCATGATGGAGAACATCCACAGCGAAACTTATTCGCTTCTCATAGATACTTATGTTAAAGATGAGGCTGAAAAAAACCAATTATTTCAAGCCATAGACGTTTTTCCTGCGATTCAAAAGAAAGCCCAATGGGCTTTGAAATGGATCGAATCACCCAGCTTTGCTGAACGTCTCATTGCATTTGCGGCAGTAGAAGGCATCTTTTTTTCAGGAGCCTTTTGTTCAATCTTCTGGCTTAAAAAGCGAGGCCTTATGCCTGGACTTACTTTCTCAAATGAGTTGATTTCTAGAGACGAAGGCGTCCATTGTGATTTTGCAGTGCACTTGCACAACAAGCACTTGGTTAATAAAGTGCCAAAAGAGAGAATTACCGAAATTATCGTGGACGCGTTAAACATCGAACGCGAATTTATTACAGAGTCTTTGCCAGCCAGTTTGATTGGTATGAATGCTGGCCTTATGACCCAATATTTAGAGTTTGTCACCGACCGTTTGCTGCGCGAACTGGAGTGCGAACCTATCTATCACGTGAGCAATCCATTTGATTTCATGGATATGATATCCCTTCAAGGTAAAACCAATTTCTTTGAAAAACGTGTGTCTGAATATCAAAAAGCAGGCGTCCACGTCAAAGAGGAAGAAGGGAATAAGTTTACTATGGATGCCGATTTTTAATATCGGACAACAAAACCCTTCAAACCTCTAGCCAAAATCCCCATCTCAAAGGGCATCGGTTTGAAGAATAACCAAAATAATGTCGCTCGAAAGGGCTTAATAGTACCGCCAGACAATGCTGTCCAAGATCTTGTCGGCTTTAAATGTGAAATGTATGTATGTAATCAAAAGAGATGGCCACAAAGAGCCAGTGAGCTTCGATAAGATCACCGCACGGGTTAAAAAATTATGCTACGAACTCAACGAAATCGTTGACCCTGTAAAAGTTGCGATGAAAGTAATCGAAGGGCTCTATGACGGCGTGACGACCAGTGAATTGGACAATTTGGCTGCTGAGACAGCGGCATCCTTAACCACTGCGCATCCCGACTATGCCAAATTAGCCGCACGCATCTCAGTGTCAAATCTTCATAAAAACACTAAAAAGTCTTTTAGTGAAGTTATGACCGACTTGTACACCTACATCAACCCACGTACGGGTAAAAAAGCACCTTTGTTGGCCGATGACGTCTATCAGGTGATCATGGACAATAAAGAAAAAATTGATTCAACCATTATTTATAACCGCGATTTTGGTTATGACTATTTTGGATTTAAAACCCTCGAGCGTTCTTATTTGCTCAAACTCAATGGTGAAATTGCCGAAAGACCGCAGCACATGCTCATGCGTGTGTCTATCGGGATTCATTTAAACGATCTCGAGTCCGCTTTTGAAACCTATGAGTTGATGTCCAAAAAATATTTTACCCACGCCACACCAACCCTGTTCAATTCGGGTACCCCTAAACCTCAGATGTCTTCGTGTTTTTTATTAAGCATGAAAGACGACAGCATCGATGGCATTTATGACACTCTAAAGCAAACAGCCAGAATTTCTCAGTCGGCTGGAGGTATCGGTTTGTCTGTGCACAATATCAGAGCCATGGGCAGCTATATCGCTGGCACAAATGGTACAAGTAATGGTTTAGTTCCCATGCTTCAAGTATTCAATGACACAGCACGTTATGTTGATCAAGGTGGCGGAAAACGCAAGGGCAGTTTTGCCATTTATCTCGAGCCATGGCACGCTGATATTTTCGATTTTCTCGATTTAAAAAAGAACCACGGTAAAGAAGAAATGCGTGCTCGCGATTTGTTCTACGCCATGTGGATCCCAGATTTGTTCATGAAGCGTGTTCAAGAAGATTCAACTTGGACCCTGATGTGTCCTAATGAGTGTCCAGGTCTTTACGACCACCATAGTGCCGAATTTGAGTCCATTTACCTCCGTTATGAAGAAGAGGGTAAAGGACGCAAAACCATAAAAGCCCGTGAATTGTGGGAGAAAATTCTAGAATCTCAAATTGAAACGGGAACACCTTATATGCTGTATAAAGATGCAGCCAACTCAAAATCAAACCAACAAAACTTGGGTACCATCCGCTCGTCCAATCTGTGTACCGAAATATTAGAGTACACATCACCCGATGAGGTAGCGGTGTGTAATTTGGCCTCTATTGCACTGCCGATGTTTGTGAAAGATGGTGCGTTTGACCACCAAGCCCTTTATAAAATTACCAAGCGGGTGACCAAAAACTTAAACAGGGTGATCGACCGCAATTATTATCCCGTAAAAGAGGCTGAAAACTCAAACATGAGACACCGTCCAATCGGTTTGGGCGTCCAAGGTTTGGCCGATGCTTTCATCATGCTCCGCTTGCCGTTCACTAGCCCAGAAGCCAAGCAGTTGAATAAAGACATATTTGAAACCCTCTATTTCGCTGCAGTAACGGCATCTATGGAAGAAGCCAAAACGGATGGCACTTATGAAAGCTATGAGGGCTCACCAATCAGCAAGGGCGATTTTCAGCACAACCTTTGGGGTGTTGACGAAGCCAGCCTCAGCGGCACCTGGGATTGGGAAGCACTGCGTCAAGAAGTGGCCAAACACGGCGTTCGTAATTCATTATTGGTTGCGCCCATGCCAACAGCAAGCACTTCTCAGATTCTAGGCAATAACGAATGCTTTGAGCCTTACACTTCAAACATTTACACCCGACGGGTACTTTCAGGTGAGTTTATCGTAGTCAACAATCACTTACTCAATGATTTGGTTGAATTGGGATTGTGGAACGAATCTCTCAAACAAGACATCATGCGCGCTAATGGATCCATCCAACACATAGCATCCATTCCGGCCGACATCCGCGAATTGTATAAAACAGTTTGGGAAATGAGCATGAAGGACATTATTGATATGGCACGTGATCGTGGTTACTTCATCGATCAGTCGCAATCTCTCAACCTCTTTATGGAGGGTGCTACAATGGCCAAACTGACCTCAATGCACTTCTACGCTTGGTCTAACGGTTTAAAGACAGGCATGTATTATTTGAGAACCAAAAGTGCTGTGGATGCTATTAAGTTTACTTTAAAGCAAGAGTCTGTGACTGCCCCAGTATCAGTAGCAGTGGAAACTGAAGTCGAGGACAATGCTGAAGTATTGTCTCAAATGCAGCAACAGGCCGAGAAGGCGGCAGAGACTTTTGCTAAAGCACAACTTAAACCTCAAGTTGAAGCAGAACCCATATCGCCTGAAGAAATGAAAGCGCTCATAGCACAAGCCAAGAGTGGCGAAGCCGATGATTGCTTAATGTGTGGCTCTTAATGCGTCCACTTAAACCATTACATGACCCCCGATACCCTCGGGGGTTTTTATTTGAGCGTTTTTATTTTACCACTTATAGGCATATCATATACAGTTAACCTCTCATTCAACACCGCCTATATAGTGGACCATTAATCCCTGACTTTTATTTTGACCAATAACGCTCACACATTTTTTTATGCGGGTATAACTTCTAACATTAAAGAGGAGCTAGATAATCTTAGCAAAGGTTTCTTAAAAGATGATTTATGGCCAGAAGATTGTAAAAAGCTGGTCTATTGCGAAAAGTTTGTTTTTGAAAGAGAGGCCTTGGCGCGATTTGAAATGATTAAAACTTTGACCGATACGAAAAAGCGTAAGATTATCGAAATGATGAATCCAAAATGGCTTGATTTGCCAAAATATTGGCCACTTAGTGTTTAAACTCTCCCAATTTTGAATTTTCATAATCATACCTCAACAGCAGAGCTTGTTGGAATAGCTTACTAAATCACTAATAATTGATTGTAAAGCTTAGGACAGCTAATTGAATATTAGTATTTTCGGTACAAATTATTGGTATGAATTGGGAACAGCTATTGTCACTCAAACGCTTTGGCGACGCGCATAAGAGACTCCGTAAAGAGCAAGATCAAACCCGTTTGGGTTTTGAAGTGGACTATGATAGGATCATTTTTTCCAGTGAATTCCGAAGTCTTCAGGACAAAACCCAAGTGGTCCCATTGTCGCGTCGCGATTTTGTTCATACACGCCTTACCCACAGTTTGGAAGTTAGTGTTGTTGGTCGGTCACTAGGTCGTCAGGTTGGGCAGCGCCTTTTAGAGCGCCATCCGCATCTTCGAGCCATTCACGGTTTTGAAATTAATGACTTTGGAGCCATTGTTTCTGCGGCAGCCTTAGCTCATGATATTGGCAACCCACCCTTTGGCCATTCTGGTGAGAAGGCCATTGGCCGCTATTTTACTAAAGGTGAAGGGCAACAATTTAAAACCCAACTAACAGCTGCAGAATTTCAAGATCTTTGTGATTTTGAAGGCAATGCCAATGGTTTTCGCATTCTCACTGAAAGCCGAGCAGGACGACCCGGAGGTCTTAGGTTGAGTTATGCTACACTGGGCGCCTTCATCAAATACCCCAAAGCCTCCTTACCGATCAAGCCAAGCTCACATATTGCCGATAAAAAGTTTGGGGTATTTCAGTCTGAAATAGCATTTTTTAATGGTTTGGCAACTGATTTGGGAATGATGACAATAGCACCTAAAGTCAATCGTCATCCTTTGGCTTTTTTGGTTGAGGCGGCGGATGATATTTGCTACACCATTATCGATTTTGAAGACGCTATTAACTGTGGTTGGATTGAAGAATCTTATGCGCTCGAATACCTTATCAAATTGGTTAAGGATAGGATGAATGTGAGTACCTACAACGGAATGACCCTTACAACAGACCGTGTTAGTTATTTGCGTGCTCTGGCCATTAGCGCACTGATTGATGAAGCTGTTGAGATTTTTATGACTAACGAAGCAGCCATTTTATCAGGAGATTATGGACTCGGACTTTTAGATAAGTGCAAATATGAAGCTCAAATTAGCGATATCAAAAATTTGAGTATTCAGAACATGTACCAATCACCTGAGGTGATTGATAAAGAAATTGCAGGTTATGAGGTACTCACTCAACTGCTGTCGGTCTATTGCAGCGCTGTTGTTCAATTCAACGCCAATGACTGTGCCCAATACGAACAACTCATACTAAAAACTTTGCCCAAATCCATTACATCAGCAGACGTCAATCTGTATGATCAGCTTATCGCGGTTTGCGGCCATATTGCAATAATGTCTGATAGTCAAGCTGTTATGACCTACAATACATTAAAAGGCTTAAGGTTATAATTATCATGTAATTATTGTTAAATTTAACTACTAACAATTAATACCAATACAATGACTCTTGTTAACCCCAAAATCTGTACCCTACTTCTAATTTCTTTTTTCAACTTGGCATTGGCTCAAGGCCCATTGTCAGATGACCCAAACGGTGACTTGATTTTGAATTACCTTCTTGAGCATAGAGCAACATGGGGTCTTTCTGACAGTGATTTGACTGACCTTACCGTAGCGTCATCTCATACCGATGAACGCACAGAAATTACTCATGTGTATGTGCAGCAACACTTCGACCAAATTTTAGTTTATAATGCCATAGCAACTATTGGTATTAAAAATGGCAAAGTATTTAGTGCGATGAATACCCTTGTTCCAAATATGGCTGCTTTGGTGAACAGCACCACTCCTTCATTATTGCCTGCGCATGCGATTCTGAAAACAATCGATCATTTTCAATTGGAAATGCCAAATGACATTCAATATATAGCCAATTCTGGTAATGATTTTACCTTTTCGTCAGAGTCTTTGTCCGATAATACCATTCCGGTGACATTGGTATTATACCCTCATAACGGTACATTACGACTGTCTTGGGATTTGCATATCGAATTAAAAAATGACAACCATTGGTGGAGCGCTCGGGTTGATGCTATAACAGGAGAAATTCTGGACACTAATGATTTAGTGCTTAATTGTGAATTTCACACGCCTTCTGCCTCCACAGTATCTAAGCAACCCCAATTTGAGCTTTTTAATGACCAACGCAACATGAGTGCCGACGGATCACGATACAATGTTTATGCGCTTCCAGCTGAAAGTCCAAATCATGGTCCTCGTCAGTTGATTACCGACCCGGCTAATCTTGAAGCTTCGCCTTTTGGCTGGCATGACACCGATGGTGTCGATGGTGCTGAATATACCATTACGCGCGGTAATAATGTATTTGCCTATGAGGATAGTGATGGCACAAATAACCCTGGCTATTCACCGGATGGAGGCGCTAATTTGGAATTTGACTTTCCAATAAATTTATCGGGTCAAGCAAACAGTTATTATGATGCTTCTATTACCAATTTATTTTACATCAATAATATGATGCACGATATTTGGTATAACTATGGATTTGATGAGGTAAGTGGTAATTTCCAACAAAACAATTATGGTAACGGCGGCGCACCTACTGATTATGTCAATGCAGAGGCCCAAGATGGCAGTGGTACAAATAATGCAAATTTTGCCACACCGCCGGATGGCCAAAGTGGTCGTATGCAGATGTTTTTATGGTCGCCTTCTACTGCCCCAGAGATACTGACCATTCCTAGCGGTAGTCTTGCTGGAACCTATTCAGGTATTCCTGCCGCTTTTGGGGGTGCTGTTCCTACCGATGTTCCGATCAGTGGATCGCTGGTTTTAGCCATCGACGAAACTACACCTGATCCTTATGACGCCTGTGAGGAAATCCAAAATGGTGCGGCATTATCAGGAAATATTGCTGTAATCAAGCGGGGTGTTTGTGAATTTGGTTTTAAAGTCCTTGCCGCTGAAAATCTCGGTGCTATTGCCGTGATTATCATTAATAATGTTCCTGGCAATCCCATTACGATGGCCCCTGGTGCAGACGGCGGTTCAGTGACCATTCCGTCCATCATGATTTCGGAGACTGATGGCGCTGCACTGATAGCAGCCTTAGAGGCAGGAGAAAGCATAACTGGAGATATTATAAACATGGGGCCTTATAGTAGGGATGGAGATTTAGACAATGGCATCGTAGCCCACGAATATGGTCACGGTATTTCTATCCGATTAGCCGGTGGCGCGAATAATGTAGGTTGTTTAAATAATGCTGAACAAATGGGAGAGGGTTGGTCTGACTGGTTTGGACTGATGCTCACTATGGAGGCTGGTGATCTGGGTTCTGATATTTCAGGAATTGGTACTTTTGCTATTGGTCAAGAAACTGATGGAAACGGCATTCGTCCAGCACCTTACAGTACAGATTTTGGTGTTAACAATCACACTTATGGGTCAACCAACAATACAGCAAGTATTTCCGAACCTCATGGTATCGGATTCGTTTGGGCCACCATGCTTTGGGATTTGACATGGGCCTATGTGGACAAATATGGATTTGACCCTGATCTTTATAACGGTACTGGCGGGAACAACAAGGTTATGGCCTTGGTTATTGAAGGCCTCAAATTACAGGCTTGTAATCCAGGCTTTGTAAATGGAAGAGATGCTATATTAGCAGCTGATACGGCAATTACAGGAGGTACCGATCAGTGTATGATCTGGGAAGTGTTTGCAAATCGAGGTCTGGGCTATAATGCTTCACAAGGCTTGAGCATTTCACGTACCGACCAAGTAGAAGATTTTACGATGCCACCGTCAGATGACCCTACTTTAGTCAATTGCGTGTTATCTAACAATAATCCTGAGTTTGAATCCATTAAAATTTTTCCTAACCCCACCAATGATGTGTTGCGCATTCAAAACACAAATCAAATTGGAAAGGCGAGGTTGGTCTTAACAGATCTTAACGGCAGAGTGGTTTGGAAAAAAGATGGCATTTTAGACGCCAATGTAAATATTGACGTGTCAAAAATGACTTCGGGTTTGTATGTCTTATCAATAGACAATGGCACCACCAGACATACCAGAAAAATCATTATTCAATAAACGGTGAAATTGGATCACGACTTTTTCATGGCTAGGGCCATTCAAGAAGCTCAATGTGCTTTAGAAAGAGGTGAGATGCCTATTGGTGCGGTGATTGTTTTGGACGGTCAAATCATTGCCAGATCACATAATCTGACGGAAACCTTAAATGATGTTACAGCTCATGCCGAGATGCAAGCGATTACCTCAGCTGCTAATTTTTTAGGAGCAAAGTATCTCAATCAATGTACCCTATATGTAACCTTGGAGCCTTGCCCAATGTGCGTGGGGGCCTTGTACTGGAGCCAGATAGGTTCTGTTGTTTTTGGTGCAAAAGAGACTAGGCATAAGTTATTGACGCCGCCAAATTATCATCCCAAAACGACAGTTGAGGGCGGGGTGTTAGCTCAAGAGGCGGCAAGTTTGATTGATCGTTTTTTTGAAATTAAACGATCACTTAATTAATGTTTAGCGTCGTTAAAGGCCTTCATTTTATCGAGATTGTCTTTCGTGAGCAGGTAATCACTTACCTTTTTATTTTTCCAACGGTGGTATGAAAATAAAGGGAATACGACGAAAAAAAGAAAAACGACACCACTTCCTATGACCTTAGGAATGTTGAGAATGACCCCTGTACAAATGCCGGCAATGGCGATGAACCAAAATAGAGGCAATAGTTTTCTCACTTTAATCTAATCATTTTAGGTTGAGGGATAGCTCATTCAATTGATTTTGATCAATAGGTGATGGAGCGTCGATCATGATGTCACGACCGTTGTTGTTTTTTGGAAAAGCGATAAATTCCCGAATGGTTTCTTGTCCACCTAAAATAGCCACCAAGCGGTCTAAGCCAAAGGCGATTCCACCATGTGGCGGTGCACCAAATTCGAAGGCGTTCATCAAAAACCCAAACTGAGCCTCTGCTTCTTCTTGGCTAAACCCGAGTAAATCAAACATTTGTGATTGGGTAGCTTTGTCGTGGATTCTAATAGACCCGCCTCCAATTTCATTACCGTTTAGAACAAGGTCATAGGCGTTGGCATTTACAGCACCTGGATCACTTTTAAGCAAGTCCATATGTTCCGGTTTCGGAGAAGTGAATGGATGATGCATGGCGTGGAAGCGTCTTGATTCATCATCCCATTCAAGCAGTGGAAAATCGACCACCCACAATGGCGCAAATACTTTAGGGTCTCTCAAGCCTAACCGCTCAGCCATTTCCATACGCAGGGCACTCATTTGCGATCTCACTTTATCTGATTCACCACTAAGCACCAAAATCAAGTCTCCAGCATTGGCAACAGTTATTTCGGCCCAATGAGCTAAATCGGTTTGGTCAAAAAATTTATCAACCGAAGATTTGAACGTGCCATCTTCGAGACAACGCACATAAACCATTCCCAAGGCACCGACTTGAGGTCTTTTAACCCAGTCCGTCAATTGATCAATATTTTTTCGTGTCAGTTCATTGCCCTTTGGTACGGCGATACCCACAACCAATTCACTATTGTTAAACACTTGAAATTCTTTGTGTTTGGAAAATTTATTGAGCTCGCCAAATGCCATGCCAAATCGTATATCTGGTTTGTCGTTACCATATCTTTTCATGGCTTCACTGAACGTCATTCGGGGAAATTTACCAGGGTCATTACCAGTTGTTGAGGTGATGAGATGACGGGTTAAGCCTTCAAAGGTTAGTAGAATATCTTCTTGCTCAACAAAAGCCATTTCACAATCTATCTGTGTAAATTCAGGTTGACGATCTGCCCGCAAATCTTCATCTCTAAAACACTTAACAATTTGAAAATAGCGGTCCATACCTCCAACCATCAAAAGTTGTTTAAAGGTTTGTGGTGATTGAGGCAAAGCATAGAACTGTCCAGGATTCATACGCGAAGGCACTACAAAATCTCTAGCACCTTCTGGTGTGGATTTGATCAAAACTGGGGTTTCAACTTCAATAAAATCATGTTCCGACAAATAGTTTCTTACCAATTGTGCGATACGATGTCTAAAGATGAGGTTATTTCGGATCGGATTTCTTCTGATGTCCAAATACCTGTATTGCATGCGCAGGGTGTCGCCACCATCGGTCTCGTCCTCTATGGTGAATGGTGGTGTTTTTGAGGCATTCAGACAGATCAAATCGGTAACTAACAGCTCGATATCTCCAGTTGGAATATTAGGATTTTTTGAGCTTCTTTCGATGACAGTGCCTGTGGCTTGAACGACAAATTCTCGTCCAAGTGTTTTAGATTTGTCAATGAGGTTTTGATTGCTTCGAGCTTCATCAAAAATGAGTTGTGTGATTCCGTAGCGATCGCGAAGATCGACCCAAACGACAGATCCCTTGTCTCTTATTTTTTGAACCCATCCCGATAGGGTTATGGTTTCTCCGATATAATTGGCATTCAATTCACCACAATGATGTGTGCGATACATATGATATAATTTGTTACAAAAGTAGTGAAGTCACTCTATACTCTACATATTTATTCACTAAGCTGAT
The DNA here is from genome assembly GCA_943788695.1 of uncultured Flavobacteriaceae bacterium. Classification (GTDB taxonomy): domain Bacteria; phylum Bacteroidota; class Bacteroidia; order Flavobacteriales; family Flavobacteriaceae; genus JALRKI01. The sequence continues at coordinate 569,627 of CALSRG010000001.1, forward strand.
TAATATTTTATTTGTAAATTCTAATTTTTAATTGTGAAACCAAATAGAACAATACAGGGACAACGATCAATGTTAAAAAAGTGGCTACCATCAAACCGTAAATGACCGTCCATGCCAATGGTCCCCAAAATCTGACATTGTCACCGCCCAAATAAATATTGGCATCCAGTTCACTGAACAAGGTGTAAAAGTTAATATTTAGTCCAGTTGCAAGAGGAATCAAACCTAAAATGGTTGTGATGGCTGTTAGCAATACCGGCCTTAGACGAGCCTTGCCGCCGGCTATGATCAGTTCAAGCATTTCGGCTTTTGGTAAATGTTGGTGTTTTAACAACCCGAGGTCCTCTTTTTTACGATCAACCAATAACTGGGTGTAGTCCAATAGTACAACACCATTGTTCACCACGATACCTGCTAATGCGATGATGCCCATCATGGTCATCATAATGACAAATGGACGTCCGGTGATCACCAAGCCGCCAAATACACCAATCAAACTTAAGAAAATGGCCAGCATGATGATGGCTGGTTTTGAGATGGAATTAAATTGAAATATCAAAATGAGAAAAATCAATCCGAGTCCAGAGAAAAAGGCGCCAATCAAAAAAGACATTTGCTTACCTTGTTCCTCAATCTGGCCTGTATAATCTAAATTGACATCATCAGGAATTCCGTTGTAATTTCTCATAACTTCCTTAACCTGATCGACTACCGCTCCAGCATCAGAGAATCCTGGTGCCAGAGCGGAATATATGGTTACAACGCGCTTGGCATCCCTGTGCTTGATTGCACTAAAGCTCGATGCGTTCGTTTGGGTGACCAGTGCTGACAATGGAATAACCTTGATTTTGCCAGAGGCCATATCACGAAAAGTTAAGGATTGATCAAATATGGCATTATTATCATATCGGTAGTCTTCGTTAAAACGCACGTTGATGTTATAGTCATCTCCGTCAATTTTATAAATACCCGCCTTGGTTCCGAAAATACTATTTCTCAATTGTTGGGCAATCATGCCGGTTCTAACGCCAAGTTCTCCTGCCTTTTTTCGATCGACCATTACTTGCATGGCTGGTTTCGATTTATTCACATCTATTTTTAGTTGGTCAATGCCGTCTATATTTTTTGAATCGATGAATGACCTAACATTCTCTGCAATTTGAATAATTTCTGAGTAATCATCACCGTTAATTTCAATATTGACAGGGTATCCAACTGGGGGACCAGATTGGTCTTTTTCGACAGAAATGGCAACACCAGGATAGACGTTTTGTAGTGAATTTTGAATTTTCTTTTGCAATGCGCCACTGCTCATGCCTTTTCGATACTTATATTCTCGCATGGCCACAGTGATTTTACCACGATGTGGCATGGCTGCTGCCGAACCAGCGTCGGTTGCAGGATTGCCCGCACCGCGACCCACTTGAGACACGGCGTTTTCGATCATAAAATTTCTTGTGCCATCGGAGTAGGTAGCATCATTTATGATGGTATAAATTCGAGATTCAATGTCACGTGTCAGTTGATTCGTTTTTTCAATATCTGTACCTTCAGGATATTCAATAAACACGATGATTTGATTAGGCTCGTTATTTGGGAAAAATTCCACTGCCGTTCGTTGACTCCCAATTGAAGCCCCAAAGGCCATAAAAGCTCCGATTAATAGCAAAACTGTTCCACCAACAATTACAAAAGGGCGATTTCCACTTAAAGCTGTTCTAATTGTATTTTCATAAAAACGCTCCCATTTTCCAATGGTTTTGGCTTGAAAATTATTAGCCATTTTTCTCAATACCAGTCGGTAAACCCAAAGCATTAGGGCTGTGACTACCATCACGCTGCCAAGGTAGTTGTAGGCACCTCCAAAAAAGAAAATGAGTAAACCGACTGATCCAATGATAGCCGACATGCGAATAATTCTTTTTAAAGGCATTTCTTTATCCTCAGTTTTCATAAACTGAGACACCAATACGGAGTTAAAAAAGATGGCGACAAACAGCGATGATCCCAAAACAACAGAAAGTGTAATTGGGAAGTAAATCATAAATTGCCCAATCAGACCAGGCCACAATCCTAGTGGTATAAAAGCGGCAACTGTTGTAGCAGTTGATATGATAATAGGGTAAGCGATTTCGCCAATACCTTTTTTGGCTGCTTGTATCCTGTTGAGTCCTTCTTGCTCCATCAATCTATAGACATTCTCTACGACCACAATACCATTGTCGACAAGCATTCCAAGACCCATGATCAATCCAAATAAAATCATGGTATTGAGGGTGTAGCCCAATTGGGATAAAATCATCAATGACATGAACATAGACATTGGAATGGCAAAACCAACAAAAAGTGCGTTTTTAAATCCTAAAAAGAACATCAATACTGTGACGACTAATAGAATTCCAAAGATGATATTATTAACCAAATCATCAACCTGTCCGATGGTTCTGTCCGATTGATCGTTGGCAGTAGTGACAACCAGATCTTTAGGAAAGGCATTTTCTTGAGTGTCGGAGATAATGATTCTTATTTTATCAATCGCGGATACCATGTTTTGCCCACTTCGCTTTTTGACGTTAAGCATAACCACAGGATTTCCAAATTCTCGTGCATAGGTAGTATGACTTTCCTCTTTAAAAACGATGTCAGCAACATCCTTGAGATAGATCGGATTTCCAAATTCAGATTTTATCACAAAGTCCTCCAAATCTTGAGGCCGCTCAATTTCACCAATAATGCGTACCGTGCGTCGTTGTCCATTAGCAACTAAATTTCCTGCAGACATGGTGAGATTTTCTCTACTGATAGCTGTAATGATATCGTCAAAACTGATTCGTGAAGCCATCATTTTATAAATATCGACAGCCACTTCCACTTCTTCGTTTTGTACACCTAATAAATCCACCTCTTTGATCTCGGTCAAGTCCTCTATGGCCTCTTTTAAAATTGTACCATAGGCCTTAAGCTGAGGTACAGGATAATCACCAGTGATATTAATATTTAAAATAGGAACTTCTTCACTTTGGCTGAGCTCAAACACATTGGGTTCCACTTTAGCATTATTAAAAACTGGCCAATCTTCACTGGCTTTTTCGGCATCAACAATGTCCTTTACTTTGAGTTTTGCCGCTTCAATGTCGATATCGTCGTCAAATTCAACCACCACCATGGAATAGTCTTCCTCAGAACTTGATGTAAGCTCTGCTAAATTGCTAATGGTTTTTAATTTTGCTTCAAGAGGATCGGTGATTAATTTCTCTACATCTTCGGCCGTATTCCCAGGATAGATGGTACTGATGTAAACTTTTGTTTCTCTAATTTCGGGAAAACTTTCGCGAGGCATACTGTTGTACGCCCCAATTCCTAAAAAGAAAATGATCGCCATCAACACATAAATGGTCGTTTTGTTGTCAATGGCCCAACTCGACCATTTAAACTCTTTTTTTCTATTCGATTCAGATGGGCTCATAAAATCTTTATTGAGTGATAACTTTAACGGCTTGACCGGTTCTTACATTTCGAGCGCCTTCGGTGATAATTTCGGCATTTTCATCTAAACCTGATAAGACTTCAATCATACCGTCATGACTGAGACCAGTTTTGATAATACGTCGCGCAGCAATTCCTATGTCTTTGCCTTCTGAACGTTCAATGGTGTAAATAAACTGCTCATTGTCGCCATTTTCTGAGATCACACTCAAGGGCACAACCAAGGCCTTTTCTTGGGTATAATCACTAATTTTTATTCGAGCAGTGAGATTAGGTTTGATCATACTGTCAGTATTGGGCACGGCAATTTCGATTTTAAAAGTTCGATTGGCCTGATTGATGTATTGTCCTACCTGTTTGATGGTTGACGAAATGGTACGATTAAGTACAGGAAAGAATACTTCAACCACAGCTCCTTTAGTAATAGCGGACAAATGTCGCTCGGGAACTTCGGCTTCGACGTACATGTTTTGTAAATTAATGATACGCATTATTGGAGACTGTCCTGGATAAACCACACTTCCTTGTTGGGCAGAAATACCGTCTACCACACCACTGAATGGCGCTGTAATAACTGTTTTTTGAAGTTGACTATCCAATTGTTTCAAACCTTCCAATTGTGCCTCATAGTTGGCTTTAGTTTGAAGAAATTGCATTTCACTACCAATACCTTGATCCCAAAGACGTTCTTGTTTTTCAAAAGTAGTTTTAGCCAAATTCAATTGAACGGCGAATTGGGCGCGACGTTGTGCCATGCCGCCATCATCAATTTTTGCTAAAATAGCGCCTTTCGAAACACGTTGACCTTCTTTGACGTTGATTTGTAATAAGGTTCCTGACATTTCTGAGAAAACGACAACATCTTCCCTTGTAGCTACACTACCTTGTAGGTCAATATAGTGTTTAAACAAAGTCGGGTTAATTTTTTGAGAAGATATTAACGCCAAATTTTGGTCTTCTGATAAGTTTGCAATCGCCTCATCTAGTAGCTGTAACTGATCGCTCCTTTCTTGTTGCTCAGTGAGCAAGGCGTTTCGTTTAGCGCGGATGGACGACAGCTCTCCGCTGGCAATCACTTGGTCAACTGATTTTTCAGGACTATTATCGCATGCTGTTGATAGTCCGACGGCCAAGCATGCCAAGATCAATTTAATATTGTTTTGAGTCATGTTAGAATTATTTTGAAAGGTTGTTGAGGATTGCATCTAATGTTGTCTTTTTAGTTATAACATCTGTCATAGCATTGAGGTAATTGTATTGCGCTTCGTACAGTTGTTGTTGTGCTTGTCGAAGGTCAAAACTAGTTGCAATGCCTTCGATGAATTTGATTTGATTTTTATTTGAAATCCGTTCGGCTAATTTTAAGCTTTCTTGATTGATGTAAAACGTTTCTATGGCGTACTGAAAATCGTTCTTTGCCGAGCGCAGTTCGAAATTCAGTCGCTGCGCAGTTTCCTTTAATTCGATTTGAGCAATGTCCAAGTTGATTTTTGCTTGTTTAGTAGAAGCTTGGCGGCCAAGGCTGCTAAAAATTGGAATGGACATTCTTAACCCAGCCATTGAAAAGCCGAACCATTTTTGTTGGGAATTGGCAAACTCAAAATTATTATTGAAGCCGTTGTAGCCCGCATTAACAAAAGCATTTAGCCTTGGGAGTGCTTTGCTTTTTTCCAATTTTAACAGCAAGGATTTGCTTTCCTCTTGATTTTTTGCAATTCGAAAATCAATATTCTCATTCAATTGAAATGATTGTTCTAAGAGTGACAAATCTATCCGAGCAAGTGCTAAAGTTTCTAAATCGTCGATGATAACCACGTCATTATCAATGTCAAGACCGAGGACAAGTTTTAACATATTGTAGGCCAAATCACGCATACGTTTGCCGTTGTTAAAGTTGGACTGAATTGTAGATTCTAAAATCTGAAGCTGTTCAACGCTTTCTTCCTCTACCATGCCTTCTTTAAAAAGTCCTCGTATGTCATTCAAATTTTTAGAAATGACACTCAAATTATTTTCTGCAATTTTAATGCTCTCATCGGCCACTAAACCATTGACGTAGGCTGATACAACCGCTTTAATCACTTCAGTTCTCACCTTATCTTTGGCATTCATCGAAATGGCCAAATATACTTTTGAGGCCTGCAAACCAACCAGATACGACCCATTGAATAATTGCTGATTGAGCTCTGCCGAAGCTGACATATTTTGTTTTGTACCAAATAAAACTGGAGCGAATTCGCCCGGGTTGCCACCAAAGAATTCTGCCGGTATTAAAGACACCTGCTGTTTTAGCCAGTTGTTATAATTTAAATCAACATTGATCTGAGGCAGACCAGTTGCAATGGTTTTTCGGCGTTCAAATTCTGCTGCCAAAACTGATTTTTCAGCACTAAGTATTTTCGCATTATACTCAAGGGCGTAATCAATGGCTTCTACCAATGTAAAGGTATAACTTGACTGCGCTGTCATAGCTAAAGGTAGGATGAAAGATATAAGTACAGATGGTTTAATTTTCATGTTGAATTTGGTTATTTGAAATATAATCTTGCAGTATTATCATGCCGTCATCAGTAACAAGCGCTCGAAGGTGATATTCTAAAAAGCTGTTTTCTAAATATGGAAGTGAAAAAGTTTTAGGTGGAAATATGCGCTCATCTCTTATGCCCATCATACCGTTGAAATAGAGTCGAGCTGTAAAATCTGGATCAATACTATCTCGAAACAAACCTGTTTCAATTCCTTTTTGAATGCTGTTGTGAATACACAAATACATTTTATCAAATTGATTTTTCCAAAGCCTATCATGGATTTCTGGATAGTATTTTTTGAGCTGAAATTGCGGTGACATACGTTCATTCTTCATATGACTCATCACAAACCTCTTTACATCATAAAGCTCTTGGATTGGATTGATGGATTGTTCGCATATTTTGTCAATACCAACCGAAATCTTATTAAACAAACCAAAAGTAGCTTCTTCGATGAGGGCTGTTTTATTTTGGAAATGGATGTAAAGCGTTTTCTTGGATAACCCAATTTGCTTAGCAATATCATCCATAGTAACGCTTTTAAATCCAATGGTTAAAAACAACTCTGTAGCTTTAGATATGATTAAATTTTTAGTAGACATCAATTTGTTCTAGGTCGCGAAAGTAATCATGGAAACTTTAAAAACAAAAAAAGTTTCCATGGTTTAATAAATTTTAACATTTTATGCTCACCTGTGCTGAACGATTTTATAAATCCATTAACTTGCGGCCATGGATTTTTTGAGTCTTTATAGTGAATTATTTAATCAAAAGCTGTCAGCTTTAATATCGGAACAGCAGTCATCACATCAATTGTATGCGCCAATCAATTACACACTTGGATTGGGAGGTAAGCGTTTACGTCCATTACTCACATTAATGGCGGCTACCTCTTTTGGTTCTAATCACGATGACGCAATGGCAGCGGCTTTGGCTGTTGAGGTTTTTCATAATTTTACGCTCATACATGATGACGTCATGGACGATGCGCCACTTCGTCGTGGGTTTACAACGGTGCATCAGAAATGGGATTTAAATGCTGCGATATTGTCTGGCGATGCGATGATGATATTGGCTTACAAACAACTAGAATATTATACTGATGAACGTTTCATGCAACTCATGAAAGTTTTTAATCAGGTGGCGCTGGCGGTATGTGAAGGTCAGCAATTAGACATTAATTTTGAAAATCAAAGTGTGGTTGACGAGGAAGACTACATCTTGATGATTCAGCAAAAAACGGCTGTATTAGTAGCCGCAGCGTTGCAAATGGGTTCAATAGTCGCAGGCGCAGACAGTCTTAATCAACAAGGCATCTATACTTTCGGTTTAGAACTTGGATTGGCTTTTCAACTTCAGGACGATTATTTAGACGCTTTTGGAAATCCCGAAACTTTCGGTAAACAGGTGGGCGGTGATATTATTGAAAATAAAAAAACCTATTTGTATTTGAAGGCTATGGAGGCACTTCAAGATGGTAAATTGGAACGACTTCGAGAGCTCTTTACCCAAGAAGGGCTCGCCTCTGAGGACAAAATTGAGGAGGTTAAAGGGTTGTATCGTGAAAGTATGGCCGATGAAGCGTTAAAAGATAAAATTGACCAACATACTCAAAAAGCCTTAAAAGCTTTGGACAATACCTCTTTATCGTCTTCAAAAAAGGAACAGTTTCGGAAGTTTGCTTTGTGGCTGATGACACGCAAGAGCTAAGTAAAATCATCAATTATGACCTCTTTTTCATTATGAAAATAGGCGCTTCAAATAATTCTCAGAAAACCCGATTTATTATCTAGTTTAATTCACAAATGTTATATTTTTGTGTATCAAATGAGCGTAAAGCCATAGGATTACAAATGGATAAATTTTCTTTTTTAAATGCGGCGCATACAGCATATTTTGCTGGGCTTTACGATCAATACCTCACTGACCCCGATTCCGTTGAACCAAGTTGGCGTGCCTTTTTTCAGGGTTATGACTTTGGAACAGAACAATACGGCCTCGAAAACCAGTTGACCGAAGGTGTGACAGTTCAAATTCCAGAGAAAGTCCAAAAAGAATTTCAGGTTGTAAAATTGATTGATGCTTATCGTTCTCGTGGCCATCTTTTTACAAAAACAAATCCTGTTCGTCAGCGCAGAACTTACACGCCTGACTTAACATACACTCAATTTGGATTTGAGCCGAATGACTTACAAACAGTTTTTGATGCCGGTCATATCATTGGTATGGGCCCGTCAACTCTAGAAAACATTATTAAACATCTGGAAGCTATTTACTGCGATGCTACAGGAATAGAATATATGTATATTCGGGAATTGGCTGAAGTGGAATGGATTCAGAAGCGCTTAAACGTCAATGATAATCATCCAAATTTTACTGCGGAGGTTAAAAAAAATATCCTAAACAAACTTATTCAAGCGGTATCATTTGAACAGTTTTTGCACACCAAATATGTCGGTCAAAAACGCTTTTCTCTCGAAGGAGGAGAATCACTTATTCCAGCCTTAGATGCACTAATCGAGAAGGCGGCTGATTATGGTGTTAAAGAATTTGTTATGGGAATGGCTCATAGAGGACGGTTAAACGTTTTGACTAATATTTTCGGAAAATCGCCAAAAGACATTTTCAGCGAATTTGACGGAAAAGATTACGAGCAAGAGATTTTTGACGGTGATGTTAAATATCATTTGGGCTGGACCAGCTCGCGTGAAACAGATACTGGAAAAAAAATCCATCTCAATATCGCACCTAATCCATCTCACCTTGAAACAGTTGGTCCAGTGGTTGAAGGTATTACCAGAGCCAAGTGGGATAAAGGAAAATCAGAGGGAGAAGAAACAGTCTTGCCCATTTTAGTTCATGGAGATGCGGCCATAGCGGGACAGGGCGTTGTTTATGAAGTGGTTCAAATGGCCCAGTTAGATGGATACAAAACTGGTGGGACCATACACATTGTAGTCAATAATCAAGTTGGATTTACAACAAACTATAAAGATGGTCGCTCCAGTACTTATTGTACGGATGTTGGTAAGGTGACACTCTCTCCAGTACTTCATGTCAATGCTGACGACGTAGAGGCCGTCGTTCACGCCATGATGTTTGCGCTCGATTATAGAATGACTTTTAAAAGAGACGTTTTTATTGATTTATTGGGATATAGAAAGTATGGTCACAATGAAGGAGATGAGCCAAAATTCACACAACCAATATTGTACAAGGCTATTTCTAAACATAAAAATCCTTTAGAGATTTATGCCAGTAAATTGCTCGCGGCAGGAACCATAAGCAATTTAGAGCTTGAGCAATTCCAGCTCAATTACAAACTGTCTCTAGAAGAAGCACTTGAAGATTCTCGAAAAATTGAAAAAACAATCATCACACCTTTTATGGAGGAAGAGTGGTCTGGCTTTAGTCGTGTAACTGAGTCAGAAATGATGAATCGGGTTGATACCACTTTTTCAAAATCGAGGCTAAAGGAACTGACCGAGATATTGTCAACCCTTCCCAAGGATAAAAAATTCATAAAAAAAATTGAACGATTGATTAAATCGCGTCAAACTATGTTCGACAATGATCAACTCGATTGGTCTATGGCAGAGCATTTGGCTTATGCGAGTTTACTTGATGAAGGATTTCACGTCCGGTTATCAGGCCAAGATGTTGAACGAGGCACCTTTTCTCATCGACATGCCGTTGTCAAAGTTGAGGACAGTGAAGAAGAAGTTATTTTACTTGAAACTGTAAGTAAAGAAAGTGGGGCGTTTCAAATTTATAATTCACTGCTTTCCGAATATGGCGTCGTAGGATTTGATTATGGCTATGCTATGGCGAGTCCAAATACACTTACCATATGGGAGGCTCAATTTGGAGATTTTAGTAATGGCGCACAGATTATGCTGGACCAATACATTTCCTCGGCTGAAGACAAATGGAAGCTACAAAATGGTTTGGTGATGCTTTTGCCTCACGGCTATGAAGGTCAAGGGGCGGAACATTCTTCTGCTCGAATGGAGCGTTATTTGCAACTGTGTGCAAAAGACAACATGTTTGTAGCAGATTGTACAACCCCTGCCAATATGTTTCATCTGCTCCGCCGACAGATGAAATCTAACTATCGAAAACCCTTAATTGTTTTTACACCAAAGAGTTTATTGCGCCATCCGTTAGTGGTTTCATCAGCTGATGATTTCGCATTGGGTCATTTTCAAGAATTAATTGATGATGATAAAGTCAGTATTGAATCTGTGAAAACAGTTGTCTTTTTAACGGGTAAATTTTATTATGATTTATTGGAAGCCCGAGAAGCACAAAATCGTTCGGATGTTGCCATTATCAGGGTGGAACAATTGTTCCCATTGCCAAAAGATCAGATGCATGCGGTGATAGAGAAATACAAGCATGTCCAAGATTTTGTTTGGGCTCAAGAAGAACCGCGAAACATGGGTGCGTTTAGTCATCTGTTGATGAATTTTGATCCAGTACGTTCATTTAGGATAGCCTCCCGAAGACCTTATGGTGCTCCGGCGGCAGGCAGTGCCGTGCGATATCAACGAAGACATAAGGAGATTATTGACTTTGTGTTTGATGCCACAAAAGACAATCAAAGAAGCTTGTAAATATGAATTTATAATATCAATTTCATGATAGTAGAAATGAAGGTGCCTTCACCAGGCGAATCGATAACAGAAGTAGAAATTGCAACATGGTTGGTCGGTAATGGTGATTATGTTGAGAAAGATCAGGCCATTGCTGAAGTGGACTCTGATAAAGCCACATTAGAATTGCCTGCAGAGGTGAGTGGCACGATCACTTTAAAGGCGGAAGAAGGTGAGGCTGTTGCTGTTGGACAGGTGGTTTGTCTTATCGACACCAACGCTTCAAAACCTGAGGGTCAAGACACGCCATCACTGACTGAAAAACCAACTACGACTCCTGCGGCAACTGCTCCCGAAACTTCGGGATCACAAACCTATGCTACAGGTTCAGCTGCTCCAGCAGCAAAAAAAATATTGTCTGAAAAAGGAATTAAACCAACTGATGTGACTGGAACAGGAATCGATGGTCGGATTACTAAAGAAGACGCCATAAATGCGGTGCCTTCAATGGGGTCTCAATCTTCAGACGGAGATCGTGATTCTAGTCGAACAAAACTATCAATGCTCAGAAGAAAAGTGGCAGAGCGATTGGTGCAAGCTAAAAATGAAACTGCCATGCTAACCACTTTCAATGAAGTGGACATGACAGCAATTTTTGAACTTCGTAAAAAATTTAAAGAAGAATTTAAAGAAAAGCATGATGTTGGATTAGGTTTTATGAGTTTTTTCACCCTGGCCACAGTGCGTGCATTAAAACTTTTTCCAGCAGTAAATTCGATGATTGACGGTCAAGAAATGATCACCTACAATTTTCAAGATATCAGTATTGCAGTATCAGGACCAAAGGGCTTGATGGTTCCAGTTATCAGACATGCAGAAAATTTAACGTTTAAAGGTGTTGAACAAGAAGTAAAAAGATTGGCTATTCGAGCTAGAGATGGTCAAATTACTGTTGATGAAATGACGGGAGGAACCTTCACCATTTCTAATGGTGGTGTGTTTGGAAGTATGTTATCAACGCCTATCATCAACCCACCTCAAAGCGGGATTCTTGGCATGCATAATATTGTGGAACGACCTGTAGCTGTTAATGGCAAGGTTGAAATTCGTCCAATAATGTATGTGGCTTTATCCTATGACCATCGTATTATTGATGGACGTGAGAGTGTTGGGTTTTTAGTTGCAGTGAAAGAAGCTATCGAAAATCCAGAAGAATTTTTAATGGATAACGACATCAAAAAAGCACTGGAGCTATAACTTAGACATCTGGTTTTTAAACTCTTTTTTATGATTACAGATACACATACCCATTTGTATGTTGAAGAGTTTGATAAGGATCGTGCGGAGGTTGTTGCCAGAGGTCTATCCGCAGGAATTACGAGGCATTTTTTGCCTTCAATTGATTCAACCTATACTCAGGCTATGATAGCACTTGAGTCTAAATACCCAGATCATATTTATCTTATGATGGGACTTCATCCAACATATGTAAAGCCAGATACAGTAGTCACTGAACTCAATCATGTCCGTGGTATGTTGGCTAAGAGATCATTTAAGGCTATTGGTGAAATTGGCATTGATCTGTATTGGGACAAATCGACTTTGGAACTTCAGCGTCAAGCTTTTGCCGAGCAAATAAAATTGGCCAAACAATATAATTTGCCTATCGTTATTCATTGTCGTGAAGCCTTTAGCGAAATTTTTGATGTTTTAGAAGAGGAGAATCATCCGCAATTACGTGGAATATTTCACTGCTTTACGGGCGATTTAGCGCAAGCAAAGCGTGCGATCTCTTATAATATGAAGCTCGGAATTGGTGGTGTGGTCACATTTAAGAATGGTGGCATTGATAAATTTTTAAACCAAATTCCTTTGAGACATTTGGTATTAGAAACCGATGCGCCTTATTTGGCCCCAGTTCCTTACCGAGGGAAACGTAATGAAAGTGTTTATTTGTCAGAAGTAATTGATAAATTGGCGTTGATTTTTGATCTGCCCAAAGAAGAGATTATCGAACAAACGACCAAAAATGCGTCAGAGATATTTAATTGTTTATGAACCAACAACCTAAAATATTACTCATCTACACTGGTGGCACAATTGGTATGCGACGGGATTATACTTCGGGAACCCTGAGGCCTTTCGATTTTCAAAACGTTTTGGATGAAATACCTGAATTGAGACTTCTTCATTGTGACATCGAACACGTCACGATTAAGACTCCAATCGATTCTTCTAATATGCATCCAAGCATTTGGTCCGAATTAGCTGGTCTTATCGAAATGAATTATAAGATTTACGATGGTTTTGTGATTCTTCATGGTAGTGACACAATGAGTTACACAGCCTCAGCTTTAAGTTTTATGCTACAAAATTTAGAAAAAGCAGTGGTTCTCACGGGATCTCAATTACCAATTGGTGACTTGCGTACCGACGCAAAAGAGAATCTTATCACTGCTATTCAAATTGCTGCACTAACTAATCATGGAAAGCCAGTCGTTCAGGAAGTCTGTTTGTACTTTGAATATAAACTATATCGCGGTAATCGGACTACGAAAATTAGTGCGGAACAATTCGAAGCATTTAATTCACCCAATTATCCGCCGATGATTATTTCTGGTGTTCATCTCGAAGTTCAGCACGGACTTTTATTCAGATCAAACCAGAATATGCCCTTTAAAACCTATTTATCTATGGAATGCCAGGTGGGTATTTTGAAATTATTTCCTGGAATTACCAAAGATTTTGTTGAAGCGATTTTATTGAAGTCAAATCTTAAAGGTGTAATTATAGAATCGTTTGGCTCTGGAAACATGACTACCGATTCTTGGTTTTTAGAACTTCTTGAAGTAACTGTAAAGAGAGGAATTCCTGTAGTTAATGTAACGCAATGTTCTGGTGGAGAAGTGACTATGGGGGTATATGACACTAGTGTTGCATTGTCTCGTATTGGTATTATTTCAGGAAAAGATATTACGACTGAGGCAGCTCTCACAAAACTGATGTTTTTACTGGCAAATGATCCAGGAAACTACAACCACCTCAAGGCCAGATTTGAAGAATCGCTTTCTGGAGAAATTGCCTAAAATTGGCTTATTTAATTTTTGCATTCAGGGTTTTTTTTGTTTCTTGGCATGGCGTTTGAGTAACATTTAGAGAGGTGGCCGAGTGGTCGAAGGCGCACGCCTGGAAAGTGTGTATACGCCAAAAGCGTATCGAGGGTTCGAATCCCTTCCTCTCTGCAAATTTATTTCACAAGCCACTTTTATTTTTATATATTTAACCTCTAATTTTAAACTATATTAAATTCATCACCATGAAAAACTTATTTTCACTTATTCTTTTGGTAGCTTTTATGACTGTTAGTGCGCCAGTATCTTACGCCGCTTCTACTGCAGATGCTGCAGCTATGGAACTTCAGGATGATACGACTACTGCTGACGAAACAGCAAGCCTTGGGTTTCATCAAGAACTTAAAAAGCGTTTTATCGAAGGAGGCCCGGGATTTATGGGGATCGTTTTATTGTGTTTGATCCTAGGATTAGCTATCGCAATTGAGCGCATCATCTATCTAAATCTTTCTACTACAAATTCAAAAAAATTAACCCAGGACGTTGAAGATGCTTTGACTTCTGGCGGTTTAGCTGCTGCTAAAGAAGTGTGCAGAAACACAAAAGGACCAGTGGCGTCGATTTTTTATCAAGGACTCGATCGCGCTGATGAAGATTTAGAAGCTGCTGAAAAAGCTGTCGTATCTTACGGTGGTGTTCAAATGGGTCAACTTGAAAAGAATGTCTCTTGGATTTCATTATTTATTGCTTTGGCACCGATGCTTGGTTTCATGGGAACCGTAATCGGGATGATTCAAGCCTTTGACAAAATTGAAGCTGCTGGTGACATGCAACCTTCATTGGTTGCAGGAGGTATTAAAGTTGCTCTTCTGACAACTGTATTTGGTTTGATTGTTGCGATTATTCTTCAAATCTTTTATAACTATATTATTGCTAAAATTGATAGTATTGTAAATGATATGGAAGACGCTTCAATTTCATTGATGGATTTGTTGGTCAAGAACAAGAAATAATTTAACCAACACAAAATACTATAATTATGAATTTTCAAAAAGTATTTAAAATTGTCGTAGGACTGATTGGTGTGTTGGCTGTCTTTTTTTTAGCCCGAATCATAGGTGCTGGAGATGATGCATTAGAAGCGTCTGAAGATCTTCAAAATAGTTTGGTAACACCATTTATGTATATAGCGTACCTAATCTTAGGTGTTGTTTTAGCATTTGTATTGTTCTTCACACTAAAAAATGTATTCTCCAATAAAGATATATTGAAGCAATTTGCCATCAACATCGGTGCGTTTGCAATTTTAGCTTTATTCGCGTACTTTGCTTTAGCTGATGGTGTAGAAACCGAATTGCGAGATGGCGAAATGCTTTCTGCCAACGGATCAAAATTGATTGATGCTGGTCTATATATGTTTTATATCCTAACTATTGTTGCAGTAGGCGCCATGGCTTTTGCTGGTTTCAAAAAAACGATTAAGTAGTTATGGCAAAACGATCAGCACCAGAGGTGAACGCTGGCTCGATGGCAGATATCGCCTTCTTGCTTCTAATCTTTTTCTTGGTCACTACGACCATCGAAACAGATAGTGGTATTAGCCGAAAGTTGCCGCCGATTGAAGAGTCTGAAGAGGATGTTGTCATCAAACAAAAAAATATTTTTACTGTTTTACTTAACGGTAAAGATCAATTGTTGGTGGAAGACGAACTGATGGATTTGGAAGATCTTAGACCAGCAGCGGTCAAGTTTTTAGATAATGGAGGGGATGGAAGTTGTGATTATTGTAATGGCGCCAAAGATCCAAGTTCTTCTGACAATCCAGACAAGGCTATTATCTCTTTAAAGAACGATAGAGAAACGACATACGGTGTCTACATTTCTGTTCAAAATGAATTGGTTGCTGCATATAACGAATTGCGAAATATTCGTGCGTTGCAACTGGGCCCTTCAAAAGGGTTTTCAAATATGAATTTTACAGAAATGGAGAGTAACTATGCCAATGTAAATTGGACTGGAAACAAATCAAAGTTAAAGGAAGTTATTGAGCAAATCAAAGTTGAATATCCTCAAAAACTCTCTGAAGTACAATAAAATGCGATAAAGATGTCAAAATTTAAAAAGAAAAAAGGAGGAGAACTCCCCGCTATTTCAACCGCTTCTTTGCCGGACATTGTATTTATGCTTTTGTTCTTTTTTATGGTGGCAACGGTGATGCGTGAAAATAGCTTGAAAATTCAAAATGCTTTGCCTAGTGCAGACCAGGTTGAAAAACTTGGAAAAAAGGATTTGATCATGTACATCTACGCAGGCAAGCCTAGTAAAAACTATCAACAACAATATGGTACTGAAGCTCGTATTCAGTTGAATGATAAATTTGCCGAAGTGAGAGATATAGCTGCTTTTATAGCAGCAGAGCGCGCTTCGAAACGTGAAGAGTTGGTTCCATTTTTAATCACTGCTCTTAAGGTCGATAAAGAGGCAAATATGGGTATTGTTAGTGATATTAAGCAGGAACTACGAAAAGTAAATGCCTTGAAAATCAACTATACAACCCGTCAAGGAGCTGTGGCGAACAACTTTAAATAATCTTTTAAAAGTGAATTTAATTAAAAAGCACGCCAATTTGGGGTGCTTTTTTTATACCTTCAAAAGATGTTTACGAAAGCACAATATTTGAAAATTGGTTCTCTAGTACTGTTTTTATTCTTTGGAGGTGCGCCATATGTTTTTTCTCAAATAGATGCGAAGAAAGTTGATAGCCTTTATAGAGATGATCAATTTTATGTCGGATTCAATTACAACCTTTTAAATAATGCACCAGCCAGCACGTCTCAATATGGCTTGTCCGGAGGACTTCAATTTGGATTTATTAGAGACATGCCATTCAGTAAAGACAGGAAATGGTCACTTGGAATTGGAATAGGTTATGAGCTTGATTACCTCAATCATAACATACAAATTCAAAAGGATTCTAACGGATCAACTTCTTATAATATTTTATTACTCAACAATTTTGACAAAAATAGGTGGGTGACACATACAATATCATTACCTGTAGAATTGAGGTATCGTAACTCATCACCTCAAAAGCGTAAGTTTTTTCGATTTTACCCTGGTTTTCGATTTAGTCGCACTATCTCTTCAAAGGCACTTTTTAATTTTAATGGGACGCAATTGAGTTATTCGTCTGACCTCGGATTTGCCCAATGGCAATACGGGCCAACTTTGAGTATTGGCTATGCACAATTTAATTTTAATGTTTACTATGGGCTCAATACCTTGTTCACATCAGAGGCTATAAATGTTGGTGCGCCTAGCGATATCAGCCGGATTAAAATAGGTATTATTGCCTACATTCTTTAATGACACCAATGATAGCCAAGGTGCACTATTACGGCTATACTAAGACCGATTATTAGTTCTATGAAGCGATGCGCCTTTAAAATCAGTCTTGCAGTCCCAATAAGAATAATCCAAACAGTGGCAATGACTATGATTGGGTAAGGGCTTAGTCCGATAGGTAATGCGGTCAAAAATAAAACAAGAGACATGTTATTAAACATATGGATGCTTGTTTTGAAAGGGATAGAAAGTAATATTAAAGTCATTACATTTTGAATGGCCAACAAAATAATCCAGTCTCTTAAAATGATATGGTTAAACTGGTTTGTAAAAACCACTACAATACTCAATAAAATTGTATTAATGCATAAAGGAAGCCAACGTTCTTTAGTATTCGACAAGTTGGATGAAGTAATATGGCCAGATCTTTTTAATAAGCCGTAAAATATTAGAGGCAATACAAGGGTAATTCCAAACACCAGTAGGACTAATGTGCTGCTTATAGGGACGTTTTCTAAGACAAATATGGTATAAGCTAAAGTACCATACAAAGGGATCATTAGAGGATGAAACAACCTTGATATAAAGTGAAATGTATGATTCTTCAACCTACAATTCTTTTCGCAATCGGGCTACGGGAATATCCAATTGCTCTCGGTATTTTGCAACTGTTCTCCGGGCAATGGGATAGCCTTCATTTTTAAGTTCTAGAGCCAGTTGCTCGTCTGTGATTGGCTTTTTTTTGTCTTCTTTAGTTACTAATGAAACGAGTATGCTTTTTATTTCACGTGTAGACACCTCTTCCCCCTGATCATTTGTCATTGATTCGCTAAAAAAGCTTTTTAGAATTTTAGTTCCATAAGGCGTGTCTACAAATTTGCCATTAGCAACGCGAGAAACAGTGGATACATCCATTCCAATTTCATTCGCAATATCTTTAAGTATCATTGGTTTTAGATCACGGTCGTCCCCCGACAAGAAATAGGCTTTTTGATGGTTAATGATGGCACTCATAGTTAGTAGCAGCGTTTTCTGCCGTTGACGAACAGCATCAATAAACCATTTCGCAGCATCTAACTTTTGCTTGATGAACATCACTGCGTCATGCTGTGCTTTCGATTTTTCAGCTGAGGCTTTATAGCCCTTGAGCATCTCGCTATATGTATGAGAAACGTGCAGTTCAGGAGCGTTTCGCCCGTTGATTTTTAAATCTAATTCTCCATCTATGATTCTTAGTGTAAAATCTGGAATCACTTGTTTAATATTTTTGTTTTGTCCAGCAAATGAACTTCCAGGTTTGGGATTAAGCCGCTCAATTTCAGAAATGGCTGACTTGAGTTGCTGTTCATCTAAATGCAATTTTAGCATTAATCGTTCATAGTGTTTTTTGGAAAACAAGTCAAAACAGTCATCAATAATTTGTTGAGCTACTTTCTGATCCTCATTTTTTGATTTGCGTTGCAGTTGAATACTTAAACACTCCTGAAGGTTTCGAGCGCCAACACCACTAGGATCTAATTGCTGGATTCGGCTTAAAACCCTTTCTACAACGCCAATTTCAACTACGATATTCTGTGTGAATGCCAAGTCATCAACAATGTTCATCAAATCACGACGAATATATCCACTCTCATCAATACTTCCTATGAGGAATTCGGCAATTTGAATTTCTTCCGGTTCGAATCGAAACCCATAAAGCTGGTTGATTAGATGCTGTGATAGAGATGTTTCAGCAACGATCGGAATCGTTTTTTCTTGATCGTTGTCACTGTAATTATTTGTCTTTGTGCGGTATTCAGGGATGTCATCATCACTCAAATATTCATCGACATTGATGTCATCAGCATCTATATGCTCATTATCATCATAATCATCATTCGCTTCAAGTTGGTCTTGTTCTTCACGGTTTTCATCTTCCTTTCCGCTTTCCAGGGCTGGATTTTCCTCAAGTTCTTGTTTGATGCGTTGCTCAAAATCAAGCGTAGGGAGCTTGATCATCTTCATAAGTTGAATCTGCTGCGGAGACAATTTTTGAGTCTGCTTGAGATGTAGATATTGTTTGAGCATGAAATTTGGTTTGGTTTAAAGTTACTAAAACATACTAAATACTGTATCTGTCAAAATCAATGAAGTTTTAAAAATCAGCGTTACCTGGAGTTCTTGGGAATGGAATGACATCTCTGATATTGCTCATGCCAGTAGTAAACATAACGAGCCGTTCAAATCCGAGACCAAAACCAGAGTGCACGGCAGTTCCAAATCTTCGTAAATCCAAATACCAATTCAGGTCTTCTTGTGGAATACCAAGTGCTTTGATTTTTTGTTCTAAAACATCTAACCGCTCTTCACGTTGTGAACCGCCAACCATCTCACCAATTCCAGGGAATAAAATATCCATGGCACGCACGGTGGTTTGATCATCGTTTAAACGCATATAAAAGGCTTTGATCTTTGCTGGGTAGTCAAACAGAATTACTGGGGTTTGAAAGTGCTTTTCAACCAAATACCTTTCGTGCTCGCTTTGCAGGTCAACGCCCCATTCATCAATAGGATATTTGAATGATTTTTTCTTATTTGGTTTGGAGTTTTTAAGAATTTCTATGGCTTCGGTATAACTAAGACGGGTAAAATTATTGTCAACCACAAATTGTAGTTTCTCTGTTAGTGTCATTGTCTGACGCTCGCGTTCTGGTTTTGATTTGTCTTCTTGAATGAGTCTGTCTTCCAAAAATGCAAGATCTTCGGCATGATTTGTGAGCATATCATTTAAAATGAATTTCAAGAAATCTTCAGCAAGGTCCATATTACCTGCCAAATCCATAAAAGCAACCTCCGGTTCAATCATCCAAAATTCGGCGAGATGGCGTGCAGTATTGGAATTTTCAGCGCGAAAGGTTGGCCCAAAAGTATACACCTTACTCATTGCCATAGCGTAGGTCTCAGCTTCTAGTTGACCGGATACGGTAAGATGCGTTTCTTTTCCGAAAAAATCTTTCGAAAAATCGACTTGGCCGTTTTCTTGAATTGGGGGTGATTTTGGATCCAGTTGACTGACCCTAAAAAGTTCCCCAGCACCTTCAGCATCACTACCGGTAATGATTGGTGAATGTAAATGAAAGAAACCGTTTTGATTGAAATATTTATGTACCGAAAATGATAGGGCCGATCGTAATCGCATGACCGCACCAAACGTATTTGTTCTAATCCGTAAATGCGCGTGTTCTCGTAAAAATTCAAAGGAATGCTTTTTAGGTTGGATGGGATACAATTCTGGGTCAGAGTCTCCCAATATCTCAAATTGTGACACCTGTACTTCAACACGCTGTCCTTGCCCTTGGCTCTCAACCAACAAACCTTTTACTGACAAAGCTGCACCAGTGGTAATCCGTTTGAGTAATTCAGATTTCGTATTTTCAAAATCAATTACGCACTGTAAATTTCTCAAAGTTGACCCATCATTTAAGGCGATAAATCGATTACCTCTAAACGTTCTTACCCATCCTTTTACAACGACATCCGATGGGGTGAGTTGATCATCTAAAATGGTGACAATGGTTTGGTGCTTCATGTTTGATTGTTTTGAATCGTAAAGATAGCGGTTTGAAATAAATTAGCTAGTAGGGCTATCCTCTTCGTCTGGAATAATTTTTAATGTGGGTTCACGAAGAACTGTCTTGTTGGCAATGAGTTTCTCTAGGGTTAAAAGCATGCTCGGTAAAAGAAGTAGATTCGAAAGCATTGCAACAAGTAATGTCCCAGAAATTAGTGCTCCCAGAGCTACGGTGCCTCCAAATTCTGAGCTAAGAAATACAGAAAAGCCAAAGAACAGTACAATTGAGGTATAAAGCATACTTATGCCAGTTTCGTGCAGAGCAGCAAAGACAGAACGTTTGATTTTCCACTTGTGAGATTGAAGCTCTTGACGGTATTTTGCCAAAAAGTGGATGGTGTCATCAACTGAAATACCGAAAGCAATACTAAACACCAATACGGTAGAGGGTTTTATCGGAACACCTACAAAACCCATCACTCCTGCGGTAATAACTAAGGGGATGATGTTGGGGATCAATGATATTAAGATCATTCGAAATGATCTGAACATGTAAGCAATGAAAAGAGATATTAAAAGAATAGCTAAGGATAGTGATATCATCAAATTTCTCACTAAATATTTTGTACCCTTTTCGAACATGTATGCTTTTCCAGTAATAGTGATGTCGTAACGATCTGTTGGAAATAGAGTTGAAATTTGGTTCCTAATACCAGCTTCAATAAGATCGAGTTTATCGATGCCTTCATCTTTTATAAAAATAGAAATCCGTGCAATTCTTCCGTCTTTAGTTACAAAGTTCTTGAGAAGGTCAACCTGCTCATTTTCCTTTTTAAGATAGCTCAAAATAAAATTGCTCTCTTGGGCTGTTGGTACACTATAGTATCTTGGATTACCATTGTAAAAGGCTTGTTTGGCATATTTAACCATGCTCACAATTGAAACGGGCCGAGACAACTCTGGGATATTGTTGAGATAATCCTCTAACTTGTCCATTTTGGAAATATTGGAACGCTTTACTACACCATTGTCTTGTTTCGTGTCAATAACAATTTCAATTGGCATAATACCGTCAAATTCGCTCTCAAAAAAACGTATATCTTTATAAAAAGCTGCATTTTTCGGCATATCCTCGAGAAGACTTCCCGAAATTTTCATTTGATAAATGCCTAAAACGCCTAAGGTAACAGCTATTGTGCTGGCTGTATAGATCATCCATCTTCGTTCTTTAACGGTTCTCGACATCCAGTTGATGATGAATCCTGTCCACCGTCTATTGAGATGCTCTAAATGTCTGGGTTTTGGGATTGGTAAAAAACTATAACTGATTGGAACGATCAAGAGGCAAATGATAAAAATCGCCAAAATACTCAATGATGCTACAACACCAAATTCGATCAATAAACGGCTTTGAGTAATGGTAAAGGTAGCAAATCCAGATGCGGTTGTTATATTGGTCATCAAGGTTGCATTGCCAACCTTAGTAATTACTCTTTGTAGCGATTTTGCTTTATTACCATGTTGATTGACTTCGTGCTGGTACTTGTTGATTAGGAAAATACAATTAGGAATCCCAATAACAATTATGACAGGCGGTATCAAAGCAGTTAATACTGTAATCTCATATTCTAAAAACCCGAGGATTCCAAAGGTCCACATCACACCAATAACCACTACTATTAATGAGATAAAAGTGGCACGCCATGACCTAAAGAAAGCAAAAAAGATGAAGCAGGTGACCAAAATAGCAGCGATTATAAATCCTCCTATTTCATCAATGATATACTGCGAATTGAGGGTTCGAATATATGGCATTCCAGACACCTTCAAATCAATATTGTGCTGGTCTTCAAAAGCTTCTACTGCTGGTATCAAATCTTCAACAATGAAGGCTTTTCGGCCTTTTGAATTAACAATAGCCTTGTTCAAATAAATAGCACTTTGAACGGTACCCGTCTCAGAATTATAAAACAGATTTTCATAAACGGGCAGCTCCGTTTGAAGATCAGTTTTTAACCGATCTATCTTTTTTTGTGTAAGTTCACCATCTAAGAGGTTTACCGATGAAAACTTTGATCTTGCAGTATCCTTCGAAAGGCGTTGTAATTTGTCGATGGAAATCACCACATCGACAGCATTATTTTTTCTAAATTTCTCACCTAAGTTTTGCCAGGCTTTGAAAATTGGGACAGTAAATAGTGCGGAGTCTTGGGCTGCTATAACGATAACATTACCTTCTTCACCGAATTTATCTAGGAAATCGTTGTAAGTGGCATTAACCTCATGGTTATCGGGAAGTAAGTTGGCTTCGGTAAAAGAAAAACGCATTTTATGCCATTGCGTCGTCGACAAGGCGGTTAGGACAAATATTCCTGTTAAAATGCTAATTCTGTTTCGAAGTATCACCCTTGCTAGGCTGCTCCAAAATTCAGAAGAGTAAGTCTTCTTCACATTGATTTTTTAAAGCTGCAAAGGTAATGATCTCAATGCAAAAAAGGACATTGAGAATTGAATTAAACTGTCATTATTTCCTGCTCTTTCAGAGCATAAATCGCATCCACTTTTTTGATGTAATTATCAGTCATGACTTGGATATCAATTTCTGTATTTGCTTTGAGGTCTTCCGAAGCATTTTCAAGTTTTTTAACATCTGAATTAGCTTCTTTACGTGCATTACGCACCTGGATTTTAGCCTCTTCGCTAGCAGCTTTGGCTTGCTTGGCCAATTCTCGGCGTCGTTCTTCGGTTAATGGTGGAACGTTGATGATAATCGACTCGCCATTGTTTGCAGGATTGAATCCTAAATTAGCAATCATGATGCTTCTTTCAATTTCTTGTAGCATTGACTTTTCGAATGGCTGAACAATAATTGTTCGGCCGTCTGGGGTATTAACATTTGCAATTTGACTTAGAGGAGTAGGTGAGCCATAGTACTCCACAACAACACTACCTAACATTGCAGGACTTGCTTTGCCGGCTCGAATATTTGCAAATTCTTTTTTTAGGAATTCCAATGATTTCATCATGGATTCTTCGGTACTTTCGATGATAAATGAAATTTCTTCGTCCATTCGAATTTTCTATTTAATGCTGAATAAATTTAGATATTTACTGTAGTCCCAATGTTATCGCCAGAGACTACCTTTTGAAGGTTGCCTTTTTTGTTCATATCAAACACGATGATTGGTAAATTATTTTCTTGACTTAAAGTAAATGCTGTAGTGTCCATAACTTTGAGCCCTTTTTGTAGGACTTCTTCAAAACTTATAGTATCAAATTTTATAGCAGCTGCATTTTTTTCTGGATCTTCTGTATATATGCCATCAACTCGTGTGCCTTTCAAAATCACATCAGCTTCTATTTCTATGGCGCGAAGTACGGCGGCTGAGTCTGTAGTAAAATAAGGGTTTCCGGTACCTCCACCAAAGATAACCACACGCCCTTTTTCCAAATGTCTCATGGCACGACGTCGTATAAAAGGCTCAGCCACTTCGTTAATAGCAATCGCAGTTTGCATCCGCGTTGGTACGTTTAAGTTTTCCAAGGCTGATTGTAATGCTAATCCATTAATTATTGTTGCTAACATACCCATATGGTCAGCTTGAACCCTATCCATTCCTTTACTAGCTCCTGAAACACCCCTAAAAATATTTCCGCCACCAATAACAATGGCAACCTCAATACCAGATTCCGTCAAGGATTTAATTTCATAGGCATATTCTGTGAGTCTATCAGGGTCTATACCATATTGATTTGATCCCATCAGAGCCTCACCTGAGAGTTTGAGTAAAATGCGTTTGTATTTCACGATTGGTCGAATTGAATAACAAATATAAGATTCATTTTCAATATGACTCTAGAACATCTCCAAGAGATCTGTTTTTTTGCAAAAAAAAAGCTCCGTGAATCGGAGCTTTTAAAAGAAATTAATATTGAATTAGCCCAAAGCTACGCGCGCAAAACTAACAACGGTTAGGTCTGAGTTGACAGATTTTAGGTACTCAGAAACACTTTGTTTGCTGTCTTTGATAAAATCTTGGTTCACTAAAGTGTTATCTTTAAAGAAACGCTTCAATTTTCCTTTTGCGATATTATCTAACATGGCTTCAGGTTTGCCTTCTTGACGCAATTGATCTTTCGCAATTTCGATTTCTTTTTCAATCGTAGCTGCATCAACACCGGTTTCATCTAAAGCAATAGGGTCCATAGCGGCAGCTTGCATCGCTACATCTCTTGCCGCAGCAGCTGCACCCTCGACATTCGCAGACAAACCAACAATTGTAGCGATTTTATTGCCCGCATGGATGTATGATCCTACAAACGGAGCTTCCAAAATTTTAAATGCTCCTATCTCAAGTTTTTCGCCAATGACACCTGTTTGTTCTGTTAGCTTTTCCGAAACAGACATTCCATTATAATCCGCTTTTAAAAAAGTGTCTAAATTGTCATGATTCAAAGCGATCTCTGACAAAGCAGTAGCCATTGCTACGAATGCATCATTTTTGGCGACAAAGTCGGTTTCACAGTTAAGAGAAACTACTACGCCACGGGTTGAAGCGTCATTAACTTTTGCTATAACAGCGCCTTCGCTCGATTCGCGGTCAGCTCTGTTTGCAGCAACTTTTTGACCTTTTTTTCTTAATATTTCGATGGCTGTATCAAAATTGCCTTCAGCCTCTACTAAAGCTTTTTTGCAATCCATCATTCCGGCACCTGTCGTCTGTCTTAATTTGTTGACTTCGGCTGCTGTAATTTTAGTCATTTGTATATAAATAAAGTGGTGTTATTATTCTTCTTCTTTAGACGCAACTGGTGTAGGCTCGGCCTTGGCTGGCTTTTCGGCTACTTCCGTTACATTTTTGGTTTTTGCTTTTTCAGGAGCAGGAGTGTTGGCTTTTTGTTCGGCATCAACTTCGGATTTTCTTTCGGCCAATCCTTCCGAAACACCCTGAACGATGTATTCTAAAACTTTATTGACAGATTTTGATGCATCGTCGTTGGCAGGTATAACGTAGTCAACTTGACGTGGATCAGAATTGGTGTCGACCATTGCAAAAATAGGAATGTTCAACTTTTGAGCTTCTTTAACTGCAATATGCTCACGTTTGATGTCTACGATAAATAATGCGGCAGGCAATCGTGTCATGTCGGAGATAGAACCTAAATTCTTTTCAAGCTTGGTTCTTAAACGATCTACTTGAAGACGCTCCTTTTTAGATAATGTATTGAATGTGCCGTCTTTTTTCATACGATCAATCATAGACATTTTTTTGACAGCCTTTCGGATGGTGACAAAATTAGTTAACATACCACCTGGCCAGCGTTCAGTAATATAAGGCATATTTAGAGACCCTGCTTTTTCAGCTACGATCTCTTTAGCTTGTTTTTTTGTAGCAAGGAACAAAATCTTACGTCCTGATGCAGCAATTTTTGCCATTGCAGCAGCTGCTTCCTCTATTTTGGCAGCAGTTTTGTAAAGGTTAATAATGTGAATGCCATTGCGCTCCATATATACATATGGTGCCATGTTTGGGTCCCATTTACGAGTGAGGTGACCAAAGTGTACGCCAGCCTCGAGAAGTGATTTTACATCTACTTTTTCCATTGTTCTTAGTTTACGTTCTGATTTAGCAATGTCCAAGTGGCGTTTATGACGGCCTTGACCATTTAGATGCTAAACTAATTGTTTTAAAAATTCAACCGCATCCGAAGACACCGTTATCCAATTATCGTTTAGAGAATTGGAATTTCTTACGCGCTTTTTTCTGCCCAAATTTCTTTCTCTCAACCATTCTTGGATCACGAGTCAAAAGTCCTTCTGGTTTCAAAATCGTTCTATACTCTTCGTTGATTTCACACAATGCACGAGAAATAGCTAACCGAACAGCTTCAGCTTGTCCAGTAACACCGCCACCTAATACACTTACTTTAATGTCAAAAGATTTTTCGTTGTCAGTAAGCATTAGAGGTTGAGTCACTTTGTATTGTAAAGGTGCTGTTGCAAAATATACAGCCATATCCTTTTTGTTGATAGTGATATTTCCTTTTCCTTTAGATACATAAGCACGAGCAACCGCTGTCTTACGACGTCCAATTTTGTGTATTACTTCCATTATTTAATGTCGTTAAGGTTAATGACCTTAGGTTGTTGAGCTTCATATTTATGATCTGTTCCAACCACTACTTTAAGATTGCGAAACAATTCAGCTCCAAGTTTATTTTTCGGTAACATCCCTTTAATAGACTTTTCAACCAGCCTAGTAGGGTCTTTCTTGAAAAGCTCTTCTGCAGTTAACGAACGCTGTCCGCCTGGATACCCAGTATGTCTGATGTAATCTTTATCGGACCACTTTTTGCCCGACAATGTGATCTTCTCTGCATTGATTACAATAACATTGTCACCACAGTCCGTATGAGGCGTGTAGTTTGTTTTGTGCTTGCCACGTAACAAGAAAGCTACTACTGATGACATGCGGCCTAAGGCTAAACCTTCGGCGTCAACCAATACCCAAGATTTTTCAATCGTTGCTTTGTTGGCTGAAATGGTTTTATAACTAAGTGTATCCACTGTGTAAAAATTTCTATTAAATGTCGTTCTGAAAACGGCTTGCAAATCTACAATTATATATTTGAATAGCAAATTTGACACCTTTAATTTTTAAGAAAATATATTTGCACTAATTCTGAAGTGTGACGTTCTTCTTTTGAAATCCATTTAAAATGTGTTAATAAATTGTCAAAGTTGTTTTTAAGCTCCATTTTTGGAGCCAATTTTACACCCATGTACAAATTTTTCCGTCAAAGTCTAGTTGTAATACATCTTACCTTTGTTTTTGCATTGTCTCAGGGCCAAACAGTAGTTGTAAAAAAATCATACACCACAAAACATGTTTCCTCAGATGGTCCTGTTATTGACGGTATTTTAAATGATGAGGTTTGGGAAGAAGTGGATTGGTCTGGTGGTTTTATAGAATTTGAGCCCAATGAAAATACTGCACCTGAGTCGCAATCTCAGTTCAAAATTATTTATGACGACAAATATCTTTATGTTGCTTTTCGTGCCTTTGATCCAGAACCTGATAAAATTGTAAAGCGTTTGTCTAGGCGAGATGGTTTTGTTGGTGATAGGGCAAATATTCTTTTTGATAGCTATAATGATAAGCGAACTGCTTTTATGTTTACTGTAACCGCAGCAGGTGTTAAAGGTGATGAATTTGTTACGAGTAACGGCAATAATTTTGATGACAGCTGGAATCCCATTTGGTACACCAATGCTGTGATAGATGATAAAGGCTGGACGGCTGAAATGAAAATTCCTTTTTCCCAATTGAGATTTGGAAAAGAAGACAAACAAATTTGGGGCCTAAATTTCGGTCGTCAGAATTTTAGGCTAAATGAATTCTCTTTATGGCAACGCATTCCTGCAGATGCTGCTGGTTTTGTAAGTGAATCTGGACTGTTGGAAGGTTTGGATAACATTGAACCTCAAAAGCAGCTAGAAATACAACCATATATATTAACGCAACTAGAGCAATACCCAGCTGAAGCAGGAAATCCTTTCCGTGATGGCAATGATTTTGGGTTGAATGCAGGCTTAGACGCTAAAATAGGTGTAACTAATGATTTGACTTTAGATTTAACTGTCAATCCAGATTTTGGTCAAGTGGAGGCTGATCCAGCTCAAATCGCCCTTGACGGTTTTGAAATTTTCTTTAGAGAACAGCGTCCTTTTTTCGTAGAAAACAAATCTATCTTTGATTTTAGTTTTGGTGGAGAAGGGGATAACTTGTTTTATTCTCGTAGGATTGGTCGTAGCCCTCAAGGTTATCCAGACTCGGAAGGATTTGTTGACCAGCCTGTAAATACAGCATTATTAGGTGCTGCCAAATTTTCAGGTAAAACTCAGAATGGTTGGTCTATTGGGTTGTTAGAGAGTATTACCCGTCGTGAATATGCGATGGTTAATGAGCCAAATAACAATTTTGAATTGGAGGTTGAACCTTCAACAAATTACGCTGTTTTAAGAGCGCAAAAAGATTTCAACGACGACAATTCTTTTATCGGCGGGATGTTCACCGCAACGAATCGTGGAACTTTACCTGACCATTTGAAAGAAATTCATACAGCGGCATATTCGGGAGGTTTTGATTTTCAACATCAGTGGAAAAATCGAGAGTATTCTGTCGAAGGAAAAATGGTCGTTAGTCATGTTACCGGAAGTAAGGAATCTATACTAAACACTCAATTATCTCAAGTACACCTATTTCAGCGTCCAGATGCCGATCATGTTTCTGTGGATCCAAACAAAACATCGCTCACTGGCACTGGCGGGCGTTTGTCTTTTAGTAAAAGGGGTGGGGGTAATTTTAGTTTTAGCGTCGGAACTCATTACCGATCACCTCAAATCGAATTAAACGATATAGGCTTTTTGAGACAAGCGGATTTTATGCGGCAGTGGGTATCACTTAGGTATAAAACCTTAAAATCAATCGATCGATTTCGATCTATCAACGTCCGTTTTCTTCAATTTTCATCTTTTGATTTTCAAGGTAACTTCAATAGGATGGAGTATCGTCTCAATACTGAATTGGGCTTGTTGAATAACTGGAATTTTGAACTAGGCACTTTTCATAAACCTCGAATTTTTGAGAATACAACCTTACGAGGAGGTCCGAGATGGCGCTTTTCTGAAGAAAATGCCGTGACACTTTCTTTAGAAACTGATGAACGAAAACGCTTAAGCGGTTCTTTGGGGTTTGTTTATTCTCAGGCTAAGGACAATAATTTTTCTGTTAAAAGATTTCAAGTAGGATTGACTTATCAACCATTTGATGCTTTAACAATTTCAATTAGTCCAGAATATGCGATAAGCCCTAACCAGACGCAATATGTGACCGAATCTATCTATAACGGAATACCTCGTTATATCATGGGAACCATTGACAATAACACACTGTCCGCATCCCTACGGATTAATTATACTGTGAATCCCAATTTGACAATACAATATTATGGACAACCATTCGTCAGTAATGGTAATTATAGCGATTTTAAATATGTCACAAATTCTATAGCAGACAAACTTGGAGACAGATTCCAAGGGTATGACAATGACCAAATTGAATTTTCAACGTCCTCGGAGACCTATACTATCGATGAAAATCGAGACGGCATCATTGATTATAGCTTTAGCAAACCAGATTTTTCCGTTGTGCAGTTCCGTTCAAATCTTGTCATGCGCTGGGAATATATACCTGGCTCAGAACTTTTCTTGGTTTGGTCTCAAGGGATATCTGCCTCAGGTGATTATAATGATGGACTAGTAGATAATCTCAATGACAACTGGCTGTCTCAGAAGCCAAGCAACACTTTTTTATTAAAAGCCACCTACCGTTTTTTACTTTGAATTTTCTAATGTGCTTCAAGCCAGTTGTTGCCAGTGTCTATTTCAACAACTAGAGGCACAGCCAGTTGATAAGCGTTTTCCATTTCTGATTTAATGATTGATTTCATTTGTTCTAACTCTGGCTTGAACACATCAAACACTAATTCATCATGAACTTGTAAGAGCATTCTGCTGCGGTAGTTCCCTTTGCTCATTGCTTTGTGAATATTGATCATCGCAATTTTGATAATATCTGCTGCGCTACCTTGAATTGGAGCGTTTACGGCATTCCGTTCTGCAGCACCTCGAACCACAGCATTACCAGCATTAATATCTCTCAAATAACGTCGACGGCCCAACACGGTTTGAACGTAACCGTTTTCTTGCGCAAATACTATTTGATTATGGATATAATCCTGAAGTTTAGGATAGGTTGCAAAATATAAATCAATCAGATCTTTGGATTCGCTTCTCGATAGATCAGTTTGATTGCTCAGACCAAAGGCAGAAACGCCATAAATGATTCCAAAATTAACAGTCTTAGCATTGCTTCTTTGTTCTCGGGTAACCGCTTCAATTGGAACCCCAAAAACGCGAGAGGCTGTCGCAGCGTGAATATCTTCGCCGTTTACAAAGGCAGTAATCATATTAGTTTCTTCACTTAAAGCTGCAATGACGCGCAGCTCAATTTGTGAGTAATCGGCAGCTAAAAGGATATGGTCAGCGTCCCTAGGAATAAAGGCTTTTCTTACTTGACGCCCACGTTCCGTTCGTATAGGAATATTCTGTAAATTAGGATTATTGCTGCTCAATCGTCCTGTAGCTGCAACCGTTTGAATATACTGAGTGTGAACGCGTCCAGTTGCTTGCAAAACCTGTTCAGGAAGGGTGTTTATATAAGTGCTTTTGAGTTTGGATAATCCGCGATACGTTAATATTTTTCGAATGATTTCGTGATCTTTGGCCAAATAGGAAAGCACATCTTCCGCAGTAGAATATTGGCCTGTTTTGGTCTTTTTTGGCTTGTCAACCAATTTCATCTTTTCAAAAAGCACAACACCAAGTTGCTTTGGAGAAGCGATGTTAAAGGTATCGCCTGCCAGATCGTATATTTCCTGCTCTAGGGCAAGAATGTCTTGATTTAATTCTGAAGAAAGCGATTTGAGAAAATTACTATCCAAATTGATGCCTTCCAGTTCCATACGTGCCAAAACTTGAACAAGAGGCATTTCAATAGTGTCAAACAACACTCGTGTTTGCGCTTGATCTAATTCTATTTCAAAGTGCTTTTTTAGTTGTAAGGTGATATCCGCATCTTCAACGGCATATTCGGTTTGTTTATCCAGAGGCACATCACGCATCGAAAGCTGGTTTTTCCCTTTGCTTCCAATCAGGTCCGTAATGGGTTGTGGTGTATAATTCAAATAGGTTTCGGAGAGGACTTCCATGTTGTGGCGCATATCTGGATTGATCAAATAATGTGCAATCATCGTATCAAACAATGGCCCCTTTATATTAATACCATACTTATCTAAAACCTTTATGTCGTACTTTAGATTTTGCCCAATTTTTTCAATTTTTACCGACTCAAAAAACGGCTTAAATTTCTCTATGATGTGCTGGGCATTTTCTTGGTTATCAGGAAAGGGGACATAATAACCTTTGTGGGCTTCCCACGAAAAGGCAATGCCCACCAAAGTAGCCGTAATGGGATTGAGACCAGTGGTTTCGGTATCAAAACAAACAGAGGGTTGTTCCATTAGTTTGGTGACAAATAAATCTAGGGCTACACCAGGAGTTACCAATTGATAAAAGTGTGATGTGTTGTTTAAATCTTGTCTAGAGAATGCTGATACCTCTTCGGCTGTATTTTTTGTTATTGGTGCATCAAATAAAGAAAACTGACCCTGACCAGCTTTGGGCGTTGGGGCGGCTTTATTTTCATTGACTTCAGGTGATGCTGCTGTTTCGGTATCGTCGTTAAAGGTCTTTTTAAGATTGTCTAACAAACGTCGGAATTCAAGTTCCACGAAAAGCTCTTCAACTGCAATGAAATTAGGCGCATCAAGTTCAAAATCTTTTTCATTGAAATTGACTGGAACATCGAGAATAATGGTAGCTAATTGTTTTGAAAGTAAGCCGATATCTTTACTAGCTTCGACGTTTTCTTTCATTTTGCCTTTCAGTTCATGCGTATGATCAAAAAGATTTTCTATGCTGCCATACTTTGCGATCAGCTTCTTAGCTGTTTTGTCTCCAATTCCCGGCAAACCAGGAATGTTGTCAACAGCGTCTCCCTTCATCGCTAAAAAATCAATGACTTGCAGGGGATGCTCAATCTCAAAATTCTGCTTGACTTCGTCTACACCCCATACTTCATAACCTCCTCCAAAGCGCGGACGATACATAAAAATATTCTCTGAAACAAGTTGAGCAAAGTCTTTATCAGGGGTGACCATGTAGGTTTTATATCCAGCTTTTTCGGCCTTTTTAGCTAAAGTCCCTATAATGTCATCGGCCTCAAACCCCGGCTTAACTATCACAGGAATGTGCATAGCCTTGAGAATCTTTTCAATGTAAGGTATAGCCAAAGAAATTGCTTCAGGAGTCTCGTCCCTGTTCGCTTTGTAAGCTTCAAACATCTCGTTTCGGGCATCACTGCCGCCCCGATCAAAGCAAACTGCTAAATGATCAGGCCGTTCCCGTTTGATTACATCTAAAAGAGAATTTGTAAAACCCAAAATAGCTGATGTGTTCAATCCCTTTGAGTTGATGCGCGGGTTTTTTATAAAAGCATAATAACCTCTAAAAATGAGAGCAAAAGCATCTAGAAGGAACAGTCGTTTTTGGGCAGACATATTGGTTATTGATTATAAGATGGTGATGGGATGTTTTGATTCCCTGATGCATCGTGCTTGGTGACACTAAATCCAGGGTGAATGGCATATGCACCGTATTCACCTTTTTTATTAAGTGCGATAAACCCAACCTGAAAATCTTTGGAGCGTTCACCAGTGCGCTCAACGATTCTGTTTATTGCTATTTCACAAGCCTCTTGTGGCGATTTTCCTTGACGCATTAATTCTACGATAAGAAAACTTCCTACATTTTTAACTATTTCCTCACCTAAACCTGTAGCGGTAGCTGCGCCAATTTCATTATCCACATATAGGCCTGCTCCAATGATTGGCGAATCACCAACACGCCCAGCCATTTTATAAGCCAAACCACTTGTAGTGCAAGCACCCGACAAATCACCATTTTCATCTAAAGCCAGCATACCAATAGTGTCATGATTTTCAATATTGATGATGGGTTTATATAAAGAAGTCTCTTTCCATTTCTCCCAATCGGCTTTGGATCGGTCGGTCAACAAATCTTCAACAGGAAAACCTTGTTCAATCGCAAACTGTTTTGCTCCTGCACCGGCTAGCATCACATGAGGTGTTTCTTCCATCACTTTGCGGGCTACTGACACGGCATGAACAATATTCTTTAAATAGACTACAGAACCACTATTGCCATGACTGTCCATAATGCAGGCATCTAAAGTTACTTGTCCTTCCCGATCTGGGAGACCGCCTTTTCCAATGGATTGACCTTGTTCATTGGCTTCTTCAAGTCTGCAGCCCGCCTCAACCGCATCTATGGCCGAACCACCTTCTGACAAGACCTGATATGCGGCTGATGTCGCTTCGGGAACATTCCACGTACCTATAGAAATCGGACCTTGAAATGCAGTTTTTGAAGCAACTTCAGTTTTGGACTGACAGCCCACTGTGAGCAGCAGCATTAGCAGCCCTAATAATTTGATGAAAAAGAAATATTTCAATGTCATGCTAATCGAGCTTTAATTTTAGTAATAGCAAAGTATAAGATGTAACCATAACATGCAATGACCAATAAATAGGCTATTTGAAAACCTAAAAAGTCAGTAAGTAAACCATAAAGTGGTGGGATGATAGCGCCACCAACAATAGCGGTACAAAGTAATCCTGAGGCTTTAGGTTTTAAATCACCTATGCCATCAATTGAAAGGGTGAAAATGGTTGGGAACATAATGGAGTTAAATAACCCAACAGCCAAAATACTCCACATGGCAATTAATCCGGACGAACTCATTGAGATAATGATACTAGAAATAGCAAGACCTGAAAAGTAAACTAATACTTTCGCCGGTTGAATGAATTTCATAACTCCTGATCCGATAAAACGTCCAATCATGGCACCAGACCAGTAGCAAATGACAAAAATTCCAAGAAGAGCTTTGTCATCAGCGCCTTCAAGACTTTTTGAAAAGATGGTTGCAACAGTATTAGCTACACCCATGAGAGCATCGCTATTGCGAATTGCTTCAATGACATTGAGCTCAAGGAAATAACTAACTAAATAACTGCCAATAGCTACTTCGGCACCTACATAAAAGAAAATTCCAACAACTCCCAAGCGAAGACCTTTGTTTTTGAGAGCCTCAAGGTAGGTGCCGGTATTATTATTCTCAATGAGTTTTGGCAACTGAATGACCAAAAATACAATGGCAATTACACCTATAAAAGCGGCAAGACCTAAAAATGGCATTTGGACCGCCGAAGCTTCTGTCGCGTAGTATGATATTTTATCAGTTTCAGATAAAGCTTCAATGGAACCTGTAGTCAGTACCTTGTCGCTCAAGAGGAATAGAGCGCCAACAGCCGGCGCTATGGCTGTGCCTAATGAATTAAATGCTTGTGATAGATTAAGTCGGCTGGATGCACTCGACTCGTCACCCAAAACTGCTACATAGGGATTGGCAGCCACCTGTAAAATGGTCATACCGCCAGCTAAGACAAAATAGGCCAACATGAACACCCCAAACACCCGGTAAGAAGCCGCAGGGTAAAACAGTAAGCAGCCTGTGGCCATTGTGGCTAAACCTAAAATGACACCGCGTTTATATCCAATTTTTGTCAGTAAATAACTGGCAGGTACCGATAGAACAAAATAGGCGCCGAAAAATGCGAATTGAACCAGTCCAGCCTGAAAGTAACTCAGTGTGAATAATTCACGTAATCTTGGGATAAGAGAATCAACTAATACGGTGATGAATCCCCAAAGGAAAAATAGAACGGTAACCAGCAAAAATGCCGATCGGTAAGATGTTTTTGTTGTCATTGCTTTAGTTTAAAATAATTTCATCAGTAAATAACCAGCTGCGACCATCGAAAGGATATCCTAAATGCCATTCGGGTAACGGGCCCAAATTAGTTGCGATAATTTTGACGGCTTTCACACTTTGTTTTGCCCAAGACATGCTTATGGTTTTGATTCTTGGTGTGGTGTTTTGGGATGTGTTATTAATAGTTTCTTTTCCAATAGATTTAAATGAAATGCCGTCTTGCGACAACAGTATTTCGACATGGGTTGGGAAAAAAATCCAGGATTTTTGATCCTCAAGAAAGGATAGGTTGATGTGAGACAGCGTTTTGGCTTGATTGAGAACAATAGTCGCATTCAAATCCGTATTGTGAAACCCTTGCCAGGCTCCAGATCTAAAATCCAAGCCACCTCGACGTCCATCGATAAGGGCGTTATCTCCGCCCGCATTATATTGGTTGGCATAGGGATTGCCAAGACTTAGGCTCAAGTTGGTGTCTATTTTAACCAACTTAGAAGCAATTGTTGCACTTTGATGGCCTTTTAATGTGGCATAAATCTTTAAATCGGCCGAATCATTTAGTTCGATAGGTGTGTCGTATTTTTTATACTCGTCATTGTTTAGGCTGTAAAATAGAGCGGCTTCGGGATCGATATGGCCTAAAGTAATTGTTGTCGATCTCTTAAAAGTTGCTTCACCTTTGTCAATGAATGGCGCTGCTACAAAATCCTTGTCTTTGATCATGATACTCGGTGCTTCTGCTTCCCATTTAACTGGTTTATCGGTCATCACATATCTCAACGTACCACCATTCATAATCATATCGTGAGTGATTTCTGTCGATTGTAACGCCTTGTCATTGTATAAAACTCTTTCAATATAAACTGCCGATGATGATGATTTCTGTGTTTCAATTTTAAAATGACGACCATTCTCTAAGGAGATATTAGCAGATTCTACTCTTGGTGATCCGATGATGTAAGTGTTAGCTCCTGGTGTTACAGGATAAAATCCAAGGCTGCTAAAAACATACCATGCGCCCATTTGACCGCAATCTTCGTTTCCAGAGATGCCGTCGGGAGAATTCTTATAATACTTGCTCATGATTTCGGAGACTCGGGCTTGAGTTTTTTCTGGTTTATTCACAAAATTATACAGATAAGCCATATGATGACTCGGTTCATTGCCATGAGCATATTGTCCAATGAGTCCTGTAATATCAGCTTGTTCGCGACCTGTTGTAGAGGTTTTTGCACTAAAAAGATCATCAAGAGCTCGTTCAAATTGATCTGCTCCACCCATAATGTTCATTAAGCCATTAATGTCTTGTGGGACAGCAAATCGGTATTGCCAAGCATTAGCTTCGGTGTAATTAAAATTGACTTCATAAGGGTCAAAAGGTCCAAACCACTGATTGTTGAGCCGTCCTCTCATGAATCTCGATTCTGGATCGAAAACATTTTTATAAAACTGACTTCTTTTGAGGAAGTTCTCAGCAATTTCGGTTTTATCCATTTTTTCTGCCATTTTAAAAATGGTCCAATCGTCATAGGCATATTCTAAGGTTTTAGAAACCGATTCGCTTTCAAATTCCATGGGAATAAATCCAAACGTTTTATAAGATTCTAAGCCTAATTTGTTACGAGTAGCACTATGCAACATAGCCTCAAGGGCCTTGTCTTGATCGAATCCACGAATCCCTTTGAGGTAAGCATCAGCAATAACGGGAACGGCATGGTATCCAATCATACAACTCGTATAATTTCCAGACAAATCCCAAATGGGCATGATGCCGCCTTCATCGTATTTGGCTAAAAAGGTGTTGATAAAATCTTGAGTACGTTTGGTTTCTAAAATAGTATAAAGCGGATGTGCCGCTCTGTAAGTATCCCAAAGTGAGAAGACGGTGTAGTAATTAAAGTCAATTGTTTGATGAATGTCCAGATCCATGCCTCGATATTTGCCGTCAACATCTTGATATAAATTAGGTGCAATCATGGTGTGATACAAAGATGTGTAAAAATTAATTTTATCATCCTTGTTGTTCATCCTAACATCAATTTTCTGAAGTTGCTTGTTCCAAGCTAGGTTGGCTGTATTTCGAATTGCATCAAAGGATTGTTCTCCAATTTCAGCCTTACGATTGGCCAATGCGCCTTTCTCATCAACTGCAGAAATGCCGATCCGAATCTCTAGGTTGGCAGATTCCTTTGGGTCAAAAACAAAAGCCGCCTTAACATTTTCTCCCTGATCTTTGTTGTCTAAAAGGATCATTTCGGAGAAAGCTCTTGAAAATTCGAGATCGTAAAACACCATTTGTTTTTCAGCCCAAGCTTGCGAGAAACGATAGCCCGAAATGTGCCGGTTATCTAAAGTGTTTATTTTAGAATCAATGACTTTGTCTCTATGTACGAGATCCAATATCACAACCTGAGGGCTGTTTTTTTTAAATTGATATTGGTGTATGCCACTTCGTTCCGAAACGGTCAATTTCACCTCGATATTGACACTATCTAATCTTACTGCATAATACCCTGGAGACGCTTTTTCGTTTTCGTGACTAAAAGGGGCGCGATAACCTGAAAGTCCGTCTGCACCATTATTAAAAATTACTGAAGTAGTTGGCATTAGCAGTACGTCACCATAGTCGCTAACTCCAGTGCCGCTGAGGTGGGTATGAGAAAAACCATAAATATAACTGTCGGTATAGTGGTATCCAGAGCAGCCGTCCCATCCGTCTAGTCTTGTGTCAGGACTCAGTTGCATCATTCCAAAAGGCATGGTAGCGCCGGGGTAAGTGTGGCCATGACCTCCAGTACCAATAAACGGATTTACAAAAGAAGTGTAGTTTGAATCAGGTTGAGGCGGTTGACACGCAGCTAACCCCAAGCCGATAAGCCCAAGAAGGATAATTTCCCCTATTCTTTTCATTCTTTTGTCAAGTTGAAATTTTTAATTTACAACACGACCACAATATAGAAAATCTTAACCTATTCTAAGGGTTATACTTTTCAACAATATGCTACATTTGTCGCCAAAGTACTGTTGCTGATGCTATTATTTTTCCTCTTTTTTACTTTAAGCGTGCTGGCAGTTGAGTTATATGCGTACCAAGCCCTAAAAGTAACTACACGTAAGGGACCGTTCAGGTGGTTGTATTGGAGCTTTACCGCTATAGGTTATGGCATATTTGTAACCCAACTCATTCTTTTTTTAATAGGTGCGAAATATCGGGGTTTGATAGGGATTTCCTTTGCGTCTTTTATAACGCTTGCCATCGCTAAGTGGCTGATCATTCTCCTCCTTTTTGTAGAAGATGTTTTCCGGTTACTAAAAGCTGTGCGACGTAAAATAGGTTCAAATAAGTCAGAGGGTAATTTTTTACCTTCAAGAAAAAAGTTTATCAGTCAGTTGGCCCTTGGTCTTACAGCCATACCATTTGCAAGTGTTCTCTATGGTGTTTTAAGAGGACGCTACGACTTTAGAGTGGTTCGCCATAGTTTATATTTTGATGATTTACCAAAATCTTTTGACGGCTACCAAATCACACATATTAGTGATTTGCACATGGGAACTTTTGACGATCGTGAAAAGGTCATTTATGCCATTGATTTGATTCAGAATCAACAATCTGATATCATTTTATTTACGGGAGATTTGGTCAATAATGAATCGAAAGAGGTATTGCCATGGCAAAATATATTGTCGAGATTGTCAGCAGTTGATGGTGTTTATTCTGTTCTAGGGAATCATGACTACAGCGACTACAAGCGTTGGGAGTCCGCTGAGGCCAAACAAGCGGATTTTGAAAATTTAGTTGGTCTTCAAAAGGAGATGGGCTTCAGCTTGTTGAGAAACGAGGCTGTAACCTTGAATCGTAACGATGACCAACTATCACTGGTTGGTGTAGAAAATTGGGGCGATCGTTTTGTAAAAAAAGGAGATATGGAACTGGCACAGCAAAACGTTCACCCAAAATCATTTAAGATATTGATGAGTCATGACCCGTCACATTGGGATCAAATTGTAAAAGATCATCCGATGCATTATCACCTCACCCTAAGTGGTCATACGCATGGCATGCAGTTTGGCGTTGAAATTCCGGGATGGATCAAATGGAGCCCAATTCAGGCGCGATACAAATACTGGGCAGGTATTTATCAAGAAAATGGCCGCTATATTAATGTTAATCGTGGCTTGGGGTGTTTAGGCTTTCCCGGTAGAATTGGCATTTGGCCAGAAATTACCGTGATCACTCTTAAAAAAGGCGTTAAATCATCTTAGTTGCGAGGATTTGCTATCTTTGCATCTTAGAACTTAAACGAAAACTTTAAGTGATGCCAAAATTTGGAGACCTTATTGACATTGATCTTCCAGTGCTCTTCGATTTTTATACCGAATGGAGCGAGGAATCAAAAGCTATGAATCCAGTGCTAAAGGATGTGGCTGCAGCGCTTGGTGACAAAGCCAAAGTGATCAAAATCGACATTGAGAAAAACAAGTCACTGGGCGAAGCTTTGCGCATAAAGGGCCTGCCTACATTAATCATTTACAAAAATGGTGAAATGAAATGGCGCCAGAGCGGTGAACTCGACGCGAATACTTTAATAGGTCGTGTCAAGGAATTTATTTAATCATTTACTTTATCCGCTATTATTGAGTCTGATGCCCTAGTGTCAGGTTCAGTGTCATCATCACCCATAAAATACTTGAACTGACTGATTAAATCATTATAGGCTTTCATAGCATTGGTGATGTAGTTATTGTCTTTGTCTTCAATAATAACCGTATCTACCAAACTTCTGTAGCGTTCAATTTGATCGTAAATCTCGTCAAAATAGGCTTCCTGTTGATCAATATTCAACCCACTATAATAAGTTAAGGATTCCTCGTATTTCTTAGCCACTTGCTCGAAAAGTGTTCTGGCTTTTTCTACTGCTCCTCTGTTGTAATAGGTTAGAATAAAGGGTTCAACCAAAGCATAATAGCCAAAAATATCAACAGGCATTTTTGCCATGGCCAAATCTGCTAATTTTTCGGCTTGTTCAAGTTTATCCTCTTTGAGCAGTTGTTCTGCCAGTCGTGCCATATTACCGCGATAGCTGATACTATTCCGTCGTGTTTGGACATCATGATAAACACCAGCTTCGCCACTATTGCCCCAATCCCAGTTCATCACCATATTGTACATAATATCCGTGTCGATGCGACCCATTTCGTAAGGATTTCTTGGATCTACAGGCGTCTTAATGGGTACCAGTTTGTAGCACATGCCTTCCAACTGAAGGTAGTCTTTCATCCAAATATAATCGTCATTACCAAAGGCACCACCTGTAAAGTAAATAGGACGTTTCCAGTCATTGTTGTTTAAAATGTCCAACATAATGAGTCGGTTTTTATAAACCGCCTGATCTGTAATTTTGATATCAATAAAAGGTTCAATCAAACTGGAGTCTTTAGCTCTTACCAAGCCATTTTTCAAAACATTTTCTTTATTGACTGGAATTCGAATATTTTCGATTGGTAAGAAATTCATTTCCAAATCTTGTTGGCGGTAGAGGCTTAAATCTCGTCCGCGTTGTTTTAGATAATTACCATATTTGGCTCGTTCGCTATCGTTGGTGATAAAACTCATTACCTCGGCAAGGGCTAAAGTGTCCTCCGAGATCGGTTCTTTGATCACATAGTCGCGTGTACCATAACGATATTTGTAGTGTTCTAAGCTTGATGGAATGGGTTCGCTTTCATAGGATTGGCGTTTCATTTGATCAATATACCAGTCTGTTTGTAACAGCGAAGTATTCACCACACGAACGTCGGTGCGAATGCCTTCGATCTCTTGGGCGTACCATAAAGGGAAGGAATCGTTATCGCCAATTGAAAACAATAGGGCATTTGGAGCACACGATTCCAAATATTTAACGGCCATGGCGTGGGCTGTTTTACGATGTGATCGGTCGTGATCGTCCCAATTTTCTGATGCTAATAATCCTGGGACAACCAGCAAAAATAAGCTTGTCAAAAGCGGAACTGTTACCCTAGTGTTCCATTTTTTCTGAACCATATCGATTAGCGCAAACGCGCCAAATCCAATCCATATGGCAAACACGTAAAATGAGCCCACTACAGAGTAGTCGCGTTCTCTTGGTTCAAAGGGTCGCACATTGGTATAGAATTGAATGGCTAATCCTGTGAATAAAAAGAAAACCAATAATACCCAAAACTGCGACTTGCTTTTTTGATAGAGGAAAAACAATCCAATCATTCCAAACAAGAAAGGCAGAAAATAATATGTATTTCGAGCTTTATTGTTTTGGACATCGGAAGGAAGGTTTTCTTGAGATACTCCCAGATGCCATTCGTCTATGGCATTAATCCCGCTGATCCAATTGCCATGGTTGTTTAATTCCCCTTGAATG
Organism: uncultured Flavobacteriaceae bacterium; assembly: GCA_943788695.1. Taxonomy (GTDB): domain Bacteria; phylum Bacteroidota; class Bacteroidia; order Flavobacteriales; family Flavobacteriaceae; genus JALRKI01. The sequence continues at coordinate 611,140 of CALSRG010000001.1, forward strand.
TCATCCTGTCTGCCAACAAAATTCCACATGAGGTAACGCCAATACATAAACCCAAATTGGTAGTCCACCATATAAATAATGTTGTCTCCAAAGCTTGGCTTTTCAATAGTTAGGTATGATCCAAACTGCTGCAAGAAACTTTCATAATCTTCGTAAGACACATTTCCGGCTTCCATTTCAGTCCGAAATTCTGAAATTATGGTAGTGAGTTGTTTTTCACTCTGCCATTCTGGTCGAACGTTAAAGTCTAAAAGTCCCGTGTATTTCATGTAATTTCGGGAGTGCTCTGCGCTGTGCATTCTGGGTAAAAAGGCTGCCTGTTCGCGATTGTAATTTTGGATCGCGTTGGCATAATCGTTCACAATGTCGTAAGTGCCCGTTTCGAAATTTCGCTCGTATTTGGGAGCCGCATCGCGATATGGATTCAGTTCATCTAAGGGTGCATAACGGTCCGTAAAGAGTGGTCCGTAAAACAAATATGTTTTTGGGTATTGTTCTAAATTGTAATAGGCTAATAGCTCGCGCGCATTGGATGGGTCGTTTTCATTGATATTGACCCCTGCATTGGCTCGAATGGGGAGCATCATCCAAGATGAAAATCCGACGAAAACAAAAAGAAAACAAAGTAATGCCGTTTGAAGTTGTGGTTTGTTATTTTGAAAGGCATAGCGAAGTCCATAAATAAAAAGTAAAATCAGAATGAGTCCAGCTAAAATGGTTCCTGAATGGAAAGGTAATCCAGTGGTGTTGACTATGGTAACTTCCATCCAACCGAACCACCACAAGGCTGCAGGTAGCAACAATTTGAAGATGAAAGCCAAAAGGGCCACCACAGCTAAATTAGCCACGATAAAAGACTTGGCGTTGACCTTCGGATAACGTTTGTAAAAGTAAATGAGTCCGATGGCAGGAATAGTCAATAATCCCATAAAATGCACCCCAAAAGACAATCCAATAATAAAGGCAATGAGCAGTAGCCAACGGTTACCTCGTGGGTCATCCATATCCGCTTCCCATCGCAAGCCTAAATAAAATAAGGCCGACATGATCAAGGTGGCCATAGCATATACTTCGGCTTCGGTGGCATTGAACCAAAAGGAATCTGTAAAAGCGAACGCCAAACTCCCTACAAAGGCACTACCCAGAATTGCGGTAATTTGTCCAGTGGTAGCAGTTTTTTTAGCTCCTACTAATTTAAATAACAACCGCACCAAGGTCCAGAACAAAAAGGCTATGGTGAGCGCACTGGCAAGGCCGCTCATTAGGTTGAGCGTAAAGCCAATGGACTCTGGATTGGGTGAAAAATTTGAAACCACTGCTCCAATCATCTGAAACAAGGGCGCCCCAGGAGGGTGTCCCACTTGCAATTTGGCGGAGGTTAGCATGTACTCGCCCACGTCCCAAAAACTTACTGTTGGCTCAACGGTTAAAGTGTAACTGACAAAGGCAACGGCAAAAGCCGTCCAACCTAAGATTAGATTCCAAGTTTTAAATTTTTGAGGGGTCATGCGTTGCCTAGTTTTTACCCTACGAAAATACATATAAAATTCAAAGTAATCCTAACGCCTTTTTGGCTCAACTTTTTTTTGTATTTTAGTTTCACCTTAATACAAATCTACAGTCTGACATGAACGTTTTTCGAGAGACTTTTTTTGATCGAATCCGACATTAACAATGCCTAACTTTAATAAAGTCCATTCTATTGATATTTCTTTTCAATTTTTCATCGTAATATTGCAATGAATTAGAAATAGCGATATGGGATTAGTCAAAACAGAATTGTTCAACACTCAGGATAATAAGATCGCCGCTATTGCCAAGGCATTGGGGCATCCAGCGAGGGTGGCCATCTTGCAGCACTTGTTCAAAATTGATTCGTGCGTTTGTGGTGATTTGGTCAATGAAATCGGATTGGCGCAACCCACCATTTCCCAACATTTGAAAGAACTCAAACAATTGGGATTGATCAAGGGTAATGTGGAAGGCACCAGTGTCTGCTATTGCATCAACATGGACAATTGGGCCCGAATGAAAGCCCAGTTGTTGGATTTCCTCAATCAAGATATTTCGATAGACAACTCCTGTTGTTAGTCCGTTTATTTAAACATAATTAATATTTCATCAAATTTATGGTGGCAAAAAAGCTGAGTTTTTTAGATAAAAACTTAACCCTTTGGATTTTTACAGCGATGGCATTTGGTATTGGTTTGGGGTATTTTGTCCCTGATTTTTCAAATGTCATTAATCGTTTTAATAGCGGAACCACCAATATTCCAATTGCCATTGGTTTGATTCTGATGATGTATCCGCCACTAGCTAAAGTGAATTATGCCCTTTTGCCAATGGTTTTTAAAAATACAAAAATCCTATCTATTTCTTTGCTGCTCAATTGGGTCATTGGACCCGCATTGATGTTTGTCTTGGCAATTACTTTTTTACGTGACTACCCCGAATATATGGTTGGGTTGATTTTAATAGGTTTGGCACGCTGTATCGCTATGGTATTGGTATGGAACGACCTGGCCGAAGGGAGCAGCGAATACGGCGCAGGCTTGGTGGCTCTAAATAGTATTTTTCAAGTCTTTGCCTATAGTTTTTACGCATGGATTTTTATTACTGTGCTTCCTCCTTACTTCGGTTTTGATGGGGCCGTAGTGGATATTTCTATTGCCACCATTGCAGAAAGTGTGGCTATATATTTAGGCATTCCCTTTCTGTTGGGCATTCTGAGCAGATGGATATTGGTAAAAATCAAAGGCGAGGCATGGTACAACCAAACCTTTATTCCTGCTATTTCACCATTAACCTTGATAGCTTTGTTATTTACTATCGTGATTATGTTTTCGTTAAAGGGAGAATTGATTGTTGAAATTCCTATGGATGTGCTCATTATTTCAGTGCCTTTACTATTCTATTTTACACTGATGTTTATCATTGGATTTTTTGTAACCAAAGCCACTGGAGCCGAATACGACAAAACCACCTCGGTGGCTTTTACAGCAGCAGGTAACAATTTTGAATTGGCTATTGCTGTCTCTATTGCAGTTTTTGGGTTAAATTCTGGTCAGGCGTTTGCCGGCGTTATTGGCCCCTTAGTTGAGGTTCCTGCACTGATATTGTTAGTGCGCGCATCCTTTTGGTTGAGAAAGAAATACTATTAAAAAATATAAGTTTAACTAGCGCAACGTCTATCCTAAAGATATTCAAGTGCATATTTATTCAAAAAGTTTGTTCAACCAAAACTTTGTACTAAATTTGCTCGCTCTAAAATTGGCCTATGGTGTAACTGGCAACACGTCTGATTTTGGTTCAGAAGAGTCTAGGTTCGAGCCCTAGTAGGCCAACTTGAAATCCCCGTTAATCGCGGATTTTTTGTGTAAAATGAATTTGTATTTTGAAAAATAGATTTGCATCGTATTTCAAAAACATTATCTTTGCACTCGAGAAACATTTAAAGGATAGGCAGGGGGGACAATAAGTCCCCTCTTCTTTTACCACTATGCTGAAGGAAACTGTACAAATATTATTGAACGATGCTTTACTTGAGCGACAAGACTTGTTTGTGATTGAATTCGATGTGTCGAGTGTCAATCATATCAATGTAGTATTGGATGGTGACCACGGTGTTACAGTAGAGGACTGCGTTTTTATCAGTCGAGCGATTGAGCATAATATTGATCGCGAAACTATTGACTTCTCATTAGAAGTAGCTTCGGCTGGTGCCGCATCACCTTTAATGATGCAGCGTCAGTATGCCAAGAACATTGGAAAAATCTTAGAAATTACTACCAAAAACAAGGGTAATTTTGAAGGTATTTTACAATCGACTACGGAACAAAATATTACAATTGGTTGGAAGACCAGAGAGCCCAAACCGATTGGTAAAGGAAAAACAACTGTGGAAAAAACAGCTGAACTCAATTATGACGACATTGAGTCAGCAAAGGTAAAATTGAAATTTAATTAGAGTCCTATGGAAAACATTGCTTTGATCGAATCTTTTTCCGAATTTAAAGATGATAAGCTTATTGATAGAGTTACGCTCATGGCTATTTTGGAAGATGTCTTTCGAAATACTTTGACGCGCAAATTTGGAGACGACGACAACTTCGATATTATTATTAACCCAGATAAAGGCGATCTTGAAATTTGGAGGAATCGCATCGTGGTTGCTGACGGTGAAGTTGAAAACGAAAATCAAGAAATTGAATTATCACAAGCACGAAAAATTGAACCTGACTTTGAAGTAGGGGAAGACGTGTCGGAAGAAGTGAAATTAATGGACTTAGGTCGTCGATCGATTTTGTCCTTACGCCAAAATCTTATAGCTAAAATTCATGAGCACGATAGCACCAACATCTACAAACACTTTGTGGAGTTGGTTGGCGAAATCTATACCGCTGAAGTGCATCATGTGCGTCAACGAGTGATTATTTTAGTTGACGATGATGGCAACGAAATCATCTTACCTAGAGATAAACAAATTCCTTCGGACTTCTTTAGAAAGGGTGATAATGTTCGAGGTGTTATTGAAAGTGTTGAACTTAAAGGGCATAAGCCTGTTATCGTTTTATCAAGAACATCACCCATCTTTCTGGAAAAACTTTTTGAACAAGAAATACCTGAAGTTTTTGACGGACTAATTACCGTTAAAAAAGTGGTTCGTATTCCCGGAGAAAAAGCCAAAGTAGCCGTTGACTCATACGATGACCGTATTGATCCTGTTGGGGCTTGTGTTGGAATGAAAGGGTCTCGAATTCACAGTATTGTGCGAGAACTAGGTAACGAGAATATTGATGTTATAAATTATACCAATAATTTACAACTGTTTATTACTCGTGCCTTGAGTCCAGCTAAAGTGACCTCACTCAAAATTGACGAAGAGACCAAACGAGTTGAAGTGATTTTAAAACCAGAAGAAGTTAGTAAAGCAATTGGTCGAGGTGGTCACAATATCAGATTGGCTGGTCAACTGACAGGTTATGAGATTGACGTGTTCCGTGAAGGCGTTGAAGAAGATGTTGAATTAAAAGAATTCTCTGACGAAATTGAAGCTTGGATCATTGAAGAATTCTCTAAAGTTGGTTTAGACACGGCTAAAAGTGTGCTTGAACAAGACGTTCAGGATTTGGTCAAGCGTATCGATTTAGAAGAAGAGACTATTCTCGAAGTGATTAGAATTTTGAAAGAAGAGTTCGCTGAAGAGCAATAGACATTAGAAATATATTTATGGCAGAAACAATTAGACTGAATAAAGTTTTAAGGGAGTTGAACATTTCAATTGACCGCGCAGTGGAATTTTTACAAGGCCATGGCGTAGAGATCGAGAAGCGTCCAACGACCAAAATATCGTCGGAAATCTATGCCATGCTTTCTGATGAATTTCAGTCAGATGCCAATAAGAAAGTAGCCTCTATTGAGGTTGGTGAGGCAAAACAAAAGGAAAAGGAAGCCCTCCTTAGTGATGTGGAATCAAAGCCTGAACCTGCGAAGCCTGAGCCTGTTGTCCAAGCCAGACAGCAATTGGTTGGCTTAAAGCAAGTTGGCAAGATTGAGCTGAATGCCCCAGTAAAAAAAGAGGCTGTGAAAGTAGAGTCGGCGCCAATTGAGCTAGCTAAAACAGTTCCATTAAAAACTGACGACACAGTTGTTGAAGAATCATCTACGGATATTAAACTTGATGACAAGCCTGAGGTTGTTGTAGAAGAACAAAGTACTCCTGAAATATTAGTTGAACAGCCAGCTCAGGGCGATGCATCTGATTCAGAACCAGAATCTGATAGATTAGCGACAAATTATCAAAAATTGATTCAGCCGAAAAAGACTGGAGAAACCATTGATTTGACTCAATTTGCTCAAAAGAAAAAACCTGAATCATCCAATGATGCGCGTAAAAAACGCAAACGAATCAGTAAAGTTGGAGCGCCAAACCCCAGAGGTGCGGCCGACAATAGAGGTAGTAAACCTGGGCAAGGCAAGACCCGTCAAGTGGTTAAAGAAGAACCCAGTGCTGAAGAAGTGCAACGTCAAGTTCGAGAAACACTCGAAAAACTTCAAGGAAAGTCTTCTAAAGGAAAAGGAGCTAAATATCGTCGTGATAAACGTGATCAACACCGTCAAAAAACAGAAGACGAGCAAGCGGCCATTGAAGCTGATAACAAATTGCTGAAGCTTACAGAATTTGTAACTGTTAGCGAGGTTGCCACCATGATGGAAGTGCCTGTTACCGATATCATTTCAGCATGTATGTCTTTAGGAATGATGGTAACTATGAACCAAAGACTTGATGCAGAAACATTGTCAATAGTTACTGAAGAATTTGGATTTGAAATTGAATTTACAACAGCAGGAATAGATGAAGCCTTAGAAGAGGCAGAGGATAAGCTTGAAGATTTGAAAGATCGCGCTCCAATCGTCACGGTGATGGGGCACGTTGATCACGGTAAAACGTCTCTATTGGATTTCATCCGAGAAGAGAATGTTATTGCTGGCGAATCGGGCGGTATTACTCAGCACATTGGGGCTTATGCCGTCACATTAAAATCAGGTCAGAAGATCACATTTCTTGATACACCTGGTCACGAAGCTTTTACCGCGATGCGTGCGAGGGGAACACAGGTTACGGATTTAGCTATTATCGTAATCGCTGCTGATGATGATATTATGCCTCAAACCAAAGAGGCCATTGCACACGCCCAAGCAGCGGGAATTCCTATGGTATTCGCGATTAACAAAGTAGATAAAGAAACAGCTAACCCTGACAAAATTAAAGAAGGATTAGCAGCAATGAATTTATTGGTAGAAGATTGGGGAGGAAAATTACAATCCCATGATATTTCTGCTAAAACAGGTCTCGGCGTTGATGAACTTCTCGAAAAAGTTTTGCTTGAAGCCGAATTATTGGAGCTTAAAGCAAATCCAAATAAACTAGCCGTTGGAACAGTTGTTGAAGCCTTTTTGGATAAAGGACGTGGTTATGTATCGACCGTTTTGGTAAGCGCTGGAACTTTGAAAGTTGGTGATTTCGTTCTCGCTGGAAAAAATAGTGGTAAAGTTAAGGCCATGCATGACGAACGTGGTGCATTACTAAAAGAGGCAGGACCCGCAACACCAGTCTCGTTATTGGGACTAGATGGAGCGCCACAAGCAGGTGATAAGTTTAACGTCTTCTCTGATGAACGTGAGGCCAAACAAATCGCGGCTAAAAGAACACAATTAAGACGTGAACAATCCGTTCGAACGCAACGCCATATCACACTTGACGAAATTGGACGTCGCATTGCTCTTGGTGACTTTAAAGAATTAAATATCATCCTCAAAGGTGATGTGGATGGATCGGTAGAAGCCTTAACTGACTCCTTCCAAAAATTGTCGACTGAGGAAATTCAGGTTAATATAATTCACAAAGGCGTAGGTGCTATTACTGAAAGTGATGTTCTTCTAGCAACTGCATCGGAGGCTATAATTATTGGTTTTAACGTACGTCCAACAGGTAACGCTCGTTCTATTGCCGACAAAGAGGAAATCGATATTCGCATGTATTCCATTATTTATGATGCGATCAATGAGTTGAAAGATGCTATGGAGGGTATGCTTTCACCAGTATTTAAAGAAGAAATTACAGGAAATGCTGAGGTGAGAGAAACATTCAAAATATCCAAAATTGGAACAATTGCAGGTTGCATGGTGACAACTGGAAAAATTTTCAGAAACTCAGGGATACGCGTTATTCGAGACGGTGTGGTAATACATTCAGGTGTTTTGACTTCGCTGAAGCGTTTCAAGGATGATGTAAAAGAAGTGAGTAAGGGCTACGATTGTGGTTTACAAATCAAAGGTTTTAATGATCTTGTAAATGATGATATTATTGAGGCCTTTCAAGAAGTAGAGGTTAAGAAAAAACTTTAATTAATTTCTTGAAGCCGGCTTTAAAACAAAAGCGTTAGGGTATATTTTTTTTACTTCAATCAAATATTTATCCGCTTCCAACTGTCGATTAAACTTTCCTATCCATACTTTGTAATTTGGTGTCTGGTATTGAAGTGTAACCTCTTGATCAGTAAAAACTGCTTTGGCTTCTGTATAATTGACCATAGCGTTAGCACGATTCCCATTAAAAATCTGAATCTGAAAACCTAAGTCCGCCTTCTGTAAGGTTGTTTTTAGACTGATAAGCTCGTCGATTCTTGCGTCCTTGGTAATTGTTATTTTCCCTTCTTGTGCAAATAGGTTGATCGATCCAAAGAGAACGGCTATGAAATAGAGTCTTTTAAAACGCATGAGAACTAGTTTTTACGGTAGACCATTCAAAGGTACACTTTATATAGCAATTGAGATATTTAGTTGTTATTTAGAATCGCTATAAATTAAAAAGTATCATTCTTAACCCATTTTCAAAGTGGAGTTTATGGCTTACTTTTGTGTGAAATTTTGAGACACTAGGGTTTCAAAAGAATTTGAAATTTAGATAACCATTGAAAGAAGTTATGATACATAGCTTAAGCCTAAATTTATTCCGCAAATCACGCACCGCTGGCTTTCTTATATTAACCTTTTTAGCTTCAAGTTTGTGGGCACAAGATGCTGATCCAGCAAAGGGAAAATCGCTTTTCAATACCAACTGTGCCGCTTGTCATCAGCTTGATAAAAAGATGACGGGTCCTGCCTTGCGCAATGTGGAGACGCGATTGAGTGAAACAGAAGGCTTGGATCGTACCTGGCTTTATGCTTGGATTCGTAACAGCGCTGGAATGATTAAATCTGGTGATGCGTACGCCAATAAAATATATACCGAGTACAATAATTCGGCGATGACAGCTTTTCCTCAGTTATCTGACACTGAGTTGAATGATATCTTGGCATACACGGCTCAGCCAAAGGCAGCACCAGTGACGCAAGCAACCTCAGATGTTGTTGGTGGAGGTGTGCCTAGCACAGGAGGTGCAGACAACAATCAAATTTTGTTAGCGGGATTAGCCTTATTATTTGGTTTACTCGCTATTGGACTGTTCATGGTGCGTAAAACATTGCACCGTTTCGCTATGGCTAACGACATTGATCTCCCTGTTGATAAACCAAAAAGTACGCCGATTTGGATTGCCTTTGCTCAAAATCAATTTTTGGTATTGGTTACAGCCATCTTTTTTTTACTCGCAAGTGGTTATTTCGTTTACGGTTTCTTGATGCAAATTGGAATTGACCAAGGATATGAGCCTGTTCAACCAATTCATTACTCGCACAAAATACACGCCGGAGAAAATAAAATTGATTGTAATTATTGCCACTCTTCAGCTCGTGTTAGTAAGCATTCTGGAATTCCATCTTTGAATATTTGTATGAATTGTCACAAATCCATTTATGAATACAACGGGCCAACAACGGCAGAGTATACCAAAGATTTTTATGACAATGAAATTAAAAAACTTTACAAGGCCGTAGGTTGGGATGATGCTAATCAAGTGTACACTGGAAAAACACAGCCCGTAAAATGGGTACGCATTCACAACCTGCCTGATTTCGCCTATTTTAATCACTCTCAGCATGTTACGGTAGCTGGTATAGAATGTCAGACGTGTCACGGACCTGTGGAAGAAATGGAAATTATGTCGCAATATGCACCTCTCACGATGGGTTGGTGTATTAATTGCCACCGCGAGACCAACGTTAAGGTCACCGACAACGCCTACTACGATAAAATTCATGATGAATTATCAAAGAAGTACGGTGTTGAAGAATTGACCGCTGCTCAAATGGGTGGTTTGGAATGTGGAAAGTGTCATTATTAAAAGCAAAAATCTTGTAGTCAATGTCAACAAGTAAAACATACTGGAAAAATATAGCCGACCTTGCGTCGAATCCTGAATTAGATCCTAAGCGTCACAACGAGTTTGTGGAGCATATTCCTGTGGATGAATTTTTGGGAGATAAAGAAACACTAGATCAAAGTGATACCTCACGACGAGATTTCTTGAAGTACGTTGGATTTAGTACAGCTGCAGCTACCCTGGCTGCCTGTGAGGGGCCGGTAATTAAATCCATTCCATACGTTGTTCAGCCAGAATCCATTGTGCCTGGTATAGCTAACTATTACGCTACGAGCATCGCCAACGGCTATGACTTTGCAAGTATTTTGGTAAAGACACGTGAAGGGCGTCCAATTCTCATCAATAATAACAGCTTAGACGCAACGGGAACGGGTGCTAACGCCAGAGTCAACGCATCTGTTCTAGATTTATACGACAGCAAGAGACTTACTGCACCAATGATAAACGGTGTTGCGTCGTCTTGGGAAGTGTTCAATACTGACATTGCCAAGCAATTAGAGGTCTTAACGACAGATAATAAAGCTATTGTTTTATTGACCCAGACTTTTGCCAGTCCATCTATGTTTGCTTTGGTCAATGAATTTAAGTCAAAATTCCCAACAGCAAAACACATCACTTACGATGCCATCTCTCAGTCTTCCGCTTTAGATGCTTTCGAACAGCGTTACGGAATAAGAGCATTAGCGGACTATGATTTTTCCAAAGCTTTAATGATTGTTAGTGTTGCTGCTGATTTTCTAGGAGATTGGCAAGGTGGTGGTTTCGATAGTGGCTATTCCAAAAGCCGTATTCCTCAAAATGGCATGATGTCAAAACACGTGCAGTTTGAGTCCAATATGAGCTTAACAGGAGCCAATGCTGACCAGCGCGTGCCGCTAACGCCTGCACAGCAGAAACAAGTTTTAGCTGTACTATATGCGAAATTGAAAGGTACGTCGTTACAAACCGAACTTCCTGAAAACATTATTAAAATTGTTAATCAGACCGCAAAAGCCTTGTTAAAGTCAGGCAGTAATGCCGTTGTTGTTACGGGATTAGATGATGTCAATGCTCAGGCTTTAGTATTAGATATAAATACCATGTTGGGCAGTAAGGCTTACGATCCTAGCGCACCTTTGATGGTGAGAAGTGGCAGTGACGCAGCCCTGACATCATTAGTAAGTGATATGAATAGCGGCGCAGTAGGCGCAGTGATTATGGCAGGGGTTAATCCATCTTACACATTACCAAACGCTGAAGCTTTTAATAACGGACTTGCTAAAGTAGGTCTTACGGCTTCCTTTACTTTGAAAGCTGACGAAACCGCTGCCAATGTAAACTATTTAGGAGCAGTACCTCATTATCTTGAATCTTGGGGTGATGTTGAACGTAAAGCGGGTCATTTTGGATTGATTCAACCAACCATTAGACCTTTGTTTGATACGATGCAATTTCAAGACGCCTTACTGGCATGGATGGGAAGCACTGTCAAGTATTATGACTATTTAAAAACGTATTGGACGTCTAATATTCTAAATGGCGCTACTTGGAATGAAGCTCTTCATGACGGATATTTTTCAAAGATCAATAACAATGCTGTGATGAGTCAAGATATTGATTTGACTAGCTGCGTATCAGCATTAGCTTCTGCCAAAGATGAAGGCATGACACTGACCCTTTATCCAAAGTTGGGTATGGGCGATGGTCAACAAGCGAATAATCCTTGGTTGCAAGAATTTCCAGATCCACTTACAAGGGTCACTTGGGATAATTACCTTACAATGGCTATTTCTGATGCGAAGGCTTTAGGACTTTTCATGGAAAGTGGTGGTACTGATGCTACGGGTGGATTGAACGGGCTTTACGCTGAGGTTAATGTTAATGGGGTTACAATTACAGCTCCTGTCATTATTCAACCGGGTCAGGCTAAAGGCACAGTTGGACTATCATTTGGCTATGGACGTTCTGCTGGTGTAAAAGAAGAATTGCAAACTGGTGTAAACGCCTATCCGTTATACCAAGGTTTTAACGCAAATCAGACTGTAAGTATTAAAGCCGCTGAAGGTGTTCATGAATTTGCTTGTGTGCAGTTACATAATACTTTAATGGGTCGTGGAGACATTATTAAAGAAACAAGTTTAGAGGTCTTTAATACTAAATCTGCGAAAGAATGGAATCCAATGACTATGGTGTCATTGAATCATGTGGAAACACCTGTTGATTCTCCTGAAGTTGATTTGTGGGATGAATTTGACCGTTCTATTGGACATCATTTTAACCTCTCTATTGACCTGAATGCTTGTACTGGATGCGGCGCTTGCGTAATTGCGTGCCATGCCGAAAATAACGTTCCAGTTGTTGGTAAAGAAGAAATTCGACGTAGTCGTGATATGCACTGGTTGCGAATTGATAGATATTATTCATCTGAAACCACTTTTGAAGGAGATGACCAACGTAAAGATGATATCAGTGGCTTGTCTGATTCAATGACAGGATTTGGAAAGATGGAGCAACCATCTGAAAATCCTCAAGTTGCTTTCCAGCCAATCATGTGTCAGCATTGTAATCATGCGCCTTGTGAAACTGTTTGCCCAGTGGCTGCAACATCTCACAGTAAGCAAGGTCAAAACCATATGGCCTATAACCGTTGCGTAGGTACACGATATTGTGCCAACAACTGCCCTTATAAAGTGAGACGATTCAACTGGTTTTTGTACAACAACAATGACCAATTTGATTACCACATGAACGACGACTTAGGTCGTATGGTCATCAATCCTGACGTAACTGTTCGTTCGAGAGGCGTGATGGAAAAATGCTCTATGTGCATCCAAATGACGCAAAAAACAATTTTGGACGCTAAGCGTGATGGACGTGTTGCTAAAACGGACGAGTTTAGAACAGCCTGTTCCGCAGCTTGTAATAATGGTGCATTAGTATTTGGTGACATCAACGATAAGGCTAACACCATTGTAGCGAAAAAAGAAGATGAGCGCGCTTATTATTTGCTTGATCACGTTGGGACAAAACCAAATGTGATGTATCAAGTAAAAGTTCGCAATACAAACGAAGTTTAAGATAGTAACGTAAAACAGAATTATGGCCTCGCATTACGAAGCACCAATCAGAAGACCGCTTGTTACTGGTGAGAAATCTTACCACGATGTGACAGTTGACGTTGCACGTCCAGTAGAAGGTAAAGCTAATAAGCAATGGTGGATTGTATTTTCAATCGCCTTGACTGCATTTATGTGGGGTGTCGGATGTATTATTTATACCATCGGGACTGGCGTAGGTGTTTGGGGGTTGAATAAAACTGTTGGATGGGCTTGGGATATCACCAATTTCGTTTGGTGGGTTGGTATTGGTCATGCAGGAACCCTTATTTCAGCAGTATTGTTACTGTTCCGTCAAAAGTGGCGTATGGCCATCAACCGTTCGGCTGAAGCCATGACCATATTTTCTGTTATACAGGCTGGTTTGTTTCCTATCATTCACATGGGGCGACCTTGGCTAGCGTATTGGGTATTGCCAATTCCAAATCAATTTGGATCACTTTGGGTAAATTTCAACTCCCCATTGTTATGGGATGTATTTGCTATATCGACCTATCTTTCGGTTTCATTGGTTTTCTGGTGGACAGGCTTGTTACCTGATTTTGCTATGATTCGTGATCGAGCAGTTAAGCCATTTCAGAAAAAAATATACAGTTTGTTAAGTTTTGGATGGTCGGGTCGTGCTAAAGATTGGCAACGATTTGAAGAAGTTTCATTGGTATTAGCCGGTTTAGCAACACCTTTGGTTTTGTCGGTTCACACCATCGTATCGTTTGACTTTGCCACCTCGGTAATCCCAGGTTGGCACACAACAATTTTTCCGCCATATTTCGTAGCTGGAGCTATTTTTTCTGGATTTGCCATGGTAAACACCTTGCTTATTATCATGCGAAAAGTATGCAGTTTAGAAGATTATATTACAGTTCAACACATTGAACTGATGAATATTGTTATTATGATTACAGGGTCTATTGTTGGTGTGGCTTATATTACCGAGCTATTCATTGCTTGGTATTCAGGGGTTGAATATGAACAGTATGCATTCTTAAATAGGGCAACAGGTCCATACGCTTGGGCGTATTGGTGTATGATGAGTTGTAACGTATTCTCGCCACAGTTTATGTGGTTTAAAAGATTACGAACAAGTATTATGTTCTCATTCTTTATATCAATTGTTGTAAATATCGGAATGTGGTTTGAGCGATTTGTAATTATCGTTACATCGTTACACAGAGATTACCTGCCATCATCATGGACTATGTTCTCTCCCACTTTTGTTGATATTGGAATATTTATAGGAACCATTGGATTCTTCTTTGTCTTATTCTTGTTATATGCTCGAACGTTCCCAGTGATTGCTCAAGCAGAGGTTAAAACAATCTTAAAATCATCAGGACAACGCTACAAACGTTTGAGGGAATCTGGTGCAACGTTGGTGGGCTCTGGATCAGTTGATGCCGTAGCTGCAGATCAAAATAAAACTAAATCGAAAAAATAAAGAGGCGACAAATACATTAACTTATGAAAAGTTCGAAAGTTATTCACGCACTATACACCGACGATGACGTTCTATTGAATGCCGTTAAGAAGTTGCGTGCAGCAAAGCATGCGATTGAAGAAGTCTATACGCCTTTTCCTGTTCACGGTCTAGACAAGGTCATGGGTCTTGAACCAACACGAATTGCTATTACTTCATTCATGTATGGCTGTGTAGGTCTCTGCGTGGCAATTTTAATGATGAATTATATCATGATCCAAGATTGGCCTCAGGACATTGGCGGTAAGCCAAGTTTTAGCTATTTGGAAAATATGCCAGCATTTGTGCCAATTATGTTTGAAATGACAGTCTTTTTTGCCGCCCACCTTATGGTTATTACTTTCTACCTGCGCAGCAGAATGTGGCCGTTTAAGAATGCTGAAAACCCTGATGCTCGCACCACTGATGACCATTTTTTAATCGCTGTTTCAGTAGGTGAAGATGAGAAGGAATTGAAAAAATTATTAACCGAAACAGGTGCTGTTGAAATGCACCTTGTTGAACAAGAAGCAAGTCACTAATCCCATGATTTACAAGACGCTCAATTTTTTAATCCGATTGAAAAGACCAAGCAGTATGTTGGCTTTTCTCTTTATGGCATTTAGCTTGGCCTCGTGTCAGAAAAATTCTAGGCCAAATTACCAGTACATGCCTAATATGTATACCTCGGTTGGATACGAAGCTTACGGCGAATATGATGTTTTTGCTAAAGGTCAAGAGGCAATGGCTCCCGCTGAGAATACTATTGCTCGCGGTCATAGTTTGTATGCTTTTCCAAACAGCAATGAAGGTTATGAACTAGCCAAGGCCGATTCAACTAATCCTTATGAAACGGATTATGATGCGATTCGAGGAAAGGCACTTTATGATATCTACTGTGGTATTTGTCATGGCAATCAAGGTAAAGGAAATGGATATTTAGTAGCAAACGAAAAAATACTTGGCGTTCCAAGTTATGATGCGCGAGAAATTACTGTTGGAAGCGTTTATCATGTCATTTATTTTGGTAAAAATACCATGGGATCGTACGCCAATCAATTGAATGAAGAAGAACGCTGGCAGGTTTCTGCTTATGTGATGAACCTTCGTGAAGCGTTAATACAAAACTAAAGACAACTCAGGATCATGTATATTTTTACCAACCGTTTAAAACTGATAGCGATTTCTCTGGTAGTTCTAGGTGCTGCAGGGTGGACATACAGCTATGTCACTTCCAAAAAATCTTTAGAAGAGATTAAGATTATGTTGGCTGAAGAGGACAGTCATCATGGTCCAGTTGCTGATGTGGAGTCTCATGCACCCGCTGAGCAAATGCATGCGGAGGAAACTCATTCTGAGGCTCATGTTACAGCCGAAACCCATGGTGACGAACACGCCGAACACGTTTTACACCAAACTCATAACCGTCCTTATGCGGCGCTTTATGTAGCTGCGTTCTTTTTTATGATGATATCGCTCGGAGTATTAGCATTTTATGCAGTGCAATATGCCGCACAAGCCGGCTGGTCTGTAGTGCTTCATCGTGTGATGGAGGCGATCACGGCTTACTTATTACCTGGGGCCTTAATTGTATTAATTATTGCACTTTGGGCTGGTGATCATTTATTTATTTGGATGGATGAAGAGGTCGTTGCGCATGACGCATTAATTCAAGCTAAAACAGGATGGCTCAATAAAACGGGCTTTCTTGTACGCGGATTGATTTTTATCGGCGGTTGGAGCGCTTATCGCTTCCTATCCCGACGCTATTCAATTGCTCAGGATAACGCCGATGACGCCAAAAATTTTAAAAGAAATTTCCGATTATCGGCAGGATTCCTTGTATTCTATTTGTATACCGAATCTATGATGTCTTGGGATTGGATTATGAGTGTTGACCCTCACTGGTTTAGTACTTTATTCGGCTGGTATGTCTTTGCTAGCATGTTTGTGAGCGGTATTACAGTCATTGCTCTATTAACACTTTACTTAAAGTCAAAAGGTCACCTCGAATTGGTCAATGACAGTCATTTGCACGATTTGGCTAAATTCATGTTCGGTATCAGTATTTTCTGGACTTACTTGTGGTTCTCACAATTTATGCTCATTTGGTATTCGAATATTCCAGAAGAGGTAACTTATTTTGTTACACGATTGGCTGATTATAAACTTCCATTTTTAGGGATGGTAGTATTGAATTTTGTATTCCCTTTACTACTTCTTATGAATAGCGATTATAAGCGTGTTCCGTGGTTTGTAGTCATGACAGGAGTGGTTATATTATTTGGGCATTATATCGACGTTTTCAATATGATTATGCCTGCGACAGTCGGTGACCGTTGGGGTCTTGGATTGTCAGAAATTAGTGCCGTTCTGCTATTTTTAGGACTGTTCCTATTTATTGTTCAACAAGCCCTGACAAAAGCGCCTCTATTGGCCAAAGGAAACCCATTTGTAAAAGAAAGTGAATATTATCACTATTAACATATAAAGCATACCAAAGGCGATGACTACCTTTTTAACCATCTTAGTTTTAGTTTCTATAACCGTTGCGATATGGCAAATGGTTAAAATTTTTGATCTTTCTAGGAAACCTGCTGACGACTCAGAGATAGCAACTGATCAAGACAATAAGGTCAATGGCTACATGCTGCTGGGCTTTTTGATCTTTATTTATTTAATTACAATTATTAGTTTCGTTTTGTGGGGCGATTTGCCTTTATTATCTGATGCAGCCTCTGAACACGGATCTGATGTTGATTCGTTGTTTATTTTATCGTTGGTCATTATTTTCATTGTTCAAACAATTACCCAGTTTTTACTTCACTATTTTGCCTTTATTTATCGAGGTGAAAAAGGGAAAAAGGCTCTCTTCTTTGCAGACAATGATAAATTGGAGTTCATCTGGACCATCATTCCAGTAATTGTTTTAGCCGGGTTAATTATATCTGGTTTATTTACTTGGACAGAAATAATGACTGTAGATGAGAATGACGATCCTATCGTCGTTGAATTATACGCACAACAATTTAACTGGAAAGCGCGATATGCGGGTGAGGATAATGTATTAGGCAAAGCCAATGTGAGATTAATCGATTTAGATAAAGCAAATATATTAGGCGTCGACGAATCAGACCTTAATGCTCAAGACGACATTATCGTCACCGAATTGCACCTGCCCGTTAACCGTCCTATTCTGTTTAAAATGCGATCTCAAGATGTTTTGCATTCAGCCTATATGCCGCACTTTAGAGCACAGATGAATTGTGTTCCAGGAATGATTACGCAGTTCTCATTCACGCCTACGATAACCACTGAGGACTATAGAATGCTACCTAATATTGTTGAGAAAGTCAATAATATTAATAAGATCCGTATAAAGAAATCTGAGAAATTGGCATCTCAAGGTGAAGAGGCCTTAGACCGCTATGACTTTGACTTTTTACTGTTGTGTAATAAAATTTGCGGCAAGTCGCACTATAATATGCAAATGAAAATTATTGTTGAAACAGAGGAAGAATTTAATGCATGGATGGCCGAACAAAAAACCTTCGCCGCTTCATTGATTCAGAATTAAAAATATTTATAAAAATCATCTTATGTCAGCACATGTAGATACTCACGATCACGACGATCACGGCCACCACAAAGAGACTTTTATAACAAAGTATATCTTTAGTCAGGATCATAAAATGATCGCCAAACAGTATTTGATCACCGGAACCATCATGGGTGTTATTGGAGTATTGATGTCTCTGATGATGCGAACCCAAATTGCGTGGCCTGGCGAACCGAATGTACTTTTTAAAGCCCTATTGGGAAAATGGGCTCCTGGCGGTGTCATGGACGCTGACATCTATCTGGCTTTAGTGACTATCCATGGCACTATAATGGTTTTCTTTGTTCTGACCGCAGGACTAAGTGGTACGTTCAGTAACCTGCTTATTCCTTTACAAATAGGTGCTCGAGATATGGCGTCGGGGTTCTTAAATATGGTTTCCTACTGGTTGTTTTTTATTTCAAGTCTCGTCATGGTTATTTCATTGTTTGTAGCCTCAGGGCCGGCAGCAGCTGGATGGACCATATATCCACCTCTTAGCGCCTTGCCTTTAGCGCAAAGTGGATCAGGTATGGGAATGACTTTGTGGCTAGTATCTATGGCTATTTTTATAGCGTCCTCCTTACTGGGATCACTTAACTATATTGTAACTGTGATCAACCTTCGCACCAAAGGTATGTCAATGACAAGGTTGCCTTTAACCATTTGGGCATTTTTTGTTACAGCCATTATCGGTGTAGTTTCTTTTCCAGTATTGCTTTCAGCGGCGCTTCTCTTAATCATGGATCGTAGTTTTGGCACATCATTTTTCTTATCGGATATTTTCATTCAAGGCGAAGTGCTACATTATCAAGGTGGATCACCTGTATTGTTTGAACACTTATTTTGGTTCTTAGGTCACCCCGAAGTGTATATTGTATTATTACCAGCTCTTGGTATTACCTCCGAGGTCATTGCGACCAATTCGCGTAAACCAATTTTTGGCTATCGGGCCATGGTATTGTCGATTTTGGCGATTGCATTTTTATCAACCATCGTATGGGGACATCATATGTTTATTTCGGGTATGAATCCATTCTTGGGATCTGTATTTACATTTACAACATTGTTAATTGCAATTCCTTCTGCGGTAAAGGCTTTTAACTACATTACAACACTTTGGAAAGGAAATCTCCAATTTAATCCAGCCATGTTGTTTTCAATTGGATTGGTTTCAACCTTTATCACTGGAGGTTTAACTGGAATTATTTTGGGCGATAGCGCTTTGGATATTAATGTTCACGATACCTATTTTGTTGTTGCCCACTTTCATTTGGTGATGGGGATTTCAGCATTATACGGTATGTTTGCAGGAATATATCACTGGTACCCAAAGTTGTTTGGACGTATGCTTAACAAAAACTTAGGTTACGTGCATTTTTGGGTAACTGCAATTTCAGCGTATGGTGTGTTTTTTCCAATGCATTTTATTGGAATGGCTGGATTACCTAGACGATATTATACCAACAGTAATTTCCCCTTATTTGATGACCTTTCAAATGTGAATGTCTTGATCACCATTTTCGCCCTCGTTGGTGGGGTGTTTCAAATTGTCTTTTTATATAACTTTGTCCATAGCATGTTCTATGGTAAAAGAGCTCCTAAAAACCCTTGGCGTTCAAACACCATGGAATGGACTACAGAAGTTGAGCATATACACGGAAACTGGGAAGGAGACATCCCCCACGTGTACCGCTGGCCTTACGATTATTCGAAACCAGGGTACGAAGAAGACTATGTGCCACAAAATATTCCACTCAAAGAAGGAGAAGAAGAACTTCATCACTAAAAAAGAAAGCCCTCGCAAGAGGGCTTTTTTAGTATCTTTATCATTATGAACGAACATTTGGATCCCTCAAGCGACCAATTCACCCCTGAGGAACACGATATTGAAAGAGCACTAAGACCGCTGACCTTTGACGACTTTACGGGTCAAGCCCAAGTTCTCGAAAATTTACAAATTTTTGTTGAAGCTGCCAACAGGCGGAGCGAGGCGTTAGACCACACTTTGTTTCACGGCCCTCCAGGTTTAGGAAAAACGACCCTTGCTCATATCTTGGCTAACGAATTAGAAGTAGGTATTAAAATCACCTCTGGGCCTGTACTTGACAAGCCAGGAGATTTAGCTGGTTTATTGACCAATTTAGAGTATCGGGATGTCCTTTTTATTGACGAAATTCATCGGCTCAGTCCAATTGTTGAGGAGTATTTATATTCGGCAATGGAAGATTTTAAAATAGACATCATGATCGAATCTGGCCCTAACGCCAGGTCAGTTCAGCTTAATCTTGAACCTTTCACTTTGGTTGGGGCCACAACCAGATCGGGTTTACTCACAGCCCCGATGCGTGCTCGATTTGGCATTAGTAGTAGATTGCAATATTATGACACAGAATTACTTTCAACTATTGTTCAACGAAGTGCAGAAATTCTCAAGGTTCCAATGTCAATAGATGCAGCTATTGAAATTGCAGGTCGAAGTAGAGGGACGCCGCGAATTGCCAATGCCTTATTACGCCGAATTCGTGATTTTGCACAAATAAAAGGTGACGGCACCATAGATATTTCTATTGCTCAATATGGTCTAAAGGCACTTAATGTCGATGCATACGGGCTTGACGAAATGGACAATAAAATACTGTCAACGATCATTGATAAATTTAAAGGTGGACCAGTTGGTATATCTACTTTGGCTACAGCTGTTAGCGAAAGCTCCGAAACGATCGAGGAAGTTTATGAACCCTTTTTAATTCAACAAGGTTTTATTATGAGAACACCACGAGGTCGTGAGGTCACGGATTTAGCCTATCAACATTTGGGTAAAATAAGATCAAACTTACAGGGAGGCCTATTTTGAACCACAAGTCTAAACATACCTCATTGATAAAAGCCGAAGCCAAACGCCTCGGTTTTTTATCTTGTGGCATCAGCCGTGCAGGTTTTCTCGAAGATGAGGCACCTAGGTTAGAAAATTGGCTTAATAGGAATCATCATGGTGAAATGGGATATATGGCCAACCACTTTGATAAACGATTGGACCCCACAAAACTTGTTGATGGTGCGAAAAGTGTAATTTCTGTGTTACTTAATTATTATCCCGAGCAAATTCAGATCGACAACAAAGCACCGAAAATCTCTAAATACGCTTATGGTTCAGATTACCATTTTGTTATAAAGGATAAGCTAAAATTGCTGATGCAATTTATTTACGACGAAATTGGAGAGGTCGGTGGAAGGGCATTTGTTGATTCTGCCCCCGTACTTGACAAAGCATGGGCTGCCAAAAGTGGCTTGGGATGGATAGGTAAAAACAGTAATCTTTTGACGCAAAAGTTAGGCTCTTTTTACTTTATAGCAGAGCTTATTTTAGACATTGATTTGGAATATGATACACCTACAACTGATCACTGTGGCAACTGCACAGCTTGTTTAGATGCTTGTCCTACAGAGGCCATTGTTGCGCCTTTTGTTGTGGATGGAAGCAAATGCATATCCTATTTCACCATCGAATTAAAAGAAAATTTACCTGATACAATGAAAGGTAAGTTTGACGATTGGATGTTTGGCTGTGATGTTTGTCAAGATGTTTGTCCATGGAATAAATTTTCAAAGCCACATCAAGAGCCTTTATTTGACCCTCATGCTGACCTATTATCTATGACAAAGTCTGACTGGGAAGAGTTAACGGAGGAAGTTTTTAATAACCTATTTCATAATTCCGCAGTTCAAAGGACCAAGTTTGTTGGTTTACAGAGAAATATAAATTTTTTAAAAGAATAGCAGACATCATGTCTGAATATAAAGCATACGTTTAACTTTGTACAATATTTAGCAGAAACTTATGAGTGAGCAACGTAAAAGACACGAAGCACTAATTTATCATGCCAAACCTATTCCAGGTAAAATTAAGGTCGTTCCTACTAAAAAGTATACTTCTCAACGGGATTTGGCATTAGCCTATTCACCTGGTGTAGCAGAGCCTTGTTTAGAAATTGAAAAGGATAAAAATAACGCCTATAAATATACTACCAAAGGTAATTTAGTTGCGGTAATAACTAATGGAACTGCGGTTCTTGGACTAGGAAACATTGGTCCCGAGGCATCAAAACCTGTCATGGAAGGTAAAGGTGTTCTTTTCAAAATTTTTGCTGATATTGATGTTTTTGATATTGAGATTGACACAGAAAATGTTGATGAATTTGTAGAAACCGTTAAAAGAATCGCACCTACTTTTGGAGGGATCAATCTGGAAGATATTAAAGCCCCGGAAGCTTTCGAAATTGAACGTCGTCTCAAAGAAGAACTTGATATTCCTGTGATGCATGACGATCAGCATGGAACGGCAATCATCTCATCAGCAGCTTTATTAAACGCTGTGGAACTGGCGGGTAAGAAATTGGAAGAAGTCAAAATCGTTATAAGCGGTGCTGGTGCTGCGGCGATTTCTTGTTCTCGACTTTATCGTGCTTTTGGCGCAGATCGGAAAAATATGGTCATGCTAGATTCAAAGGGTGTCATTCGTAGTGATCGTGACAATTTGAGTAAAGAAAAAGCAGAATTTTCTACAGATCGTGATTTGCACACATTGAACGATGCGATGCAAGATGCAGATGTTTTTATCGGATTGTCTATATCGAATATTGTCACTCCTGATATGCTCAAATCTATGGCGGTAAATCCAATAGTTTTTGCAATGGCAAATCCAGATCCTGAAATCCCGTACGATCTAGCTATAGCCACGCGTAAAGATATTATTATGGCTACTGGACGCACTGATCATCCTAATCAGGTTAATAATGTCCTCGGCTTTCCTTTTATTTTTAGAGGCGCATTAGATGTGCGGTCAACGACTATTAATGAAGCTATGAAAATGGCTGCTGTAAAGGCCTTGGCAGAATTGGCAAAAGAGCCAGTTCCTGAGCAAGTGAATATTGCTTATGAACAAACAAAATTGACCTATGGCCGCGATTATATTATTCCAAAACCTTTTGACCCTCGATTGATTTCTGTTGTTCCGCCAGCTGTTGCCAAAGCGGCGATGGAGACAGGTGTGGCAAGAGAACCAATTGAAGATTGGGAGAAATATGAAGAGGTGCTAATGCAGCGCCTTGGTAACGACAGTAAACTGGTGCGCTTGCTTCATAATAGGGCTAAATCAGACCCCAAAAGATTGGTCTTTACAGAGGCTGATCACCTGCCTGTGTTAAAGGCTGCGCAAATTGCTTTTGACGAAGGTATTGCAAAACCTATACTATTGGGCGACCGTGAGAAAATTGAAGCCCTCAAAGCAGAAATTGAATTTCATGAAGACGTTCCAATTATTGATCCAAAGTCGAATGAGGAGCGTGAACGTCGAAACCGCTATGCGCAAGTGCATTGGGATCAACGTAACCGGTCAGGTACGACCATGATTTCCTCAAAAAAACTGATGCGTGAGCGCAATTATTTTGCTGCTATGATGGTTAATGAAGGAGATGCTGACGCCCTAATTACTGGTTTTTCTAGAAGCTTTCCATCGGTAATCAAGCCAATGCTTGAATTGATTGGACTTGACGCTGGCGCTACAAGAGTGGCAACCACCAATTTGCTTATTACGGAGCGTGGGCCGCTATTTTTGAGTGACACTTCGATTAATATCGATCCAAATTCGAAAGACCTAGCAACGATAGCAAGAATGACGGCTACTACAGTAAAAATGTTTGGACTAGAACCCATAATGGCTATGATATCGTATTCAAACTTTGGATCATCCCACACAACTTCCCCTAGAAAGGTTAGGGATGCCGTGTCCTATTTACATCAGTATTATCCAAATCTAATTGTTGATGGGGAGGTTCAAACGGATTTTGCACTAAATAATGAGATGCTTCAAGATATTTTTCCTTTTTCTAAATTGGCTGGGAAAAAGGTCAATACGTTAATCTTTCCAAATTTGGATGCAGCGAATATCACCTATAAGCTGATCAAGGAGATTAATCATGCCGAGAATATTGGCCCAATTATGATGGGGCTTAAAAAACCTGTTCATATTTTGCAGCTTGACGCTAGTGTTGATGAAATTGTGAACATGAGCGCCATAGCAGTAATAGACGCCCAGAAAAAACAAAAAAGAAGACAGCGCCACTAAGCATGCCAATCGTTTTAATAGATTTAATCTTCTAAATTTCGTTACATTTGAACCTTTAGCAAATGAGAAGATGATTACATTTTTGAAAGGCCGATTGGTTGAGAAAAACCCAACGCATGTTATAATTGAATGCAATGGAATTGGATATATGGTCCATATTTCATTAAATACTTATTCGCAGTTATCTGATGATGAGTCGGTGCTGGTTTATACCCATTTGCAAATTAAGGAAGACTCTCACACCTTGTTTGGTTTTTCGTCTACCATGGAACGCAACGTTTTTCGACTTCTAATTTCCGTTAGTGGTATCGGGGCTAGCATTGCTCGAACCATGTTGTCGTCGATGAATCCTATGCAAATTGTTCAAGCAATAAGCCAAGAGGATATTGCCTCAATTCAGGCTATTAAGGGTATTGGAGCCAAAACAGCGCAGCGTACTATCATTGAACTAAAAGATAAAGTTTTAAGTCTAAAAGATACTGATGAATCTGGGGTTAGTTTTAACAATACTTTTAAAGATGAAGCGTTATCTGCTTTAGAGGTGCTTGGATTTTCGCGAAAGGCTGCCGGGGCGGCTTTGGATAGTGTCAGGAAAACTGATCAGTCTTTGAAAGTTGAGGATCTCATAAAGGAAGCCCTGAAAAGACTTTAAGCGCCAAGGAACAAATTGAATTGATGACACAGGCCCCATTAATTATTAGATTATTTGCCAATACTAGTCTCCTTGTATTGGGATTATTTTGTAACACCTTCTTATGGGCGCAAGCCAGCAGTACTGTGGCGCAAGATTCAATCAAACCTCCTAGCTTGTTTAGCAACCTGAGCTTTGATAACCCTCCAAGTATAGCATCCTTATATACTTATGATCCTTTAACGAATCGTTATATTTTTTCTGAAACAATTGGAGAAATAAGACTAAATGTACCTGTCATTCTTACACCTAAGGAATACGAGGCTCTAGTCTTAAAAGAAGCTACTAAAACCTATTATCAAGACAAACTGGATGCTTTGAAAGGTTTAAAATCTGGATCTGCTGACCGTCAGCGTAATTTGATTCCTGATCTCTATGTCAATTCAGGTTTTTTCGAAACCATATTTGGCGGTAATACCATTTCTGTTGCGCCTCAAGGATCTGTAGAAATGGATCTGGGTATTTTATATTCTAAGCAAGATAATCCGACATTTTCGCCGAGAAATAGAAGTAACCTCACTTTTGATTTTGACCAACGAATACAATTAAGTCTTCTTGGAAAGGTAGGTACAAGGTTACAAGTAAATGCCAATTATGATACTGAATCAACCTTTGATTTTCAAAATATTTTTAAACTCGAATTTAACCCATTGGCCAATCAAAGTGAAGGGGTACAGAACATATTAGACAAAGCATCTGGAGTGAGAGATAAATTGAATAATGTGACTCAAAAGGCTGACGGTTTAAAGAGTGACATTGAAGGATTGAAAAATCAATCTTCTGGCTTTACTAAAGGTGTTGATGGTAGTGAAGATAGTATCATACAAAAGATTGAAGTGGGTAATGTCAGTATGCCGTTAAACAGTTCTTTGATTTCAGGTGCTCAAAGTTTATTTGGATTTAGGACAGAATTGAAGTTTGGAAAAACACGCATCCAAGCAGTATTCTCAGAACAAAGATCGCAAACCAGGGCAGTTACTGCCCAAGGAGGCGGATCAATAGAAACTTTTGATTTTTTTGGGTTAGACTATGAAGACAACCGTCACTTCTTTTTATCTCAATATTTTAGAAATCATTACGATCAAGCGTTATCGAATTACCCTTATATTAACACTTTGGTTCAAATCACAAGGCTTGAAGTATGGGTAACCAATCGTGCCAATCAAACTCAGAATGTTAGAAATATTTTAGCACTTCAAGATCTTGGCGAATCGGACGTTTTAGGCTCAGGGGTAAACGTCTTGTCTGGGCCAGGTGCTTTTCCAAGCAACAATAACAATGGTTTTGATCCAACCAATATAGGTGGAATTGGTTCTGTGTTAACAGAGGCAGTTAGAGATGTTTCCACTGTTCAGTCGGGTATTTTACTTCCAAACATCAATGAAGGTTTGGACTATGGTAAACTCGAAAATGCGCGAAAACTTGAGTCAGGAAGAGATTTTCAATTCCATCCTCAACTCGGCTATATATCTTTGAATCAACGTTTGCAAAATGATGAAATTCTTGCGGTAGCCTACCAATATACAGTTGGCGACAAGGTTTATCAAGTGGGTGAATTTGGAAACGACGGTGTGAATGCAACCGACGTCACTGCTGGAGGCACTAATGACGAATTCCAAATTGTATCCAACAATAATTTAATTCTTAAAATGTTAAAAAGCACAGTGACGAATGTCAATGAGCCTATTTGGGATTTGATGATGAAAAACATATATGCTACCGGTGCTTATCAGTTGGAGCAAGAAGATTTTAGGCTTAATATTTTTTATACTGAAACGGCAGCACGCAATTACATTTCACCAGTTGAAGGCACAACTTTTCCCGAATTTGAAGGTGGTCAAACCCCATTACAAGATTTGCCATTACTTCGGGTATTTAATTTAGATAGGTTAAACTTTAATAACGACCCTCAAGCTGGTGGAGATGGATTCTTTGACTATGTTTCTGGTATTACTGTGATGCCTCAAAATGGAAAAATCATTTTCACTAAGGTTGAGCCTTTTGGGCGTTATTTATTCGACATACTTGATGATGACAATAACCCATCCGATAACCAATCGGACTATGACACACCGAGTGCGTATAACTTAAACCAATCGAAATACGTTTACGACAAACTATATAAGCAAACCAAAACAGCTGCTTTAGAGGATGCTGAAAAAAATAAATTTCAATTCAAGGGGCGTTACAAATCTTCAGGCAGTTCGGGAATCCCTATTGGATTTAATGCGCCGCGAGGATCTGTAAAAGTAACTGCCGGGGGTCGTGTTCTGGTCGAGGGTGTTGATTATACCGTGAACTATCAAGCTGGTGTTGTGCAAATTCTCGACCCAGCACTAGAGGCTTCAAACGTGCCTATCGATGTGTCCGTCGAAAACAGTACTCTTTTTGGTCAACAAACCAAGCGCTTTACAGGCATTAATGTTGAACACCAATTCAATGAGAATTTTTTATTGGGGGCAACTTTTTTGAACTTAAACGAACGACCATTTACCCAAAAAGCCAATCTTGGCACAGAACCGATTAATAACACAGTTTTAGGATTCAATGGGAATTTTTCTTCAGAGGTTCCAGTTCTAACCCGATTGGTTAATAAATTACCCAACATTGATACAGATGTGGAGTCTAAAATTTCGGTACGTGGCGAGTTTGCATATCTAGCGCCTGGTTCTCCGAAAGGCACACAATTTCAAGGTGAGGCAACGTCATACATTGACGATTTTGAAGGCACGCAAAATGGGATAAGCTTGCTTTCTCCATTCTCATGGCAACTGTCAAGTCGTCCCTTGAATTTATTTAATGACCCTTCACTTGATGCGGCGGGTGTCCAAAATGGCTACGATCGTGCTTTTTTAAATTGGTATACTATTGACCCTATTTTTTATACCAATCAACGTCCCTCTGGTATTACTGATGAAGACCTTTCAAGTTTATACACTCGTCGTATTTATGTTAATGAAATTTTTCCTGCACTCGATTTGGTTCAAGGTCAAACAACCGTTGTTAACTCATTAGATATCACATATTATCCGAATGAGCGAGGACCATATAATTTTCGATTAGGCTCTGAGAACGGTGTTGATCCTACAAAGGCTTGGGCAGGAATATCTCGTCAGTTAACAACAACTGATTTTGAACAGTCTAATGTTGAATATATAGAATTCTGGTTATTGGATCCTTTCTCAGAAGATACTTCAAATCAGGGAGGGAAGCTAACTATCAATCTTGGTAATATTTCCGAAGACGTTCTAAAAGATGGCAGAAAGCAATTTGAAAATGGTTTGCCTGAAGATGGTAATATCACATCCTTATTAGCACAGCCTACACAATGGGGAACTGTAGTGCCCCAAAATCAATCTTTAGTTTACGCCTTTACTTCTCAAGGTGAAGCTCGAACCAATCAAGATGTTGGATTAGATGGTTTTGATGACAATGAGGAAAGTGCTTTTTCACAATCAATCGCACCAGGTTCAAATTTTGGACCTGACCCTTCAAATGATAATTACAGCTATTTCCTAAATACCGATGGTGACGTTTTTCAACGCTATAAAAGATACAATGGTCTTGACGGGAATTCCCCAGACACTTTTTCTGACACCAATCGAGGGTCAACCACCTTTCCAGATGTTGAAGATATCAATCGTGACAACACTATGAACACCATTGATAGTTATTTCGAATACGACATAGACCTGAGTCCCACATCTTTGGCAGATGAAAACAACCCTTTTATAGTCGACAAAAAGGATGTGCCTGTCACTTTTGAAAACGGGAGTAGTTCAACGGCTACTTGGTATCAGTTTAGAGTGCCTTTGTCTGAAGCAACTAATGTTGTTGGAGGAATTACGGACTTCAGATCGATACGTTTTGCACGAATGTATCTCACGGAATTTAATAGACAAACAACCTTGAGATTTGCATCACTGGATTTGGTATCAAGTGACTGGAGGCAGTATCGACTTACTTTGGATGATGAACCGAACAACGACAATGACACAACAGATTTTTCAATAGGCGTAGTTGGCATTCAAGAAAATGATGGTAGTTATGTTTCTCCGCCAGGTATTGTTCGTGAAGAGGTAAATAACAATAACACCATTATTCGTCAAAATGAACAGTCGTTAGTTCTTAGGACTTGTGATTTGGAGGACGACGATTCACGAGCAGTTTTTAAAAACATTAATGTCGATATGCGCCAGTTTAATAAATTGCGCATGTTTCTTCATGCCGAAGAAGGTGAGGTCTCTGGTTTGTCAGATGGTGATGCTGTTGGCTTTATTCGAATGGGAAATGATTTAACGCAGAACTATTATCAAGTAGAAATTCCACTACAAGTATCTCCGACAAACTCGAGCTCGGCGGCTTCAATTTGGCCTGAAGTCAACGAAATCAATTTACCCCTTGAGGTTTGGCAACAGATCAAGTCCATTGGAATTACCCAAGGCACCTTAAGTGATTTAATCCCTAATTATTATGATGTGGTTGATGGTCAATTAATTGACACGCCAGTAGGTGAAAATGCACCCTATACCATTGGTCAGCAACGTGTCTCGGTTAAAGGAAACCCTAATTTTGGTGAAATAAGAACCTTAATGGTCGGTGTCAAAAATGGCCGTCCGGACAGCATGAGTATTTGCTCCGAAGTTTGGTTCAATGAATTACGTCTTTCGGATATGGACAATGAAGGTGGTTGGGCTGCCATTATGAGTGTTGATTCAAACATTGCCGATTTTATGAATATGAGCCTAACCACAAGGCGATCAACTGCAGGTTTTGGGACAGTTGAACAAGGACCAAACCAAAGGAGTCGAGAAGATGTTAACCAATACGACGTGGTGACCAACATGAATTTGGGACAACTATTACCAAAAAAATGGAGTATACAACTGCCATTTAACTATGGTCAAAGTGAGGCACTTATAACTCCTGAATATGACCAACAATATAAAGACCTTAAACTTGAAAGCCGATTAGATGCTGCAGAATCAGATCAAGAAAGGGAGCAAATTCTTAGGCAATCGGAAGATTATACGCGTCGCCAAAGTATTAATTTTATCGGTGTAAGAAAACAGTTGGGACAAGACCAAAAGCCGCGCGTTTATAATGTGGAGAATTTAACACTAAATTACTCCTATAATTTAACTGAGCATCGAGATTTTGAAATTGAAAACGCTAAGGATCAAAATGTGAGAGTTGGCGCAACTTATAATTTCGCCTTTACACCATTGGTGATTGAACCATTCAGAAAGAATGATTCGATTTTTATGAATAAAAATCTAAAGTTACTAAAGGATCTAAATCTTAGTTTACTTCCAGCAAATATTTCCATTTCAGCGAATTATAACCGACAGTTTTTTAAACAAAAATTCAGAGATTTTGAATTAGGCGAAGGTAATATTGGTATCGATGAATTGTACCGTCGGAATTACACATTCGATTTGGAATATCGAATCAATTATAATTTAACCAAAGCCCTTCAGTTTAATTTTGCTGCGTCAAATAATCGTATTGTAAGGAATTATTTTGTTGACGGTAATCTTCTGGGAAGTCAAGATTCAACGCTTGATGTTTGGGATGGTTTCTTTGATATAGGAGATCCAAACCGCTATTATCAGCAGTTAGGACTGACTTATAATTTACCTTTAGACAAATTACCTTATTTAGATTTCATTAGGGCTAATTATGCTTATAATGGTGATTTTCAATGGCAAAAAGGTTCTGATTTATTCGGTAATTTTATTGCTGAAGACGGTGTGACTTACGATTTAGGGAATACCATTTCAAACACCAATTCGCACAATTTGAATGTGAATATGGATATGAAGAAATTTTATCGAAATATTAAGCCAAAAAAACGTCGTAAACCAGGGACTAATAGACCTAATCAGTCTAAGAGTTTGCTAACCAGAGCAACGACCGTGCTAACAAGTATTGAAAGAATACAACTCAACTACACAGAAACAAATGGTACATCCTTGCCAGGGTATTTGCAATCACCAGGACTTTGGGGAACGGTGCAACCCACTTTTGGCTATACAATGGGAAGTCAAAGAGACATCAGACAGCTTGCTGCTCAAAATGGTTGGTTAACAGTTTTTCCCGAATTTAATCAGCAGTATACTACCAACGTCACAACCAATTTGGATTATGTTGTTAATGTATCTCCTTTGACTGATTTGCGGATTGATTTTACAGGAGGTCGGACCTATGCAAATAATTCGACAGAAAATTTTAATACCATTGATAGTAATGGTAATGGTTTTAGCGATGTATATAACGGTTTGATTACAAATAGTTTTGGCAACTTTAGCATATCCACTTCATTGTTAAAAACCGCTTTTAAACAAAGCGATGAAGTGATGTCATTACCATTTGATGATTTTAGAGCCAATAGGTTAATAATCTCTCGCCGTCTTGCTGCCGACTCAGGTGTTGATTTTTCTAATCCAAATAACTTTGAAAACGGAGATATTAACAGTTATCCGTTGGGATTTGGAAAAACCAATCAAGCCGTTTTATTGCCAGCTTTTCTGGCTGCTTACACGGGGAAAGATGCCAATAAAATATCAACTTCTCCTTTTAGAGATACGCCAATTCCCAATTGGACATTACGCTATACGGGTTTAATGAAACTAAAATGGTTTAAGAAAAATTTTAATCGTTTTTCAATGACTCATGGCTATATGGCAACCTATACTGTGAATCAATTTCAAAGAAATCTTGACTACTCAGATATTGATTTTCAAGAACCCTATGACAATCAGTCGACCGTTGTCTTAGATCAATCAGGAAATTATAAAAATGAAATCTTGCTTGGGAATGTCAATTTAATGGAACAGTTTAGCCCTCTAATCAAGGTTGATATGGAATTTAAGAGTTCGTTAAAATTACTTGCAGAAATTAGAACCGACAGAATGTTGTCACTAAGTTTTGACAATAATTTATTGACTGAAATTAAAGGCAAACAATACACTGTTGGATTAGGGTATCGTGTCAAAGATCTCAAATTTAGAACCAGAATGGGTGGAGGCCAGACCCGGACCCTAAAAAGTGATTTGAATATGAAGGCAGATATTTCTATGAGGGATAATTTGACCACGATTCGATATCTGGATTTAGATCAAAGTCAAGTTACTGCTGGTCAAACCATTTGGTCTGTTAAATATCAGGCGGATTATGCCTTTAGTAAAAACCTAACGGGTATTCTCTATTTTGATTATAACTTTTCAGAATATGCCATTTCAACCGTATTTCCTCAAACAACCATACGTTCTGGTATCACTTTAAAATATAACTTTGGCAACTAATCAAAACATATACTTTGCACATGGAAATTCCTAATACACTCAGATACACAAAAGACCACGAATGGGTCAAAATTGATGGCGATATGGTCGTTGTTGGTATTACAGATTTTGCTCAAGGTGAATTGGGCGATATCGTTTACGTAGAAGTTGAAACACTCGATGAAACACTTGCAGAAGAAGAAGTTTTTGGGACTGTGGAGGCTGTTAAAACAGTATCAGATTTATTTTTACCAATAGCAGGAACTGTTGTTGTATTTAATGAAATGCTCGAAGATGCTCCCGAGACTGTAAACCAGGACCCCTATGGTGATGGTTGGATGATTAAATTAAAACCGGAGAACATCTCTGATGTTGACAATCTGATGACAGCAGATGAGTATAAGGCTCTTATAGGTGCTTAAGATCAAAGGGAATAAGCTCATTCTATTGGCCGCTAGTTACTCTGCGGCCTTAATTTTTTTAAGTTTAGTCAACCTAAAAAATATCAATCCATTGTCTGTCTCTGGGGTCGACAAAATGGCTCATGCTGCTGCTTATGCAGGCCTTTTTTGGATATGGTCTCTTGTGATGAGATGGAAAAATTTGAGACATCCTCTGCTCAAAGCCGCGGTAGGATCAATGGTATTTGGCATAATTCTTGAGTTATGTCAAATGTATCTAACCAATACACGCTCTCTTGATCCCTTAGATATGATAGCAAATACCTGTGGTGTTGGTTTTTCCTATCTCGTTTTAAGGATAACCAGAAGAAGCTAAAAAGATTTTGGTTAGGGTACAGAACTTCGTTTAACCTCAAAATCGAAATGATGTTACCAAAAAAAAATCCAAAAATTGATGTTCGCCGCAACAGCAGCATGTATTTTGCTGTTGGTTTAGTTACAATGCTAATCTTAGTAAACTATGCTATTAATTACAAATCTTTTGACAAAGAAATTGTTGATACAGGAATTGTAGAAATGAATCAAGAATTTGATTTAGATATTCCAATTGTTGATGAAATTAAAACACTACCACCTCCCCCTGCATCTGTTCCAACACCAGATATTACGATTGTCGAAGACGACAAAGTCGTTACAGAAACAGTAATTGAAGCAACTGACACCGACCAGGATGAGGAAATTTATGTTGAAGATATAGTCGTTGACGAAGTTGATGAGGATGTACCCGTAGCATTCGTCGTTATTGAAAATGTTCCCGAATATCCTGGCTGTGAGTCTGGTGACAATGAGACTAAGAAAAAGTGCATGTCTGATAAGATAAATCAATTTGTTCGGAAGGAATTCAACACCGAATTATCGAGCGAATTAGGCCTAACAGGTCAACAAACAATTAATGTGATTTTTAATATTGACAAATCTGGCGATGTTGTAGACATTCAAACAAGGGCACCTCATCCAAGATTATCAAAAGAAGCAGAACGCGTCATGAAATTACTACCTAAAATGAAGCCAGGTCGACAGCGCGGAAACCCAGTTACAGTTCAATATGGTTTCCCCATTATATTTAAAGTTATTGATTGAGGTTTGAATTGAATAAATTTGAAGAAGTTGTTTTAACATAAATTGCTAAATGAATACCTTGTTTTTTATCTAAATTATTGGTTATTTTAGCGCAACATAAATAAGTCATATTATGGAACCCAAAAAAAATTTAAAATCTGACGTGAGTCGTAATAGCTCATTATATTTTGCTGTAGGCTTGACTTTGATGCTAGTTGTTGCAAACTATGCCATCAATTATAAGACTTATGACAAGTCAGATATTGATATAGATCGTTTGAATCTAGAAGAAGAATTGGAAGAAGAAATCCCGATTACTGAGCAAATTCAAACACCGCCACCGCCCCCGCCACCGCCCCCAGCCCCGGAAGTCATTGAAGTCGTAGAGGATGAAGAGGAAATCGAAGAAACGGTAATCGAGTCAACTGAAACCGACATGGAAGAAGAGATTGTCGTTGAAGATATTGAGGTAGAAGAAGTGGAAGAGGATGTTGAGGTGCCTTTTATGGTTATTGAAAACGTCCCAGTATTTCCTGGTTGTGAATCTGGAAGCAACGACGCCAAAAGAAAGTGTATGTCAGACAAAATCAGTGAATTTGTGAGACGAAAGTTTAATACTGATCTAGCAGGTGACCTAGGATTAACCGGTCGCCAGCGTATTAATGTCATTTTTAAAATAGATAAGTCTGGAAATGTTGTAGGTATCCGTGCGCGAGCGCCGCACCCTAGACTTCAAGCTGAAGCAGAACGGGTTGTGAATCTGTTGCCAAAAATGAAACCTGGAAAACAACGAGGTAAGCCAGTGGTTGTGCCTTATTCATTGCCAATTATATTCCAAGTCCAAGACTAATACATGTTTGAAAATAAAAACGATAAGCAAACTCCCCTAAGTGAATTAGGGGAGTTTGCGCTTATAGACCATCTGACAAAGCAATTTGAGATAACCCAGAAAAGTACGGTTACCTCAATTGGTGATGACGCGGCAGTCCTTGAATTTTCTGACAAACAAATTGTGGTTTCTACTGACCTTTTGATTGAAGGTGTGCATTTTGATCTTAGTTATATGCCTTTAGAACATTTGGGCTATAAGGCAGTGGTCGTTAACCTTTCGGATGTTTGTGCTATGAATGCTGTAGCTAGTCAAATAACGGTATCTATAGCGGTGTCAAATCGTTTTCCGCTTGAAGCTCTTGAGGCTCTTTACAGTGGTATCGCCAAAGCCGCAAAACGATATAATATTGATGTTGTCGGTGGAGACACCACGTCGTCAACAAGGGGGATGATCATTTCAATAACTGCTATAGGTAGTGCTGTGGCTGAACACATTGTAAAACGGTCAGGCGCAAAACCAAATGACCTCCTGGTTGTCACTGGCGACTTGGGCGGGGCCTATTTAGGTTTACAAGTATTAGAGCGTGAAAAGGAAGTTTTTAAAGTTAATCCTCAAAACCAGCCCGACCTTGAGCCCTATACCTATTTGGTAGAACGGCAGTTGAAGCCAGAAGCGCGAAACGATATCATTTCATTATTTAAGGCTTTGGAGGTTATACCAACAAGTATGATAGACATCAGTGACGGACTGTCATCTGAGTTGTTACATTTGTGCAAATCAAGTGAGGTGGGATGTGATATTTATGAAGACAAAATCCCACTTGATCCGCAAATGATATCAACTTGTGAAGAGTTTAATGTTGATAGTACCACTATAGCTATTAATGGTGGGGAAGATTATGAACTTTTATTCACTATTGATCAAGGTGATTTTGACAAGATTAAAGGAAATCCTAACCTCACAGTTATTGGATTTATTAAGGAAAGTAGTGCAGGGGCTCATCTAATAACACGATCTGATACCAGGATTCCAATTGAAGCTAAAGGTTGGAAGGTTTTTAATGCGTAACAATCCGATTACCGATTCATTAAGTCTTCAATCTCTTCCACATCGATGGGAATATTACCCATAAGATTTAGAGGCGCTCCCTTTGATTGGATCACAACATCGTCTTCTAATCGAACACCCATATTTTCCTCTGGGATATAAATGCCTGGCTCCACAGTAAATACCATATTGGCCACCATGGGTGTTTTGAGTGGACCATAGTCATGAGTATCTAATCCCATATGGTGCGAAGTCCCATGCATGAAATATTTTTTATAAGCGGGATGTTCAGAACTTTCGTTTTGGACGTCGGCCTTATCTAATAATCCAAGACCGAGCAATTCTGAAGTCATCATTTTCCCAACTTCAACATGATAGGCATCCCACATCGTACCCGGCACCAATAGTTTTGTAGCCTCATCTTTAACCCTCTGAACGGCCTGATAAACGGCCTTTTGTCGCACTGTAAATTTTCCACTGACGGGTATGGTTCTGGTCATGTCACTGGCATAATTGGCATATTCTGCGCCAACATCTAAAAGTAACATATCGCCGTCATGACAAGTTTTATTATTTTCGATATAATGCAACACGCAGGCGCTGTATCCCGAGGCAATGATCGGTGTATAGGCAAAACCGCGAGATCGGTTTCTTAAAAATTCGTGGCTGAACTCTGCTTCAATCTCATATTCTGTAACCCCAGGTTTTACAAAATCTAAAATGCGTCGAAAACCTTTTTCCGTAATTGAACAAGCATGCTGAATGAGGTCGATTTCTTCTAATTCTTTAACGCCTCGGAGACGTTCTAAAATAGGGTAGCTACGTTCCCAATGGTGTGCAGGATATTTAGCTTTTGTTTTTTTAATAAACCGATCTTCTCTGGATTCCATTTCAACAGCTTGTCTGTAATGCTCATTGGTGTCCAAGTAAACGGTTTCGGCTTCTGCCATCACTTCTCTAAAAAGTCGGTCAAAGTCAGTTAGCCAAAAAATTGACTCAATACCTGAAACCGATGTGGCCTGTAATTTATTTAATTTTTCACCTTCCCAAACTGCAATGTGATCGTTTGTTTCTTTTAAGAATAGCATCTCGCGATGAGCCTTATTTTTAGCATCGGGAAATAGCAATAGAATACTTTCTTCTTGATCCACACCACTGAGATAAAAAATATTACGGTGTTGATGAAATGGTAGAGTTGTGTCTGCGCCTGTTGAAAAAACATCATTTGAATTGAACACCGCCAGAGACTTTGACTTCATGGCACTCATGAATTTTTTCCGATTTTTTGTAAACAAACTTTTTGGAAGTGTTGAGTATTTCATTGGGAATTGGTTTAGTAGTGGAATCAAAAGTAGCACATTTAATCAGTTCATCCAATTGAATTTTTATCTGACATGTCGATTTATGTTTGTTTTTGAATAGGTATTTCCATAAATTCACTCCGTTATTCTGTCTGATTTGTTCTGGTCGAAATAAACACCTTTAATCAATTAAACTTCGTCATAATGAAATTCCAAAAAAACTTTTTATTCCTAATAGGACTTGCTGTTCAAATGGGAATGGCTCAATCTACACCACCAACCGCTGATATTGTCGATCAGTCCTTAGTAAAAAACCTCAAATTTGAAAACATCGGTCCTTCCGTCATGAGCGGACGTGTTACAGATATAGCAGTAAATCCAGAAATGACGAGTGAGTTTTATGTCGCATATGCATCTGGCGGACTTTGGCATACTATTAACAACGGCGCAAGTTTCATCCCGATATTTGATAATACTCAGACTCAAAATATTGGTGCCTTGGCCGTCCATTGGCCTTCACGAACCATTTGGGTAGGAACTGGAGAAAATAACTCTTCACGCTCCTCTTATGCGGGAATTGGAATGTTAAAGTCAACCGATAATGGTAAAAATTGGGAACATGCAGGTTTAATGGATAGCCATCATATTGGAAATATCCTCATCAATCCTAGCGATCCAAATGATGTGGTCGTTGGCGTGGTAGGTCATTTGTACTCCACTAATGACGAACGTGGTGTTTTCAAAACAACTGATGGCGGAAACACTTGGCAAAAAACATTATTTATTGACGATATGTCTGGAGTTATTGAACTTCAACATCAGCCAGATAATTTTAATGTTCAATACGCAGCCTCATGGACTAAAGATCGAAAGGCTTGGAATTTTTTGGGTAATGGCGTGAACTCTGCTTTATTCAAAAGTAACGATGCTGGAAGAACCTGGACGAAAATCAGCACTCTAGAAAGTGGCTTTCCAACGGGTGATGGCGTTGGGCGAATAGGTCTTGCCGTTTTTAATGCCAATACTATTTATGCCGTTCATGACAGTCAATTTTTAAGACCTGCCGACAGCGCATCTTCAAAAAACAATGAACTTTCTAAGGATGACTTTAAAACCATGTCCAAATCCGAGTTTTTGACTTTAGACGATAAAAAACTTGACGGCTTTTTAAAATCAAATGGCTTTCAAGAAAAATACCGTTCAGCAAATGTTAAAAATTTAGTGCGTTCAGGAGCTGCTCAGCCAATTGATTTGGCCAAGTTTTTAGAAGATGCCAATTCAATGTTATTTGATACGCCTGTGGTTGGTGCTGAGGTTTTTGTGAGTCATGACTCTGGAAAGACCTGGAATAAAACACATGAAGGTTATCTTGATGGGGTCTACAGCAGTTACGGCTATTATTTTGGAAAAATCCATGTCTCTCCAGCAGATAAAGATCACGTTTATATTTATGGTGTTCCAATAATCAAGTCAAAGGATGCAGGGGCTACGTTTTCTTCTATTGATTATGATAACGTGCATAGTGACCATCATGCGCTTTGGATCAATCCAAAAAATCCGAACCATCTGATTAATGGTAACGACGGCGGAATAAATATTTCATATGATGACGGTGATCACTGGATCAAGTGCAATTCACCTCAGGTTGGGCAATTTTATTACATCAATGTGGACGACGAAAAGCCATACAATGTCTACGGAGGATTGCAAGATAATGGCGTTTGGGTTGGAGCTAATAATGCTAGCGAAAACGCTAGATGGCATCAAAGCGGTCAGTATCCTTGGAAATCTATTATGGGAGGCGATGGTATGCAGGTCCAAATTGACAACCGTGATTCAAATATTGTTTATACTGGATATCAATTTGGAAATTACTCCCGTTTGAATCTCGACTCTCAAGAATCGGTTTACATTCAACCTAAGCATGAATTAGGAGATAATCCATACCGTTTCAATTGGCAAACTCCTATTCTTTTATCGCCCCACAACCAAGACATCCTCTATTATGGGGCCAACAAATTATTACGCTCCATGAATCAAGGTGATGATTGGACGGTGATTAGTGACGACTTAACAACGGGAGGTAAAAAAGGCAATGTGGCCTATGGAACGTTAACAGCTATCAGTGAGTCGCCATTTAAGTTTGGAAAAATTGTTGTTGGAAGTGATGACGGTTATGTGCACTTGACCCAAGATGGCGGAGCTCACTGGTTGCGCATTTCAGACAGTTTCCCAAAAGACCTGTGGGTGTCTCGCGTGGTTGCTTCTGAGCACAATGAAAATAGAATTTATGTAACCTTAAACGGATATCGATGGGATGATTTTAAAGCCTATGTCTATCGTAGCGATGATGATGGCGCAACTTGGATCGATATTTCTGCAAATATTCCAGCATCTCCTGTAAATGTGATTATTGAAGATCCTAAACGTGAAGATATGCTTTATGTCGGCACCGATTACGGTGTCTATGTTAGTATGGATTCTGGAAGTTCTTGGCATGCCTTTTATGGAGGTCTACCACATGTTGCAGTGCATGATTTAAAAGTTCAAAAAACAGCCAATCATTTGTTGGTTGGGACACATGGTCGCAGTATTTATCGGGCTGAGCTTGGGGCTCTCCAAGCCTTATCTAATTCAGTCCTAAATCAAGAGTCTCATGTGTTTGAATTGGATAATATCCGAAGATCACCTTATTGGGGTCGTCAATGGAGTCAATTCCGACAGGCTAATACACCCAATTTAAGTGTGACAGTTTTTAGCGATACTCCCCGTTCGATGCAATTTCTGATCACCGATCAAGATGGAAATGAGGTTTATAGCCGTCAAGTATCTGCCGATAAAGGATTAAATACGTTTGACTATGATTTGAGTTACTCCGATAAGGCACTAAAAAGGCTAAAGAAAAATGCCCCAAGTGCTGGGGACAATGGCGTAGTATATTTGGCCAAAGGTACTTACAACTTGATGGTTGGCAATGCTGGTAAAGAATTGGTTATCGAATAATACCTGCTTTTGGCATTGTTCTTCGGATTTAAAATTATTTTAATTAATTTTTTCGGCTTAATGATTTGTTCTAGCCGCTGCTGTACTGTATTTTTGTACCTCTAAATCAATGACCACCTTATGGCACAATTGTTTCAATCTTCAATAGGACGAAAAGTGGCCATGGCCCTTTCTGCCTTTTTCTTGATGGTATTTTTGTTACAACACTTCACCATCAATAGTTTGTCCGTGATCAGTCCTGACACTTTTAACGAAGTGTCTCATTTTATGGGTACTAATCCTTTGGTTCAGTTTGTTTTGCAGCCAGTACTTATTTTTGGTGTAATTTTTCATTTTCTCATGGGTTTTGTGTTGGATATTCAAAACCGTCGTGCCAACGGTAAAAGTTATGTCAAATACAATGGAGCAGCCAATTCCAAATGGGTCAGTAGAAATATGCTTTTTAGCGGTTTGGTTATTTTAGGATTTATGGCTTTACATTTTGTAGATTTTTGGTTTCCAGAAGTCAATACAAAATTTATTCAAGGCGATTGGTCCGGAAGGATAGAAGGCGTTGAAGGGTATAGATATTATGAAGAGCTTCATCATAGATTTGTGAATCCATACCGAGTAGGGGCTTACGCTATAGCGTTTGTATTTTTAGCACTACACCTTAATCATGGATTTACCTCAGCATTCCAATCTGTTGGAAGCACTTGGGGTCGGAAAAAAGTTATACAAACTATTAGTGTTATATACGCTTATTTGATTCCTGCGGGTTTTATAGGAATCGCCCTTTTTCATCACCTTACCCACTAAACCAACACGTTTATGTCAAATTTGAAATCTAATGTTCCCGAAGGTCCTTTGAAGGACAAATGGACCAATCATAAAAACAATATTGATTTGGTTAACCCTGCTAACAAACGACAAATAGATGTCATTGTTGTTGGTACAGGTTTGGCTGGGGCTTCGGCATCTGCAACTTTGGCTGAACTAGGGTATAATGTTAAAACATTCTGCTTTCAAGATTCTCCGCGTCGCGCGCATTCCATTGCAGCTCAAGGGGGTATAAATGCGGCGAAAAATTACCAAGGTGATGGTGATTCGACCCACCGTTTGTTCTATGACACAGTAAAAGGCGGTGATTACAGATCTCGCGAAGCGAATGTTTACCGCTTGGCTGAGGTTTCAGCTAATATCATCGATCAGTGCGTGGCGCAAGGTGTACCATTTGCAAGAGATTACGGCGGATTGCTCGACAACCGTTCATTTGGTGGGGTTCTTGTTTCTCGAACCTTTTACGCTAAAGGTCAAACAGGACAGCAATTATTACTTGGAGCCTATTCTGCTATGAACCGTCAAATTGGCCGAGGTAAAATTAAAATGTACAACCGTCATGAAATGATGGATATTGTTAAAATTGAGGGAAAAGCAAGAGGTATCATTGCCCGCAATTTAGTTACTGGAGAAATTGAACGACATTCAGCACATGCTGTAGTCATTGCTTCTGGAGGTTATGGAAACGTGTTTTACTTGTCTACAAATGCTATGGGTAGCAATGTTTCGGCGGCATGGAAAATTCACCGTAAGGGTGCTTATTTTGCCAATCCTTGTTTCACTCAAATTCATCCAACCTGCATTCCAGTATCTGGAGATCATCAATCCAAATTGACTCTGATGTCTGAGTCTCTGAGAAATGATGGTCGGATTTGGGTGCCAAAAAATTTAGACGATGTCAAGGCTATAAGGGAGGGTAAATTGAAACCAGTTGATCTTTCAGAAGATGACCGTGATTATTTCTTGGAACGACGTTACCCTGCCTTTGGAAATTTGGTGCCACGCGACGTTGCTTCGCGGGCAGCTAAAGAACGTTGCGACGAAGGTTTTGGTGTTAATGCTACCGGCGAAGCTGTTTATTTAGATTTTGCCGCAGCCATTTTGAGATACGGTAAAGAGAAGGCTCATATCAAAGGATTGGATGAGAATGACGAAGCCCTTGTCAAAAAGCTCGGCAAAGAGGTCGTAAAAGCCAAATATGGTAACCTCTTTCAAATGTATTTTAAGATTGTTGATCAAGACCCATACGAAACACCAATGATGATATACCCTGCAGTGCATTACACGATGGGAGGCGTTTGGGTCGATTATAATTTAATGACCACGATACCTGGTTGTTTTGCTATTGGTGAGGCTAATTTTTCTGATCATGGTGCAAACCGATTAGGGGCATCAGCCTTAATGCAAGGATTGGCTGATGGATATTTTGTATTGCCATACACCATTGGAGATTACCTGTCAGAGGATATTCGCACAGGAGCTATTCCTACTGATATTCCTGAATTCGATCAAGCTGAAGCTGAAGTAAAAGCTCAAATCGAGTCATTTGTAAATAATAAAGGAACTAAATCTGTAGATTATTTTCACAAAAAACTTGGGAAAATCATGTGGAACAAGTGTGGTATGTCCAGAAATGCAGAAGGACTGAACCAGGCCATTAAAGAGATCCAAGAATTAAGAGAAGATTTTTACAAAAATGTTTGTGTTCCGGGTACATCAGCTGAGTTTAATGAAGAATTGGCCAAAGCGGGACGTGTTGCAGACTTTTTAGAATTGGGCGAATTGTTCGCAAAAGATGCTCTTGAACGCACCGAATCATGCGGAGGGCATTTCCGTGAAGAATCACAAACGCCAGAGGGAGAAGCATTAAGAGATGATGCGAATTTTACGTTTGTATCTGCATGGGAATACACTGGAAGACCAAGTGACGCCATTCTTCACAAAGAGGAACTCATTTATGATAATATAGAACTAAAAACCAGATCATACAAATAGATTATGAGGTTAACATTAAAAATTTGGAGACAAGAAAACGCCCAATCAAAGGGCGTAATGACCACTTATCCAATTGACAATATATCTCCGGACATGTCTTTTTTAGAAATGATGGATGTGCTTAACAAAGAGCTTATTGAAAAAGGAGATTCACCAGTAGCTTTTGATCACGATTGCCGTGAAGGCATTTGTGGGATGTGTTCTATGTTCATAAACGGAGAAGCTCATGGCCCTGATCGAAATGTCACAACTTGTCAATTGCACATGCGTAAATTCAAGGACGGTGATACCATTCATATCGAGCCTTTTCGCGCAAAGGCCTTCCCAGTAATTCGTGACTTATTAGTCGATCGCAGTGCATTTGATCGCATTCAGCATGCTGGAGGTTTTATATCTGTTAATACTTCTGGAAACACCCAAGACGCAAATTCCATTCCGATTAGCAAATATGACGCCGACACGGCAATGGACGCCGCTACTTGTATTGGTTGTGGTGCTTGTGTAGCCACATGTAAAAATTCATCTGCAATGCTTTTCGTTGGGGCAAAAGTGTCACAATTTGCATTGCTACCTCAAGGTCAGG
Organism: uncultured Flavobacteriaceae bacterium; assembly: GCA_943788695.1. Classification (GTDB taxonomy): domain Bacteria; phylum Bacteroidota; class Bacteroidia; order Flavobacteriales; family Flavobacteriaceae; genus JALRKI01. The sequence continues at coordinate 654,317 of CALSRG010000001.1, forward strand.
TTGAGGCAGCTGATCGGGTTCAAAACATGGTCGATCAAATGGACTTAGAAGGTTTTGGTAACTGCACTAATACAGGAGCTTGCGAGGTAGAGTGTCCAAAGGGTATTTCGTTGGATAATATCGCACGTATGAATCGTGAATTGCTCAAATCAAAGGTGTTGTAAAGTTTTATTGAAGAATAAATTCAATAATTTGATCCCATCCTGATCTAATATCTATAGCCTCAGGATAGTGCTTAATACTTTCAGCCTGACGACCTTCAAGAAAGCGACCAGTATCATATTTTCCATTGCGATTACTGTCTGAAATGACTCGGATATAATAAATTCCTGGATTGATATATTTAAAGTCAATGGCTTCTTCTCTTTGCGCTAAGAATTCACGCCTAACCTCGCCATTTCTATCTGTTAATTGAACAATTACAGGATAGCTAGTGTTTTTTAGTCTGACTCTTAGATTCCCGTAATCATCAACATTCTTTGTTTTCAATCGGTAAGTCAAGGTGTCATTCGTCGCTTCGAAAAAATCTACAAATGCACCAGGTAAAGCTTTGAAAATATAATTATTTGAGGGCTTCTTTTCAAAATAAAAACGGACAGCACTGGCCAAAGTATCAATAGTATAATTGAAAGCTACGGAAAGGGTGTCTTGATCAACTAAATCAATCAAGGTTTTGTCCACCTTAACGATAGGTAAATTACTCGAAATGGTCAAAGTATCAGTTAAATTAATCGTACTTTGAGGTGTGCTAGAAAATCTGATAGAATCTCTTTTGATGTCTCTTAATTTGACTGTAAAAGTGTCTATAACATTCAAGTTTTTTGTCATGAAACGGAGTGAATCAAAGGCAGTTTCACTGCGATACCAATAATAAAGACTGTCCGTCTGTTGGTCTTTAGTGATCACGCTTAAATAATCATCTTGCACTTCTGAAAGCAGCTCAATCACCATCTTGTCTCCAGGCCCGTCATAGCCAAAAACTAGTTTATTGTTGCTTATCTGTTTACCCTTTTTACCTTTATATTCAACATCCTCTTTAAATAAATTGAGTGAATACAACTCATTTGAAGGAAGACTTATTTCTCCTTCGAAAAAGCCAATAAAGTCTTTCCCTTGTTCGTAGATATAATTTCTATTCTCTTCTTCTAATGCAATGAGCTTGTAGGAGCCTGACTTGATGTTGTCAAGAATAAAATCTGAAGTACTGTCTGTGGTCTGATTAATGTATTTTGGTTTTTTTTGATAGACAATAGAGTCTTTGTAAACCGAGTCAATTTCATAAAGCATTACCGAAATAATTGATTCGGGTGCTCTTCTTGATGAGTTGATAGCTACCCCAGTCACCTTTAAAGAATCGATGAAATCACCCGTTGAAAAGACATATTTGAAAAATGGATAAGGGTTTCCCTCGTTGTTATCGGTGATGCTTTCACCAAAACTCAGGGCGTAGGTGGTTTGAGGAAGTAAGCTATCAATCAGTCTAATGGTGATTTTTTTACTTGCTGATCCTAACGGCAAGATTTCAGGCTGACGCTCCATCGGCGGAGAGATGATCAACTGCTGCTGCAGATTTTTCAGTTTGACATATTCGTCAAAAATTATCTCGATCTCTTTAGAGGTAAAATTAATCGAAAAATTATCAGGAGTCATTTTGAGTATTACTGGAGGATCTATATCTCTATCACCACCAGTTGGATTACCACGATTGGCGCAAGAATGCAAAATAAGTGCAAACATTAAGATCCAAAATGAAAGTCGTTTCAACATTTGTCAAAAGTAACAATAGACGGCGATTAAAATAAAAAATATATTCGATATTGTATTTTCAAGTTAAACACGAAAGGCAATTGATGCTACATTTATTTGGTAATAACCTGCTTCATGAAGGGTGTTTGCGCAGGCTTCTATAGTTGCGCCAGTTGTAATGAGATCATCTACTAGTAGTATGTTGGAAAAGAAATCGAAGTCTGATGAGGTAGAAGCGGTAAAAGTGCCACTAAGAACTTTACTGCGCTCACTTGATGAAAGTTTCACTTGAGAAGTCACTTCTTTAGACTTTAAAAGTATGGTGTCGATGCATGGACAATTTAGTTTCTCTGCTAACGCTTGGGCGAACTTCAATACCTGATTGTAGCCTCTTTGTTTGAGTCTTTTCTTTGAAACAGGCACTGGAATAATACCATCAATTGGGTCAAAAAACTCACACTCAGATATAATACTCCCAAACCAATGTCCTAAGTAAGTTCCAATGGTCTCCTGTCCGTGATATTTTAATTCATGAAGTAAATGTTGAACCCTGTTATGGTCTTCAAATTTTAAAAAGGAGACGGCTTTTTTTAGTGCAACACGACCAAGAAATAGTCTTTCAACTGGATTAGGGTTTTGAATATGATAGTTTGTTTGCGGTAATTCGTGACGGCAAATGGTGCAAATACCCTGTTCTCCTTGTGTCAGAACCGATTCACAAGCAAAGCACAAGGGGGGAAAGATGAGATCAAACAAATAAAACAATTTAGGATTGCCTCTAATTTAGAAATCAAAAATCTAATTGTCAAAAACGAGGATATATTTTTAACTAAATCAGTTTTTATCAGTAGTGTTTTTTATTTTTGTCCAATGATGCAATCCGACGATCAATTTAAAAAAGTTCTTTCCCATGCTAAGGAGTATGGGTTTGTTTTTCAAAGTAGCGATATCTATGATGGGTTAAGTGCCGTCTATGATTATGGTCAAAATGGATCTGCTCTTAAGAATAATATTAGAAATTATTGGTGGCAATCTATGGTTCAACTTAACGACAACATTGTCGGAATAGACGCAGCCATTTTTATGCATCCCACCACATGGAAAGCTTCAGGTCACGTAGATGCTTTTAATGATCCACTAATTGACAATAAGGACTCTAAAAAGAGATACCGGGCTGATGTGTTGATAGAAGACCATATTGCTAAAATTGAAGCGAAGATCGATAAGGAGGTGGCCAAAGCAGCAAAACGGTTTGGGGATAGTTTTGATCAAGATCAATTTCTAGCTACCAATGGAAGGGTTGTTGAGTATGCAGCCAAGATTACAACCATTCAAAAACGCTTAGGCCAGAGTTTAGAAGCTGAGGATTTGGCCGATGTGAAAGCTTTGATTGAGGAATTAGAAATTGTTTGCCCTGTTTCTGGGAGTAAAAACTGGACAGAGGTTAAACAATTCAATTTAATGTTTGGAACTAAGTTAGGAGCTTCGGTTGAACATGCCATGGACCTGTACTTGCGTCCAGAAACGGCTCAAGGCATTTTTGTCAATTTCTTGAATGTTCAAAAATCGGGGCGAATGAAAATCCCTTTTGGTATTGCTCAAACAGGTAAGGCTTTTAGAAATGAAATTGTAGCCAGACAATTTATTTTTAGAATGAGAGAGTTTGAACAAATGGAAATGCAGTTTTTTGTTCGACCTGGCACTCAAAAAGAGTGGTATGAGACTTGGAAAGAAAAACGACTTAATTGGCACTTGTCCTTAGGAATTGATGCAAACAACTTCCGCTTTCACGATCATGAAAAATTAGCCCATTATGCTGATGCTGCTTCTGATATAGAATTCAAATTCCCATTCGGATTTAAAGAGTTGGAAGGGATTCACTCTAGAACTGATTTTGATTTGTCTCAGCACCAAAAACACTCAGGGAAGAAATTGCAGTATTTTGACAATGAGACCCAAGAACACTATGTGCCTTATGTTGTTGAAACTTCAATTGGTCTTGATCGTATGTTTTTAGCAATTTTTTCCAATGCCCTGCAGGAAGAGGATCTTGGAGATGGTAACTCCAGAACAGTGTTAAAGCTTCCAGCTATCTTGGCTCCAACTAAAGTAGCTGTTTTGCCACTTGTCAAGAAAGATGGACTTCCTGAAATAGCCCAAAAAATTGTTGACGATCTAAAGTATGACTGCGCCGTTGAATTTGATCAAAAGGATGCTGTTGGTCGCCGTTACCGAAGACAAGATGCTCTAGGCACTCCTTTCTGCATTACGGTTGACCATCAAACTTTAGATGATCAAACCGTCACCCTCCGCCATCGTGACAGCATGTCTCAAGAGAGACTCCCTATTTCCGAAGCAACACAAATGGTCATCAAAGCCACCTCGCTTTCTGATTGGCTGAAGAAATTGTAAAAATGTCCTTCTAAAATCAGCTGAAGGAATTTAACTAAATTTATTATTTAAGACATTTAATTTCGTAAATGTTATTTATTATTTTCAATTGAAATGAAATGGCTGCTTCTTCTCAAATATTAATTAGTATCTTGTGTTCATATTTTTAATTAACTAGTCATAAAATTTTAATTAATGAAAGTAAAATTACCTATCATTGTCGCTTTATGCTTATTTACATCTCTGATGTCGGCACAGCAAAGTGAAAATAATGCTCAAAAACCGATCTACGTTGGGTCTCCCACTTCAGTTATTAAAGTTCCTGCAATATCTTCTCGAAATACTTTAGTCCGGCCTGACCTTAGTCGCGCAACTGTAATGCAAGACGGAAGGGCGTCAAAATATGATATTGTTCCAGGAAAAGGAAGTACTGGAGACGATCCTTTAATTCAGAACCCTTCTAAATTAAAAAATGCAATTGTCTCAAGAGAGGTTGATTTGGTTTTTGAGACGGCTACTTCAAGCTCTCAACCAACTGACCCAGCAGCTGCCGTTGGACCAAACCATTATGTCACAGTAACAAATACTGCGTTTCAAATTTTCGATAAAAATGGTGCGTCCCTTACAGGTGGCTTACTTGCTCCAAATCCAACTATTTTTCCAGGTGGGGGATGTTGCGATTTGACAGCATCTTATGACAATGCTGCCGATCGTTACGTTTTGACATTCTTGGGCGGTGGCGTTCAGGTTGCTATTTCTGACGGTCCAGATCCAGTAAATGATGGCTGGACGGTTTATACCTATACTGCTGTCAGTGACTATCAAAAGCTTTCGGTTTGGAGAGATGGTTATTACATGACTGAAAATACGGGTTCTGTAAATAAGATTCACGTTTTCGAAAGAGATAAAATGATTTCAGGGGATCCGACTGCTCAAATTGTATCTTTTGCGCTTCCAGGTTTAACAACCAGTGGATTCCATAGTCCTCAATTTTTCAATATCGCGTCTTCAAATTTTCCAACGAGTGGAGGTGCGCCTGTGGTTTACATGCAAGACGATGCATGGGTTGGTATTACAACCGATCATATAAAAATGTGGACTGTAGACATGGATTGGAACAACATTGCCAATTCACAAGTTTCTGCAGCAACCGAATTCCCAGTCTCGGCTTATACAAGCGTATTCGATGGTGGAGGTTTCTCAAATTTACCACAACCCAATAGTGGGACGGTCATTGATGCTTTACAGGCTACGGTAATGAATCAGGCGACCTTTAGAAAATTTGCGTCACACAATAGTGCGGTTTTTAATTTTGTAGTTGACGTCGATGGAACATCAGTAAAACAAGCAGGTATTCGCTGGTATGAAATGCGTCAAGATACTGATGGTGGCCCATGGACTGTTAATCAAGAGGGTACTTATACAGCACCTGACAACCGTCACGCATGGAATGCCAGCATGTCTATTGATATTTTAGGAAATATCGGAATGGGTTATACTGGAATGTCAAGTGATAATAGTACAGATGGTTCAGTTTTTGTAGGTTCCTATTACACGGGGCGCTTTGCCAATGATGAATTGGGTATTATGTCTGTTGCTGAGGGTGTTATTTTCGAAGGTAATGCAAATATTCCTGGCACACGTTATGGGGATTACAGTAAAATTGATATCGATCCTGATGGAGGTAAAAAGTTTTGGTTTGTAAACGAAGTGATGAACGTTTCGAGAAAAAATATTGCTGGTGTGTTTCAAATCGCTGCTATTACATCTAATGATTTAGGAGTAGTGGCAATTGACGCTCCGGTTGACGGATCATTGACCAATACAGAAGCAGTAACCATTTCTATATTTAATTATGGTCTTAATGATGCTTCAAATTTTGATGTTACTTATCAAATTGACGGTGGTCCTCTGGTAACTGAAACGTATACGGGAACAATTGTTTCGAATGCAACGGCTCAATTTACATTTGCTGCTACAGCCGATTTTTCAACGGTTGGCCAAACATACAGTATCACTAGCGCTACTGCAATGACTGCCGATGAAGATACTAATAATGATAGTATGACCACTTCGGTTACTCATTTGTTTTCAGGAGATGTTGGAATAACAGCTATTACAGCGCCAACCTCTGGCACTTTAGGTGCAACGGAAACGGTGACTGTTACCATTTCAAACTATGGATCAGAAACTCAAACGAGTGTTCCTGTGTCTTATTCCATTGATGGTGGTGCAGCTGTAAGCGAAACTTACTCTGGTTCGATACCGCCAGGTGGAACAGATTCGTATTCCTTTTCATCGACAGCTGATCTTTCAACTATCGGTGCCACATATACTATTCTAGCAACGACTGAACTGGCAGGAGATGGTGATCTTACCAACGACGCCTTCTCTATAGAAGTGACTAGTTTTCTTTCTTACTGCGAGCCAATAGCCACTGATGGTTGTAATATTGATGGAATAAAGAAATTTGTCTTGGAAGACATCAATGCTGATGACGGAGGCAATGGCTGTAACGGCGCTTCTGGTTATGAAAACAGAACTGATTTATCAACCGACTTGGTTGTGAGTGCAACAAGTGCTACCAGTTTTACACTTCAAGCACAACACAATTGGGCTGCAGGTGCTACTACTGAGCAATTGTCTGTATGGATTGATCTAGACAATTCGGGAACTTTCGAAGACTCTGAGCGATTGATTTCTGGTGTTGCTTTTGTTACCGCGAATGAATTAAACGACTTTACCCTTACCATTCCTGCTAATGCGGCACTTGGATCGCATACTTTGAGAGCTAAAGCGATAGATTCTTCTGCTAGTGGAGATGTTTTAAACCCATGTTCTGATTTTGCATATGGTGAAGTTCAGGATTATACGGTCAATTTAACGACAACTGTTGGTCTTGAAGGACTTGATGTAGAAACGCCTTTCCAAATTGTTGAAATGGATAACAACCAGTTTGAAATTTCTCTTCCAACATCTGAAATTAATGACAGATTGGAGTTGAAAGTATTTAATACTTTGGGGCAGCAAATTTATTGGAGATCGCTTTATAACGAAACTGGTGCCGGATATACGCACGATTTGAACATGTCTTATGTGTCATCGGGCGTATATATTGTGACACTCGGTAATACTGAAGTGAGCGAATCAAAAAGAATCATAGTTAAATAATTTTTAGAGTAACTCGATTTATAAAAGAGCGCTAAAAGCGCTCTTTTATTTTACAACTAATTTTCGATCCAGTTTTTGAGTAATTGTTTCCCATATGTGGTCATAATAGACTCGGGATGAAATTGAACCCCACAAACATCATAAGTTTTATGTCTAATGGCCATGATAAGATTATCATTGTCTACAGCAATCTTTATTAAATTATTTGGCAGTGGTTGCGCTGCTATCCATGAGTGATATCTTCCTACTGGGAATGATTTCGGCATGTGACGAAAAAGAACGTCATCGCCTATCACTTTGACATCAGTAGAAACCCCGTGAAAAACTCGATCAAGATTGTCAATAACACCACCAAACGATTCGACAATGGCCTGAAGACCAAGGCAAACGCCTAAGATTTTTTTTGTAGGAGCAAAATGATTAATAGCTGCCATCAATTCACCAGCATCCTTGGGAATACCTGGGCCAGGAGAAAGAACCAGAGCGTCGTAATGCTCAATTTCTTCCATCTGAAATTCGTCATTTTGTTTAACGGTAACGCTACATTCGAGGTCTTCGAGATAGTGCACCAAATTGTAGGTGAATGAATCGTAATTGTCAATAACAAAAACTTTTTTCATAGGTCTAAAATTATATAATATTTGACCGCTACTGTGAAGGAAACAAATAATTAATTAATGATTATGTCTTCCACCTCTATTGGTAGAATATTTTCACATCTGTTGCTTTGTCGCAGTCTGTGGAATTTAAAAAAAATCCTTTGGTTGTCTTTCCATTCAAATCTCTCTAATACAGCATCCACATTGACGACGTCGAATATATCATTTGATATTGTATTTTTAATTTGATACATACAGTTTGTATCATCTTCAAAATACATAATACCTGCATTATAGCCTTCGGGAATTACTTTTTCGACATCTGGTTTTTGACTTTTACAGGATAGCACGATCAAAATTAAATAAAATAAATAGAGTGGTTTCATGAGGTGTGTTTTAAATAAAGATACAAATTCTATTGTACTAGAAATTCGCCCGAAGTTGAAGGCTGCCGGTATGAATCATTCTTAAATTGGTCGACTTTCTTCCAAAATAGCTAATATTAAGATCCAGTGATTTAGTTAATTTCTGTTGACCGACTAGGGACCAAGTCCAGTTTTCGCCAGCTTGAAGTCCCTCTAGCAATTGATAGGCTACGGGAGTATTGTTTTGACCAAAATAACTATTGTTGATGTAACGGAGTTCAGCATTCAATGTCGATGATGATTTCATAACACTCGACAAGGTAAGAGCGAGCTGCTGCTGTTTTAAATATTCTTTTGCGTTTATTTTATTTTGAGTTTGAGTCCATTTATAAATAAACTCTATTTGCGATTGACTTCCAAAAGCATAGATCAAATTTGGACTGAATGATTTTTTAAAAAGATCAAAATTACGACTTTGATATGTCTCACTCTTTCGTTTTTGATTTTCTAATTCTCCTGAAAAATTCACTGTCCAATTTGGGTGGAGCTGATGGACAAGCCTCAATTGATGACGTTCGACGTCATTCTTTATTAGGCCTGTGCTCCAAAGATTTTGAATGCGATTTTTCACATAAAAATAGGATGTATTATATGTCTTTTCGTCACGGTTGTATTGGAGCCCGTTTCTGAACTGAACGTTCAATCCTATAACCTTGTCAGACTCCCAATCAAACAGTTCAAAATCGAAATCTTTGACACTTCTCTTTGCTTTACGTTCAAGTGCAAAAGAGGTTTCGTTATATAATTTATGCCAAATACTATTTTTTTGTCCATTCCCCATAGCTTTTGGGTTGATTTTGATGGTTTGTCTCCAAATCTGTTCTTGTATTTTCACAAATACTTGATGTGGCAGAAACAGACGCACATATGTTCCTTGGTCTTGAAAATTTGCTAATTCAAACTCTTCTAATTCTTGGATGCCATTGTCATTATAATCATTCCAAGTGTACGTGCCTTGTCCTGGCTCTACCTCAACAAAAGTAAACCCTTGTTGCGGCAACTGTCCCGCACTTGTTTCGGCCAATGTTTGCAATAAAACCAAACGCTTAAATAAGTTTTGACGGTATTGCACCCTGGCATTAATCGACGATTCTCCTTGGGATAGTTGAGCATAAGGTGTTTGCTCTCGGTAATTCAAGAACACTGACAAAGCAGCTTGTTGATTGTCGATAATTGAAGTATTTAGGTAAAACGTTTTGGCTTTATTAGCTTTTTGAAGTATTCCGTCGTAAACACTGTCGTTTTCACGATAACGATATCCCAGTTTCCCATGGATGGCCAAGCTGTCACCAATACCTATATAGCCGTCCAACTGCAAAAATCGATTGCTGATTGGCGATATTATGTTAGAAAATTTATTTGTTTTTTGCAGGTCTTCAACATTAAGAATTAGTCCAGACCATGACTTTTCCCCTGAATATTCTGTTTTCTGATTGACTCTTAAAAACGTCGTTTGATTCTCACCGTTGGTGTTTAAGACACTAGAAATAGTTTTTGATCTAATACGTTTACCGCGTAATATGCCGTAAATATTGTGTTTTTGTCCGCTATAGTCATCCCCAAAATTCAAGTGTTCGAATTCGTATTGGATGACTGCTGAACTATCTTTTTTTACAGTTAATCGATTTCTTAAGTATTCTTGAGTGCCTTTGATATCACCTAAATCCCAATCCCTATCAAATTCCACTTGATACAAAGCCTCAATGCTTCTAAATGACTTATTAACCTTACGAATTGAGCTTTCAAAATTCCATTGCCAGCGGTGATCAGCTTCAGAAAAATGATGTGATAATTTCATAAACCCAGCATAGCCATTATTGTCGTCATCGTTTATTGAAGAAAACAAATTTTGATCATATTGACTCCCGGCCAAATCAAAGTCAACTTTCGTCTTTGCACTAATTTGAAAGCTTCCTATTACGTTGGCTAATTTCAAACTTTTTGGTGCTGCTAAATTAGTTACAGGCTCAAAATTGCCTTGAGGAACCCCATCAATTGGTGAAACATATTCATAAATATAGGCGATAGCATCAGTCGACAAGATTTGATAGTTGCCCTCATTTGGGCCAACTTCAGTAAATTTTAAACTAAAAAGATCTTCTTCTGGATCACTTGAGTACTCAAACACTTCTATGCCATCAACCTCTATTTTTCTGTAAAGAATACGATTTGCATCATACGTCGCAGCCTGCGCAGAGGAGGCTAAGAGTTCACCATCCCCTGCCTCAGTTAAAAACTGTTCTTGTGATTCAGAGAGGTTTTGTTGTAAGGATTGGTTTTTTAAATCACTTTCAGCATAAATACTGGCTTCTAAGCTGAACTTCTTTTGCTTTACTGCTGCACCGTTAAAAGTAACGAACCTGGTATAATTTCGATCACTAAATTGATAATCGGCTGTAATACGCATGTCTGAGGTAATTGGAAATGTAGCTGTAAATGTAATTTCTCCAGCGTTATAATCAATCGTGTAATCTCGATCTTGACCACGTTCTAGCGGTAAACCATTCACATAAATACTCTCGCTTCCTGAAACAATTAAAACATAAAGCTCACCTTCTGCCCCCTTCAATTTATATGGACCTTGGTTACCTTCAGTTGCTGTAAATTGAGATCTGGCGAATTGCCCTCTTGCAATAGCTGCAGATCCAAATGCTTGTATTTCGGACCTCTCAGAATGCCATCGGCTGTCAAAGGAAATTCCTTGTATGCGTTTGGTGAAACTGTTAAATTCGGATTGGCTGTTAGTTAAATCGATGTCTCCGCCCTTTAATCTCCAATTGACGCTTTCAAATTCGATGAATATTTGGTCAAAGTCATCAACACGTTTCGAATATCCGCCGTCTTGAATGGGTATATTAGCATCTTGTATTGAGGCTCTTAAAGTGACTTTTTCGCTTAATTTTCCCGATATATTTAAGTCTAAATTACTGTTTAATACCCCGTTTTGATTATTACCAATTGTCAATCCTCTTGATAGAGAACCAGAACTTGAAAGACCATCAAACGGCTTGATGTCGCTCTGAAGGCGCTCTTCCTTTAAGGTATAAAGACGGTCTAAGTTGCCGCTGTTTTTAACGATCATATTATCGTCCAATACTTTATAAGTCTTGGTGATAAAATCGGGAAACTTATTGTAGGTCAACACAATAGAGTCGAGGTCTGGTTTTTTTATGAACGTCAGTAAAGCGTTTTGGTAATCAATAATATATAAATTTGAATCAATGGTCTCTCCTGATTTTGATTTGAGAATAATCGGGTAATTTGAATCGATACTAACGCTATTTACTATTAAAGAATCTGACACAGCGAGAGTCTTGACCACTTCAGAATTCGGGCTAACTTGAGCTGTTACCCATCCTGAAATAAAAATAAAAAATAAGATTAGATTGCGGTTAATCACTGTCATGTTTGTGCGCACTTCAATTCAAACTAAATATCCGATAATTTATTTCGCCGAGTTCGTTAAATCATCATATTTGATCATTAATTTAAAGAAAATACCAATTGTTCGTATTATTTTCGTGTCATTCTCATGCGAATAGGGGCAGTCTTAGTAACTTCGTCTCCATTATATGAAAATCATTTCTTACAATGTAAACGGTGTGCGTGCAGCACAAAAAAAAGGCTTGGTCGAATGGCTTAAAAGTGCGAATGCTGATGTGGTTTGCCTGCAAGAAATTAAGGCCAATCAAGATCAAATCGATTTGCTACCTTTCGAACAAGCGGGCTACAAACATCATTATTGGTTTAGTGCTCAAAAAAAGGGTTATAGTGGCGTTGCCATATTGAGTAAACAAAAGCCTTTACACGTGGAATATGGGACGGGGATAGCCTCTATGGATTTTGAAGGACGCAATATCCGAGCAGACTTTCACGATTGTTCTATTATGAGCGTGTATGTCCCATCAGGAACAAATCTAGACAGATTATCTCATAAGTTTGAGTATATGGACATGTTTCAAGCATATATTGATTCTTTAAAAGAAGATCATCCAAATTTGGTGATTTGCGGGGACTATAACATTTGTCATCAAGCTATTGATATACATGATCCCGTTCGAAATAAAAATGTTTCAGGATTCTTGCCTGAAGAAAGGGAATGGCTTAGTGGTTTTTTGGCAAGTGGTTTTACGGATGCCTTTAGACATTTTAATGATCAACCGCACCAATACAGTTGGTGGAGCTATCGCGCCAATTCACGTGCAAACAATAAAGGTTGGCGTTTAGACTACACGCTGGTTTCTGAACCTCTGACCTCTAAACTCAAGCGAGCAGTCATTCTTTCTGATGCTGTGCATAGTGACCATTGTCCTGTATTAGTAGAACTTTCAAATTAAGATATAATTATGAAGTACACCACATTGCCACAATCGGATATTAAAGTAAGTAAGATTTGCTTAGGGACCATGACTTGGGGCAATCAAAACACCCAGGATGAAGCCTTTGCGCAATTAGATTTTGCCGTTGAAAATGGGATCAATTTTATTGATACGGCAGAATTATACCCCGTTCCAGCCACAGCAGAAACCCAAGGTCGTACCAGTACTATTATTGGCAATTGGTTGAACGAAAGAAAGCATCGAGACCAGCTGGTTTTGGCTACCAAAATTGCTGGTCCAGGAGATTACACAGCTCATATCAGCACAGACGGTTTCAGCCCAGATGCCATAAGATTAGCAGTTGACAAAAGCTTGAAAAGACTTCAGACTGATTATATCGACCTATACCAATTGCATTGGCCAGAAAGGCATACAAATCGATTTGGAATTAGAGATTATCAACACCGTCCAGACGATCCATGGACAGATAACTTTCACGAGGTCCTAAACACACTCGATGAGATACTAAGGTCTGGTAAAATAAGGAAAATTGGACTCTCAAACGAAACTTCTTGGGGAACGATGCGGTATTTGGAAGAGTCTAAAACACATGGCTTGCCACGAATGAGTACCATTCAAAATTCGTATTCACTTCTCAATAGAACGTTTGAAGGGGATTTAGCAGAAATTTCGGTAAGAGAAAAAATAGGACTTTTGGCCTATTCTCCCTTAGCTTTTGGTGTGCTAAGCGGTAAGTATGTGAATAACACAGCGGATGATAATTCGAGATTAAAATTATTTCCACGATTTGCCCGTTATAGCAGCGACCAATCTACTGAAGCTACTAAAAGATATATGGCAATCGCTGAGAAATTCGGTATAAGTCTGTCGCACTTAGCATTGGCTTTTGTAAATACAAGACCATTTGTAACATCAAACATTGTTGGGGCTACCAATCTTGAACAACTCAAAGAGAATATTTATAGTATATATGTGAATTTATCAGATGAATTGCTCAATGGGATTGCCGAGGTTCACAGTCTTATTCCTAACCCAGCACCTTAAGTAGATGCAAAAAAAAACCCCACTTTGGTGGGGTTTTTACTTATCTTAATTTTTTGCCTTTCCTATCTAGAAAATGAAACTCTAGATAAGTAAAAGCGTCTCTTGGCAAGATTTTTACCCAAGTTTTATATTTAAAATACCACTTCATTCGTAACGAAGGAAAGCCTTCTTTTAAAAACGCTGCAATAAATGGATGTATGTGTAACACCATTTTTTTGTGGTTTTTACGAATAAGGGATTCTAATTCAAGGGTGATCTGTTGTAAGAGCATAATAGGTGCTTCTACCTCTTCATTATTCCCTCCATTTGGATCTTTCTCCTTTGTCTTTATATCCATTTCTTGGCGAACACGTTGACGTGTCATTTGGATAAGACCAAATTTTGAGGGCGGCAAAATTTTATGCTTTGCCCTATCATTTTTCATTTCATCTCTAAAATGATTAAAAAGCTGTTTTCTATTTTCAGCTTTCCCTAAATCAATAAAATCGATTACAATGATGCCGCCCATGTCACGTAAACGCAGTTGCCGGGCTATCTCTGTTGCAGCCAACAAATTGACTTCTAACGATACTTCTTCAGGATTTTTTGAGTTGTTTGATCCTTTGCCACTATTCACATCGATAACGTGGAGCGCTTCGGTATGCTCGATAATGAGCGAAGCTCCTTTATCGGTGGAAACGTGACGCCCAAACGATGTTTTGATTTCTCGTTCAACACCATACTTTTCGAAAATTGGTACGGATGATTGATAAAATTTGACTATCGATTCTTTTTCAGGTGCTATTTCAGCAATATTGTCCTTAATTTGATAGTACAAAGTCTCATCGTCTACAACTATTGATGTAAACGAGTCGTTAAAAATGTCCCTAAGGATTGAAAAAGCTTTGTTGCCGTCTTCGTGAATTTTAGTTGGATAATGCGCTTTATTTATTTTTTTACACAAAGCGATCCACTTATTGTAAAGGTTCGACAAATCACGGTCTAAATCCGCTACTTTTTTGTCTTGTGCAACGGTTCTGATAATCACGCCAAATCCTTTTGGTGTGATGCTTTTTACTAATCTTTTGAGTCGTTCTTTTTCTTCATTACCTTCAATTTTTTGAGAAATTGAAATGCGGTCAGAAAAAGGTACCAAAACGAGATATCTACCAGCTAATGAAATTTCGGAATTAAGTCTGGGTCCTTTTGTTGAAATAGGTTCCTTAATGACCTGAACTAAAATTGATTGATTGACTTTTATGGCATCAACAATTCTTCCGTCTTTTTCAATACCTTGCTCTAGCTCATAGTTTTTAAGCGAAAAATCTTTTAGTTTCCCTGAACTAATGCTTTTGACGAATTTCAATAAAGAAGGCACGTTTGGCCCTAAGTCGTGATAGTGTAAAAAACCATCTTTTTCATAACCAACATTTACAAATGCTGCGTTAAGACCGGGAACACATTTTCTTGCTTTAGCAATAAATATATCACCCACAGCAAATTGTGTATCTCCTTCATCTCTGTGTAATTCCGTCAATCTACCATCTTCCATTAGGGCAAAATCAACTTGTCCTGAATCTGAACGTATGATTAATTCTTTTGACATATATAGTTAATTTAAATCCATACCCAAAAGGGGTACAGATGGATTTATGTATAATTTACAAGATACTTTCGTAAAACTCAACAACTTCGCTTTTAGCGAGACTGATGAATTTAGATGTCAAAGAACACTATTGATCGAAGAATAATTTTATGTTATTTCTTCTTGTGACGATTCGCACGTCTGCGTTTCTTACGCTTGTGCGTCGCTACCTTATGTCTTTTACGTTTTTTACCGCTTGGCATAAATAATTATTTTTAGAGTTTAAAATCAATAGGGCAAATTAATTCACTTTTACCTTGTCCTTAACAGACTTTACAAAAACCTTTGCTGGCTTAAAAGCGGGGATATTGTGCGCAGGAATGGTAATTGTGGTATTTTTTGAAATATTGCGACCAGTTTTCTCAGCTCTAGTTTTTACAATAAAACTGCCAAAACCTCTAAGATACACGTTGTCTCCTTTTGAAACAGAGTTTTTTACTTCGGTCATAAACGATTCTACTGTTGCTAAAACATCTCCTTTTTCAATACCCAATTGATCTGATATTTTCGCAACTAATTCAGCTTTTGTCATAAGTGATAATTTATTTCAGGTTATTCTTTAAAGGGTTGCAAATATAGAGCTTATATTCAATAATTCAAGATGATTTATTAATTTTTAAACCCATAAAAGCTTACTTTTGAGCTTTCTATATGAGGCAGACAGAATTTTCCTTTGTTCTTTTAACATGGTTTGATACTTGCCAACGTAACTTGCCATGGCGTTCAACCAAAACACCTTATTTTATTTGGCTATCGGAAGTAATTCTGCAACAAACTCAAGTGTCACAAGGGACGCCATATTTTTTGAAATTCCAATCTAAATACCCAACTGTTTTCGATTTGGCAGCCGCTGATGAACAAGATGTACTTAAAACATGGGAGGGACTCGGTTATTATTCACGGGCACGAAACCTCCATAAAACTGCTATTGAAGTAGCGCACAATCATAACGGAATTTTTCCTAACACAGCTGTAGCACTTCAAAAGTTACCTGGCATAGGTCCGTATACTGCCAGTGCCATAGCGTCCATTTGTTATGACGAATCAATAGCCGCTGTTGATGGTAATGCTTATAGGGTGCTGTCTCGATTTTTTGGAATCGATTTAGCGATCAATCAAAGTGAAGGAATAAAGTATTTTAAACTATTGGCGCAGGATCTTGTGCCTTTTGAAAGGGCTGGTGATTACAATCAGGCGGTAATGGAATTCGGCGCACTTGTATGCACTCCAAAGGCACCTCAATGCTCATCTTGCCCGATAAATGAAAAGTGTGTGGCATTGAGGAGTAATTCAGTATCGAGTTTGCCTTTTAAGATCAAAAAGTCAGCAATAAAAAAAAGATATTTTAATTACCTTTTGCCTTTAGACGCAACGCATCATACGAGGCTAAAAAAAAGAACAGGCAATGGAATTTGGCGTCATTTATATGAATTTCCATTGATTGAGTCCAATGAACTACTCGGGTATCAGGCATTATCGAAAAGTGTGAAAGAAAATACGGATTTTGACCGCTTCAATGATTTGATTTTAATAAATATAGATCCTATTGTGCATAAACTCACACACCAGCATATATTTGCGAACTTTTGGATCGTTCATTTGGATCAGTTAGAAGATGATTTTGTCCATTTTTCAGAGGTAGATCAATATCCTATGCCTCAACTTATTGTGACCTTTTTAAAAAATTTTCGAAATCAAATTAAGTAAACTTTCATTTTTTTGTATTTTTAAAGTCAAAACTATAAATCTGCCTTTAAGGCAATAAAAACCTCAAATTATGTCAGGAACTTTAAACAAGGTTATGTTAATTGGACATCTGGGAGACGATGTCAAAATGCACTATTTTGATGATGGTGCTTGTGTAGGACGTTTTTCTTTAGCGACTAACGAGTCTTATACCAATAAGCAAACTAATGAACGTGTTACCAATACAGAATGGCACAATATTATAGTGCGTAATAAAGCAGCTGAAATATGTGAAAAATATTTAAATAAAGGTGATAAAGTATACATCGAAGGACGTGTAAAAACGCGAAAGTGGCAAGATGACAAAGGCGTTGACCGCTACTCAACCGAAGTGGTTTGTAATGAATTCACTTTCTTAACAACAAAATCTGATTCCACTAATTCTCAAAAGGAATCGGATCAACAAACGGCGCCTCCAGAAGATAATTCAGATTTACCTTTTTAGTATGAACCAATCAAATATAATTTGGACTCCGACCCTTTAAGTTTACTCGTGCTGCGTGGCACTATTGATATAGCCTTTCTTCAGGGGTTGCTAGTTTTTTTTATTTTACTCGGGCTTTCAGCTATTGTTTCTGGATCTGAGGTAGCGTGTTTTTCCTTGACCCAGTCTCAATTGTCTGAGTCTGATTCGAAACGCATACACTTAATCAATATAATGGTTAAGGTGCCGGAACGCCTTTTGGCAACAATATTGGTGGCAAATAATTTTATTAATATCGGAATTGTATTGCTCTTTTCACAACTTGGAAATACTCTTTTTGCAGGGATAGAAGACGCTGTTGCTCGATTTGTTATCGAAATTGTTACTGCTACTTTTTTGCTTTTGATTTTTGGAGAAATTTTACCAAAAATTTATGCGAGTAGAAATAATCTGAAATTTGCCCTGTTTATTGCACAACCCTTATATGCTTTATTCTATGCACTGAAGCCAATCAGTCATCCTATGCAGCGTATCACTTCTTTTTTGAAAAAGGGATTTGCTCAACGAAAGACCAGTCTTAGTGTGGATCAGTTATCGCAGGCTTTGGAACTTACAGATCCCGATGATACATCCAAACAAGAACAAAAAATTTTAAAAGGTATCGTGTCTTTTGGTAATACAGACACAAAACAAGTTATGAGTCAACGGCTTGATATTGTTGCGCTGGATGTCAATGATTCTTTCGAGAATGTCCTTGCAGAAATATTGAAACATGGACATTCGCGCGTACCTGTTTTTGAGGTTGATATTGATCATGTGGTTGGTGTTTTATATGTAAAGGATCTAATTCCCTATTTGAACCGCAAATCGTTCGATTGGACTTCATTAATTCGAGAACCGTTTTTTGTTCCAGAAAATAAAAAACTCGATGATTTGATGGCTGAATTTAAGGAGAAAAAAGTGCATTTAGCTCTGGTAGTTGATGAGTATGGAGGCACCTCTGGATTGGTGACTCTCGAGGATGTCATTGAAGAAATTGTAGGCGATATATCCGATGAATTTGATCAAGAGGATATCAGCTTTACTAAATTGGATGAGAACAACTTTAGCTTTGACGGTAAAACAATTTTAAAAGATGTTTACAGAATTGCTCAAATAGAAGATTTTGAGCTTTTTGAGTCGGCTAAAGGAGAAGCTGATACCCTTGCAGGGTTAATTCTTGAGCTTTCTGGTGGTTTTCCTAAACGAGGTGCGGTAATTTCTTTTAACACTTATAAATTTACCATTGAACAACTGGATCGTAAACGCTTAAAAAGAATTAAATTATCAAAACTCCCACGCCTTACATAGTTAAACTGTTTGTCCTTTTGTTATTAGCACATTCCTGTAATGAAGCCACTGTGCCCAAGCCAAAGGGATTTTTAAGACTTGATTATCCAGAAGTGAAGTATGTGAATTTCAACCATGATCCTGCTTTTTCTTTTGATAAAAGTATTTGGTGTGATGTATATCAATCTGTTCGACAAGATGCGTTTGTTCAAAAGCAAATCAATTTAGTCTATCCAACACAAAATGCTGTTCTTTATTGCAATTATACCTCTCTAACGTATAATGATTTGAATAGGCTCTTGTTAGACGCGGAAACGCGTACTCAGAAGCATACTGTTAAAGCTGATGCTATCGAAATGCAACCTTATGCTGATGATGTAAACAAGGTTTACGGTATGCTTTATGATGTTTCTGGTGATGCAGCTTCGCCAATTCAGTTTTATGTTACCGATAGCATCAATCATTTCTTGTCAGGTGCTCTTTATTTTTCAAGCCAACCTAACTATGACTCGATACGCCCTGCTATAGATTATCTGAGAACGGATGTGCGTCATTTATTGGAAACGTTGCGCTGGAATCAAGAGAATTTTTAAGATTTTTTATCCTTACAGCACGCTTTTTCGCAACCTGGTTTACAAGCCTCTTTTTTTTCACTCATTGCTTTATCCTTGCAACAAGGTTTGTCACAATCTGCTTTGCACATTTTTTTCGAAGCCTTTTCTTTACAGCAAGGTTTTTCGCAATCTGCTTGACACATTTTAGCATCCGTTTTGCAGCATGGCATTGAGCACGCCAATTTTTCGGCCTCAGTTTTCCCTTCACAGCATGCCATAGTGCAAGCCTTTTTTTCTGTTGAGGAATTTGTAAAAGATTCAACAATTTTGAGGTCGACTACTTTATACATATCCCCAGAAGCCGTGACAGAAGCTTCAAGATCTTCTAGAGAAAGAAGACTATCGTCAAATTTTACTTGAGCCATTTTAGTATCGAAGTTGACCATTGCAGATCCGACACCTTTCATTTTATTTAAATTTTCTTCAATAGTCTTAGCACAGCCCATAGCGCAGGTCATGCCTTCAATGGTAAACTCTGCCATTGCATAATCGCTAAAGTCTTCATTGGTTTGAGACGTTTCAGTAGTTTCTACCTCAACAATTTCACCATCATTGGAGGCATTTTTGCATTGGAAACTAAGTAAAACGAGTAGAGTTAAAGCAAGGTATTTCATAATATTACAATTATTTGTTAGGTCGAGTAAAAGTAATTAAAATATTATATTTCTTTGCAAACTAATAAGAGAAAAACGTGAACTTTAAAGGGGTTTTTATTCAATACAAGAAGTGGTTTTTTTTAGTTGCTTTATCAATCATTTGGGGGAGCTCCTTTATTTTAATTAAAAAAAGTCTCACTGGCTTAGAGCCTTTGCAGTTGGGTGCTTTGAGGTTATTGTTTTCCGGCGCCATGATTTTATTCTTTGGTGCACGATTGATCAGAAATATTTCAAAAAAACAATGGCCTTGGGTGATGTGGTCTGCTATTTTAGGTACTTTTTTTCCTTCATTTTTGTTTGCTATTGCTGAAACTGAAATTGATAGTGCTGTTGCCTCTATCCTAAATGGACTAGTTCCTCTTAATACTATCTTGTTTGGATTCGCCATTTTTAAAATCGGATCAACCAAACGTCAGCTCATAGGGGTTTTGGTAGGATTCGTTGGAACAGCCTTGCTCATCGGTTATGGTGCACAATTCAATCCACAACAAAATTATTACTATGCTGGTTTTATTATTCTATCAACTTTGATGTATGCGGCGAATATTAATATCATCAAAAAGCACCTTCAAGAAATGACAGCGCTGACTATAGCTGCTGGAAATTTTATTCTATTAATGATTCCTGCCTGTATTATACTTGTTGTCAGTGGTTTTTTCGAAAATGATACATACCGCTCCGACGCTGTGTTAACATCAATGGGATATGTTATTATTTTGTCTCTCTTTGGAACAGCATTAGCCAAAGTCCTTTTCAATCAGTTGGTTCAAATGTCAACACCAGTATTTGCCTCTTCTGTTACTTATTTGATGCCACTTGTTGCCGTGTTGTGGGCTACACTTGACGGCGAGACATTTTACATGGAGCAGGGCATAGCAGCAATTTTTATTTTATTGGGGGTTTATATGTCAAATCGTAAAAAATGATTTTAGCTTGAGTCACTATTATGTAAGGAAACATTTGTTGGTTTTTTAAATTACACTATATTTGCACGCATTTTAACAATGATAAACCTTTAAACCCAGCGCGATGTACGCAATTGTAGAGATAGCAGGGCAACAATTCAAAGTTGTAAAAGACCAAAAAGTCTTTGTAAATCGTTTGGATTCTGAAGAAGGCAACAAAGTCACTTTTGACAATGTGCTTCTTTTGGACGACGGTGGCAAAGTAACTTTAGGCGCCCCGGCTATAGACGGTGCTCAAGTGAGTGCCAAAGTTTTAAAACACTTACGCGGTGATAAAGTCATCGTGTTTAAAAAGAAACGACGTAAAGGATACCGTGTCAAGAATGGACATCGTCAGTCTTTTACTGAAATTCAGATTGACAGTATTGTTACTTCTGGCGCCAAAAAAACGGCACCAAAAGCCGAAAAGACTTCTGTCAAGACAGAACCTGTGAAGACAGTTAAAGATGAAACAATAGCTCCAGCTGCTGATTTGACTAAAATGTCTGTCGCTGAATTAAAATCATTGGCAAAAGAAAAGGGTCTTACAGGAATTTCGGCTATGAAAAAAGCCGATCTTATCGCGGCCTTAAGCTAACCATTTAAAAGACATAAACCATGGCACATAAAAAAGGAGTCGGTAGTTCAAAGAACGGCAGAGAATCAGAATCGAAACGTCTTGGCGTCAAGATTTTTGGTGGCCAAGCGGCCATTGCGGGAAACATAATTATCCGCCAACGCGGTACAACACACCACCCAGGTGATAACGTCTACGCCAGTAAAGATCACACACTTCATGCGAGAGTTGACGGTATTGTTAAATTTCAAAAGAAAAAAGACAACAAGTCATTCGTATCGATTGTGCCCTTTGAGGCCTAAAATTCGTCTGAATCGTTTTAAAGGCCTTACATCAGTAGGGCTTTTTTTATTTATTCTCATATCTACCAAGCGATGTATTTGGTAGAGATATTAAGTGTACCTTTGCCGCTTCAATAAGAGTAGGTCTTTTTTTTGCATTTGATCGCTCTAAAAAACCACTCTAAATGTCATTTGACGAACTCGGATTATCTCCTGAGCTATTAAAAGCAGTAGCTAAACAAGGATACACAGAACCAACACCAATTCAAGAGCAAGCCATTCCACTAGTCTTATCAGGCTCGGATATGCTGGCATCAGCTCAAACAGGTACTGGTAAAACAGCTAGTTTTACTTTACCCATACTACAGCATCTAAGCAAAAAAGAGTTAAAAGGAAAGCGTCAACCACGTGCTCTTATTTTAACTCCAACGAGAGAATTGGCCGCTCAGGTATCGAGCAATCTTCGTTCGTATGCTCAGTTTACTAACCTCCGGTCAACGGTTATTTATGGTGGTGTAAATCAAAATCCTCAGGTGCGCGCCCTTCAACAAGGACAAGATATTGTTATCGCGACGCCTGGACGACTTCTTGATTTGTACAATCAAAGACACTTATCGTTGCGTGCTATATCTATGTTTGTATTAGATGAAGCTGATCGAATGCTGGATATGGGTTTTTTGGGCGATATCAAAAAGATCATATCCTTGATGCCAGAAAAACGACAGAACCTTATGTTCTCGGCTACTTTTTCGGGAGAAATAAAAAAACTTACTAAGGAATTTTTACATAATCCTGTTACGGTGGACGTTTCTCCACCAAATTCAACGGTGACTGCAATTGCTCAAAAAGCCTATCGTGTCGATAAGGCGAAAAAAACGGAATTATTAGTCAAACTCATTAATGAAGAAGCATGGGGTCAAGCACTTGTTTTTACTCGAACAAAGCATGGCGCAAATAATTTAAGTGATCGTATTGAAAAAGCGGGCATCTCATCAGTGGCTATTCATGGCAACAAAAGTCAAGGTGCGCGTACAAAAGCTTTGGCCGATTTTAAGCGTAAGAAGGTACAGATTCTAGTGGCTACAGACATCGCTGCTCGAGGTCTTGATATTCCATTATTACCTCACGTAGTCAATTTTGATTTACCGAACATCTCTGAGGATTATGTGCATCGTATAGGTCGAACAGGTCGAGCTGGCGCTGATGGTGTAGCCATTTCATTTGTAAGTCCTGACGAAAACAATTATTTACGAGGAATTGAAAAATTAATCGATTTTACTATTCCAGCAGAGGTTCCGGAAGGATTTTTAACACCCAGAAAACCTTCGAAAAAGGCGATGGCGAGAGGTGAGGGTAGAGGTCCTAGACGTAACGAACCAAAGTCCGAAAGAAATTCTTCAGGAAGCGGATTTAAAGGAAAATCGCGAAGACCATCCAACAACAGTGATATAGAGAAATCCTCGTCCAAAGGACAAAAGAACGGCACTGCGAAGCCAAAGGATCGCAAGCCGAAAAAACGATGGTATTAATACCTATAGTATTCTGGCTTGAATGGACCTTTAACTTCAACACCAATATATTTGGCTTGTTCGGCACTCAATTGCTCTAGCTCTACACCTAATTTTTCAAGGTGCAGCTGGGCTACTTTCTCATCAAGATGTTTTGGCAGCATATAAACCTGATTACCATAACTGTCGCAGTTATTCCACAATTCAATTTGTGCCAATACTTGATTGGTGAACGAGTTGCTCATCACAAAACTAGGGTGTCCTGTGGCGCAGCCCAAATTGACTAATCGCCCTTCGGCCAAAACAATGATATCTTTGCCATTAATAGAATATTGATCGACTTGTGGTTTGATTACCGATTTTGAGTGACCATGATATTCGTTCAACCAAGCCATGTCGATTTCATTGTCAAAATGACCAATATTACAAACAATGGTCTTGTCTTTCATGGCTTCAAAATGTCGTTGAAGCACAATGCCTTTATTCCCTGTTGCTGTGACTACAATGTCAGCATTACTAATCACAGAATCTAATCGTTTTACTTCAAAGCCATCCATTGCAGCTTGAAGCGCACAAATCGGATCGATCTCCGTTACAGTAACAATACTTCCAGCACCTCTAAATGAGGCGGCAGTACCTTTGCCAACATCGCCATAGCCACAAACGACGACGCGCTTGCCAGCAAGCATCAAATCGGTTGCACGACGAATGGCATCGACAGCACTTTCTTTACAGCCGTATTTGTTGTCAAATTTGCTTTTTGTTACCGAGTCGTTGACATTAATTGCAGGCATGAGCAGTGTACCGTTAGCCATACGTTCGTATAATCGGTGCACGCCTGTGGTAGTTTCTTCTGACAGGCCGTTGATGCCGGCAGCCAGTTCTGGATAATGGTCAAATACCATATTGGTCAAATCACCGCCATCGTCTAAAATCAAATTTAAAGGCAGACGATCTTCGCCAAAAAAGAGGGTTTGTTCAATACACCATTCAAATTCTTCTTCGTTCATGCCTTTCCAAGCATAAACTGGAATCCCAGCAGCCGCAATAGCCGCTGCAGCGTGATCTTGTGTAGAAAAAATATTACATGAACTCCAAGTGACATCTGCGCCCAGTGCAACTAATGTTTCAATTAGTACGGCTGTTTGAATGGTCATGTGTAAACAACCGGCAATGCGAGCACCTGCTAATGGCTGAGTAGGACCAAACTCTTCGCGTAGCTTCATTAAGCCTGGCATTTCAGCTTCGGCCAAAGTAATTTCCTTACGACCCCATTCAGCTAGGGATTTGTCTTTTACTTTATATGGTACAAAGGTTACAGTTTTAGTGCTCATAAGTTTATATTTGTCTTTGAAATTGCGTAGCAAAAATACGCATTCCTAGCAAAAGAACCGTGCCATTATTCAAAACCATAAAGGTAGATTTTAAAACTTCTGTTTACATCTGGCAGATTACGGAAGATGCTGACGATTTGGGAAATAACCTACAATTGACTCCTGCCTCCATATCACGCGTTCAAGGTATGAAGAGTCATATACATCGTTGTGGGTTTTTGTGTATTAGACATATGCTAGCCATAGAAGGATATGTTGATGCAGATTTATTTTATGATGAATATGGAAAACCGCATTTAATGGATGGAAAATTTATATCGATTACTCATTCTTTCGATTATGCTGCTATTATTGTGTCTGACAAACCAGTGGGGATTGATATTGAAAAAGTCAGGTCTAAAATCACTCGAATTGTGAAAAAATTTATTGGATTTGAGTCGGTATATTTAAATCCCAAAAAACCTGACTATATGGTTCATTTGACTGCGATTTGGTGTGCTAAAGAATCTTTATATAAACTGTTTGCTACACCAGGGTTGAGTTTTAAAAGCCACCTCAAAATTCAAGAGTTTGATTCAACAGAAGGTCAGCTTATGGGTGAGTGTCATCATGATGTGATCAACCAAAAGCATAAATTAGTGCATTTGTCTCTAGGAGACTATCATTGTGCTTACACCATTAATTAGTCCTGATCGATAAAATGTATATTTGCTCGATTTTTAACTCAACCATCTTATGACGGAGGTCATCAATTTTTTTATCGAGCCTTATATGGGCCGATCGGTAACTTTAATTTCACTCGAAATTGTGGCTTTTTTCTTTGGTATTGTGAGTGTCGTTTATGCCAAACAGGCCAATATTTTGGTTTATCCAACGGGATTGGTAGCCACTTTAATTGCGGTTTATTTGTTGTTTTTGGCTGAATTAATGGGGGACATGATGATGAACTTCTATTATTCCATTATGAGTATTTACGGTTGGTGGAATTGGACCCGACGACAAGACGAGCGATTAACAGTTAATATTTCAAGAACCAATCAAAAAGATAAAATTATTGGATTAGTCATGTTTGCGGCCACTGTAGTGGTCACTTATGGCGTATATTTTTTTAGTGGAGTAGCCATAGGAGCAACAAATTATATTGATATTTTTACTTCGGGACTGTTTTTCACCGCTATGTTTTATATGGCATCCAAAAAACTAGAGAATTGGACGCTGTGGATCATCGCTGATATCATTACAGTACCTTTATATTTGTATCGTGGCTGGGGCTTTTTGTCCTTACAATATTTAATATTTACCATTTTGGCCATTCAAGGCTATCGCACATGGAAAAATCAATTGAGCAGCAGGCTGCAAACTGCATAAAAGTAGTTCTTTTTGGACCCGAATCTACTGGTAAAACCACATTGTCACAGCAATTAGCGGCACATTATCAAACTGAATGGGTGCCCGAATTTGCTCGAGATTATTTGCAGGAGAAATGGGATAAGGAACAAAAGTCCTGCGAACCGAAAGATTTGATGCCTATTGCAGTTGGGCAAATGGCTTTAGAAAACGAACTGGCACAACAAGCTGATAAAATCTTGATTTGCGATACAGACTTGCTCGAAACTAAAGTTTATTCTGAAATCTATTATGATGGGTATTGCCCAGAACCCATTGCCAAAGCTGCACTGTCACATCATTATGATTTGTATTTTTTGACCGATATAGACGTGCCCTGGGAAGCCGATGACCTGCGTGACCGTCCACAATTGCGCCGGGCCATGTTTGAGGCCTTTAAAGCTACCCTAGACCGCTACCAAAAGCCTTATATCCTACTAACAGGATCCAAGGAAGTGCGCTTCGAAACGGCCGTTAAGGCTATTGAGGCTTTGATGGTGCATTCCTAACCTACTCTTCATTTATATAATCGAATCCGGTTACGATACTGTCTTTAAAAATGAACTTATTGCTTTACAAGTATTATTTCTTCATACGAGGGTAAAGAAAACCCTTGATTTGAAGGTTCGTCGTCTATTAAAATTCTTGCATGTCCTTGAATATACCATTTTGCTTGTTGGGGATTAGTTCCAGGCACAAGTGTAAAATAACCAGTTGCACTTTTATGTTTTATATAATCCACAACACCAATATTCAGTCTGTTGTGATTATTAGAATTATACCCTCCACTAATCGGATGGTATAAATCATCATACGATTCATTTAACTTATTATCAATTAAAACACCATTCTTAATGTATTTAAATTTTCCAACGATTAGATCATAAAAATCACCATTGGGATATTCCACCATTTCGGCTTTAGAAAAAACGATTTCAAAGGAAGAATTTCCATTTTCCCATTTCCAGGTGCCAACAAAGCGGTCATGAATATTATCCATATCCTTCAGATACATGCCGTCTTGCATTTGGTCTAGTGTATAGGTGGTTTTTGTCTTAAATGATCTTAAAAGGGTATAACTGAAATATTTTTGATTTTCTGTTCGAAAGGCAAAACACCAATCTTAAAAAATCCTATATTTGTCCCGTTCTCGAAAGGGGTGCCAAAAGCGGCTGAGATCATACCCATTGAACCTAGAACAGGTAATGCTGTTTAGGAAATTTTTGTTAAACCTGAGGCGTTAAGGCGCCTCACAAACCCGAGTAATTCCCCTTTGTTATTCTTATTTTAGAACAACATGATCACACTCAAACCACCTTTTTTTGCAATCCTGTTATTGCCATTCCTTGCCATGAGTCAGCAAACCCAAGACAGCCTCATCACTCAAAATCTGGAAGCCGTTTTGTTGCGTTCGGTAAAGGTTAGGTCCAATGCGCCCATTACCCATAGTAATGTGACCAAGGCCGATTTGGTTTTGCGAAACTTAGGTCAAGATCTGCCCTATCTGCTCAATGATTTGCCGTCGGTTGTTGCTACCAGTGATGCAGGTGCTGGGATTGGTTACACAGGTCTTCGCATAAGAGGGGTGAGTGCCCAATCGACAAATATCACCATCAATGGGATTCCCTATAATGACGCAGAATCTCTCAGTACTTATTGGGTAAATTTGCCCGATTTTTCCTCTTCTGTAGAGCAGCTGCAAGTGCAACGTGGCGTAGGAACATCAACCCTTGGTGCTGGTGCTTTTGGTGCAAGTATTGCCATCCAAACTGAAGACGCCACCGAAGGTGCTTTCGCCGAAATGTCTCATAGTGTTGGAAGTTTTAACACCTTCAAGCATACACTCAAATTTTCTACAGGATTAATCAATGACCGTTTATCCTTTTCTGGAAGAGCTTCCAAAATAATTTCTGATGGTTATATTGATCGCGCCAGCTCCGATTTGAAATCATACTTTGTTCAAGGTACGTATCAAACCGATCAGAGCTTGTTGAAAGCCATTGCCTTTGGGGGACAAGAGCGCACTTACCAAGCATGGTATGGTATTGACCCAGATACTTATGCAGCTTCTCCAACTTTCAACTATGCTGGCATTTACAGCGATGCAGATGGAAATATTCAGTTCTATGAGGATCAGGTGGACAATTACCAACAAGACCATCACCAATTGCATTGGCAAAAGCGATGGAGCTCATTATGGTCTACACAGGTCAGTTTGAATTATACCCATGGTAAAGGGTATTATGAGGAATTTAGGGAGGATGACGTTTTGACAAATTATGCCCTGTCCAGTAGTCTGACAAATACTAGCGATGTGGTGCGACGTCGTTGGCTGGACAATGATTTTTATGTGGTCAGCGCCTCAGCAAGCCGGCAAAAACAAAACAATGAATGGCTGTTAGGGTTGTTCTACAGCAGTTATATTGGCGATCATTTTGGTGAAATCATTTGGGCGGCCATGGCCGAAAATGGCTATCCTGGTCAACAGTATTATTTTGGTCTAGGCAAAAAAAACGAGTTTAGCAGTTACGCAAAATTGACCAAAAACTTAGGTGCAGATTGGCAACTCTATGCCGATGCTCAGTGGCGTAGGGTAGATTATAACACAACGGGTTTGAATTCAGACCGATTACCATTTGAAGTGGATGTCAATTATAACTTTTTTAATCCTAAAGTGGGGGCAACCTACAAGCTTAATAATAAGCATGGTTTTTATGGGTCAGTAGCCCGAGCCAATCGCGAGCCGGCGCGGTCAGATTTTGAAAACAACCCAGATGTGAAACCCGAAACTTTGACTGATTTTGAGTTGGGATGGCGCTTCGATAATAAACGGTCCAAAATTGATTTGAATGCTTTTTATATGGCCTATGACGAGCAATTGGTTCTGACTGGAAACATCGATAATAATGGCACCCCGATTAGAGATAATAGTGGCAAAAGTTACAGGGCAGGCATTGAATTATCGTCAAGAACTGATTTGACAAATAAGCTTATGATGTTTGCCAATTTGAGCTGGAGTTCCAATCAAACAGAACAAACCATTTCATCGTTTAATGGTGAACTGACCAACTTCGGGAAGCGTGATTTGACCTTTTCGCCAGAATGGGTAGGAAGCAATCGTTTGAGCTTTAGAGCCTCAGAAAAATTGGAATTAAACTGGTACACAAAATGGGTAAGCGACCAATATATGAGTGATATCAATGCGCCGATTTCGAGGCTTGATGGTTACTTACTGAATGACTTTGGGGCGAGTTTTATTTGTCAGCCAAAAGCTATTTTAACCAGTATACGGTTTGATCTTATGGTCAATAATATTTTGAATGTCGATTACATTTCTAATGGTTATTATTATTCCTATGATGATGATTTTTCAAATCCGGGAATGATTCAAACCGTAGAAGGTATAGGCTATTATCCCCAGGCAGGAACTAATGTCTTGGCTGGAGTGACCCTCAGATTTTAATTTGAAATGTAGAGTGTGTTTCCTGATTGCGTCACTGGGTAACTTTTTAGCGCACAGCTAAGACTGGGATTTTGCATAGGCTGCCCAGTGAATAGACTATAAGAATTACCGTCGTCACAGCCACATACCCCAACCACGCCGTCAACAGTTAGTGTACCACAACTGTTAGGAATGTGATTTGGATCGGCTGCATCCCAAGCCAAATAACCTATCCCTGCGTTGATGACAATCAATCCTGAATTGGCGGCACTCGGAACAAAAACGGCATTACTGGTAAACAGCAAGGCGCTATATTGCGGTAAATTCATGTTTACAACCTCATTAACGCCAATGTTAAGAAGGTAATTACAATTGGGATTGAGAACATCTTTTTTCTTACAGCCTATTGCCAATAAGACAAAAACTAATAATTGTGACAATCGAAAAAATTTCATCTTTGTGACTTAATGGTCTAAAATTACACTAAAAAGTGTAGAATCATATTTTTTTATAACTTTGCACTTAATCTCGTGATAACGAGATTTTTCTATTTATAAAGAGAAAACAAAAACCATTTCAATAACCCCAGCTTAACCGCGTCCTGAAATAACATTTTGTGTGTTTTTTAATTGAGGTGTTTTTTAAGGAGGCTTGTGGAAAAATATTTAAAATATGAGTCAAGTATCATACTATACCGAAGACGGTTTAAAAAAACTTCGTACCGAATTGGCGCAATTAAAAGATGTTGAACGCCCAAAGGCGTCGCTTGCTATTGCTGAAGCTCGTGATAAAGGTGATTTGAGCGAAAATGCAGAATACGACGCAGCCAAAGAAGCACAGGGAATGTTAGAGTTACGCATTGCCCGTCTTGAAGAGGCTCTTTCTGGAGCACGATTGATTGATGAATCTCAACTAGACAATTCTAAAGTGTTGATTTTGTCACGCGTTAAAATAAAAAACCAGGCCAACGGTATGGAAATGAATTACACATTGGTAGCAGAAAGTGAAGCAGACTTGGCTTCAGGAAAAATTTCTGTAAACTCACCAATCGGTAAAGGGTTGCTTGGGAAGTCTGTTGGTGAGATCGCTCAAGTGCAAGTGCCAAATGGCGTGGTCAATTTTGAAATTTTAGAAATTACAAGATAAGAATGGCGTCGATTTTTTCTCAAATCATTTCTGGTGATATTCCTTGCTATAAAGTAGCTGAAAATCCTTATTGCATTGCTTTTCTAGACATCAACCCAAATACTAATGGCCATACCTTATGTGTGCCTAAACTAGAGGTGGATAAATTCTATCACATGGATACTAAGCATTATCAAGAATTGATGAGGTTTTCGAAAATCATTGCTATGGCTTTAGAAAAGGCCATACCATGTAAACGGGTAGGACTAACTATTATTGGACTCGAAGTGTCTCATACTCATGTTCACTTGCTACCCCTAGTCGATATGACCGCTACGGATTTTTCAAAAAAAATCCCAACGCCAACGGTTGACGAATTTAAAGAGACTGCAGTGCGTATTTCTAGTTTTATACCAGATTCAATCTGATGGAGAAGGTGGTTCCTACACCCAGCTCCGATTGATGAACCTTTATTTTACCGTTGTGGTAATCTTCAATAATACGTTTGGCCAAAGACAAACCTAATCCCCAACCGCGACTTTTCCCAGTATGTCCAGCTTCAAATATTTTTAAAAAATTATTTTTTGAAATACCTGTACCTTGATCTTTGATTAGAACTTCAACATCCTGTTGATCTTTTATAATTTCAATTTGAATCACACCCTGACCCTTCATGGCATCAATACCATTCTTAATTAAGTTTTCAATGGTCCAGCCATAAAGCTGCGGGTTGATTTGAGCTATATGTTCTTCGGAATCTGATTTGAATTCAATAGATATGAGTGTCGATTGCCTTTTTTGATGATAATTAACGGCATCTCTTGTAATCGCTACAATATTAAGAGGACTCAATTTTGGCTTGGCACCAATTTGACTGAACCGTTCTGTGATGGTTTTAAGGCGATCAATGTCTTGCGTCATATCATCTAAAGGTAAAGTGGCATCGTTGCGCGCTTTAAGCAACTCAATCCATCCCATTAGAGCAGATAAAGGCGTGCCGATTTGGTGAGCAGTCTCCTTGGCCATTCCTGTCCAAAGTTTATTTTGTTGTGCGATTTGTGCGCTGCGATTAAAGAAAAAAACCAGTGCTAAAAAAAGCAATACAATGAGCAGGAGTGCCAATGGGTAATATTGCAATTTGGCTAAAATGGGTGCATTTCCATAATAAATGGTTTGAACCACTTGGCCTTCAGATAGCACCTCAATGGGTTGGTTTTCCTTTTTGAAAGTCTCGATCAAGTTTTGAATTCTAGAATCGTTTTCTATCAAATTTTCTGGTAAGTTATTGGTGCTTACGGTGCCTTCTGAATCAACCACAATCATAGGTGTGGTTTTGTTGCTGGTCATGATTGAAAGAACCAAGTCAAGATCTTTGTTATCGTCTAATGCCGAGTCAATAAGCTCTCTATATGCATTAGCCCAAATGGTCATTTTGGCTGTTTCTTCGGCCTTAAAATTTTTGAAAAACACGTTGGTGTTCCATAAAATTAAAACCACTAGACTCATAGAGATTGTAGTCAGAATCCAACGCCATTTTCTGTTGTATGTAATCAAAATGCTATCTATTATTGGAACAATATACATCAAAATACTTGCTTTTCGAATTTCATTTATCGTTACAGGCAGTTCTATTTTACTAAATTTGTAGCCATAACATCAGCCAATACAACCAATACGATGACTTCTTTTTTGACCAAAGACCTGAACACACAGCAAATGCAAGATATTTTGCAAAACAGTATTGGCCCACGCCCAATTGCAATGGCCAGTACTATTGACACTGAAGGTCGTCCAAACTTGTCCCCCTTCAGTTATTTCAATGTATTCAGTGCCAATCCTCCAATATTGGTGTTTTCACCAGCAAGACGTGTAAGAGACAATACCGTTAAGCACACCTTGGAAAATATACAAGAAGTAGCTGAGGTTGTCATTAACGTAGTAAATTATGACATGATTCACCAAGTTTCTTTGAGCAGCACTGAGTATGCCAAAGGGGTTAATGAATTTCTAAAGGCAGGATTTGATATGTTGACTTCCGATGAGGTGAAACCTTTTCGGTTAAAACAATCTCCCGCTCAATTTGAATGTAAAGTTATTGATATTGTGTCTCTTGGTTCAGACGGTGGCGCAGGAAATTTGGTTATTTGTGAAGTGCTTAAAGCCCATATTTCTGATAATGTTCTTGATTCGGATGGTCGAATTGATCCTTTTAAAATGGATTTGGTAGCTCGTGCGGGAGGTAGTTATTATTCTCGGGCTAAAAGCGGATTCTTTGAAATCCCTAAGCCCATTTCAACGTGTGGTATTGGTGTTGATGCCCTACCAGAATCTGTTAAAGAAAGTTCTATTTTTACAGGAAACGATTTGGGTAAATTGGCCAATATCACTAATTTGCCATCAAAGGAATCGATTGATCGATTTGTGGAAGATCAACGCCAACAAGGTTTAGATATTTTGCAAATGGATCAAACAGAAAAACAACATAAAGCCAAGACATTTCTAGATCATAACGATGTAGAAAATGCATGGTTTATTTTATTATCATAACAAAAACATATGGAAGTTCAAGGAAAAATTAAACGACTAAGTGACACACAAACTTTAGGCAGTGGAGGTTTTAGAAAGCGTGAAGTGGTTGTCACTACAGAAGAACAATATCCTCAGCATTTAGCAATTGAGTTCGTTCAAGATAAAACAGAATTGCTCAACAACTATCGTGAAGGACAAAGTGTTAAAGTTAGTATTAACCTTAGAGGTCGCGAATGGGTTAGCCCTCAGGGTGAAACAAAATACTTTAACTCCATTCAAGGATGGCGGATTGAGGCTTTGGAATCAGCTCCTCAAGGGGGGTCTGATTTACCTCCTGTGCCACCAGCAGCTGCGTTTCAACCTATGGATGAAATGAATGATGAAGAGCAAGACGACTTGCCATTCTAGAACATGATGATCACCAGGCACATTACTGCCTTTTATCAACGGTATTTTCCGTCACCATTTACCATTGCTATTCTTTTGACATTGGTCACTATGATGTTGGCTTTTGTTGCAGGTGAAGACAAAAGTTGGTTTGGTGTAGTTTCAATATTTTCTTATTGGGAGCAAGGCATTTGGAACAACGATCTTTTGGTCTTTGCTTATCAAATGATGCTCATTTTGGTGCTCGGTCATGTATTGGTGCTCAGTTCGCCTATGCAGGCTGTCATTAGAATGCTCACTAAGTATGCGACGACAACACAAAACGCTGTTGTTTTGGTCAGTGTCACGACCATGTTGGTAGCTTTTTTTAATTGGGGCTTAGGCCTTATTTATGGCGCCATCTTGGCGCGACAAATTGGTGAACACTTGCAACGTTCTGGAAGGTCCTTTAACTATCCACTTATCGGTGCGGCTGGTTATTCGGGATTGATGGTTTGGCATGGTGGTATCAGTGGATCTGCACCGATTAAAGTTGCTGAATCGGATCATTTGTTAAGTTTGATGAGTGGGGTCATGTCTTCAGACCATATACTTCGACTGCCACAAAGTATTAATTTTGATCAAACTATTTTCAGTACAGGTAATTTGCTCATTTTCTTAACAGTTCTGATCGTTATTCCTTTTACGCTAAACCGTTTGGCGAAATATGCCCCCTCCACAAAAGTATATTTCAATTTCGAAGAAAAACAAATTGACAAACCCGATGAGGATGGTAATAAGCTAGATCGTTCTCGGCTATTGTCTTTTGGTTTTGGTTCAATCATTTTGATCGCCTTTTGGATGCAATATGGGAGCGCTCTTAGGACGCTTCAGATCACGCCAAATATGCTCAATTTTTTTATGCTTGGTCTAGCGTTAATACTGCATAGGAATTTTTCATCTTTCGGAGCTGCGACTTCAAAAGCCATTGTCGGTACTTCGGGTATTTTGATCCAATTCCCATTGTATTTTGGGATTATGGGTATTATGAAAAGTGCTGGATTGGTGGTCTTCTTTTCTGATTTCTTTGTAAGTATTTCTACTGCAATAACACTACCTATTTTTACATTTTTCAGTGCTGGATTGGTCAATATATTTGTTCCAAGTGGTGGTGGTCAATGGGCCATTCAGGGGCCTATTATCATAGAGTCGGCGCAACAGCTTGGCGTTCCACTGCCTAAAATGGTTTTGGCATTGGCCTATGGCGATCAAATAACGAACATGCTTCAACCTTTTTGGGCTCTTCCATTGCTTGGTATTACTCAAATCAAAGCTAAAGACTTGCTGCCCTGTACTTTAATTATGATGATTGTCGGTGCGGTTATTTTTATATTAGGTTTGTTGGTCATCTGATCTATAAAGACGCCTTGTATCACTGCAATTCTTTATACCTGAAACACGATTCGATATGATCATTCACCATTCCTGTAGCTTGCATATGGGCATAAATCACTGTTGATCCAATAAATTTAAACCCATGCTTTTTTAATACTTTACTAATCTCATCACTCAAAGGCGTATTGGCTGGTAGATCTGTTTGCTTTGAAAAACGATTTTGAATAGGCTTGTGATTTACAAATGCCCATATAAAATCACTAAAACTCCCATAGGTTTTTCGGATGTCGATAAAGGCCTGAGCATTTGTAATAGCAGCCCTAATTTTGAGTTTGTTTCTAATGATCCCTGCATTGTTTTCCAGTTCTAAAATTTTATCTTGGTCATACTGAGATATCTTTTCAAAATCAAACTGGTCAAAAGCAAGTCGAAATTGTTCTCGTTTTTTTAAAACCGTAATCCAGCTTAAACCGGCTTGAAAGGTTTCAAGTATTAAAAATTCAAAAAGCTGCTGATCGTCCCTCACGGGAACGCCCCATTCATGGTCGTGGTACGCTTCATAAATAGGGTCTCCTAAACACCATTCACATCGGTTCATTTGTTATAGATTTAAGAAGAGCGTCGAGTTGCCAAGCATTTCGGATATCAAAATTGCCAATTTTTGTGCGTCTTAAAGATGATAAGTGTCCACCATTGTTAAGTGCTCGACCAAAGTCAAAGGCTAAAGAGCGAATATAAGTACCTTTGCTGCAAACGATTTCAAATTGTATGTTTGGCATATCAATATTAGTTATGTCGAATTGGCTTACCGATACCAATCGGCTCGAAATGTCAACCTCCTCTCCAGCACGCGCATGCTCGTAAAGTCGTTTCCCGTCTTTCTTTATTGCAGAAAAAATAGGGGGCTTTTGATAAATATCGCCAATAAACCGAGAAACAGCATTGTTAATCGTGTCGTTCGAGATGGCTGAGGTGTCAAATCGTTGGTCAATCTCTGTTTCAAGATCGTATGATGGGGTTGTAGCTCCTAGCGTAATTGTACCTGTGTAGGTTTTGATCTGTCCTTGAATTGACGAAATCTCTTTTGTTTTTTTTCCAGTACACAAAATGAGAAGTCCTGTGGCTAATGGATCTAAGGTGCCCGCATGTCCTACTTTTAGTTTTTTGATATTAAAGGTTTTCCTTAGGTCGTATCTCACTTTATTAACGACTTGAAAAGATGTCCAATTCAATGGTTTGTCAATACAAATAACCAACCCCTCAAGGATCTGTTCTTTTGTCATATTAGAGTAGACTACTGTAAATGATTGCTGCTGACCCAATAACGCCACAATAATATGCGAAATAAGTAAGCTGACTATTTTTAACCAATTTGATCATCCAGGTACAAGCTAAAACACCAACTATAAAAGCACCTAAAAAACCTATTATAAGAGGCATTGTACCAGTTGAACTTTGACTCAAAGCGCCATCAAAAATATCTTTGAGAATCTTTCCAAATATAAGAGGAAGAACCATTAAAAATGAAAATCGAGCGACTTTACTTTTATCGATACCCAATAAAACACCTGAGGCAATTGTAGCACCTGATCTTGAAATGCCAGGTAAAATGGCCACAGCTTGCGCACATCCAATGAGAATTGCGTCTTTAGTGCTAACGGTTTTGTTTGTTTTTGTAGCCTTATCGGCTAAAAACAATAACAACCCTGTTATGATCAGCATGGTCCCAACAAATAATATTTTTCCATTGAATAGGGCAGATAATTCTTCTTCGAAAAATAGTCCTACGAAAGCAGCCGGTAAAGTTGAAATGGCAATATTCAGGGCTAAAGAAGTTTCTGATGAGTTTTTAAATCTAAAGAGGTGTATGATGATTTCCCAGATATCTTTTCTAAAAACTACGACTGTACTTAGTGCCGTTGCAGCATGAAGTACGACGGTGAATAAAAGGCTGTCTGTTGGCATGGCGTTATCACCCAATATGGCTTTGCCTAGCTCCAAATGCCCACTTGAAGAAACCGGAAGAAATTCAGTAAGTCCTTGAACTACACCTAAAATGAGAGCATCAATAATTTCCAAAATTAGGAGCTTTTATTGGAGTGAGACAATATGGCGTAAAATTGAATACCAAAACCAATGATAACAAGTGTTGGGGCCAATCGAATCCGTCTCCAATTAAAGATTTCTGGATTGAAAACGTTTGGGTCGTCACTGCCACCTCCTGACATAAGAATAAATCCTAATGCTATGAAAACCAGACCAATTAACATCCATTTGTAATTGTGTTTGCCGAAAATAAATTGAGGTTTGTTGTCTTTAGCCATATCAGTCAAATTCTGTAAGATACAGAGCTATCTATTGAGGATAACTCTGTTATGTATTTGGTCGTTTAATTTAATATAATTGATCACTGCGTAATTTTAAAAATCGTTGCGTTGCGAAAAATGTACTCACCCAACTGATACCAATTCCTAAAAATATAATGCTAACGCTAACAATTATTAATTGTGTGGGTTTTCCAAACACATCCAACTCAGGCAAATGACGTTCAAGGTAGTATAAACCTGTAGCCAGTGCCGAGACAGCTAAAAGAGACCCAAAAAAGCCAAGTATTACGCTATTTTTGATAAAGGGCTTTCGGATAAAGCCTTTGGTTGCGCCAACCATTTGCATGGTTTTTATAATGAATCTTTTAGAAAAAATGGATAAACGAATTGAACTGTTGATAAGCAAAACGGCTATGACAGCAAAAATCCCGCAGACCACTAGAATCCAAAAACTGATGCGTTTGACATTGCTTGCCATAAGTTGAACCAAATCTTGATCATAACGAACGTCAGAAATGTAAGGCTTTTGCATTTGAACTTGCGACAAACTATCCAAGAAATACGCTGTAACAAAATCCGCTTTAAGGTTAATGTCTACAACATCCTCCAATGGATTGTAACCTACATCATCTAAAAAATCTGTACCGTACTCTTTTTGCATCATGCTCGCAGCATCTTCTTTAGAGATGAATTTTACTGATTTGACCTCAGGAGTTAAATTAAAAGCCTTTTGCAATTGAGCGATATCTGCATCCTTAGCTGATTCATTAAAATAGACACTCAAAACCACCTGTTCCTTGAATCGATCAGAAATAGACTTCGTATTTAAAACCAACAAACCTAAAGCACCTAATAAAAATAGTACTAGTGCAATGCTAATGACTACCGAAAAATATGAGGTTATCAAGCGTCTATTTTGGAATCTTTCGAAGGGCGTTTGCATAGTCAAATAAAAATATAAAGATATAAAAGTTCAGTCAATACACGAGTACTTTTCAAGTGTCCTAATATGTCTTACTTTTGTAGGCAATAATTTGATCTTCATGCGATATGATTTTAAGGCCATTGAGGCCAAATGGCAAGACCAATGGGCTTCAGCCCAAACGTATAAAGCCGAGCAACCATCGAACAAACCCAAGTATTTTATACTAGATATGTTTCCATACCCGAGTGGTGCAGGACTGCATGTGGGACATCCTTTAGGCTATATCGCTTCCGATATTTATGCACGTTACAAAAGACATCGCGGATTTAATGTACTTCATCCTCAAGGTTATGATAGTTTCGGTTTACCTGCTGAACAATACGCTATAGAAACCGGACAACATCCTTTAAAAACTACAAATCAAAACATCGCACGCTATAGAGAACAGCTAGATCGCCTCGGATTTTCTTTTGATTGGTCGCGCGAAGTACGCACCAGTGATCCTGAGTATTTTAAATGGACTCAGGCGATATTTTTAAAGCTGCATGATGCTTGGTATGATAATGTCTCTGACAAGGCCAGACCTATTTCGGACCTGTTATATATTTTTAAAACAAAAGGCAATAGAAACCTTGATGCTGCTTGCGATGAGCAAACTGAAATTTTTAGTGCGGCAGAGTGGCTTGCATTTTCTGAGGATCAAAAGTCTGATATTTTATTGAAATATAGATTGACCTACCTTGCAGAAACGGAAGTGAATTGGTGTCCTAATTTAGGGACTGTTCTGGCGAATGATGAAATCATTAACGGTCTTTCAGAACGTGGGGGTCATCCAGTGATTCGAAAGAAAATGACGCAATGGATCATGCGAATTTCCGCTTATGCTCAAAGGTTGTTGTCTGGACTTGATAATATCGATTGGCCTTTGGCGCTAAAAGAATCTCAACGCAACTGGATCGGCAAATCTGTTGGTGCTTTAGTTCATTTTGAAGTGGATCAATCAGACGAAAAAATAGCTGTATTCACAACCCGACCTGACACCATTTTTGGAGTAAGTTTTCTTACCCTTGCGCCAGAGCACCCGCTCGTTGCTCGATTGACAACCTCAAATCAACAACAAAAAGTTAAAGACTACATTGAAGCAACCTCTCGACGCAGTGAGCGAGAACGTATGGCAGATGTAAAAACTATAAGTGGCGTATTTACTGGTGCTTATGCCGTTCATCCATTTACTAAGGCCTCTATTCCTATTTGGATTGGAGACTATGTTCTTGCTGGTTATGGCACTGGTGCTGTAATGGCAGTTCCTTGCGGTGATCAAAGGGATCACGATTTTGCACGATTTTTCAATTTAGATATTCCAAATATTTTTAAAGATGTCGATGTCGAGCAAGAAGCCTACACACAAAAGGCTGATGTTTTACTTAAAGATTCAGACTTTTTAAATGAATTGAATTACGCTAAGGCAATGCCAATTGTGATTGAACGTTTAGAGACAATTGGCGCTGGTCAAGGACAAACCAATTTTAGATTACGTGATGCCGTTTTTTCTCGACAACGCTATTGGGGAGAGCCTTTTCCAATATATTATGTCAATGGTCGTCCACGACCTATTGATTCGAACTATTTGCCATTGCAGCTGCCGAAAGTGGATCAGTACTTGCCAACTGAAGATGGGGCACCGCCACTAGGCCGTGCTACTGCATGGGCATGGGACACCGAATCGAATTCAGTTGTCGATAATTCGCTAATTGATCACCAAACCGTTTTCCCGATTGAGCTCAATACCATGCCTGGTTGGGCAGGTAGTGCTTGGTATTTTTTCCGCTATATGGATGCTCATAACGCCAATGTGTTTGCGGACCACGAGGCGATGGCCTATTGGAAGCAGGTCGATTTGTATATTGGCGGTAGTGAACATGCTACTGGTCATTTGTTATATGCTAGATTTTGGACAAAATTTTTATTTGACCTTGGGTTGTCACCAGTCGATGAGCCATTTAAAAAGTTGATCAATCAAGGAATGATTTTGGGGACTAGTGCCTTTGCTCATAGAGTTGAAGGGACGACTCATTTTGTATCAAAAGATGAGATAAAGGATCAAAAAACACAACGAATACATGTTGATGTTAGTATGGTAGATGCCAGCGACCATCTTGATACGGAGGCGTTTAAAATTTGGCGCAGTGATTTTTATTCGGCAACATTCATCACCAATAAACAAGGTCATTTTGTTGTGGAAAGGGAAGTGGAAAAGATGTCAAAATCAAAATATAATGTGGTCAATCCTGACGCTATTTGCGACCAATACGGTGCTGATAGTTTAAGGATGTACGAGATGTTTTTAGGACCATTGGAACAGGCAAAACCGTGGAATACTGCTGGGATTAGTGGTGTTCATAATTTCTTAAATAAACTGTGGCGACTTTATATCGACCAAGATGGTCAGTTGAAGGTTAATGATCAACCTGGATCGAAGGATAGTTTAAAAACACTCCATAAATCCATAAAAAAAGTTACTGAGGATATAGAACAATTTTCATTCAATACTTCGGTATCTACCTTTATGATTGCGGTCAATGAATTTTCTTCTCAAAATTGTTCAAGCAAGGAAATTCTAGAGCCATTCTTGATATTATTATCGCCTTACGCACCTCATATAGCAGAGGAGCTATGGCATAAATTGGGAAATTTCTCATCTGTAACTGAGCAATTTTTTCCCGAATTTGATCCAAATTTATTGATAGAACAAACCAAAGTATATCCAGTTTCCTTTAATGGAAAAATGAGATTCACATTGGAGTTAGATTTGAATTTAGATAAAGCGGATATCGAAAAAATTGTGCTTAGCCACGAGAATACTAAAGCGCAACTTAGTGGCTTATCTCCCAAAAAAGTCATAATTATTCCAGGTAAAATTATTAACATTGTTCATTAATCGTGAAATACGAATTATCTTTGACGTTAATATAAAACCTAGATCGTATGTTATTTTATTATTTAATTATTGGTGCAATTGCCCTAGTTAGCTTTTTGGTGAGTAATACTCTTAAATCTAAATTTAAAAAATATTCAAAGTTTCAACTTCGCAATGGTATGAGCGGTGCTGAGATTGCTGAAAAAATGCTTTCGGATCATGGCATATATGATGTTAAGGTGATCAGTACATCTGGTCAGCTCACGGATCACTATAATCCAAAGAATAAAACAGTTAATCTGAGTGAAAGCGTTTATGGTGAGCGGAACGCTGCGGCAGCAGCAGTTGCAGCGCACGAATGTGGTCATGCGGTTCAACATGCTACGGCCTACAGTTGGTTGCAACTACGTTCCAATTTGGTGCCTATGGTCAATGTGGCATCGCAATTGTCGCAATGGTTAATCATCGGTGGTTTAATCCTTGGAGCAGCCTCGGCAGCAGGGATTGGTTACTATGTGGCTATTGTTGGTTTACTTTTAATGGCAGTCGCTACAACCTTTAGCTTTATCACTTTACCTGTTGAATACGATGCAAGTCATCGTGCGTTGGCCTGGTTAAGCAATAAGAATATGGTGTCTCAAGAAGAGTATGCTGGCGCCAAGGACGCATTAAAATGGGCGGCTCGCACCTATTTGGTTGCAGCCATCGGCGCGCTAGCAATGTTACTCTACTGGGCGTTAAGCATTCTTGGTGGCCGAGATTAAACGGCTATCTGACGCTCGATCTGCTGATCTAAAGAAATTAAAGTTTCTGTACGAGATACGCCACTGATAGTTTGTATTTTTTCGTAAAGTACTTTCATCAATTCATCGTTGTCGTGACACATCACTTTGACCAGAATACCCCAATTTCCTGTGGTATAATGACATTCTAATACTTCAGGAATTTGCTCTATCTCTTTAATGATGTCACAATTATTTGCTGCTTTTTCAAGCACTAATCCGACAAAAGCTGTAGTACGATAGCCTAACATATCTGTATTTACAAGATATCTTGAGCCTTTGAGCAAACGATGTTGTTCGAGTTTTTTAAGACGCTGATGAATGGCTGCTCCAGAAACACCGACTTGTCGGCCAATTTCTAAAACGGGTGTGCGGGCGTCTTTCATGAGCGCACGAAGGATTGTGCGGTCAATACGGTCTAAAACGAAATTTTCGTTGATAATTTTCATAGGTTATAGATTTGGGTTTAAAAGTTAAAGGTACTGATTGTTTTTGATTTTAAACGTTTAGAGGTGCAAAGTATTGTAAGATGTATATAAAACTTCCTTTTCGTTAAATGTTATTTTTTGAGAATTAAGGGCCTTCATTACTGGATTATATATCTCAGGTGAAACAGGAAGTGTTACACCAGGAGTATGAATCTCACCATTTAGAATAGCCAATGCAGCTATACCAACAGGCAGGCCAACTGTTTTTGACATTGCCGTAAATTTCTCGTCTTCTCCAATGACTACGAGAGTCGAATCAATTTGTTTGCATTGTCCATTAATTTCATAGCCAAATTTATGATACATCACAATCATGTCTTTATCATCTGGATCTAATTTCCATTTGTCCATCAAAATATGTTGCAATGCTTGTGCAGGTGAAGCGTTTTTCACGCCAATAAATTTGGTGCTACTAAACAAATCTAATGACAAAAACTTATCCCATATAATATCGTCTTGATCTATTTTGAGCGTATGTCGAAATTTTAGTTCAACCGAATCTGTGGGGTGGTAGGGTAAAAACAAATTAATAAATTCGCGATATGTTAGTTTTTCGCTTTGTTCAATTTTATAGGAATCGTCTGTCATTCCGAGTTGAACAAATACATGCCAAGCTCGGCTAAAACCAACACGTCGAATAGTGCCGCGATACATGGTTTTAATATCGCTCAAACCATAAACGTCTCTATATCCTAAAGAATCTCTGTTGGCATAGGCCTCAAACTTGCCAAAACCTTCAATGTCAAGAAATTCTGTTCTTCTAAATAAATAATGATAAGGGATGTATTTATAACTGCCTTCTTGGATAAATTTTGCAGCGCCACCTTGGCCAGCTAAAACGACATTTCTA
This sequence comes from uncultured Flavobacteriaceae bacterium, assembly GCA_943788695.1. GTDB lineage: Bacteria > Bacteroidota > Bacteroidia > Flavobacteriales > Flavobacteriaceae > JALRKI01. The sequence continues at coordinate 697,602 of CALSRG010000001.1, forward strand.
GGATTCCACGTGAACTTATAATTCCATAAATTATTGTCTGATTCAGGGGCAACTAATCCGCCTGTAAAGGATTCGAACAACATCATTTTACCACCTTCAGATTTAATCCTGTCTATGATTTGCATAGCACTCATATGATCAATTCCTGGATCACAGCCAATTTCATTCAAAAATATAAGTCCGTTTGATTGAACCTCACGCTGCATCCCATTAAGTTCTGGGCTTATGTATGAGGCCGTGACCAAATGTTTTTTGAACTGCAAACATTCTTTTGCCACTTCAATATGAAGAAATGCTGGTAACATTGAAATTACCAGGTCGGCCTTTTTCACAAATTTTCGCCTATTCTCAACGTCGTTAACATCTAGTTTTATAGGGGAGAAGTAGTCTGAAAACGTACCGTAATACTCTAAATGTGACACATCAAGATCAGCAATAGTGAGATGTAAATCTTGATTTCGAGCATTTTCTAATAAAAACCGAATTAAATGTGAGGCTGATTTTCCGGCGCCTAAAATTAAGATATGTCGCATCAAAAGAAGTTTTGGTTTAATTTGTTTAAAAAAGCACTAACAAATTTTTATTTTAATTGTAAATAAACAAAAAAAACTTGGGTCTTTATTGTTCTATTGGTTATTTGAATTTTTCTAATTTTACCAAATTAAATGTATGTTATGGTATCAAGCTTTAAAGTTACGAAAACGTTATCGTTAGATGATATAGGAATTACTGACGCCCAAGTCAAATATCAACTTAGCCCTAAAGAACTTCATGATCTATCGTTGGCTCAAAATCTGGGTCAATCGACTAAAATGGGTGCACTTGCCATCAATACGGGGGATTTTACTGGACGGTCACCCAAGGATCGGTTTATTGTAAAGGATAAAATAACCGCTGATGAAGTGTGGTGGGGCAATGTCAACATTCCCTTTGATTCGGATCAGTTTGACAAGTTAGAATTAAAGATGAAAGATTATCTATCGAAAAAAACACTTTATGTTCGAGACTGCTTTACCTGTGCCGAAGAATCATATCGCATACCTTTACGTGTGATCACTGAATTACCGTGGAGTTCCTTGTTTACTTATAATATGTTCATTCGTCCAACGGAATTTGAGCTCATCGATTTTAGCCCAGAATGGATAGTTTTGAATGCCCCAGGGTTTTTGGCAGATCCAAAAATTGATGGAACACGTCAATCAAATTTTGCTATTTTGAATTTTTCAAAAAAAATGATTTTAGTGGGTGGTACAGGATATACTGGTGAAATTAAAAAAGGCATCTTTTCGGCAATGAATTTCATTCTTCCAGTTAATCGTAATACTTTACCGATGCATTGTAGTGCGAATGTTGGCAGTGATGGCCAAACAGCTATTTTCTTTGGCCTTTCCGGCACTGGCAAAACCACCTTGTCGGCGGTTCCAGATCGCAAGCTTATTGGTGATGATGAGCATGGCTGGACACCACATGATAGTGTTTTTAATATGGAAGGGGGCTGCTACGCCAAAGTGATTAATTTGACTGAAGAGAGCGAACCTGATATTTTTCGTGCTATCAGATCAGGAGCTTTACTGGAGAATGTGATTGTTGACGTTAATGGTGTGGTAGATTTTACCAACTCGAGTATCACACCAAATACCAGAGTAAGTTATCCCATAAATTTCATTGATAATATTCAGGAGCCTTCAATTGGATATAACCCAAAACATATATTTTTCTTAACAGCTGACGCATTTGGTGTGTTGCCGCCTATTTCGAAGTTGTCTCCTGATCAAGCGGCCTATCATTTTATTTCTGGATATACAGCAAAGGTGGCAGGGACTGAAGAGGGTGTGGTGGAACCAGTGCCCAATTTTTCGGCTTGCTTTGGCGCACCTTTTATGCCATTGCATCCAACCCGTTATGCCGAGATGTTAAGTCAAAAAATGCACGATTCAAAGGTGAACGTGTGGTTGATTAATACTGGCTGGACAGGTGGACCTTATGGAACTGGATCACGGATGAAATTGAAGTACACTAGGGCAATGATCAATGCTGCTTTGGATCACCAATTGGATGATGTGGCTTATTCAAAACACCCTGTTTTTGGACTCAATATTCCACAAGAATGTCCTGGTGTACCGTCCAACATTTTAGATCCAAAAAACACTTGGTCGGATCCTTTGGCCTATGATGAAAAAGCAATCTATTTGTCGAAAATATTTAATGAAAACTTCAAACAATTCGAAGCCAATGCGACTGAAGGCATAAAGTCGGGAGGACCTTTACTATGAGGATTATTAGCGTTTGTTAGCTTCTATGATATATTTTTCTAAAGCCATGGTCATCGAAGGGCTCTCTGGTGTTGGTGCTACAATATCGGCACGCAATTGTCTATCTTCAACCGCCTTTAGCGTGCTCGTCCCAAAAACAGCTATTCGGGTATTATTTTGTTTGAATTCTGGGAAATTATGATAAAGAGAATCAATTCCAGAGGGGCTGAAGAATACTAAAATATCATAAGAAACGTCGGCAAGATCTGATAAATCGCTAATAACCGTTTTGTAAAAAGTCGCTAGTTGGTAATTGATGTTTAACTTGTCTAAAACACCAGTTATTTCAGGAGCAACTTTGTCGGTTGTAGGAAAAAGAAATCTTTCGTCTTTATGCTTTTTAACCATTGGAGATAACTCTTCGACTGTTCTTTTTCCAACATAAATACGTCTTTTTCTGTAAACCACATACTTCTGAAGGTAAAAAGCAATAGCCTCTGACAGACAAAAATATTTCATATCATCAGGAACCTTAAATCGCATTTCTTCTGCCACTCTAAAATAGTGGTCCACAGCATTACGACTCGTGAGTATTATAGCAGTATAATTCTTGAGATCAATTTTACCTTTTCTAATCTCTTTAGCATCTAAGCCTTCAACATGAATAAATGGTCTAAAATCAATTTTTACCCGTTGTTTGTCAATCAGATTAAAATAGGGAGAATTTTCCGCCTTTGGCTGTGGTTGAGAAACCAGAATGGTTTTCACTTTCATTGGGCAATGTTTGGTTAGTAGTCACTAATTGAAGATTCTCCAAAGTAATACTATAGGAGTAATTTCAAAGGCGGAAAGGTACAAAATAAATAAAAACCACCACCGTCTAATTAAAAAACGAAATCGAAAAAATGTGCTAAAAAAACCGAGCAGTAAAATTAGTGTAAATAAAAATAGTGTCGAATATGTAATCAGTATGCTTGTTCCAAAGTAATATACCGTCAATATATTGATGACCAATAGGAGCAAACCACAAAAATGTAGTGAATTCATTTTCTGAAAGATAAATGATCCTACTTCATTTTGGATTTTAATTATTTTTCCTACTAATAACTCAACCAATCGTTTTACAAAAAAATAAACAAAAAGAATCCAGAAATAATGCCATAAAATGGTTACCGAAAATTCCGGTATTGTAGATTCGTTTGAGGTAACAAAACTCAAATAGGTTGCAAATGCCAATATAAATTGAAAGAACAATAGCACATCAAACCACTGTATGCCAATATAAAAGGGTCTTTTATAAATTTGATTATATGTACCATATCCAATGAGACGTAGCAGGTCATTGAATCTTATAGGATTAGCTATTTTAGCAACAACAAGGAGCAGTGCCGAAGAAAGAAAAAGAAGGCTGTATTGGTCTAGAAAAGTCACGATTTAGAATATCGTTAAAAATAGAAAGAAAAACCAACATGGCACGACACATTCAAAAACTGTATTTTTGTGAAAACTTAAATTCGTCATGCACGAAATCCAATTTAATGATTCCTTAGTCATTATTCCTACTTTTAATGAAGCGGAGAACATTGAAGCACTTGTAAGACAAGTGCTTATAGTGCAGTTTCCTGTTGATGTTTTAGTTGTTGATGATGCATCATCCGATGGCACTATCGACTTATTGAAAAACTTGCAACAGGAGTTTGTCGATCGTATCTTTTTAATTCAACGCCCAGAGAAATTGGGACTTGGAACCGCCTACATAGCTGGATTCAACTGGGCTTTATCGCGCCATTATTCCTATATATTTGAGATGGATGCAGATTTTTCTCATCGTCCAGAAGATTTGATTAAGCTATATAATGCTTGTCATATCGATGAATTTGATGTTGCCATTGGGTCAAGATATAAAAAAGGCGTTCGCGTCGTCAATTGGCCATTCGGTAGGATTCTTTTGTCGATTGGTGCTTCTTTATATGTTCGTTTGATTACGGGTATGCCAGTGACCGATCCAACAGCTGGATTTATTTGTTATCGACGTAGGGTACTTTCAAATCTTAAGCTAGATCAAGTAAAATTTATCGGATATGCTTTCCAGATCGAAATGAAATTCTTGGCTTATAAAATGGGATTTCGGATGATTGAGATTCCAATAGTCTTTTTTGATCGAGTAAAAGGGGTGTCAAAACTGAGTAAGGGTATTATCAAAGAGGCTATCTTTGGTGTGATAAAAATGAAATTTAAAAGTTTATTTGGAAATAATTATGACAATTAACAACTTCATTTTAATTAAAAATGGTCAAATCATAAATGAGGGTAAGTCTTTAAATGCTGATATTCTTATTAAAAACGATCGTATTCTTTCTATTGATACCGATATAACTCCGCCATTAAATACTCAAATTATTGACGCTACTGGTTTAATTGTCATGCCTGGCATCATAGATGATCAAGTTCATTTCAGAGAACCGGGCCTTACGCACAAAGCAACTATAGGCACAGAATCAAGGGCAGCAATTGCAGGTGGCATTACTTCTTTTATTGAAATGCCTAATACCAATCCTCAAACCACGACTATTGAAAAACTAGAGGAGAAATTTGATATTGCAGCGCAGACCTCTTTTGCTAACTATTCGTTTATGTTTGGTGGCACGAATGACAATCTCGATGAAATTTTAAAAATAGACCCAAAAAAAGTAGCGGCCTTAAAGTTATTTTTAGGCTCTTCAACGGGCAATATGTTAGTTGATGATTTGGAGGTTTTAGAGAAAATTTTCTCGAGCACAAAATTAGTTATTGCGGTACATTGCGAAGACGAAACAACCATTAGAGCGAATTTAAAATCTTATGTAGAAACATATGGTGATGACATTCCAATGTATTGTCATCCTATCATCCGCTCTGAAGAAGCCTGTTATATATCATCATCACGCGCTATTGGTTTGGCCAAGAAAACGGGTGCGCGATTGCATGTTTTTCACCTTTCAACAGCAAAAGAAATGGCGTTGTTCAGAAACGACATTCCGCTTAAGGATAAAAAAATAACTGCTGAGGTATGTATTCATCATCTGTGGTTCACAGATGAGGATTATTCAAAGAAGGGGAGCTTAATCAAATGGAATCCAGCAGTCAAATCGGCAAACGATAGAGACGCATTGTGGGAGGCGTTAATTGATGGTCGCATTGACGTGATTGCAACCGACCATGCACCGCATACAATTGAAGAAAAGACCCAGCCTTACACCAAGGCACCATCAGGCGGTCCATTGGTCCAGCATGCACTTCAAGCGATGATGGAATGTGTGCATCAGGGCAAAATTGATTTGCCTATGATGGTTCAAAAAATGTGTCATAATCCAGCCATCCTTTTTGATGTTAAAGACAGAGGATACCTTAAGCCTGGATATTTTGCTGATATTGTTTTAGTTAATCCGAATCAACCCATAACCGTTCAAAAAGATCAATTGCTTTATAAATGCGGTTGGTCTCCATTTGAAGGCGTATCATTTCAATCACAGGTCACACATACCTTACTTAACGGTCAATTGGTTTTTGTTGACGGGGAGGTTTCTGAAAATAAGGCAGCTAAGCGACTAACTTTTAACAGATAAGAATCATGTTCATTAGATCGTCAAAATGGTATTGCGTAATTCTGTTTTTTTTGGGTTGCGAAATGGGTAATTTCAAGGCACCCAATAAGCCTAAAAATCTGATTTCTGAAACTCAAATGGTGGATGTCTTATATGATATGGCAGTTTTAAATGCCGCAAAAAATATTAACAAGAGAAATCTTGAAAATACGGGTGTTCTGCCTACGAATTTTGTTTTTGAAAAGTATAAAATCGATAGTTTGCAATTTGCACAAAGCAGTACTTATTATACATTTAAGAAAGAGCTTTTCGCCCGGATTTACGATAGTGTTTTAAACCGTTTAGAAAGAGATAAAACTAATTACGAAGCAGCATATGCTAGGGAAGTAGCTTTAAAGGATTCGTTAGCATCGTTAAAAAGTGTTAATAGAGATTCAATTAATAACTTGAAGGAGAAAAGGCGCGTGTCTATGTCTTTGTCTGATCGGAAAGAAAAAATCGACAGTTTGAGGCAATTGAATCTGAAAGCGGTTGATACTTTAGGCCGAGCGTATTTGTGATTTTGGATCCGTCATAAATCGTTCTACTGGCCATTGAACGCATGCTAGATTTGGTAACGCGTCGCTGTTTCTTAAGTAAGACACTTCTTATAGCATCTGCCCATCGGGCAATGTTAAGTTTAAAATCGGACGCTCGATGTCGGGGTATTTTTGCCTCTAAACCAACCGCCATTTCCGTCAACACTCTTTTCCATTCTGCGTTCTCACTAATCAAAATGAACCGCTCAATAGAAATATTACTGCTCATTAATCCTGTCATGGCATTAACAACATCCTTCACATCAACAAAGCCAGTTCTTCCTGTTGGATGATATTTTAACCCTCTTTTGATCATAGTAAATAAAGTGCCACTTCCACTTTTCCAATAGCCTGGACCAATAATCACTCCTGGGTTCACCATAACGGCAGCAAGTCCTTCCTGAGTGCCTCTCCATACCTCCATTTCTCCACCATATTTGGTTAAAGCATAAGCTGAAACTTGTTTATCTGATTGCCAATCTTGCTCTTCGGTGACAGCTTGATTTGTTTTGGACGAACCTATTGCAGCGATTGAGCTCACGTAGCATAGTTTTTCGATTTTAAATTGAAGACATAAATTCACCACATTGGCCGTGCCAGTAATATTAACATGACGCATTTTGTAATAGTCATTCGGTTGAAAAGAAATTAAGGCTGCACAATGGTATACATGTGTTATTCCCTCAAAGGCCGATTGTAATTTTGGAACATCTGTAATATCACCCAGAACCCATTCTATTCTATTGAATAGTGTTTTTGGATCATCAGAATAATATGAAAATACATGTTTGACTTTTGACAATCGCTTGTCATTACGATAGAGCGCTCTCACCTTTTGACCTTTAAGTGCCAATTCATATAGCAAGTGACTGCCAACTAAACCCGTTCCACCTGTAACTAATATCATACGACGAATTTAGGGCTTTTTCTTTTCTCATAAATTGAATGCTATATCTTTGTAGAAATTTGGAATCAAATGGCTCAACATTTAGTCGATGAATTACGATGGCGCGGATTGCTTCATGATATGACCCCAGGAACTGAGGAGAAACTTAAAAATGGCATGACGACGGCCTATATTGGATTTGATCCTACAGCTGATGCCTTGCATGTTGGGAGTTTGGTGCCTGTGATTTTAATGGTACACTTGTTCAAAGCAGGACATAAGCCAGTAGCTTTACTAGGTGGTGCTACAGGTATGATTGGCGATCCCTCTGGGAAGAGTGATGAGCGTAATTTACTGGATGAAGTGACTTTGAACCATAACGTTAACGGTATCAAGTCCATCTTAGAAAAATATTTAGACTTTAATAGTGCTGCAGCTAATGCGCCGCTTTTAGTCAATAATTACGACTGGATGAAGTCGTTTACTTTTATCGAATTTGCTCGAGAAGTAGGTAAACGGATCACGGTCAATTATATGATGTCTAAAGATTCTGTAAAAAAACGTCTGCAAGGTGATACTGGTGCAGGAATGTCCTTTACCGAATTTACTTATCAATTGATTCAGGGTTATGATTTCTATTACTTGCACAAGCATTTCAACTGTGAATTACAGATGGGTGGTAGTGACCAATGGGGTAATATTACCACAGGGATGGAGCTGATTCGCCGAATGAATCCCGATCAAGACACCCATGCTTTTGCGCTCACCTGTCCTCTGATCACAAAGTCTGATGGGTCTAAATTTGGAAAGTCAGAATCAGGTAATGTATGGCTAACAGCAGAGCGTACTTCAGTGTTCAAATTTTACCAGTTTTGGCTCAATGTCACAGATGAGGATGCAGAGAAATACATCAAAATATTCACCTTTTTAGATAAGGTTACCATTGATGATCTTATTAAAGCACATCAAGAAGCTCCGCATCTGCGATCACTTCAAAAGTGTCTGGCAAAAGAGGTAACAGCATTTGTTCACGGCGAAGAAAGCGTTGCTCAAGCGGAACAAGCTTCTGGAATTTTGTTTAGTAAAGATTTTAAAATGGATATCCAAAGTTTGGACAAATCTCTATTTAATGAGGTGTTCGAGGGGGTGCCAATCGTAATTTTGCCAATATCAGAGCTCACCAATGGACTTGATATGATCTCTGCTTTATCAGCTAAAACCCAATTTTTAGCCTCTAATGGTGAAGCCCGTCGTGCTTTACAGGAACAGTCCATTTATGTTAACAAAGAAAAGGTTGGTCTTGATTATAGAATTGCGACAAACGACTTAATTCATGAAAAATATATCGTGATTAATAAGGGCAAGCGACAAACATATATCATACAGTTTTCTTGAGTTACGCACTATCGTATTCCTTTGATTTCATAGTTTCTCCTGAAATTTTGTTAGAATCTTTTTTATTAAATGTGATGTAAATGCCAATTTGAAACATTGCATCGAATGATGCCACTAAAGAAAAAAATAGAAATTATTAGTTTTAATTTTTATTTCAGCAACAAGGTAAAAGTCCCAAAGAATAAAATGTGCAGCAAGAATAGGTGGTTGGAATACACTTGTGGGCGATTGGTAACCAAGCTGTGATACAGAAATTGTAACGGTAACGCTGCGATAAGCCAACCGAGATAATTGGAAATGGGAGCTGTGCCTGATGCAAAATTCCAATAGTCAAACATGGGAGCTACAGGCTCTATACAGAGGTCAATCAATACCATCATGATACTACCAAATACTGTTGCCATAAACAAGCGCTTTGGAAATAATCGCGCTGCTGCAGATCCAGTAATAAATGTTAGTGTAACCCAATTGGCACCAATTAAGATAGGGACACCTAAGAATTTTGACCCTAGGTTTTCACCATAGGAATAGGTGCCAAAAACAAGTCCAGTTTGTACGCCGACAATTTCGACTACTAAGCCAAAAACATAGACCAAAACAACAGTGGTGACTACCTGTTCGTTAAAGGTGCTAAGATTGATGAGTAATAGCACAAAACAAAGCAATAAATTGAGAGGAGTGAGTTGCAAAAACAAATCTCGATTACCATACAATATACCAAGTATACCAGAACAAAACACCAACCAAGTGACACCAATGGAAATCCACATAACACGATTAACGGGAAGGAATAGTTTTTTAATCATTTTCAATTAAATCAGTTACAATTTTAGCTGAGAGCAAGCAAAGAGGTATCCCGCCACCCGGATGTACACTTCCTCCGCAGAAATATAAATTCTTAATGTTTTGCGAGAAGTTAGCGTGCCTCAAAAAGGCGGACATTTTTCCATTACTCGAGGCACCATACAATGCTCCTTTAAATGAACCAGTTCTTTGTGCAATGATTGGAGGCGTCATAACATATTCTTCTTCGATAAAATTAATGAGGTCTACCCCTAACGTTTCGTTGAGATGGCTCAATACGGATTGTTTTAATTGATCAACCATGCTTTCCCAATCTTGACCTGAGTCACACGGGGTGTTGATCATTACAAACCAATTCTCACATCCATCGGGAGCGTCACCTGCAACATCTCTTGAGGTGATGTTTACATAAATGGTTGGATCAACTGGAATGGTGTTGTCCTTGAAAATAGCCTTGAATTCTGCTTGATAATCCTCTGAAAAAAAGATATTATGCAATTCTAGCTCTGGAAATGTTGTCTTTATGCCCCAATAAAAAATGATGGCTGAACTTGACCGCGCCTCGTTTAATGTGCGTTCTGGTGCATCACAATTTGGCATCAATTGACGGTAGGTGGGTACTACATCCATATTTGAGATGACTACATCAGAATGGATCTCAATATCTTTAAGGCGGATGCCTATGGCTTGTTTATTTGACACCAAAATTTCATCTACCGTTTGATTTAAATGAATTTTTACACCACATCTTATAGCCAAATTAGTGATAGATTGGCTGATGGAAATCATACCTTTTTCAGGAATATAAGTGCCATAGTGTTGCTCAAGATGCTGCACAAGTGTCATGATACCTGGTGTTTGAAATGGGTCGGAGCCATTGTACGTGGCAAATCGATCATAGAGCTGAACCAAATGCGGTTCTGTTAGTTGCTTTTGATTGACCTGATGTAAACTTTGGCTGATTTCAAATGAAAAGAGTTGTTTGATGCACGCCCAAGTTTCTTTCCGCAACAAACCGCGCCATTTATGTAGTGATTGCTCTAAGAACAAAGGTGCCGTAAGATCATATTTTAATTTGGCTCGATCTAAGTAGGATTTGAGTATATCGGCTGATACACCTAGCTTAACTTCTACCTCTTCAAGATATCGATTTTGATCACCAAAGGCATTCAATATTTTGCCATCCTTCCAGAAGTACTTGCATCCAATTTCTTTCCGATTGTATTTAAAATAATCTTTTGGATTTTCTCCTGCCAATTCAAATAATGATGTGACAAATTGCGGCATTGTAAATAAGGAAGGGCCTGCGTCAAAACGATAGCGACCAAGCTCAAAGGACGATAGTTTACCCCCGGTAAAATTATTGGCTTCATAAACAGTCACTTCATGCCCAGCTACGGCCAATCTCACCGCTGTGGCCAATCCTGAAATACCTGATCCAATTATGATTACTTTCATTGAAATTTATCCTTGTAAAAATCCGTTTTATTTATGTTATGAAGTAGAACAATTACTATTAATTAAAAAGATTTTTAAACAATGACCTTCATAATTATAGCACCATTAAATTACATCCTCTAATATCTGAATCGTCAAATCGACCAAGTATCTCAAAACTGTTGTTTTGGTAGCGCTTGCCTAAGTCTTGTGTTGCAATAAATGAACAGGAATGTATGTTTGCTAAATCGATAATATTAACACCTCCCGAAGTGTCTGTTCGGGCGATCTGAAAAGGATCTTCTTGCTCACGAATCAATACCTTCATCCAAGGTGGGCATTGGAAAAGACCATCTCCTTTGGAGTACGCCTGACTTAGTAATTCAGTCATACCATATTCACTGTGAATGGCTTCAAGTTTAAAAGCACTTTTTAACATGTGGTGGACTTCATGGCGTATTAATTCTTTACGCTGTCCTTTCATACCACCTGTTTCCATAATTATAGTATGCTTTAGAGGTTGCGGAAATTGTTCAGCCAAATTCAACAAGGCAAAAGTGACACCAATAAGAATAGTGGGTTGTTTTGCTGATTCTAAATCTTTAATGACTTTTGACAAAGACTCTAAATTATCCAAATAAAATCCACTCGCCTTGTGACCGGATTGCTCAATCCAGTCTTTAGTCATGTAGACCAAAGATGCATCCTCACGCTCTAAATAGGATGGCAGTAAGGCGAGTACTGCGTAATTCTGGATATCACCATAAAATAACTTAAACCCAATCCTAAAACTTGTGCAATAAATCCCTAAGTCTATTAGATGATGTTCACTCCTTTTGGCATCAGTTGTACCACTGCTTCTGAAGGTGTGTGCAATATCAGTTGTCCCGGTAAGAACTTTTTTTGTTTTAAAAATTTCAATAGGCAGATAGGGAATATCCTCGATAGATTTAACGTCTGCGGGATGCCTAAACAACAAGTCACAATAGGATCGGTAAATGGAGTTATGATTGAATTGATAACGAAAGATATCGAGTGCTATACGTTCAAATGCTTCTGACGATTGAATATTAAAAATATCTTTTGGATTAATCACTTTTTTGTAAAAAAACAAATGTAATAAAAAAGCACCGCCGAAGCGGTGCTTTTAAAATTGACTCATTGAATGTTGCTTAAAGAACGATCAATTTTTTTGTCTCAGTCATTCCGTTTTGCGTGAGTTGCAATATATATACACCGCGGTTTAAGCCTTCAGTGCTCATAGAATTATTGCGCACCTCAGTCGCTAAAACACTTTTGCCTAATATATCATATACCGCAACAGAAATCACACCTGAGTTTGCACTCTGAATAGTAATATTTCCACCATTAGTTGGATTAGGGTAAACAGCAAAATTAGATAGGCTGAACTCAGTTGCCGCTAAATCTTCAGCACTAACTGATTCCCATGTGGTTCCAAGTCTAAGCTCATCAAATAAGATCGATGGTGTTTCACCAGTCGAATCCTGACGAATCATAAAATAATTTAATACACTTGCGCCGTTACCAGCACCAGATATAGTTGCTGATGCTGGAGCATCAACAGCATTTAAATCATCATATGAAGGGTTGAGCCAAAGATCAATTTGGTCGTTTGTGACGTCATACCTTAAAACAACTAAAATCGTTTCTGCGATATTAAACGTTGTTGTTGTTACAGGAGGTGAGGACGAAGATGTTCCAAACCCAATATCAAATGTTCCTGAAGCTGCATCTGGATTTGGACGCACCCATAGACGCACATCGTATGATGTTCCGCCTCCAAGTACTACAAAATAACCACCGTCAGTAAGATCTGTGATTGCTGATTGATCCGTTACTTGGAACAAGAATGAGGCGTATACATCACCAGATGTTACACTTTGAAAATATAGAGTAGGATCCATACCAGCGCCTTCAAACGAAACGTGATTTCCAGTTGAAGCGTCCATTCCTGTATAACTCAGGTTACCTGAGGCAACTAAAATTTCATCACCCGAAAATTGATTTGTCCAAAGTGTTTGATCGCCTAAGTTGGCACCGTCTGTGTAATCAAATCCTTCATAAATTGGAAGAGCGGGATCTGGTTCAGCTACCGAAAAAGTAACAGTTTGAGACACTGCAGGTGATAAAGCTGTGTGTGCGTTGTCTACTAAGAACACGACTAATGTGTAAGATTCTCCGTCAGCAACTGTTAGGTCGAATCCATTAGTATCATAGATCATCACTTCACTACCACCATTCACGGTATAATGAATATGACCATCACCTGTACCATTTGCTACGTTGAAATATTCAACACCTAATGAGACCGAAACCGTTGTTGTTCCAGAGTCAAATACTTGTCCGTCCGACGGTGCTGTTAGTGTTAAAATGGGGTCTGGATTTGTAACACAACCTTCGTGCATTCCAAGGTTATCCCATCCTGAATCAGAAGCGCCAACAATCCATTCAGAATCTTCAGCAGTTGTGCCAAAAGATGCTAATGGTACTGGGTTTGCTGCGCAAATGTCTGGCTTTCTTGTTAAAGTGTGGTTTGCTGTACCGTCAGTCACTCCTGCCACATCCCATCCTGCACCCGGATCCGTTGTAGTCAGATCACCAAGGATATCGATAATGGTATAAGTCGTAGCGGTCGCTCCAGCCATGGTCAAGGCAAAGGCGTCATCACCATTACTTAAAAAAGTAAAAAATTGGTCAGAAGCTGCTTGAATGGTCGCATCGGCACTTCCGTGACCGACAACGAAAACTTCACCGGGATTCAGTTGAGATCCCGCAGGGAATAATACTGTATCGGGGTAATCAAAAGCATCAGCCTCGTCACAACCATTGCTACAATTGGACAGTGAGTATTTGACCATATCAACAGCAACGTCCGATCCGTTATAAATTTCTAAAAATTTATTATTTGAAGATCCTTCACCATATTGACTAAAAAACAAGTCTCCAGTCGAGGAAACAGTTGCTGGAGTTGAGGTAGAATTCCAAACCCACGATGTGTTGTCACCAACTCCTGCAGCAATTGGCATCATGGAAGACTCGTTAGTGATAACTACATGGCGTGTTCCATCACTTGTTAAATTGAAAAAACGGTTTACAAATCCATCATTAGCTACAGTTCCAAAGTCATTTTCTGCAAAACCTTCTTGAACAGTCCAGTTGTCCATGGTAAACTTGTATTCATATGAACCCTCTGAAAGAAGAATACTCAGTGAATAAACACCGTCGCCAGCAAATTGATCGCCATTGGTACCATCGTCAAGCAGTTGGCAGCAATCGCCACTCCACCCATTCAACGTTCCGCTGAGATACACATTGCCCACTGTACCCGAGTATCCAGACATATCGACGCGCATTAAAACAGGAATGTCAGTTACCAAAGTTTCACCCACTGGAATGTATCCATTAAAGGCTACTGTGGGGAGAACTTGAGACTCGGATGTATTATGTACGAAGCGATTGGTAAATCCGCCATTCTTAATGACATTAGGATTTCCAACTCCAGCAACAAGCTCTTCTTGATTAGTCCAAGCGTCTGTTTGAAATTTGTAATCGACAAAACCAGTTGGTATTGTAACGGCGGTTGTGTAAATCATATCGCCAGCTGTTTGGTCCGGCGCTACACCGTCATCAAGAAGAATATTACTACTCTCATTCCAACCATTAAAAGTACCACTCACATATACGTTTGAAAATGTTTGTCCTGTCATGTCCACAGACATGACCAGTTCACCTGTAATGACTTCTGCTTCAACAACCACACTACCAAGGCTAGCTTCGTTAGCAGGATTTGCATTTAGTCCAATTACAGTAAAACCGTATTGAATTATTAAACCTGTAGGGAGTTCAGCAGCTGTTGCTGAGACTGAAAAACTACCCGAAGTTGGAAGGTCTATGGTCTTGGAGCCATTAAGAGCATCGGCATAGCCATTGTTTGGATCTAAGGCCTTAATAAAAACTTTAACAGCATAATTTCCATCTAAAGTAAAGCTCTGAATCGTTCCAGAGAAACTTAAGTCATTATTGTTAAAAGAAGCCCCTGGCTCAACAAAAGTATTGGCCTCCATGATTTTGGCGCCCATACCTGTTGTTTGATCTACCCAATAAGCGTCTGTCGGATTTTGCGCGTATAAATTGAAATTGGGCTGTAGGGTTATAGTGCCATTACCAGTGTCTACAACTGATTTAAGGTCAGGTACTCCCCAAGAGTCTCCTCCCGCAAAGGTCGTACCGTCTAGTTCAAACCAATTCATGTAGCCAACCCAGTTATCTGCGGCTGAAACGGTAATGTTGTTTTGAGTTGATCCGATATAAGAAATAAGCGATATCGAAATAGTTAAAATTAATGTGTAAAATTGCTTCATAATGTTATTTTAGTAAACACAAATCTATGAAAAATATTAAAACATAGTATTTTTATTAAAAATTATCAAATTTATTAACTAAGTGATATTTCTTTCTTTAATTTAAGCCATAATAATTTTCTTAAATTTGTCCTTACTTAATAAAAAGTGCTAATGGTAGATCCACGAGATATTAGAATTTTATTAGTTGATGATGATCCTGATATTTTAGAAATTATTGCTTACAACTTAAAAGCAGTGGGATATCAAATCAGTACTGCTGAAAATGGTTCAAAAGCGTTAAAAAAAGCAATCAAAGAAATACCAAACTTAATTATTCTGGATGTGATGATGCCAGAAATAGACGGCATTCAAGCTTGTGAGCGACTGAGAGCTGTTCCAGAGCTGAAAAACACCCTTATCACTTTTCTTACAGCACGTAGTGAAGACTTCTCTCAAATGGCAGGCTTTGAGGCTGGCGCTGATGATTACATCTCCAAGCCGATTAAGCCAAAAGTTTTGGTTAGCAAAGTTGGGTCGTTACTTCGACGTTTGGAAAAAGATGTCAATAACTTAAAAATCGTTGTTGGCGATTTAATTTTGGATTCAAACACGTATAAAGTCATTCAGAATGGAGAGGCACGTTCATTGCCGCGAAAAGAATTTGAGCTGTTGTCTTTGCTCATGTCTAAACCTGGCAAAGTTTTTAAGCGTGACGAAATACTGCATAAAGTATGGGGTACCGATGTCATTGTAGGTGCAAGAACTATTGATGTTCACATTAGAAAACTGAGAGAAAAAATTGGTAATGAATGTGTTGAAACCATTAAGGGTGTAGGCTACAGATTTTCTGAATAGCAGTATAATTCCCTATATGAAAAAGTCATATAAATTTGCTTTAATTACGGCTATCCTTTGCAGTTTTACACAAACGCTATTGGTGTTTATAATTATGCTGATCTATGGAGAGATCTATGCTCATGTGATTTTAGGAACCGCATTTACGTCCTTTCTATTGGTTTTTTCAATTGTTCAATACCGTTTAGAACATTTAATATACCGTCGAATTAGTAAAATTTATGACGATTTGACATTGCTCGAATCCACGTCTTTTGTAAAAAATCAAATTACAACGGATATGGCTACATTGACTGAAGAGATCGACAAATATGCGAAAAACAAAAAACTTGAAATAGAAACGTTAAAAGTACGAGAGACCTATAGAAAAGAATTTATTGGCAACGTTTCTCATGAACTCAAAACGCCTTTGTTTACTGTTCAGGGTTACATTTCTACCTTAATTGACGGTGCTATGAATGACCCCGAATTGTTGATGAAGTACTTGAAACGGGCAGATAAAGGCGTAGAGCGTTTGACTTATATTGTCAAGGATTTGGATATGATCACCCAATTAGAAGCCGGCTCTATGACACTTGAGGTAGAGGTGTTTAACATTATTGAAGTTATTCAAAATATTTTTGAGTTATACGAAATGAAGGCAAAGCGAAAAAATATTAGCCTCATTTTTGAAAAATCTCACAAGTTGCCGGTATTTGTGCAAGGCGATAAAGACCGCTTACAGCAAGTAATTTCCAATCTTATAATTAACTCGATTAAATATGGCAGTCTGAATGGTACAACTGAAGTTGGTGTGGAAAACTTAACTAATAATAAAATTCTCATACGCATCACCGATAACGGTGAAGGCATCGATAAAATCCACTTATCGAGAATTTTTGAACGATTCTACAGAGTTGATAAAAGCGGTTCGCGAAAGGAAGGTGGTTCTGGTCTTGGCTTGGCTATTGTCAAGCATATCTTAGAGGCACACAACGAAAAATTATATGTTGAAAGTGTTCTGAATATTGGTAGTGTATTCTCATTTACTCTGTCAAAAGCCCTAACTGACACTCAATAGTTTTTAACTCAAAAGATTATCTTTACCAAAAGTATTTAACTTGGGTAGCAAAAACAAACTTCGACGATTTAAGGAAAATGATACGTTTAGTAATGTCATCCAACCCACTCGGGAGACGTTGTTAAATAACGATTTTAAATTTAAAGGCCGTTGGCGCGAAATGTATTTTAAAAATGAACATCCAATCGTTCTTGAATTGGGTTGTGGAAAAGGCGAATATACGTTGGCCCTAGCAGAACGGAGCCCAAAAATTAATTTTATTGGTATAGACATTAAAGGTGCCCGATTTTGGAGAGGTGCAAAAACTGCTCTTGAAACAGGTTTGAGCAATGTAGCTTTTCTCAGGATGCAAATCGAATTGATTGCTTCAGCGTTTAAAAAGCATGAGGTCGATCAAATTTGGATTACTTTTCCTGATCCTCAAATTAAATACAAGCGCACAAAGCATAGACTTACAAACCAAAGTTTTTTGGATTTGTATAAAGACATTTTAAAGCCAGAAGGCTTAGTTCACCTCAAAACCGACAGTGAATTTATGCATGGTTATACCCTTGGGTTACTTCAGGGATTGGGACTGGAAATTATGTATAGCAACCATGACATATATAAATCTCCTGAATCACCAGAACTGGTTCGTGCGGTGCAAACATTTTACGAGTCACAGTATCTAGAAAAAGGCAAGCCCATCACTTACCTTAAATTTAAACTGGATCGATAATGGAGGTCACTTTTTTGTTTGTCCTAGGTTTTGTTGTTGCGGGTATTGGAGTAATTCCTCCAGGCTTATTGAACATGTCAGCTGCGAAAATAAGTGTTACAGAAGGACACCATCGTTCAGTCATTTTTTCAACTGGTGTTTGTGTTGTAGTATTGTTTCAAACTTTGTCGGCGGTTTTATTCTCGCGATACTTGTCGGAACATTCCGAATTGATTTCGGTGCTTAAATTGGTAGCTGGGGTTATTTTTGCCTTGCTTAGCATCTATTATTTTTTTATCATAAAGCCTCAACAAGCGGAAGTGGAATCAGTATTACTTCAAAGTAAATCGAGTTATTTTTTTAACGGCATGCTCATGTCCAGTATTAACCTATTGCCTATTCCTTATCAAGCTTACATGGTGCTTACATTTTCTTCTTTGGATTGGTTTCATTTTCAACCCTATGAAAACGGGCTATACATTGCTGGAGCTACAATGGGTACTTTTACAATATTATATATTTATATTTTCTTTTTTGACGCGTTAAAGCATTTGAGAATATTTTCAGCTAGGAATATGAATTATATCATTGGATTTGTGTCTGGTGCGATTGCTCTTTTTACTTTTTACAGTAGTTTTATGTCATGAAAACTTATGTCCCAAAAGATTTTTACCATCGTATTTATGAAGTTGTGATTCAAATTCCTGAAGGTCGTGTCACCAGTTATGGCGCCATCGCCAAATATCTCGGAGCCAAAGGAAGTGCTCGAACGGTAGGCTATGCTTTAACCATTTCGAAGAAAGAAAATATTCCTGCCCATCGCGTTGTTAATAGGAACGGTATGCTGTCGGGTAAACATCACTTTGGTAGTCCAGATATAATGCAACGCCTTCTAGAATCTGAAGGTATTACAGTTAAAAATGATCAGGTTATGAACTTTAAGAATCTATTTTGGGATCCATCCCATTTCCTTGACTTAAGTCATTAATTATTTCTAACATTACCAGTATATTTGCACTTTAGAACAATTCCAAATAAAGTTCAATGATTTTTGATAAACAGACCGTATTAAATGCTTTAAGGACCATCACTACACCTGGTGATGCAGAAAATATGGTTGATAGTGGTGCACTAAAAAATGTCGTAATCTTTGGGGATGAAGTTATCGTCGATGTCACTATTTCGAATCCCACTTTACAGGCTAAAAAACGAACAGAAGTTGATATTATGAAAACCATTCATGATCTCGTTTTTGAGAAGGCTAAAGTGCAGGTTCGTGTTTCTGTAGATAAGCCTGCTGCGGCTTCAAATGCCCCAACAATTAAAGGTCAGCCCATTGAAGGTATTCAAAATATTATTGCTGTGGCATCAGGAAAAGGTGGTGTTGGTAAGAGTACAGTAACATCTAATTTGGCAGTTACTTTGTCAAAAATGGGGTTTAAGGTAGGTGTTTTGGATGCTGATATTTATGGTCCTTCTATCCCAATGATGTTTGACGTTTTTGACGAGCGCCCTCTTTCTGTAGAAGTCAACGGAAAAGCTAAAATGAAACCGGTCGAAAATTATGGTTTAAAAATTTTGTCAATTGGCTTTTTCACTAAGCCAAACCAAGCTGTAATTTGGCGCGGACCTATGGCCTCAAAAGCCCTCAATCAAATGATTTTTGATGCAGACTGGGGTGAATTAGACTTCTTACTTGTTGATTTGCCACCAGGTACTGGGGACATTCATTTGAGCATCATGCAAGCTATGCCACTAACTGGTGCCATTGTTGTAAGTACGCCCCAATCGGTTGCTTTGGCTGACGCGAGAAAGGGGGTGGCGATGTTCAAACAAGATAGCATTCAAGTCCCGGTTTTAGGAATTATTCAAAATATGGCATATTTCACACCTAAAGAATTGCCAGAGAATAAATATTATATTTTTGGTCAGGGTGGCGCAGAGCGTCTTTCCGAAGACTTAGAAGTTCCTTTTTTAGGTGAAATTCCAATTGTTCAAACCATTCGAGAAGCTGGTGACGTTGGTCGTCCAGCAGCACTTCAGGATGAAGGGCCACTACCAGAAATATTTGAAAATATTACTCAAAACATTGTTTCCGAAATGGTAAAGCGGCATAATAGTCTGCCACCTACAGAAGCAATTAAAATAACCACGATGGCAGGATGTTCTGCGCCAAAATAATGGATTATGACAGAAAAAACACTTAAAGCAAATATTGAAAAAGCTTTAGAGGAAATTCGTCCTTTTTTGCAGAATGACGGCGGTGATATTTCTCTTGTTAGTATCGATGATTCGAAGACCGTGAAGGTTCGACTTGAAGGAGCTTGCACCAATTGCAGCGTGAATCAAATGACATTGAAGTCAGGCGTTGAAATGACAATTAAAAAATACGCCCCTCAAATTGAAACCGTAGTAAATGTATAAATTTCATCATGATACAGTCTGATATTCTGATTATTGGTGCGGGACCTACAGGTTTATTTACAGTTTTTGAAGCTGGGCTGCTCAAGTTGCGTTGTCATTTAATTGATGCTTTAGTGCAGCCGGGAGGACAGTGTGCCGAAATCTATCCAAAAAAACCCATTTATGACATTCCAGGATTTCCTGAAATACTAGCCGGAGATTTGGTAAACAATTTGATGGAACAATGTAAGCAGTTTGAACCAGGATTTACACTTGGCGAAAGAGCCGAAACTATTGAAAAACAACAAGACGGTTCTTTTGTTGTAACAACGGATAAAGGAACAAAGCACCAAGCTAAAGTTGTTGCTATTGCTGGTGGGTTAGGTAGTTTTGAGCCAAGAAAGCCATTAATTGATAATATTGAATTTTATGAAAACAAAGGAGTCGCCTTTGCCATTAAAGATCCAGAAATGTATCGTAATAAATCCGTTGTTTTAGCGGGTGGTGGAGATTCTGCTTTGGACTGGGCCGTTTACTTGTCAAATGTGGCCTCTAAAGTCACTTTAATTCATCGTAGGAATGAATTTAGAGGCGCTTTGGATTCTGTTGAAAAAGTACAAAATCTCAAACAACAGGGTCTAATTGACCTCATTACTCCGGCTGAAGTTACGGGACTTGAAGGTTCTAGTCATTTAGAAGCTATTACAATTCAAAAGGAAGATGAGACACCAATAAGACTTCAAACTGATGCTTTGATTCCGCTTTTTGGACTAACTCCAAAACTTGGACCAATAGCCAACTGGGGTTTAGATATTGAAAAAAACGCTATTAAGGTTGATAACACTCTAGACTATCAAACAAATATCCCAGGTGTTTTTGCTATTGGTGATGTCAATACCTATCCAGGTAAATTGAAATTGATATTATGCGGTTTTCATGAAGCTACACTTATGTGCCAGTCTGCCTACAAAATTATTCATCCAAATAGAAAATCTATTTTTAAATACACTACGGTAAGTGGTGTAGATGGCTTTGACGGAACTCGCAAAGAAGCTCCCAAATCTATTATTAAATCAATCGATTAATGCTAGACATTACCCTCCATATCACTGATCGTGATGGCATGACACATGAGGTTCAAGCACCAACAGATATGGTTATGAATGTCATGGAAGTTGTGAAAGGTTTTGAATTGGCACCTGAAGGAACGATAGGAATTTGTGGTGGTATGGCGATGTGTGCTTCCTGTCAGTGTTATATTGAATCCGATCATATTTTACCCCAACAGAGTGATGACGAATTGGCAATGTTGTCTGAGGCATTTTTTGTTAAATCTAACAGTCGTTTAGGATGTCAAATTCAAATCACTGAAGAACTCGATGGTCTGCGTTTAACCCTAGCACCTGAGGAATAATTAATATCCTAATTTAGATTGAGCGACTGGAAGTATTCGTTCTACAAAAAGAGCATAGGCCTGATTAGAAGGGTGTAGGTCATCAGTGGCAACAAGATTAGGGTCGTTTAATCCTTCTTGTGTAATGTCGGTAATGTTTACGAAATCGATGCCATTTTCTGCACAATAGTTTTCAGCGAAGGCGTTATAGGCGATCAAATCGGTAGTGATTTGACTTGGGTTAGCCATCGCTTGACCAAAAGGCGTGAAGGCATAGTCAGGTATTGAAACTACAATAACTTTTGTTTTGTTTCCTGAAGCCTTTGCGATAGCAGTATTCAATAAGGCAACAAACTCATTTTCATAGAGTGAAAAAGGTTTTTGTTGGTACTGATTGTTGACACCGATAAGCAAAGTGACCAAATCATTATCGCTACTTGGCGATGCATCATTGATGGCATTGATGAGGTTGGTTGTTGTCCAGCCAGTCTGAGCGATAATACTTAAATCGATCTCACTATTTTCAATATTATTTTCTAATGCGGATTTTAACTGGGCTGGCCAACGACAGGTATCGCAGACGCTTTCGCCAATAGTATAACTATCGCCAAGGGCTAGGAAATTAAAATGAGGCATATTAACAGTTTGATTAGACACGGATGTTAAATTTTCTTTCTTTGACTCACAGTTGAGTAAAATAAAGCATAGTGCGAAGCTAAGAAGTTTATGCCAAAGTTTAGAGATCATGCGTTTTGAACTTTTTTAGTTGATTCATAATACGGTCCAACAATTCAATACGAACCTGAAGCATTTGGATTGTCACTTTTTTCCACATCAGTCTATTTATCGTCCTTTTTTTCTTCGGTTAGGATAATTTCATTGATCAGAGCCTTTATTTGAGCCGCAATAACTCTCATAATACTGTTTGTCGAACCTCCATTATTTATTTGAAACCGTTTAGCCCTGTGATATCCATACCTGTAATCAGAAGGTGAATATCATGAGTGCCTTCGTAAGTGATTACACTTTCTAAATTCATCATATGTCTCATGATGGGATAATCCCCCGTGATTCCCATGCCGCCTAACATTTGACGTGCTTCACGAGCGATATTAATAGCCATTTCTACGTTATTTCTTTTTGCCATAGAAATTTGGGCTGATGTTGCACGTCCTTCATTTTTAAGAACACCTAAGCGCCAAGCCATCAATTGGGCTTTGGTAATTTCAGTTATCATCTCAGCTAATTTTTTTTGTTGAAGCTGAAATTGACCAATAGGTTTTCCAAACTGAATACGCTCTTTACTGTAACGGAGGGCAGTATCGTAGCAATCCATAGCGGCACCAATTGCACCCCATGCTATGCCATATCTCGCAGAATCTAAACAACCAAGAGGTCCGCCAAGACCTGATTTGTTTGGCAATAAATTATGTTTAGGCACTTTGACATTGTCAAAAATTAGCTCACCAGTGGCGCTAGCTCGAAGCGACCATTTGTTGTGCGTTTCTGGTGTGCTAAATCCTTCCATACCACGCTCAACAATTAACCCATGAATTCTACCTTCGTCGTTTTTAGCCCATACAATGGCAATGTCGGCGAATGGAGCATTTGAAATCCACATCTTTGCGCCATTCAAAAGAAAATGGTCACCCATATCTTTATAATTTGTTGTCATACCACCTGGGTTGGAGCCGTGATCGGGTTCTGTCAGACCAAAACATCCCATGAGTTCACCTGAAGCTAATTTTGGTAAATATTTTTGCCGTTGATCCTCATTGCCATAGGCGTATATTGGATACATTACCAATGATGATTGAACTGAAGCGGTGCTTCTTACACCCGAGTCGCCACGTTCAATTTCTTGCATAATCAAACCATAAGAAATTTGGTCTAATCCTGCGCCGCCGTAGGTCTCTGGAATATAGGGGCCAAAAGCTCCTATTTCAGCCAGCCCATGAACGATGCTTTGAGGAAATGTAGCTTTTTGAGCGGCATCTTCAATGATGGGTGAAACTTCGCGTTTTACCCATTCGCGAGCAGCAGCTCTGACAAGTTTGTGTTCTTCGGTTAAAAGATCATCTAAACCGAAATAATCTGGTGATTCAAAAAGGTCTGGCTTCATAGTTGAATTTTATATCAACAAAGTTAAGTATTGTGTTAAATAATTAGTTCATTCTGGAAGATAAAGTTCAATTAATCCTTCGGGGGCGTTGACAAAAATTAGCTTATTTTCCCGATCTACTTTAGTGATAAAATCATCGTTAATAGGTATGAGTATCTCATTACTGTGATGATCTATTTGAAAAATGGCTTGAGATGTTTGGTCGTTGACTGCCGTGATTTCACCGACTGGCCCAAATTGTTCATCAATTACCATGAAGCCAATGACTTCATGGAAATAAAACTTATTACCCTCAAGTTTTGGTAAGACGCCAATAGGAAGATAGAGATCGCAATGCATGAGATTGTCGGCATCAACTTCATTGTCCACATCCTCAAATTTGATGCGCAAAAGAGCCGATTTATGCAGTTGAGCTGAAGTGACAAAATAAGGCATCAGACGGTTATCATTTTCAATCAAAACTGCTTCCAGTTGCTCTATGATGTCCGGCTGATCAGTATCCATTTTAACAAGCAACTCACCCTTAAAACTAAATTTCCGAACTATGGTGCCAAAATAAAAGCAATTTTTTTTGTCCATGATATTCAACATAAAAAACCCGCTACGTCAGTAGCGGGTTCAAATATACGATCTAAAAGGAAAAGATTATTCTTCTTCTTTGCTTTCAGTTTCTTCTGACGGAATTTCTGATTCTTTCGCGACATCTTCCATCACTGGAGTACTAATCTCTTCAGCTGGTGTTTCAGTTGCTTCAATAACAACCTCAACATCTGGAGCAACTTCTTCTACGGCTTCGGTTGACTCGGCAGCAGCTTCTCCTGCAATGACAGCAGCAGCGGCATCGGCTTGAGCTTTTAAACGTGCTTCGTTTGAAGCTTTTTCGGCTGCTAAAATTTCAGCAGCTTCAGCGGCTCTTTTAGCGGCTAAACCTGATGTTTTATCCGCAATTGCTTGAGCCTTACCACTCAGCCATCTTTGAAATTTTGCTTCAGCTTCCTCTTCGGTAAAGGCGCCTTTTTTAACGCCACCTCTAAGATGTTTTTTCATCAATGCACCTTTGTAAGACAACAGTTGTTTTGCTGTATCGCTCGGTTGTGCGCCATTTTCTAACCACTTCACAGCTCCGTCAACATCGAGATCGATAGTCGCAGGATTGGTATTAGGGTTGTAAGTTCCAAGTTTTTCGAGATACTTTCCGTCTCTCTTCGAACGGGCATCAGCGGCAACTATCCAATAGAAAGGTTTGCCTTTTTTTCCATGACGCTGTAATCTAATCTTTACTGACATATTATTAATTTATGAGGTCACGACCTCGGTTATTAATGGAGCGCAAATATAGTATTATTTTATCGAGACTGTTAAAATATTTCCTTTTTTTGATTACTTTAGAACTCTGTTAGAAAGACCTTATGAAACGCATCCTATTTTCGCTTACAATTTTGCTATTAGTCTCTGGTTGCACTGACGATTTATTATTTAGTACCCCATCTCTTCAGGGTAAGTTGAATAATAATTTCGTTTGGCGTGCGTCAGCTTTTTCCGCCACTGTAGTATCGGACACCATTAATATCAAAGGTTATAATGGTAACAATTCCTTGCAAATAATGATTCCTGCAACTAGTATTGGCAATTATGGCCTTAGCAGCAGCTCTTTTGCTAGCGTCAGTTTTATGCAGGATGGTTTGACTTACTCCACCTTAAATAACGGATCATCCGGTTTAGGACAATTAAGCGATGGTTTAATTGAATTAATTGAATATAATGCTGAAGAAAGATACGTTTCTGGAGAATTTTGGTTCACGGCGTATTCTTCAAATGGGGATTATTCCGCGAATTTCACGATCGGTAGAATTTTCAAAGTGCCTATTGCAACGCCAATACCATAGTATTGAAAGATATGTTTATAAGTGCTCGAGTTGTTTGGTGACTTGATTAATGATTTATATTAATTTTAGCTACTTAACGATAAAATCCGATTTTGTATTTAATCTTTGACACGGAAACAACTGGTTTACCGAAAAAATGGGGAGCTCCCGTTTCGGATTTAGACAATTGGCCTCGATGTGTGCAAATTGCTTGGCAATTGCACGATGGCTTAGGAACATGCATCGAACATCAAGATTTTTTGATTAAACCAAAAGACTTTAATATTCCCTACGACGCTGAAAAAATACACGGTATTTCAACAGATTTAGCAAGGCAAAAGGGGGTGTCGATCGATACAGTTTTAGATGCTTTTAATGATGCTTTGTCCAGAGCCACCTTTGTAGTTGGACAAAATGTTGGTTTCGATTTGAACATTTTGGGTTCGGAATATTTAAGGGCTACTGGTAAGAATCCTTTTGAAGGAAAACCAATTCTTGACACGTGTACAGAAGCCACTGCCTCAATGTGCCAAATTCCGGGAGGTCGGGGCGGTAAGTTCAAGTTGCCAACGCTCACTGAACTTCACCATCATTTGTTCGGTGTGCCGTTTTCAGAAGCTCATAATGCCACCGCTGATGTTGAGGCTACGGCGCGTTGTTTTTTTGAGTTGATTAGAAAAAATCATTTTTCAGCAGAGGATTTAAAGGCGGACAGTCATTATTTAATGACATTCAAATCGGTCAATACTGGGGTTATATCGGCAATCGGTTTAAAGCATGTCAATCTTAAGAAAGCATCGGCTAAATTATCGCAAGTTGAAAATCAGCAACCTGTTTCAGAGTTGTCAGATAAACTCCCAGATGAACTGATCAAAGCTCCTTTTGCCCACCTGCACAACCACTCGCAATATTCCATTCTGCAATCAACCACCAGTATTAATGATTTGGTTAAGGCGGCAGCTTCATACAAAATGCCAGCCGTTGCACTAACGGACCATGCAAATATGATGGGTGCTTTTCACTTTAAAAAAGCCATTCAGAACCATAATTTAAATTCCGAACATCAACTTAAAGGTATTATAGGTTGCGAATTTCAGGTTTGTGAGAACCATCTAGACAAATCGTTTAAGGATAATGGGTATCAAATTGTGATGCTCGCTAAAAACAAAATAGGCTATAAAAACCTATCAAAAATGTCATCTATCAGTTATACTGATGGGTTTTATTATGTCCCGCGGATTGATAGACGTATTGTTGAAAAATATAAGGAAGGCATCATTGTGCTTACTGGCAATTTATATGGTGAAGTGCCTTCGAAACTATTGAATGTTGGAGAACATCAGGCTGAGGAAGCATTGCTATGGTGGAAAGAACAATTCTGTGACGATTTGTATATAGAGCTCATGCGTCATGGCCAGGAAGATGAGACCAGGGTCAATACAACCCTAATATCATTTTCACAAAAGCATGACCTTAAGTTGGTGGCGACCAATAACACCTATTATACGAGTAAAGACAACGCCAATGCCCATGATATTTTGCTTTGTGTTAAAGATGGTGAAAAGCAGCAAACCCCCATTGGTCGTGGCAGAGGATTTCGGTATGGATTAGAGAATCAAGAGTATTATTTCAAGTCTTCCGAGTCAATGAAACAATTGTTTGCTGATATACCTGAGGCCATTATCAATTTAGAAGGACTTCTCGATAAGATAGAAAGTTACGAATTGGCTCGTCAGGTATTACTTCCAAAATTTGACATTCCTGCTGATTTTGAGTGCGATGATCCCTCGGATCAGGAAAATGCCTATTTGAGACATTTAACTTTTATTGGGGCACAAAAAAGGTACGGGGATCTTATTCCAGAAATTGAAGAACGATTAAATTTTGAACTTGCTACCATTTCGAAAACCGGTTATCCAGGATATTTTTTGATTGTTGCCGATTTTATTCGCGCTGCGAGAGAAATGGATGTTTCGGTAGGCCCAGGTCGCGGTTCTGCAGCTGGTTCTGCTGTTGCATATTGTTTGCAAATCACTAACATTGATCCTATCAAGTATGACTTACTTTTTGAACGTTTCCTAAATCCTGATCGAATCAGTATGCCCGATATTGATATTGATTTTGACGATGAAGGTCGTTCAAAAGTTATTGAGTATGTCATTCAAAAATATGGAAGTAACCAGGTAGCTCAAATTATCACTTACGGCACTATGGCTGCCAAATCTGCGATTAGAGATACGGCGAGGGTGTTAGATTTGCCGCTTAATGAAGCAGATCGTATCGCCAAATTGGTGCCAGATATGTGGAAACTCGACAAGCTATTTGGAACCGACGAGAAGGATTTGAATAAAAAAATGCGCAAAGAAGATCTTGAGCGTGCCAATCAATTGCTCAATATCGCTGATGGTGAGGATTTAGAATCGGAAACCATTAATCAAGCAAGGATTTTGGAAGGTTCCTTAAGAAACACAGGAACTCATGCTTGTGGCGTTATTATTACTCCTGGAGATATCAGTGATTTTGTGCCAATTGCTACTGCGAAGGATTCTGATATGTTTGTGACTCAGTTTGATAATGCAGTTGTTGAAGAGGCGGGATTGTTAAAAATGGATTTTCTAGGACTTCGAACATTGACCATAATTAAGGACGCCGTAAAAATTGTAAAAGCCAAATACAAAATAGCGCTTAATCCAGACGAATTTCCGTTAGATGATATCAAAACCTTTGAATTGTTTCAGCGTGGTGAAACAGTTGGGATATTTCAATACGAATCGGTCGGGATGCAGAAGTATCTTAAGGAACTCAAGCCAACAAAATTTGACGATTTGATTGCAATGAATGCCTTATATCGACCTGGTCCAATTGAATATATTCCTAAATTTATTAAAAGAAAACATGGAGAGGAGGAAATCGAATATGATTTACCAGAG
Source organism: uncultured Flavobacteriaceae bacterium (assembly GCA_943788695.1). Taxonomy (GTDB): domain Bacteria; phylum Bacteroidota; class Bacteroidia; order Flavobacteriales; family Flavobacteriaceae; genus JALRKI01. The sequence goes on from CALSRG010000001.1 coordinate 726,227, forward strand.
ATGGCTTCTTATTTAGAAGAAACTTATGGTATTACTGTTTATCAAGAACAGGTGATGCTGCTATCTCAAAAACTGGCAGATTTTACCAAAGGTGAAGCAGATATTTTGCGAAAAGCCATGGGAAAAAAACAGATTGAAGTTCTAGATAAGATGAAACCTCAATTTATTGAGCAAGCATCGGGTAAAGGCCATGATGCAGAGAAATTAGAGAAAATTTGGAAGGATTGGGAGTCCTTTGCGAGCTACGCTTTCAATAAATCTCACTCCACCTGTTATGCTTGGATCGCCTACCAAACAGCCTATTTAAAGGCGCATTACCCAGCTGAGTACATGGCTGCGGTATTGTCAAATAATATGAGTGACATCAAAAAAGTGACTTTCTTTATGGAAGAATGTAGGCGTATGAAAGTTCCGGTTCTTGGACCTGACGTCAACGAGTCGTATCATAAGTTCTCTGTTAACAAAGACAACGCCATTAGATTTGGCATGGGGGCCATTAAGGGTGTCGGTGGTTCAGCAGTAGAAACTGTTGTTGAACAAAGAAAACTTAAGGGGCCATTTAAAAATATTTTTGATCTTACCAGAAGGATCGATCTACGCGCTGTTAATAAAAAATCATTTGAAAGCTTGGCAAATGCTGGAGCCTTTGATTGTTTTGAAAACACTCATCGCGCACAATATTTTTATGATGCTGGAGATGGACAATCATTTTTAGAAAAAGCGCTTCGCTATGGAAATCGGTATCAGGAAAATGAAAATGCCGCACAGGTCAGTTTATTTGGAGACTCAAGTGAAGTTCAAATGCCAGAGCCAGAGATTCCAGAATGCCCAGAGTGGGGTGCTATGGAAAAATTAGCAAGAGAAAAGGAGGTTGTAGGGATTTATATTTCTGGCCATCCATTAGATGATTTTAAAGTAGAACTAAATGCTTTTTGCAACGCTTCGCTCGAAAATTTGCAGCAACTGACAGAGCTCATAAATAAAGATTTAGCATTCGGGGGTGTAATAACCGATGTTCAACATCGTATAAATGCTAAAGGATCAGGCTGGGCGTCATTTGTTTTGGAAGATTATTCAGACAGTTATGCTTTTAGAATATTTGGCGAAGATTATCTAAGGTTCAAGCACCTTTTGGTAGTTAATAGTTTTCTCTACATGAGGGCAAATGTAAAACCAGGCTGGCAAAATAAAGAAACAGGAAAACTTGGCGAGCCTCGTATTATTTTTTCAAACATGCAACTTCTTCAAGACGTAATGGATGCCATGGCTAATAAGCTTTCAATTCAATTGGCACTGAGTGATTTGAATTCTGATTTAATAGATTTGATTCAATCGATAATGGATGAACATAGAGGTAAACATCATTTGCGAGTCGAGGTTTTTGATATGGAAGAATCTATAAAACTAAGTATGCCAAGTAGAAATTATAAGGTCAATATTTCTCAAGAATTACTAAAGATTTTGGAAGACGAGCAGATTCATTATAAATTAAACTAGCCCTGTAATAACACTGAACGCTCTTAAGTTGTGTTTTTTGACACCTGATTTCGTGGCTGCCCCTGTTTTTTTCTTTAATTTTGCAGAATGACAGTTTAATTAAAAAAAATATCATGGCATTAGAAATTACAGACGCAACATTTGAAAGTGTTGTTTTAAATAGCGATAAACCAGTAGTTGTTGATTTTTGGGCGGCTTGGTGTGGTCCTTGCCGAATGGTTGGACCGGTTATCGAAGAATTGAGCAATGACTTTGAGGGCCGAGCAGTGGTTGGGAAAGTTGATGTGGACACTAATCAAGAATTTGCAGCTAAATATGGTGTTCGTAATATTCCTACAGTGTTGGTTTTCAAAAACGGAGAAGTCGTTACAAGGCAGGTTGGTGTTGCACCAAAGACAGTATATGCCGAAGCTGTTGAGGCCTTATTGTAGGATTGAAATTATATTCTTAATTAAGGGGGTTGCGAGAGCAACCCCTTTTTTGTTAACTTGCGCTATGACACTGCAGAAAGCACTTAATGAATTTATTGATCTTGGAAGATTAGAGCTCATGGCACGTCATCTGGTCGAAGGTTTTATGTCAGGCTTTCACCGCAGTCCTTTTCACGGATTTTCATCCGAATTTGCTGAACACCGCATTTATAATCCTGGCGAATCGACCAGACACATAGATTGGAGGCTATATGCAAAAACTGATCGACTTTACAGCAAGCGTTTTGAAGATGAAACCAATCTGAGATGTCACTTTGTTCTAGACAACAGCAGTTCAATGCATTTTCCCGAGGTCAATGAATTTGACTTAAACCATCTGAATAAAGTAGGTTTTTCGGTCTTAGCCATTGCTGCTTTTATGCAAATACTTAAAAAGCAACGCGATGCCGTTGGTTTAAGTATTTATAGTGAAGAACTCGATTTTTACGCTCCTGAAAAAAGTACGTCACAACATCATCATTTGTTGCTGGATCAATTGATTAAGGCATTAAATAAGCAAGAAAATTTAAGGAAAACAAATACATATCACGCGATACATGATGTCGCTGAAAAGTGCCACAGACGGTCTTTAATTTTTATTTTTACGGATATGATGCAATCTGACAGCGATCATGGTAAATTATTTGACGCCCTTGGTCATTTAAAATTCAATAAACATGAAGTCGTTTTATGCCACGTTTTTGATAAAAAAAAGGAGTTCGATTTCAATTTTGATGACAAACCACACACTTTTATCGACCTTGAAACGGGAGCATCAGTAAAGACTTACTCGTCTCAAATACAGTCTACTTACCAAAATGCCATGAAAGACTATTTTAGCGAAATAAAATTAAAATGTGCCCAGTACCGGATGACTTATTTACCGGTAGACGTGGCCAATGATTTTAACGAAATCCTAACCTCATTCTTATTGGCCCGCCAAAAATTCAAATAAAAACACGCTTTAAGTAAAAAAGTATTTGAGATATTAGAAATGCAGTGTATATTTGCCCCGCAACAATGCAACGGTTTGGTAGTTCAGTTGGTTAGAATACCTGCCTGTCACGCAGGGGGTCGCGGGTTCGAGTCCCGTCCAGACCGCAAAAGTTTAACACGTTGTGTTGCAGTTATCATTAGATAACTGAAGGTTTGTAGAAAACCATTGAAGAGCTTTCCTGAAATACGGAGGGCTTTTTTTATTTTTATCAGTTCCGCATTCTCATTTCTCAGTTTCAAAAATTGTCTAAAAATTTTGGCTGTTTAGTTCCGAACGATTTGCATCATTTCCAATGTTGAGATAGCCCTTTTTGAAATCAAAAAAATCATAAAAAGGCAAGAATCACTTTAAAATTAAATAATTAAAGTCTCTTTGATTGATTCTTTAAAAGTTTATACAGATTACTTCAATTTCCCCTCTCTTTTTTCATAAAATAGAACTATCAATTTTGAAATAAGTGAGGTGATTCAAATAAATTATCCGTAAATCTGTTTGAATTTTCCTTTTGCTGACTTACTTTCGCAGCTCAAACGTTTTCGTTAAATCATTTATAACATGAAAAGAATAATTACTTGTATTGCTTTTATGGCATCTGTGCTTGCTTTAGAGGCTCAAACGGTAACTGTATCAGGAACTGTTTTAGACGCTGAATCAGGAATGCCAGTCCTAGGGGCAAATGTTGCAGTTCAAGGATCAAATCAAGGAGCTGTTACTGATTTTGATGGTAAATTTTCCATTTCCAATGTGGCTACTGAATCTTCTTTAGAGGTGTCTTACATTGGCTATCAGACAGTAACTCTCAGTGCAATTACTGCCCAACCTTTAATCATCAGATTGATCTTAGATTCAGCTCAGCTTGAAGAAGTGGTGGTAGTTGGTTATGGTACTCGAAGTGTTAAAGAGGTATCGGGAGCGGTTAGTGTTGTGTCGAGCGCAACAATTGAAAAATTAAAACCAACACGAATTGAACAGGCCCTTCAGGGTCAGGTTGCAGGTGTTCAAGTTACTTCAACCTCTGGGGCTCCAGGTGCAGGTTTAGATATCCGTATTCGAGGTGTAGGCACAAATGGTGATGCGAGGCCATTAGTTCTTGTTGATGGAAACGTAATTTCGGAATTGAGTGTTATCAACCCTGCAGATATTGAGAGTATTTCAGTTTTGAAAGATGCTTCCGCAGGAATATATGGTGTTCGTGCGGCAAATGGAGTAATTATCATTACTACCAAGTCTGGGAGCAAGAGGGCTCCACTGAAAGTGCAATTTAACGCTTACGGTGGTGTTCAAGAAACAACCAGAAAATTGCCAGCACTAAACGCCACAGATTACGCGCTATTGATTAATGAATCTTTTGTTTCTAATGGTGCAGGACCATATTATTCTGGTGTCGGTTCACTTGGGCGTGGCACAGATTGGCAAGACGCCATTTTCTCTCAGGCTTTTACCTCCAATCAAAGTCTTGATCTTTCAGGTGGATCTGATAACGCTACATATGCTGGTGGTGTGTCTATGTTCACCCAAGATGGTATAGTTGGTAAGGATAAATCTGGATTTCAGCGTTACAATGCACGTTTTAATTATGCAGTTGATTTGATGTTGCCAGATGGTACGCCATCAAACATGAAATTCAAAATGAATTTATTGTATTCAAAAACAAATCGTAAGACTTTACCTGAGGGAGGTATAGGCTCGGTACTCTTTAACGCGCTTAATATGGCTCCTACTTATTCTCTTAGAGATTCAAATGGAGCGTTTACAAGGGCTTCAGATATGCCAATTGAAGTGATCAACCCGCTGTGGCAAATTGATGCCACCCAAAACAAAGTAGTCGCAGATCGTATGAGTGGGGTATTTGGTTTAAATTATAAATTTTTGTCAAATTTTAGTGTTGATGTAAATTACCAATGGAACTATACTGAGGTACGAAATAGAAGCTTCTCCGGAATTCAGGATTTTGGAGCTGAAGGTATTGAAGACAAAGTTTTTGATACCAATATTGCTGCCTATTTTGTTGAAGACTCGTATTATAGAGATTATACTTTCGATGCTTATTTACGTTACGAAACATCTTTGAATGATGCACACAATATTAAGGCTATGGTTGGGACCTCTGTTTTCAAATCAACAGCTGATCAATATGCCTACGTTGGAACAGATTTTGCTGAAGGGACTACATTAGAAAACGCTCAAATAGAAAACGCAGCTGTTATCAATAATAATTTCCAAACGAGAAGTAATAGAATTTTTGATTCTAGATTACTGTCTTATTTTGGCCGTTTGGATTATAACTTTAGAGAAAAATATTTATTGTCAACAACTGTTCGTCGAGATGGATCCACCAATTTTGGTCCAGAGAACAAATTTGGATATTTCTCAACGGTTTCGGCTGGGTGGGTAATGTCTGATGAAAATTTCTTTAATGGTGTGCCTGCAGATTTATTTAAGCTACGAGGTAGTTACGGTATTCTAGGAAACGACCGCATACCTCCTTTTGCTTTTACGTCATTGTTGAATGGCGAGGGGGTTTATGTCTTTGACAACCAATTGCAGTTCGGTGCCGCTCAAGGTAGTATTTCTAACCCATTCCTAAAATGGGAAAAACAATTTGCTTCTAATATTGGAATCGATTCCAAGTGGCTCGACAACAAATTATCTCTCACGGTGGATTACTTTAATCGGAAAACAGTGGATCTGTTGTTACGCGTTGTCACTGCAGGAGTTAACGGGCCAAATGCACCAGGTTCAGGACCGCCATTTGCCAATGCTGGTTCGATAGAGAATAAAGGTCTCGAAGTTGCTCTAGGGTATAGTGCGAAACTATCAGATAGTTTTGATTTTAATTTAAACCTCAATTTCACCTCTGTTGAAAATAATGTAACAGCAGTAGACAATGGAATAGGTTACATACAGTCAGATAACATTTTCGGAATTGGCAACCTCACTGGCCCAACCCGAATGGAAGTAGGCTTTCCGATCGGTTATTTTTACGGATTTAAAACCGATGGTATTTTCCAATCTCAGGAAGAGGTAGATCTTCACCCTTCTCAATTATTATTGGGTACAGTAGCGGCTCCAGGGGATTTAAGATTTGTAGATACGAATCAAGATGGTATTTTAGACGAAGATGACCGTACTTACCTAGGTGATCCATTTCCGGATTTCACACTAGGTCTAAACATAGCATTCAATTATAAGAAGTTTGACTTCCAATCGTATTTCTTCGCTTCTGTAGGGAATGAAATTATCCGCAATTATGAGCGAAATTCGCCTTTAGTAAATCGCACGACTTACAGCCTTGACAGATGGAGTGGTCCAAACACTTCTACTAGCGTGCCTCGAGTTACTACAGCTGCCACGTCAAATACAGTATTCTCTGACTTCTATGTGGAGGATGCTTCCTTTGTTCGTGCTCAAAATATGCAATTGGGATATACCTTCGAAAAAGGAACTTTTGGGTTTCAAGACCTAAGAATTTATGCTTCCGTTAATAATGCATTTACTTTAACAAAATATAGAGGCTTTGATCCAACCATTTCTAATGGAGATCCATTGACCGCTGGATTCGATTTTGGCGGTTATCCAAACCCAAGAACATATCTCTTGGGTCTAAACCTAACATTTTAATTTTTAGACATCATGACAAAATTTAGATTCATTTTAACAACCTTAAGCGCTGTTGTCTTCGCAACCAGTTGCTCTGACGATTTTGTGTATGTCGATTCTCAAGACGTCAACTCTGAGAATTATTTCAATACTGAATCCGATTATCAAGCTGCTCTTATTGGAGCGTATGATTTGTTACAATCCACTTATATAAATGTGATGCTGGGAGAGATTGCCTCTGATAATACATTGGCTGGTGGTGAAAACGCAACTGATGTGCCTGGTATTCAGCAAGTGGATGATATGATCCATACACCAAACAACCAACAGTTGAGAGATATTTGGGGATGGATGTTTGCAGGGGTCAATCGAGCTAACTATATTTTAGAGTTTAAAGACAGACTAGATTTTCCGAACAAACCAAGTGTTTTAGCTCAAGCACGTTTTTTGAGAGCTTACTATTATTTCGAATTGGTAAAGTGGTTTGGTCCAGTACCTTTGGTTGTTGATCAACGCATTCAATTTGGAGATCAATTTAACATCGATCGTACACCAGTGGCGGATGTTTATACTCAAATTGAATCGGACTTAATCTATGCAGCCGACAACTTGCCTTACGTGCAAACTCAGGAAGGTCGCATCACTAAAGGTGCTGCACAAGCTCTTTTAGGTAAAGCTTATTTGTATCAAGATAAATTTGACCAGTCCGCTGAGGTGTTAATAGAACTCATTAATAGCGGTCCTTATAGTTTATTGACAGACTATTCGACCATGTTTGAAAACGATAATGAAAATAATATAGAATCTGTATTTGAGGTGCAATACACTGACCTTGAAGGTGCTGGTTTTGGTTGCTTGCAATGTAGTGAAGGAAATGTAGCGGTCGGATTTAATGGTCCTAGGTCTTATTTTGGGCCTTACTTTACATCGGGCTTCAGTTTTAACGTACCAACTCAAGAAACTTACGATGCATTTGAAGAGGACGATAACCGACGTGATATTGCCATTTTGAATATTGAGGCTTTGGTCGCAGTTGATCCAACGGTGAGTTACGGCGAAGGCAATGAGCACACAGGTTTCTTTAATAGAAAGTATATTCCTCGTCAAGGAGATTCGGGTATTGGCGATCAAAATTTGACCAATCCAAACAATTACAGATCAATTAGATTTGCAGATGTTTTGTTGATGGCTGCTGAAGCGCTCAACAGAGGAACCGGTTCTGATACAGATGCATTAGCATTACTTAATCGTGTACGCCGACGAGCTTTCGGTGATATGGATCACGATATTTCAGCTGCGGGAGCAGCTTTAACAACCGCTATTTGGGATGAAAGAAGACTAGAATTAGTAGGTGAAGGACACCGCTTTTTCGACCTTGTTAGAACATCGCAAGCAGCATCAAATATTGATGGGTTTGTTTCTGGAAAACACGAATTATTTCCAATTCCTCAAATTGAAATCGAGCTAACTGGTAACCGTTGGGAGCAAAACCCGATGTATTAAAATATCTTTAATATGAAAAATAAAATGATGAAATATTTATTTGCTGGAATTGCACTTTTTGCTGTAATGAGCTGTGTTGAGGAGGATCGTGACATTTCATATGTTCAAAACGTTCAAGGCCCAGAAAATTTGGCATTAACCTTCAACGTAACACAAGATAACACTGGAAACGTCAGTATACTTCCTTCAGCTGAAAATGCAGATTCTTTTAAAGTATTTTTTGGAGATGCTGATAATAGCGAAGCCGATTTGTCTGCTGGTGAAAGTGCATCTTTTACCTACCCTGAAGGAGTTTATCAAGTAAGACTTGCAGCATATGGCTTTGAAAATGAAATGGCCGAAATAACTCAAGAACTGGTAGTTTCCTTTAATGCACCTCAGAATTTAGAGGTGTTTATAGAAAATGATGAAGCTATTTCGAGACAGGTTAACGTTACAGCATCTGCTGATTATGCAATCACATATGATGTGTTCTTTGGCGAAACTGCAAATCCTGATGCAGTGAGTGCTAATATCGGTGAAACCATCAATTATGTATATGCCGCACCTGGAATTTATACTATTACAGTAGTAGCTATGGGTGCAGCAATTGAAACCACAACTTACACTGTGGATTTCGAAGTTACTGAGATCTTAGCGCCACTAACAGCTGCGCCTACTCCAAACATACCTGCAGTGAATGTCATTTCTTTATACAGTGACACTTATACTAATGTCACTTTGAATGAACTGAACCCTGGATGGGGACAGGGGACAACATTGACCGAAGTTCAATTCGATGGCAATAACACTTGGTTTTATAACAACCTCAGTTTTTCAGGTATCGTAAGTGATTATGGTAATCCAACGGATATATCAAGTATGTCTCATTTACATTTTGACTATTGGACACCTGAGGCTGATGTTGCTATCACTGCTTTAGGAATGAAATTGGTTAATACCACTACGGCTCCAGTTCAGGAGGATATTGAATTTGCCGGTAATATTACGCAAGGTGGATGGGTTAGTGTGGATATTCCTTTGGCTGATTATGCCTTAGACTTGTCTGCTGTTACTCAGTTTATCTGGGATACTGCCGAAGGTTTTGATGGAATGGTTTATATCGATAACCTTTACTTTTACCAACAATCACCAACATCTCCACCAACTGCGGCACCTACACCAACACAATTGCCAGGCGCAGTAATTTCACTTTACAGTGATGCCTATACCAATATTGGTTTGAATGAAGTCAATCCGGGGTGGGGACAAACCACCTTATTATCTGAAGTTCAAATAGAAGGTAATAACACTTGGAAATATGAATTACTCAGTTTCTCAGGAATTGTAAGTGATTATGGAAATCCTACTAATCTAACGGGAATGACCCATTTGCATTTCGATTTTTGGACTCCCGAAACGGCAGACCCAGTGACAATGCTAGGGATGAAACTGGTCAATACCAATATTGGTTCTGAAGACCTTGAATTCGCGCCTAATGTGACACAAGGGGAGTGGGTTAGTGTTGATATTCCGTTATCTGATTACACCACAGACCTGTCTGAGGTTTCACAATTTATTTGGGATACTGCCGAAGGATTTGACGGTACTGTTTTTATCGACAACCTCTATTTTTATGCTACTGGACCAACAATGCCAGCGCCTGTGCCAACAGTTGCAGCTGCTAACGTTATCTCTCTATACAGTGATGCTTACACCAATATCACATTAAATGAGATAAATCCAGGATGGGGTCAATCTACCATTTTTTCAGAAGTTCAAGTAGATGGTGATAACATTTGGAAATATGAATTACTTAATTTCTCTGGAATTGTAAGTGACTATGGAAACCCTACAGATTTAACGGGTATGACACATCTTCACTTCGATTATTGGACACCTAACATGACCGAACTAGGAATGAAGTTGGTTAATACTATAATTTCTCAGGAAGATGTTGAATTCGCACCACCTTTAACACAAGGAACCTGGGTCAGTGTTGAAATTCCATTAGCAGATTACGCTGCTGATTTATCAGCAATTACTCAATTTATTTGGGATAGTGCTGCAGGTATCGACGGTACAATATTTATTGATAATTTATACTTTCACAACTAAGACTAAAGCATGATGAAACTATTAAAAAATTTAACAAGCGTGGCTCTTATTGCATTAGTTGCAATGGGTTGCCAAGAAGAAGACCAGGTTTTTGGTGCTATTAAAACACCAACCAACCTCGAAGTGTCTGCAACCATAACAGGAGCAGATGCTGAGAATCCTTATGGTGATGGTAGTGGTGAAGTAACCTTTACAGCCTCTGCTACTGATGCCTTATCTTATAAATTTGTTTTAGGAACTTTTGAAAAGGTAGCACCGTCAGGGTCATATACTCATATTTTTAGCACGCTTGGTGTGAACACCTACGACGTTGTAGTATTGGCTTACGGTGCAGGTGGTACAACCACATCATCAGTAATCACTATTGATGTTCGCGCAGATTATACGCCTCCAGCGGATTTTCTGCAAAAACTTTTGGGCGATACGGGTACCCGCACTTGGCGGATCAAGGCCGAAGGTCCTGGTCATTTCGGCCTCGGCCCAGTTAATGATTGGCCTTTTGCTTATTATAGTGCTGCGCCTGGAGATAAGGCGGCTACTGGTATGTATGATGACCGTTACATCTTCAGTGAAGATGGGACTTTTACACATATCACCAATAGTGTAAATGACGACAATGGCACGGATACCAGCGGAACAGTATTTGGAAGAGATCCATATATCATGAATGATTTAGGACCGACAAGTGAAGTTCCGAATGGCGCTGATATTGAAAATTACCCTTTAGATGATTATTCTGAATCATGGAGTGTAATCGCTCCAGGAGGTACAAAAACCTTTGTGTTCAGTGGATTAGCATTTATCGGTTATTATACCGGGGGAAATCATCAATATGTTATCATGGAGGATCCAGATAATCCAATGCCTTCGAATGAGTTTAGAATAAAAACTACGGATGCTAACTCAGAATTTGATTGGGGTTTTATAATTATTGCAGACGAATAAAATTTAATTAGAGATAATTTATGATGATTAAAAGATTATTAGGTTTACTGTGCCTTACTCTGATGTATTGTTCAAGTGACGATAATCCCCAAAATACCCAACCTCAGGATATAACACCTACAAATCTTTTAATCCATATCGATAAATCGGGGTCTTCTACTTCAATGCCAAATGGTGATGGTTCTGGAATCGTGACCTTCGTGGCTACGGCTACAGATGCGGTGTCTTACGCTTTCAGAATTGACTCTGGACAATTAATACCCAATGCTTCTGGTACTTGGTTGCAGTCATTTACAACGCCGGGTACTACAGAACATACCATTGAAGCGGTAGCTTATTCTTCATCAGGAAATACATCAAGCGTGATTCAACAGTTTTCCATTTATGTCGAAGAAATTACTGGCGAGCAATTGATATGGTCAGATGAATTTAATAATGACGGTGCACCTAGTAGTTCGAAATGGACTTATGATATCGGTGGCAATGGTTGGGGTAATGGTGAATATCAATTCTACACCGCAAGACCAGAGAACGTCATTGTTGAAAATGGCTATCTTAAAATCATAGCGAAAAGAGAAAATTATGGTGGTAAGGAGTTTACTTCTGCAAGACTGATTTCTCAAGATCTGTTTGAATTTCAATATGGTCGTGTCGAAATTAGAGCCAAATTACCCCAAGGTGCTGGCACTTGGCCTGCTCTTTGGATGTTAGGTGCAAATTTTTCTTCGTCGGGATGGCCTACATGTGGCGAAATGGATATTATGGAGCATTGGGGATCCAATCAAAACATAATCTCTGGTGCGACACATACCCCTTCTAGTTACGGAAATACCGTAAATAAGGGAGAAGTTAACATACCAGGTGTGTCTGAAGATTTTCATTTATATGGTATAAACTGGAGTTCTGAAAAGTTAGAATTTACCGTAGATGGGTCAGTGTTTTACACTTATAATCCACCAGTTAAAAATGATTCGACTTGGCCATTTGATCAAGATTTCTTTTTGATCTGTAATGTGGCTATGGGTAGTTTCTGGGAGACTGTTGATCCCAATTTCGTAGAATCAACCATGGAGGTCGATTACATTAGAGTTTATCAAGAATAATTAATTTTTATGATGTCTAAATTTCATTTGACCATTGGGTCATTTCTATTATTATTAATGACTGGTTGTAATCAACCCACTGAGGTTGAGGTTGAAAAGCAGCGCATTGCTGCTGAAGTCGAAGCTATGGTCACGCAAATGACTATTGATGAGAAAATTGGTCAGATGACTCAAATCGACATGAGAATGATTGATACCATTTCAGATGTTAGTGATCTATATATTGGATCGATTCTTAGTGGTGGGGGGTCAGTCCCAGCTGATAATACACCGAAAGGATGGGTCAATATGGTTAATGAATTTCAAAAACAAGCATTAAACACAAGACTTAAAATTCCTTTGATTTATGGTATTGATGCCGTTCATGGACACAATAACGTCGTTGGCGCAACGATCTTTCCTCACAATATAGCCTTAGGTTGTTCGAATGACACGGATTTGGTTTATCGCATTAATCAAGCTACAGCAACTGAGGTTGCGGCCACAGGGATTCACTGGACCTTTGCTCCTTGTATTGCTATTCCACAAGACCCGAGATGGGGACGTTTTTATGAAGGATTTGGCGACCAGACTGCCTTAGTCGATGGTCTGACAGCATCGGCGATAGAGGGATATGAGGATCCCTTATCGAAGATTGCCAACCGACAAATTGCTGGTTGTGCAAAACACTTCATTGGTGATGGGGCAACGGGATTTGGGACAGGAACTCGAGTGGAGGGTATCCATACTTATTATCTTGATCGCGGTGACGCTCAGATGAGCAATGCCGAAATGCGCGAAAAATATTTGCCACCTTACATCACTGCTATCGCTTCGGGTGTCAAAACTGTTATGATGAGCTTTAATAGTTTTAATGGTGAAAAATGTCATGGCAGCCGCTACCTCATTGAAGACCTTTTGAAAGGTGAACTTGGGTTTGATGGATTTATTATTTCTGATTGGGCAGGAATTGATGAAATCCCTGGAGACTATAAATCGGACATTATTAATGGTGTTAATGCAGGAATCGATATGGTAATGGTGCCAGGAAGTTTATTCGGTCAAGAACATTATAAAACATTTATCACATTGTTTAAAGAGGCCGTAGCCGAAGGATCAATCAAAGAAGACCGTTTGAATGATGCAGTCAAGAGAATCTTAACAGTTAAACACCAAATAGGATTATTTGATCAGCCTTATATGTCTGATCAATTTACCGCTGAAGTTGGATCAAGCGAACACCGTGCTTTAGCACGCGAAGCGGTTCAAAAGAGTACAGTGTTGTTAAAAAATAATGCTGTATTGCCTTTAGAAAAGGATGACAAAATTGTAGTTATAGGCTCTGCCGCTCACAACTTGGGCATGCAGAATGGTGGCTGGACTGTGGAGTGGCAAGGACATTTTATTCCAGATTTCCAATTTTTAGATGATGATGGGAATAGCAGCATTAGTAAAATGGAATATTTGAATCAAATCGCAATGGTCTATGGTTCAAAATTTGAAGAAGCCAAATGGTCCTCCTATTTTACCAGTATAGACACCAATTTAGACGATGCGCTATCTGTCGAGGAGTATAATCAACTGGACACTCTTTTACCTTATCAACCGAATGGTACAACTATTTTAGAGGGCCTCAAAGAATTGGGGGGTGTAAGAAATGTTTCCTATAATCCCAATGCCACTAATATAGAAACGGGACAAACCATTGTAGCGGTAGTTGGCGAGTATCCTTACGCTGAAGGCTATGGTGACGATCCCTCATTGCAATTGAACGCATATGACACAAGTGCACTACAACGCGCGTTTGCATCAGGCAATAAGGTGATTATCGTTCTGGTTTCTGGACGTCCATTGAATATGGATGCACATTTTGAACAAGCTGATGGTGTTGTAGCAGCATTTTGGCCTGGAATGGCAGGTGAGGGTTTGTCTGATGTATTGTACGGCGACTTCAATCCAACAGCAAAGTTGAGCTTCACTTGGCCAAAAGAATTAGGTGACGGTGATAGTAATGTCGAAGCACTGTACGAATTTGGAGCTGGATTGAGTTACTAATTTAATTGAGCAGACCATCCTTAAATTCCCATATCTGAGCTATAAAAAGTCCGAAGTAAATTAGGGATAATATAAACTTCATTAAAGAAGATGCCAAAAACCCTATTAATGCGCCTGTTGCAGATTTAGCAGCTGTTTGCTCATCTGAATCGTTGAGTAATTCACCTATATAAGCACCCAAAAATGTGCCTATTATTATTCCAAATGGGATTGGTGACAAGAGACCAACAACTAACCCGATGACACTCCCGATCATGGATTTTCTGCTTCCACCAAAACGTTTGACACCTGCTGCTGGAATCCAATAATCTAAAATTGTTATTATTACGGCAATAACTAATGTAATTCCTAAAAACACCCAATCTGATGGAATGGCTTTAGTCAAACTAATAATAAACAAACCAACCCAGCTTAATGGAGGGCCAGGTAATACGGGTAAAAAACTTCCAAACACACCTAGTAACATGAAAGCAAATCCTATTGAAATTATAAAAAAATCCATCTGATTAATTTGGTGTTTTAAAATTACACTAATTTTTAGCAAGATGCTCCATTGAAATAAAAATTGTAATTTTCAAAAAAATAAGATAGTGTCACGATTTTTATATTTTTTTGTTGCTGTGCTGCTTGTTAGTTGTTCGGAACTAAGTTTTAAAAAATCCGACCAAGTTCAATTGCTTCAAAACGAAAAAAATGCCATTGACTGGAAAACAGTTGATGACTGGCCAACTTTTAGTAATTGTATAAAAGAATCAAACCTTCAGAATAGATGGGATTGTATTACCACTACCATTCAAGAACATTGTGGAGTGTTTTTCATGATTGATGAATTAGTTAATTTTAAAAATGACACCCTATGGGCAACCTTATATGTCTCTAATACGGGTGTTCTAAAAATGAATTTCACTCAAATCTCGGATAGCCTAATGAATCAAATGCTTCAGGAGTGTGTGTCCAGTTTGCCTCAAATGATACCAGCTATTAAGCGTGGACAACCTGTAAATTGTGAGTTGCGGCTGCCTTTGGTTTTCAAAACCATTGAGACTCACTTATAACTTGCGATGAAAGAACAGATTATTTTAGGGATAGACCCAGGGACGACCATCATGGGATTTGGTGTCATTAAAGTTGTTGGAAAATCAATGGTATTTGTTCAACTGAATGAACTCAATTTGACCAAATACAGTGATCATTATGTGAAATTAAAACTGATTTTTGAGCGAACTATCGAATTAATAGAAACTTATCATCCAGATGCGATTGCTATTGAGGCGCCTTTTTTTGGCAAAAACGTGCAGAGTATGCTCAAATTGGGCCGCGCTCAAGGAGTCGCTATGGCAGCTGGATTGAGTAGGCAAGTGCCTATCACAGAATATTTGCCAAAAAAAATAAAAATGGCAATAACGGGTAATGGCAACGCAAGTAAGGAACAAGTCGCAAAAATGCTTCAGAGCATGTTAAGCATTAAAACTCTTCCTAAAAACCTTGATGCGACTGACGGTCTAGCTGCAGCAGTTTGTCACTTTTATAATCAAGACAAAGTTGGCGGCGAAAAATCATATTCTGGCTGGGGTAGCTTTGTGAAGCAAAATCAGGATAAACTTATAAAATAATACTACTATCGCTGGCGTCTACCTTCATATTCCGTTTTGTAAACAATCTTGTTACTATTGTGATTTCCATTTCTCTACTTCACTTAAGTATAAAAGCGAGATGGTCTCAGCGATGCAAAAGGAACTTGTTAGTCGTTCCTTAGAATGGAATGAACCAATTGAAACTATCTATTTTGGTGGTGGAACACCGAGTATTCTAGACACAAAGGATATTGCAGCTCTGCTCGAAACGATTTACAAAAATTTCAAAGTTATAACGGATCCAGAATTAACATTGGAGGCTAATCCAGATGATTTAACAAAGTCAAAGATTGATGATTTATGGTCTGTAGATATAAATCGCCTCAGTATTGGGGTGCAATCTTTTTTTGAAGATGATCTCAAATTGATGAACCGGGCGCATGGCGCAGATGATTCTCGACAAGCACTAGACTGTGCACGATCCGTTTTTGAAAACATTTCCATAGATCTCATTTATGGAATTCCAAATGCCACTATGGCACAGTGGCAAAAAAACATTCAATTGGCCCTTGACTACGATTTGAGACATATATCGGCATACGCTCTTACCGTTGAGCCGAAAACGGCCTTTGCTAATTTTATTCAAAAAGGGATTATGAGCGACGTGAATGACGACCATGCCAAAGAACAGTTTGACGAACTCATTGCTCAACTTGAGATGAATGGTTTTGAACATTATGAATTGTCCAATTTCGCACAATCAGGATGGTACAGTAAAAACAATACTGCCTATTGGCAAGGTAAATCCTATTTGGGGATTGGACCTTCAGCACACTCTTTTGATGGCAATTGTCGTAGTTGGAATATCAGCAACAATAGGAAATACATTGACAACATCGCCAATGGTCTTGCTGTTTCGGAAGAAGAACATCTTTCGAAAATAGATCAATACAATGAATATATCATGACAGGCTTACGTACGACTTGGGGCGTAAATTTATCTGATATTGAGCATCGCTTTGGGCCGATGTACAAGAAGTACTTGTTAGATCAGAGTAAAAAATTTATTGAAGAGCAATTACTATTTTTAGATGATACCATTATAAAGGTGTCGCGCAAAGGTAGGTTTTTATCTGACGGCATTGCTGCAGATCTATTTATGTTGAATTTGAAATAGAATTGACCCATATTTTACGATCAAATTCTTAGCGAATACAAACAAATAATTATATTTGCACTCGTTCCATGCGGCTGTGGTGGAACTGGTAGACACGCCAGACTTAGGATCTGGTGCCGCAAGGCGTGGGGGTTCGATTCCCTTCAGCCGCACAACAAAAAAGCGCCTTTCAAGGCGCTTTTTTTATTGCTTTATTAATTTGCGTGTCTCTGTTCCAGTGTCTGTTATTATTTTTATCAAATAAACCCCAGGAACAAGTCGATCTAGACTCATGGTCTGTCCAACTTTAATATCTGTATACTTTAAAGATT
This sequence comes from uncultured Flavobacteriaceae bacterium, assembly GCA_943788695.1. GTDB lineage: Bacteria > Bacteroidota > Bacteroidia > Flavobacteriales > Flavobacteriaceae > JALRKI01. Next base: position 743,535 of record CALSRG010000001.1, read on the forward strand.
CACGCCCTGTAATATCGTAAAAAATAACAGCCTTAGCCTTTCTGTTGATATGTATATTATCGCGAGTAGGATTTGGGAACAATCTTATGCCCGCATCTTGATCTTGTTCAAAGTAATCATTACTTAAAATGTTGACAGCAACATTCCCGTAAATTTTGAATTCTCCCGGAGCTAAGACAATGGGTTCGGAGGTACTTGTCACTGAAATGGAACTACTTCCGCTATCATCCATTAAATCGTACCAAGTTCCAGCATAGGGAAAGTCTGGTGTTACGTTTTGGTTAGTGACATCAAAATTGGCGAGGACAACAACATTTTTCAATTGGTCGGCAGGAATGGTATCATCCCAAATGTATATTTTTGGTGTTAAGGTATTAGTCGTGATAGAATAGTTACCTACAAAAACTTCAGCATTGATCTTCAGTTCGTTCATTCGGGCCCAGTCATAATAGATGCTATTTCTGTTAGGATCGTCTAACCAGCCTTCTTCCCATTGTGGTTGCGGTTTTGTTACAAGTTTGCAATCGATACCTTCAGTAACAGAACCATCCGCACAGGTATTAATTGAGTTGTCCATACCCAACTCTCCAAAGTGCCAAATCATTTTAGGTCCAGGTATCAATAAAGATACTGCTCCAATGGCACTCATCCGACCTAAAGCGGTGTTAAGATTAGTGATATCATATCCCGATGAACTATTACCATAGGTTATATTTTTATACATCAGACGTTCCTCATCATGACTCTCAGCATAGCCTACCACCCTTTTACCAGAGAATCCGTGAGCGAGATGTCCCATTCTACTAATGTCGTTGTTTGAGTTAAAGCCCATTGTTAGCTGATTGTATTGATCAGTCATTTTACCCCATAACATTATGCCTTTACCTTCTTCCAACCGATAATTAGCCCAGTCATCTTCTTCGCTATCTATTCCTAAATGTTCAAAAATTACGTAGTGATCGGGATCTAAACTCCAAGAATAATCTGCATATTGTTGAAGTACTGCCACCCGATCCGCTTGATATGCATTGGTGCAATTTTGATCATTTGCAGTACAATTTTGAGTAAAACCTTTGGTTAAATCCCATCGAAATCCATCTATTTTAAATTCTTCAATCCAATGTTTAATCACTCTTTGAGAATAATACTGAGTCAGTTCAGATTGATGGTTATAATCGGCACCAACACTGTAGCTGTGAGTAGCTACTTCATTCATATAAGGACTTTCAGAACTCGGTTCGCCCCACCCGTTACCATCAGGATCGTTCATCCACATTCTGTTCATTGCATTTCTGCCAAAACCATGATTTAGTACTAAATCAAAGATTACAGCGATACCATTTTGATGAAACACATCTACCAACTCTTTGAGTTTATTTGCAGTGCCATAGAATTTGTCGACTGCCATATGGAAAGCGGAATTATAACCCCAGCTTTCGTTTCCTTCAAATTCCATCACTGGCATTAATTCAATGGCATTGATATTGAGGTTTTTAAAGTAGTCAACTCGGTCAATTAAGTTTTGAAAATTCCTCGCAGCATCAAAATCTCTAATCAAAACTTCATAAATAATAAGATCTTCTTTTTTAGGTTTATTAAAGTCCGTCACTTGCCAGTTATAAACTTCTGGTGCGGTATTCAAAACGGTTACTTCTCTGTTTTGTCCATCTGGATATTCAGGTATGTTTGGGTATGAGTCTTCAGGAATCCATGGATCATCAAATGGTGACAAAACAAGGGTTGAAAAGGGGTCAGCAGTTTTGACTAATTTTGGTGAATTAGTTACTGGACTGATAGCGGCCACCCAATATTGATAATTATAATTTGTTCCAGGATTTAATCCATTGATTGTAATCCAAAATTTTCCAGAGCTAGGGTCTTTTTTCATGGCATCAACAGATTGTGGCGTATAATTGTTCCAATCAGCTGCAATATAAACGAAGTCTTTAAGAGGAGCGTTAAGCACTAGGGTGGCTGTAGTTTGATCTGATGGATTTAAGTTGATACCATCTTCCATATTTGCAGGCATGACCTCCTCAACGGTATTGTCGACATAAATCACGAAAGGCTTTGTTACAACAGTGGAGCCTAAGGTAACCACCAGTTGGCAGTATTGGTTGGTTTGTATATTTTGAAAAAGGTGACCATTGTAAAAATTGACATTTACTTCAATATCCACGCTAACACCATTTGCAAATAGTTCATAATTGGCATTTCCGTTTGTGTTTTGAGCTAATATTTGTGTCGAACCATCATAAGGTACGACAATAACACCATTACTGCTTTCTGTTGGATTGAGCATAGTAACTTGGAAAGCACCAACATTGAGAAAAAAGTCACTGCATCCGTTGTCTTTAAGTTCTTGACTGCCATCTTGATTTCTAAAAACAAGCCCCATTTTTGTTGCGCTTGCAATTTCTGCCACGGAAAGTCCAAAATATACTGATGGAGTTATGGTTATACTATAGGTCCCGTCACCATTAGAAGTCATTTCGCCAACACCATCGTCTGTTCCCCAATTTCCAACGACATTGTAACCCCAGGGATTAGCGTCATTTCCAATACCTGCGTGCATGTAGACAGATTGTGGTGCAACAATGCCATTACAGTTTGAAGCTGAACTGTTTATATCTACAGTTATTGTTACAGATTGCTCAACTTCAAAAGGACTAGGATTAGTGCTCAGCTGAGAAAAACACGCAAAAGGCGTAAATACCACAAAGAGGCGTATAAATTTGAACATAATTTATTGGTTTAAAAAAGCCCGCATTGGTGTTCCAATGCGGGCTAAAATAATACTTTTTGATACTATTGTGCCCATGCATTCATGACAATGGACAAATTGTTGAAATCGAAAGTAATGTTGTATGTACCCGCAGTTACAGGAATGTTTGCACCGTTCAATTCAAGCGATCCGTTGTTACCGTCGTCACCATAGTTGACACCCCAAGCATCGTTTTGACGGATTTTAATTTCACCGTCAACCAATGTTGCACCTGTAATGGTGTACACACCAGGGTTGATTCCGAAATCTGGAAGGAATTTTTGATCTGGGCCATCCCATCCATTTGATGTACCACTCCCAACAAGTCCCCATGCATCCATTGGTTCTAATGAATACTCCATAGCATTTAAATCTAGTGTCACTAAATAATGACCTGCAGTAACCACAATATTAGCGCCACCTTGTTCTAAGGTTAAATCTGCGTCATTGTCACCAAGGTTGACGTCCCAGTTGTTGTTTTTGCGAAACTTTACTTCACCATCGACAAAAGTTACTACCCCTTTGAAATTGTCCGCATATGAGTTGTAATATAACAATTGGTCAGGACCATCCCATCCGTTTTCGGTACCACTACCAACAATGCCCCAAGAAAATGTTTCCATGGTGTATGTTAGTGTATTGGTGTCAAAAGTGATTTTATAACGTCCAGCCGAAACTGCAATGTCTGGACCACCAGCTTCTAAAGTACCTGCGGCACCGTCAACAACTGCAGGAGACGAAGAGCCAACGTTCTCAGTCCAGAGGTTGTCTTTTCTGAATTTGATCATACCATCTCTCAACGTAACATAGGATACTATAACGCCGTCCGTTGCAGTGGTCCAAAAAGGGACGTCCAATATGGCACCGCCGCCCCAGCCTCCTGGAGTGGCACTTCCAACTACTCCCCATGCTGTTGAAAGATTGAGGATGGTAGAATAAGGTGTAACCGACATTTGAACGGTGTTCGACATAAAACTTTGATTACCATCTAATTGTGCCATTACTTTGACATCAATGGTGCTCGCCACATCTGGATCAAGACCCAAAGACAGTAATTTGTTATTCAACGCACCAACACTTAATGTTTTCTCGTTAGCACCTGCACCATTAAATGATTGTGGAGCTGAAAAATCACCTCCCGACACATCAAGTAATATGGTATAGTTGATGGCGGTTTGAAATCCAGTATTTGGTGTTGTCCAAGATACAGTAACTGCATCTGAAAGGGCATTGTCTTCTATCAACAAAACTGCGTCAGTTGAAAGTGAAACCGACATGGTCGCATTGCTGTTTAGCATCACGTTATCTTCGACTTCTTGACATCCCGATGCTATTGCAATAAGACCTAAAGCGTAAAATATATTTTTCATTGTTTTCATATTTCTATTAATTATAACCTTCGTTTTGCGTTAGGTTAGGGTTAACCAAGATGATGTTACTTGGTAATGGAAATAAGTTGTATTTCGAATCAACACCAGTTCCAGAAGGCGTGTCTCCCTTAAATGGCCACAAATATGTGTCAGTTGTGAATCTGCCATAACGAATTAAATCAGTTCGTCTTTGCCCTTCCCAATACAATTCTCTTGATCTTTCATCTAAAATAAAATCAAGTGTCATATCGCTACTAGTGATGTTGCCTGAGGTATTTCCGTAACCGCGTGTTCTAATGGCATTAATGGCGTCAAGAGCAGTAGCTGTATTACCACCACCTCCGCGTAGCGTAGCCTCTGCATAATTAAGCATGATTTCGGGTAGTCTAATCATGGCAAGATCTGTATCTACAAAATTACCACTAGCATCACTACCTTGCATACCGTTGCTGTCAAGGTTTGTGAATTTACCAACGGCATAACCATCACCGAAAGCAGGAATTTCCTCTATTTCTAAGTTCTGACCATCCGTATAAAAAATACCACGTTTATCACCAGCTGAAAGTATAGAATAAGTATTGGTATTTAAATCTAGCGTGATATAATAATTGCCTGCAGCAACAGCGATATTAGAACCACCAGCTTCCAAGGTGCCGTCAGCACCGTCATCACCAAAATTCACACCCCAATCTTCGTTGAATCGGAATTTAACTTCACCAGAGTTCAAACTGGCGTATAAAGCATAGGTGTTTGATCCAGTTTCATACATTTCCATGTCAGGACCATCCCATCCGTTTTCAGTAGCGCTCCCAACGAGTCCCCAATCCGATTGGGTGCCTAGGGCAGCATTTAAAGCGTCGGCATCTAAAACAAATTTTTCAACTAAGCTTTTGGTTGTTCTTAGACCAAACCAGCCGCCGTTAATTCCATAATTAGCTGGATCCATTGATCCACCGACGGCAGCATGGACTAAAAATGTGGTCCCACCGTAGGTCTGAGAATTCAATCCGTCAAAGTTTACTGTAAAAATAAACTCGTTTTGAGCACCGTTGGTGTTGTTGTCAGCCATAAATAACTCCGCATAGTTGTTGTGTAAGCTGTATGAAGAACTCATAACTTGTGCAGAATAGTTGACACATGCATCATATCTTGGAACACCTGTCCAAACTTCTGAATTTAAATAGATACGAGATAAAAGTGCCTTAGCAGCAGTTTGGTCAACACGACCATATTCATTTGAGCCTGGAAGAGAGGTCTCCAGATCTATTAATTCATTTTCTACAAAACCAAAGATATCCGCTCTGTTGTTTTGCAAAGGTAAATCAGCTGTTACTACAGTTACAATTGGCACATTTGCAAACATGTCCATCAATACACTGTAGGCGTACGCTCTAATAAAACGTGCTTCAGCGATATAATTTGAAACTTCAGGTCCAGATAATGCACTGGCATTGCTGATAAACGAGTTGCTAAATGACACCACCTGAGCTAAACGATAATACATCGCTTGGGTAAAGTCATTACCACTTGACCAATACATGCCGTGCAAGTCAGGAAGTCCTGGATCTCCCCATGCTACTACTGCATGGTCAGTGGTTAATTCATTTAAGTTAAAAAGCATCCGTGTGTACTGAGAAAATCCCTCATCGATATCTGCAATATCAGGATCTCCTGCTGGTCCTTGCTGTCCTGTAAGCGCTAAGCTACCGTACACTTTTGCTAAGGCTCTTTTAGCCTGTTCAATGTCAGTAAAGACATTTTCTTCCGTGAAGCTATCAGGGTCAATCGGTGATTGGTTTAAATCGTCGTGACAACCAACGAATAACAGGACTAAACCTGATAAAAATATTTTGTTAATATAATTTTTCATAATAATATTATTTAAAAGTCAAGGTTTAAGCCGAAAACAAACGACTGAGGTCTAGGGTAAAAGCTATTGTCGATACCTCCAACGATTTCAGGATCCAATCCGGTGTAATTTGTAAAAGTAGCTACGTTTTGCATAGAACCATATACACGAGCATCAACTTTCGGGAAAATACTACCGAGATTGTAGCCAATGGTAATGTTGTCAATTTTATAAAATGAAGCATCCTGAATGTAATGATCGCTTAATAAATTGAATTCAGTGATTTCTTGAAATCCAGTTTGGAAATAATCAACATGAAGATTGGTCAAGATTTCTCTATCGGTTGCACGTCGGGCATAAGCCTTACTTGATGCCACGTTGTCGTAGGATTCATTTCCAATACTTGCTCTAGACACTAGCGCAAAGTCCCATTTCTTGTGTGTAAAGTTAATGTTGAAACCTAATTGTAAATCAGCGTAAGGATCTCCCGCAATATATCTGTCATCGCCGTTAATGGTGTTGTCACCGTTACGATCTACAAATAAACCTTCAATAGGTCTGTTGTTTTCATCATAAACTTGCTGATAAACGTAGTAGCTAAATGGCGCTTCACCTTCTGTATGCAATTGGATGGTGTTTCCAACACCACCTGAAATACCGCCCACCTCTTGAATAAAAGGCAGTGTAGTCACCTCATTTTTGTTGTATGAACCGTTAAGGTTAAGGTTTAAGCTAGTGTCATCTGTTCTTACAACCCCTAAATTTAAATTGAGTTCAACACCATTGTTTTCGATGTTTCCAATGTTTAGAGGAAGTCGATTGGAAAAGTTTGTAAACGGATCAACTGAGCCGTTTGCGATCAAATCTATAGTTTCTTTTTGATAAACATTTAAAGAACCAGAAATTCGACGATCTAACATGCTAAAGTCTAAACCTAGATTGGTTGTGCGACTAATTTCCCATCTCAGTTCTTCATTAACTGGTTGTGGGCGATAGGTTTGGTAGAACTCGTTTCCAAATTGATAGTAAGCGGCAGAATTGCTACCCGTATAACGTGTTAGGTAAGCATACCGTTCAGACAATGAAGCTACGTTTCCAACCTCACCATAACCAAGACGCAATTTTAACTCATCCATAATACCATCACCGTCACCAAAATTAATCACGTTGTAGGCTAAAGCTGCGGCAGGGAAGTATCCCCATTGGTCTTCTGGATTAAGCTTTGATGAAGCATCTGCTCTTAAAGAGGCCGTGAACAAAAATTTATTGTTAAAATTATAGTTAAGTCTTCCGAAGTAAGAAAGTAATACCTCTCTTGAAGCATCGGCAGTTCTGAAATTTGCTTGTCCGTCTTCTTCTTCTTCACTATCATAATCTGATCCGTTGAATAAGATAGTTTGATAAGAGTGTCCTAGAACCAGATTCATATTATGACCTTCTTTTAATTCTCTGTCATAAGTAAGGTATCCTTCAAATAATTTACTCGTATTTGCATTGGCATAAGAATAGAATGAACCGTCAAAAGTGGTGTCAGCGGTCGGTAGTAACGCCGATGTGATGCTGCGACCATGACTATTTGATCCGTCATAAGCTAAATTAACACTTGCGGTTAGACCTTCAAAAAATGGCAGATCATAATCCATTTTCATACTTCCTAAAAAACGTCTCACCTCCGAGGTATCGTCCGTGTAATTAAGCAATGCTAGTGGATTTATTGGTGCAAGGTTAAGTTGCACGCCAAAAGCATCGACATATGAGGAATATCCTTCGTACTGCGATCCATTAAACACTGATTGTGTTGGATCGAAATCAATGGCGCTACTTATAGCACCTCGATTTGCAAATCTGTTTTCAGTGTACATCCCTTTGGCATTGAACTGGAATCTCAGACTACCGTCTAAAAAACTAGGAGATAAATTTAAGTTAGCTGTTGTTCTATTGAATTCATCACCCAAAAGGATGCCGTCAAAGTTTGTATTACCAAGTGAAAAACGCACTGGGATCTCTATATTAGCTGATCCAGGCAGCAAGTTTGCTGTACCTGTTGCACTAAAATTATTATCAGTACCAACAGCATTTTGATAAATCAAACTTTGCCAATCGGTGTTTTGGTCACCCAAACGTGCAATGTCTTCTGCGCTACCAATAGTATTGATTAATTCTCTGAATTGATCGCCAGACATGACATCCACTTGATTAAGGGGTCTGTTGCTTGTTACAGAACTTGACAATTGATATTTAAATTCTTTGCCTTTTCCTTTTTTTGTGGTGATCATGATAATTCCACCAGCCGCGCGAGCACCGTAGATCGCCGTTGCAGAAGCGTCTTTAAGTACTGTGAACGATTCAATGTCGTTAGGGTTAATCAAGTTTAAAGAATTCCTTTCTCCACCAACACCGCCACCAAGTGGCACGCCATCAACAACAATTAGTGGTGATGCTGCACCAGCACCTTGGAGGGTCCCAAGTCCTCGAATCAAAATATTTTGCCCTTCACCAGGGGCACCTGAACTAGGCGTAACAACAACACCTGGAATTTTTCCGGCTATTAAAGCACCTGCAGAAAGTTGAGGGCCTTGGTTGAAGTCTTTTGAAGTCACAAGATCAACAGCACCTGTTAAATCTTGTTTACGGGCAGATCCATATCCGATAACAACAACTTCATCAAGAAGTGCTGTGTCTTCCGACATTACGACATTTAAAGATGATTGTCCTAGATATTCAACTTCTACGGTAATATAACCCACGTAAGAAAATACCAAAACATCGCCTGAAGATGCAGACAGCGTATATTTCCCATCAAAATCTGATACTGCACCAGAATTGGTATTTTTGTTAACGACATTCACACCAGGAATAGGAGCTGCCGATATTTGTTCTGTAATCGTACCTGAAACGATATTCTGTGCAAGCCCAAAGGCTGGAAAAAGAAATAACGCTAAGACAGTACGTAAAGCTACTTTTTTCATTTAACTGAATTTAAGTTAATGTTTGATTATTTATGCATTTTTCACTTCTCTTGGGCAAGGTAAAAAAATTACTTTTCGGTTGGCTTGTAATTATGTAAAATATGTTTCCGAAAACGTTTTCGTGTTGAAAACTTCTTTTTTTAGGGGCACTCTAATTGTGAATTGTGTACTTTAGCCCTTGTCTGATAAAAATTGGGAGATTATTTTTGATGAAGAAAAAAGCAACATTAAAAGAAATTGCAAATGAGCTTGGGGTTTCCATTTCAACTGTCTCTAAGGCGCTTAAAGGAAGCCCTGAAATAAGTTTTGAGACTACAGAGAAAATTAAAGCATTTGCAAAATTATTGCATTATCGACCCAACAATATTGCCTTAAGCCTCAAAAATCGTCAAACTAAAACTATCGGAGTTATTATTCCTGAGATTGTTCACCATTTTTTCGCTGAAGTTATTCAAGGAATTGAAACTTATGCCAATGAGCATGGTTATAATGTATTAATTGCCCTCTCCAATGAATCTTTCGATAAGGAAGTTTTTAATATTGACACCTTAGCTTCGGGGAGTATAGATGGTTTTATTTTATCTGTATCTAAAGGGACTCTGCAATGTCAGGATTTTCATCATTTGCATGAAACGATCAACCAAGGTATGCCCATAGTACTCTTCGATCGACAGATTCCAGATATATCATGTGACAAAGTGATTGTAGATGATTATCAAGGCAGTCGTCGCGCTGTAGAGGCGCTTTTGGAGTCAGGATGTAAAGAAATTGCCCTCATCACCACAGAAGATTATGTCGATGTTGGTTTTAAGAGAACACAAGGGTATATCGAGGCTCATATTAAAAAGGGAATGCCACACAAACCTTCCATGGTTCTCAAGGTTGATGACCAATTCTTTTGGGAAGATGCTTTAGAGTCTCTCGAACGAAGAATCGAAGCTTTATTGCGTCTACATCCGTGTATTGATGGCATTTTTGGAGTCAATGAAGTTTATGCCTTGACCGCTATGAAAGTTGCTCAAAAAATGGGCTATATCATTCCAAAAGACATTCAGGTTATTGGATTTACCGATGGCGTACTCTCAAAGCATGCCTATCCTTCATTGACTTCAATAAAACAACATGGCAAGAATATGGGAAGAGAGGCTGCCCAAATGTTAATTCAACGTTTAGAATCAGATGATGAAAGACCGTTTGAAACTAAAGTGCTGCAAACAGAATTAGTCGAACGAGAATCTACCCAATTGCTAGGCTAAACAGTGTGTATTGTTATTATTTAATTTGAAAATTTTAGCTTTCTGGTTCATCTGTTTCAAATCTTTTATATATTGCACTTTCAAATTTTACTTTTTCACTTCTCACCTTAAAAGTAATTTTTGACAAGATTCTCTTGTCTTTCATATTTTAACTCAGCGCTATGTCGAACAAGCGAACTCTCAGTTTTTGGGAGATCTGGAACATGAGTTTTGGATTTCTTGGTATTCAGTTTGGTTTTGCCCTTCAGGGAGGATTCATGTCACGAATTTTTCAAACTTTAGGGGCAGATAAAGATGCAATTCCACTTTTGTGGATTGCAGCACCCCTAACAGGTTTACTTGTTCAGCCGATAATAGGCTATATGAGCGACCGTACTTGGAGTCCCAGATGGGGAAGGCGACGACCTTATTTTCTTATTGGTGCAGTTTTGAGCTCAATCACTCTTTTGCTTGTACCCCATTCTCCTGTGCTATGGATGGCCGCAGGTTTTTTATGGATATTAGATGCATCAATTAACATTTCTATGGAACCCTTTCGTGCATTGGTCGCTGATAAATTGCCAGAATCACAGCGTTCGAATGGTTTTGTCATTCAAACATTAATTATTGGAATTGGAACATGGGTGGCAAGTAATTTGCCCTGGTTTGTCTCTCAATTAGGTGTGAGTGATGCGGCGCCTCAAGGTGTTGTTCCAATGTCTGTAAAAGTAGCTTTTGCCATTGGAGCATTCGTCTTCTTAACTAGCATTATCATTACTGTTTTTACAACATCCGAATACCCTCCAGAAGATATCAAAGCTTTTGAAGAACAAAAGAATATCAAAAACAGTTTTATATCAGATATAATTAAACATGCCGCAAGTATGCCTAAGACCATGCTCAAATTAGGTGTTATTCAATTCTTCAGCTGGTTTGCCTTTTTTACAATGTGGAGTTTGGCTAACCCAGCGCTCACTGAACATGTGTTTCAAACCCCTGCGCCCATAGAGTCGCATTTTGATATGACGGATTCTGTGCAAGCCACGGCCTTTGACACTGCCAACACCTCATTTCAGAAATCATCCAATTTAGTCGGGTCATACATGGGCGTTTATGGTTTGTCTTCCATGATTTTTGCACTTGTATTGAGTTTTTTTACTGCTAAGATTAATATCAATCGCAAATATGTTCATATGGTATCGTTGATGCTTGGCGGAATTGGATTTCTTAGTATGTACTATATCACAGATCCGTCACAACTGACATGGTCCTTTGCTCTGATTGGTTTGTCATGGGGCAGTATTTTATCGATGCCTTATGCGATGTTGTCCAGTTCAGTCGATGAAAATAATATGGGTGTCTTTATGGGACTTTTCAATATGTTTATTGTAATTCCTCAAATCGTTGCAGCGCTTGGTGGGATTACACTTGTATCATCTTTGTTTGGTTCTGAAACAATAAACGCTATGCTGGTGGCTGGACTAAGCTTAATTATTGCAGGCTTGGCAAATTTCCTCATTTTCAATAAAAAAGCCATCTCATATCAAGCAGAATAAGAATGACAACTAAAGGGTTTATTTTTGATCTTGATGGCGTTATCGTTGATACGGCCAAGTATCATTTTTTGGCATGGAAGGATTTGGCGTCATCACTTGGAATTCCATTTACAGAAGCTCAAAATGAGCAACTCAAAGGAGTAAGTCGTGTAGAGTCGTTGAATAAAATATTGACCTGGGGAAATGTCACCATGAATCCAGAGCAATTTTCTTCATTAATGAATGAGAAAAATAAAGCTTATTTGACTTTTATAGATCAAATGACTGAGGACGAGATTCTACCAGGGGTTGTTCATCTCTTGGATAAGCTACTGGAAATGGGACAGAAAATTGCTTTAGGCTCTGCCAGTAAAAACGCAAAACTCATTTTAGAAAAAGTGAATTTGTTGGGCTATTTTGACTGTATTGTTGACGGCAATCACGTAAGCAAGGCGAAACCTGATCCTGAAGTATTCTTAAGAGGAGCAAGTGGACTTGGTTTGGAGGCTACCCAATGCGTCGTATTTGAAGATGCCGTTGCTGGAATTAAGGCTGCTAATGCTGCTCAGATGATTAGTATTGGCATTGGTAAAAGTGAATATTTATACGAGGCCGATTTGGTTCTGGTAGGTTTGGATCATTTAAGTGACGTCCTTTTAACGCATGTTATCAATGCATCATCAAAGAATAGTTTTAAAATCAATATTAAATAATTGTTTTACTTGCCATGCATCAAAATTATTTAAAGGCACATCCTTGGTCCATCATTGAGAAAGGATTTGACTCGGATCGCATAAAATCTTCGGAAAGTATTTTTAGCTTGGGAAATGGCGCCATGGGACAACGTGCCAATTTTGAAGAACGTTACAGCGGCCCTACATTTCGGGGGAGTTATATTGCTGGTGTTTATTATCCAGATAAAACAAGAGTAGGTTGGTGGAAAAATGGCTATCCAGAGTATTTCGCAAAAGTATTGAATGCTCCCAATTGGATTGGTATTGACGTGGAAATTGATGGCGAGCAGTTAGATTTGTTTACCTGTAAAAAGGTCAAAGATTTCTGTCGGGAGCTCAATATGAAAGAAGGCTGGTACAAACGAAGTTTTATAGCAGTTCTCCAAAATGATGTTGAGATTAATGTTGAGGTTTGTCGTTTTTTGAGCCTAAAATATGATGAAGTGGGCGCCGTTAAATACAGCGTAACACCATTGAGTGGTGCGGCCGAAATTATTTTCACACCCTATGTTGATGGTGGTATAAGTAATGAGGATTCCAATTGGGATGATGTCTTTTGGGATATCCAATCTTGCGGATTTGAAGGTGAAATGGGCTACGTCCAGTCAAAAACCAATAAAACAAATTTTCAGGTATGTACAGCCATGATCACCCAAGTACTTCTTGACGGCACTAAGGTTGATATACTAGCTGAAAAGCACGAAGCGCCAACGACTGTATCTCAGTGCTATACCATTCATGTTGATCAAGGTGAGACCGTATCATTAGAGAAATATGCTGGCTATACCACGTGCTTTCATCATGACCAAACGAAATTGGTTCAGGCATCAAAAAATGGGCTTGATAAAGCAGTTTTACTTGGATTTGAGGAACTACTCTTAATTCAAAAAAAATCGTGGTACGAAATATGGGAAACTTCTGACATCTCAATTGAAGGTGATATTAAAGCACAGCAAGGGATTAGATTTAATATTTTTCAACTCAATCAAACCTATCTTGGTAAAGATCCAAGACTCAACATTGGTCCAAAGGGCTTTACAGGCGAAAAATACGGAGGAAGTACTTATTGGGACACCGAAGCCTATTGCATACCTTTTTATCTGGCTACTAAAAGCCAAGCCGTTGCTGAAAACTTGTTAACCTACCGCCACAACCATTTAAGCCGTGCTATTGAAAACGCAGAAAAACTTGGCTTTAATTCTGGAGCCGCCTTATTTCCTATGGTAACCATGAATGGCGAAGAATGCCATAATGAATGGGAAATTACATTTGAAGAAATACACCGTAATGGGGCCATCGCTTTTGCTATACATAATTTTATCAGATATACTGCTGATTGGAATTATGTGATGGAAAAGGGGATAGACGTGCTTATCGGAATCGCACGATTTTGGGCTCAAAGAGCCACTTTTTCCCCAAAGAAAAACAAATATGTGATTCTTGGTGTTACTGGTCCAAATGAATATGAAAACAATATCAATAACAATTGGTACACCAATTACCTGGCAAAATGGTGTTTAGAATTTACAGCAAAAACGCTTGTCGAAATAGCCAAGAAAGATGAAGCGGCACATCAAAGAGCTACAGATAGAGCTGGATTGTCACAAAACGAACTTTCCCACTGGGAACAAATAACCAAAAACATGTATTTTCCCTATGATGAGAAATCACAAGTTTACCTTCAGCAAGATGGATTTTTAGATAAGGAATACCACAAGACAGTTGATCAGTTAAATCCTTCCGATCGGCCAATCAATCAGAAATGGAGTTGGGACCGCATTTTAAGGTCACCATACATCAAACAAGCCGATGTGCTGCAAGGATTCTATTTTTTTGAGGATCATTTTACCCATGAAGAGTTGGAACGTCATTTTGATTTTTACGAACCTCTAACGGTTCATGAAAGTTCTTTGTCACCATGTGTTCACAGTATCTTAGCAGCCAAATTGGGACGCATGGATCAGGCATACGACTTTTATCTCAGAACTTCTCGCTTAGATCTCGATGATTATAATAAAGAAGTGCATGAAGGTTTACACATTACGTCTATGGCAGGGACTTGGATGAGTATTGTGGAAGGCTTTGCAGGTATGCGGGTTCAAAATGACACCCTTGCCTTTAACCCTCAAATCCCCAAAGATTGGACATCGTATTCATTTAAAGTTAATTTTAGAGGAACGATAATTACTGTTCAGGTTAATCAATCATCTGTTAAAGTAAAAACGGATTCTGAGTCTAAGTTAATTATTTTGATCAATGGTGATCAATTGACAGTATCAATTAAGGAACCGAAAATAATTCAATTATGAGATATTTATTGCTGTTAGTGCTAGTTTGGTCTTGCCAAGAGACTAATAATGAGAAATCTGAAGACCTAAACATGACACCATCTGAGGCAAGTTCACAAAATCAACTCGCTCATGTAGAACCACCCAATTGGTGGGTAGGTTTTCAAAACACCAATTTGCAATTATTAATTCATCATGAAAATATTGGAGTTTCAAAGGTTCATCTTGACTATTCCGGTGTTAGCTTGAATAAAGTTAATAAGGCAGATAGTCCAAATTATCTTTTTTTAGATTTGACAATAGATGCTTCTACTCAACCAGGGATACTTAACATTACATTTGATTTTGAAGATGGTAGTACCATAAATTATCCCTACGAACTTCAAGAACGCAACCTGACTTCGGATCAATTTACAGGTTTCGACAGTAGTGATGTTATTTATCTCATTACACCCGATCGTTATGCAAATGGTGACTACAACAATGATTTTGTGCCTGGTATGAAAGAACAAGGTGTTGACCGAAACGATGATTATGCAAGGCATGGTGGCGATATAAAAGGCATTATTGATCATCTTGAATATATCAGTGATATGGGATTTACAGCGATTTGGCCAACCCCGGTTTTAGAAAATGATATGCCCCAAGCCTCCTACCACGGTTATGCTATTACAGATTTGTATCAAATTGATTCTCGTTTTGGTACTTTGACGGATATGAAAAATTTAGCTGCAAATATTCATCAAAAAGGCATGAAATTTATCATGGATCAAGTGGCTAATCATTGTGGTTTAGAACATTGGTGGATGTCCGATTTGCCATTTAAAGACTGGATTAACTATCAAGAAAATTTTGAAGCCAATGTCAATGATTGGAGTAATGATAAGACCATCCACTCCAACCACAGAAGAACGACCAATCAAGACCGATATGCCTCAAAATTAGACCAACAAGGCATGGAATTTGGGTGGTTCGTCAAGGATATGCCAGACCTCAATCAGAGTAATCCATTTATGGCCAAATATATCATACAAAACAGCATTTGGTGGATTGAAACGCTTCATTTGAATGGTATCAGACAAGATACCTATCCCTATCCAAACAAATATTTCATGGCTGATTGGGCTGGTGCTATAATGACTGAGTACCCTAATTTTAATATCGTAGGAGAGGAGTGGAGTTATAATCCTTTAATAGTGGCCTATTGGCAAGATGGTCATCAAAATTCAGATGGTTATAAATCCAATTTAAAATCGATTATGGATTTCCCTATGCAAAAGGCTATTGTGGATGGATTGAATGAACCTGAATCATGGGATCAAGGGTTGGTAAAATTATACGAGGGTTTGGCCAATGATTTTGCCTACAATTCTCCAAAAGACCTTTTGGTATTTCTTGGGAATCATGATATGAGTCGAATTTACACACAATTAGGTAGAGATATTACCAATACTAAAATGGCACTTGGTTATATGCTGACTATGCCGCGTATCGTGCAAATGTACTATGGCACAGAAATATTAATGGATGACTCTGCAAAACCTGGAGACCATGGTTTAATCAGAACGGATTTTCCAGGAGGATGGGAAGGCGATGAGGTAAATGCCTTTACTGGCGATCAATTGACACTCGATCAAAAGTCTATGCAATTATATATCAAACAATTGTTGAACTACCGAAAAAACAGTTTTGCAATTCATAATGGATCCACCATACATTTTTTCCCAGAACGGGGCATATATGTTTTGTCCAGATCATACGAAAATGAAACGGTTGTCACCATATTAAATAAAAATGAGGAAACAATTGAATTGAAGCTAAATCGTTTCAGTGAGCTTGGGCTTACAGGAAAGACGCTGAGAAATATTATCACCAAAGATGATATCATTTGGAAGGACACGCTCCGTCTTGACAAACGTGGCGTTATTATTTTGACCACTAAATTTTAATAGAATGATCCTATTTCGATTGATTTTGATTTGTTTTGTGACCTGCTTCTTGTCTTGTAAAAATGCTAAACCAATAATTACTGCTAATGCGGTGGCAATGAATTTGACATCAGGGAAAATAATGCGAGTAGAAAATTTTCCATCAAAATTTGTGACATCGCGTCATGTGGACATATGGCTTCCAAACGATTATTCTGAATCAAAAACATACGCTGTGCTTTACATGCATGATGGTAAGATGTTATTTGACGGCACTGATACTTGGAATCATCAAGAATGGGGTATCGATGAAGCTATGTCAACTTTAGTATCTTCTGGAATAATCCGTGATGTTATAGTGGTAGGAGTGTGGAATGTGCCTGAAGAAAGACATGCCGATTACTTTCCCCAAAAAGCATTTGACTATTTGTCGGAGAGTGATAAGAACACGGTTTTGGCGGATGCAGGGAAATCTCAATTGAGTATCGCAGAGCGATTTTCTGCCGATAATTATTTGAAGTTTTTAGTCAAAGAATTGAAACCTTTTATTGATACAACATTTTCAACCCATTCAGACCTTCAAAATACATTTATTGCTGGATCAAGTATGGGAGGTTTGATTTCCATGTATGCGGTATGCGAATACCCAGAGGTTTTTGGAGGTGCTGCATGTTTGTCAACACATTGGCCAGGTGTAGCACCATCTGAAAACAATCCTGTACCAGATGCAATTTTTAAATATATGAATGACCATATGCCCAAAGCTGACAAGCATAAAATGTATTTTGACTACGGAACCGAAACCTTGGACACCTATTATCAAAAGTATGCTCCTCGTGTCGATGTGCTCATGGTTTTAAAGGGTTACGAAAAGGATGATTTTAAAAATCTAAAATTTATAGGTGACGCACATGATGAGAATTCATGGCAGAACCGCATCGATCAACCATTAACCTTTTTATTGAGCAAGTACCCATGAATAAAAAACCCTACATTTTTTTCATCTTTTACTGTTTCTCTGTATCAGTAATTGCACAAAACCCAAACCGATTTTTTGAGGATGTATATAAGACACCTCAAGGATTAGATGTCGTTGTAAGTGATGGCCTTTATAAATTGAAATTTTATTCTCAAGAAATCATCGAAACGGCCTTTATTCCAAAGGATCAAAGTTATGTTGATGCCTCACATGCGGTTGTTATGACACCTGAAAATGTCAAGACGATACTGATTCAAAAGGAAAATAATATCGTTTTAAAATCTGATGGTCTTTCTGTTAAGATTCAAAAAGTGCCATTCCAGATATCCTATTGGTATAACGGCAATCAAATCATTTCTGAAAAATCGGGATATTTTAAAACTCCAACTCATGAGACATTGCAGTTTAATCTAACTACAGATGAAGTGCTTTACGGCGGAGGTGCTCGGGCGTTAGACATGAATCGGCGTGGGCATAAGTTGGAACTATACAACCGTGCGCATTATGGCTACGAAACCGAAAGTGAGTTGATGAATTATACCATGCCTCTTGTTTTGTCTTCAAAAAAATACATGATTCATTTTGACAATGCGCCAATCGGTTTTTTGGATCTTGACAGTACACATGATAACACCTTAACTTATGGTACTATTTCTGGGAGGAAAACCTATCAGGTCGTGGTTGGTAATTCGTGGGAACGTTTGATTGATAATTATACAGATTTAACTGGAAAACAACCTATGCCTCCACGATGGATCTTAGGCAATTTTTCTAGTCGCTTTGGTTACCATTCACAAGCTGAAACCGAGTACACTGTAAATCAATTTGAGAAAGAGGGAATTCCTTTGGATGCCGTGATTCTTGACTTGTATTGGTTTGGCAAAGATATTCAAGGCACTATGGGAAATTTAGAGGTCTATAAAGACTCATTTCCAGATATGGTTGGCATGATCAAACGCTTTAAGCAGAAGGGTGTCAAAACAGTATTAATTACCGAACCATTCGTTTTGACCACTTCTAACCGTTGGGAAGAAGCTGTGCATAACAACGTACTTGCCAAAGACTCAATTGGAAACCCTTTTACGTATGATTTCTATTTTGGAAATACTGGACTGATAGACATTTATAATCAAGATGCTAAACGATGGTTTTGGAATATTTATAAGGATCTTATTGATATTGGTGTTGATGGTATTTGGGGCGATTTAGGTGAGCCAGAGGTGCATCCGTCAGGGCTATTGCACGCCACTGGAACTGCGAACGAACTGCATAATGTTTATGGTCATGATTGGTCCGCTTTGGTCCATGATGGTTATGCTAAAGATTTTCCAAACAAAAGACCTTTTATACTGATGCGAGCTGGTTACTCAGGCTCACAGCGTTTTGGAATGATACCTTGGTCGGGTGATGTTAATCGAACTTGGGGAGGATTACAAAGTCAACCAAAAATTGCCATTCAAATGGGACTGCAAGGATTGGGGTATATGCATTCAGATTTAGGTGGATTCGCTGGAGATAATCTCGATGACGAACTCTATACACGTTGGCTTCAGTATGGTGTATTTCAACCAATTTATCGGCCACACGCTCAGGAGCAAGTTCCAAGCGAACCGGTATTTCGAGCCAATCAAGCCAAACAGTTGGCCAAAAAAAGTATTGAACTGAGGTATCAAATGCTTCCTTATAATTATAACTTAGTTTTCGAAAATCACACCCAAGGAATTCCGCTGATGAGACCTCTCTTTTTTGAGGGGGATGAGCCAATTTTGTCAACCCTTTCAGAAACGTACTACTGGGGAAATGATTTCTTGGTTACACCTGTATTGACCGCAAACTCATCTGAGATTGAAGTGCATTTTCCTTCAAATTCCTTTTGGTTTGACTTTTATACCGATCAAAAAATTGAAGGTGGTCAATCTAAGATGATAAAAACCAAAACAGCTTCAATCCCAACTTATGTGCGTTCTGGCGCTTTTATTCCATTGGTTAAGCCCACACAATCTACCGACCAGTACGATTTAAATTCATTTGATTTGCATTATTATCATGATGCAAGTATCAGCTTTAGCGAGCGTTCATTTTACAACGATGACGGTTCAACTAATAACGCTTTTGAAAAAGGCATGTACGAGTCCATTGGAGTGTCTTTTGATCATCATAAAAAAATATCAAAAATTAAATTTGAAGCGGAAATAGGTTCACATTATGATGCAGTATTAAAAACGATCAACTTGGTTATTCATAATTGGGACGATCAACCTAAACGCATATCGATAAATGGTAAAAAAATTAAAAATGCATCTTTTAATGACAACATGCACGTGCTCACTATTCCAGTGCAATGGAATACACTCAAAGATTTAACATTAAAAATTAAACACTAGTAACGAATCAATTAAAATAAAAAACAACATGAATAAATTCATAATTCTTACATGCTCTATTGTTGCATTTTTTGGTTGTAAAAACCAACAAAATGAGATTGAAAAATCTGCTCCAACTGTTACCGATGCTATGATTGAAACAGCTATCATATATGAGGCAAATATCCGTCAGTATTCTCCAGAAGGGACGTTTGACGCGTTCACCAGAGATATTCCACAGCTTAAACAATTAGGCGTTAAAGTGATCTGGCTTATGCCTATTTTCCCTATTTCAATGACCAATAGAAAGGCCAAGGGTGATTTGTTTATACACGATATCGAAAATCCGAAAGAGCGAGAAAAGTACTTGGGAAGTTATTATGCGGTATCAGATTTTAAGGCTACAAATCCTGAATTTGGCAATATTGAAGATTTTAGAAAATTAGTTCAAACGGCTCATGACAATGATATGTTTGTCATTCTTGATTGGGTCCCAAATCATACTGGATGGGATCATTATTGGATCACCGAACGACCAGATTTTTACACAAAAAATGAGACTGGTCAAATTACTGATCCACTAAATGAGGATGGCACTTCTCGAGGTTGGCAGGATGTTGCTGATCTGAATTATGACAATTTGGAGCTCCATGAAGCCATGATCGCCGATATGAAATATTGGGTTGATAAAGAAGGTGTTGATGGCTTTCGTTGTGATGTTGCAGGATCCGTTCCAGTATCTTTTTGGAAAAAGGCGATTCCGCGCTTGGAAGCTGATAAACAACTCTTTATGTTGGCTGAGGCCTATGAACCTGAACTGCTCCAAGGATCTGAAATGTTTGACATGTGCTACGCTTGGGACGGCCACCATCAAATGAATATGATGGCGAAAGGCGAGCAAGATGCGGCAGGTTTTGGAGATTATCTAATGGCATTAGCTGACCGTTATGAGCCTGATGATATTTTGATGAATTTTATCACCAATCATGATGAAAATTCATGGAACGGCACTGTTAAAGAACGTTTTGGAAATGCTTCTGAGGCTTTACTAGCTTTGAGTTATCTAACACCGGGCATGCCGCTAATTTACTCTGGTCAGGAGTATGACATGTCTCATCGTTTGAAGTTTTTTGAAAAAGATTCAATTCCAAAAATTAAAAATAAAGTTTGGCCTTTACTCGAAAAATTAGCGGTTCTTAAATCAACACATCCTGCACTTAACGGTGGAAAAAACCCTGCAACTTTGACACTTATAGAATCTGGCAATCCTTCAGTGTTGTCATTTAAGAGAGAAAAGGAAGACGATACTGTTGCATTTGTTATGAACGTTTCAGCTGAGCCACAACAATATCAATCTATAGAAGCCGGGTCGTATATTGATGCTATGACCAATGATAGCTTTTTTAGTGATGGAGAATCTTTATTGACTCTCGAGCCTTGGGCCTATTATATTTTGATTAAATAAAAAAAAAGCGCCTTTCAAGGCGCTTTTTTTTTGACAAAGGAATCAATTAGTGTGTTGCTGGTTTTTGAAAAGCATTGTAAGCCATTCCAGCAAGGGCACCCATAATTAGATAATAGACAACGCTTAAAGCTGCATCATATATCGCGCCAGTTAGTTCCATTAGATTGGTCATACTGAAACTGATCAAAGCATAAGAAATTCCGAAAAGTGAAATCAATAAGCCATATTTTAAGCCGTGTAATGCACCGTGTTTGCCACGAGCCCATTTGCCGTAAATTGTTGAAAATGCAAATCCAGTAATAATACAAGCCAAGACCATCAATACCATGTCAGGTTGACTCTTCTCAACATATTGAGCACTGCCTTTATGATTTTGTAATAAAGGGCCGCCGATAACGTCCCAAAGCAAATAACCTCCAAAATAAGCCTAAATGGAAGTAAGGAGGGTAGAAATAAGGTTAGGTTTTGAAAACATAAAAATAAATTTAGGGTTAATAGAATTAAATTTAGCTATTTTTTTTTAAATCGATTTGTTGGTGTCGCGTATTTAAGACTCAACAATGTGTTATTGAGATTCTTTATCAATGATGGGAAATGTTATCTTTGCAGCAATATGTTAGAAAATGTTTTTTTACCCAACTACGAGGGCAAAGAATTGTCAGATCAAACTTTTTCATGGTCTGTACCAAGTAATATTGCACTAGTAAAATATTGGGGAAAGCGGGCAGTTCAAATTCCTGAAAACGCTTCTGTGAGTTTTACCCTTTCAAATTGTAAGACAATTACAAGCCTGCATTACAATTCAAATAAATTGACCGACTCTAAATTTTCGTTTGACATATTTGTAGATGATGTTTGGAATAAATCGTTCCGCGCGAAAATTGAGAGCTTTTTTGAAAAGGCAGTTCCTTTTCTTCCTTTTTTGACTGACGGACACTTCGAAATAAGAACGGCCAATACATTTCCGCACAGCTCGGGTATTGCTTCTAGTGCAAGTGGTATGGCTGCTTTGGCTTTATGTCTTATGTCTTGTGAAAAGACATGCTGTCCAGATCTTTCGGAAGAGTTATTTTTTAAGAAAGCATCATTTTTAGCACGACTTGGTTCTGGAAGTGCTTGCCGAAGTATTGAAGGTCCATTAGTCGCTTGGGGTAAGCATAAAGACATTCCTGGCAGTTCCGATCTGTTTGGTACAACATTGAAAGCGTCGGTTTGTGAAACCTTCACAAATTATCAGGATACCATACTGATCGTTGAAGAAGGACAAAAACAAGTTAGCAGCACTCTTGGCCACAACTTGATGCATGGCCATCCTTTCGCTCAAAAGCGTTTTGAGCAAGCAGAGCATAATGTGTCAGATTTATTAAAAGTTATGATACAAGGTGATATGGATCAGTTTATTAGAATCGTAGAATCAGAAGCATTGTCGCTTCATGCTATGATGATGACAAGTAATCCAGCATATGTACTAATGCAGCCGCACACTTTGAGTATTATTAAAGCTATTTGGGATTTTCGAAAAACGACAGAGGTACCTCTCTGTTTTACATTAGATGCAGGAGCAAATGTTCACTTGCTTTATCCATATGAATTCAAAAATGAGGTTTTAAATTTTATTGAAGCGGAATTGGTGGTATATTGTCAAAACGGTCGTTATATTTGTGATGCGACAGGTGTAGGCGCTCAACAACTAAAAGTATAATCCACATCATGAAAGGTCCTTTATTTTACGCAAAAATTCTTCTATTTGGAGAATATGGAATAATAAAAGATTCTAAAGGATTATCTATTCCGTACAACCATTTTAAAGGAGGTCTTAAAAATTTTCCTTGCGCATCACAAGATGCTGAAATATCAAATGGTGAAATCAAGAAGTTTTCAGTCTATTTAAAAACGTTAGATCCGCAATTGGTTCGTTTCGATTTTGATTCTTTGGAAGTTGATATCGAAAATGGCTTGCATTTTGAATCTTCAATTCCTCAGGGTTATGGTGTAGGTAGCAGTGGGGCTTTGGTTGCGGCCATCTATGAGAAGTATGCTCAAGATAAAATAACTGTTTTAGAAAATTTAAGTCGTGAACGGCTGATGAAATTAAAAGCTGTTTTTTCAGCGATGGAGTCTTATTTTCACGGTAATTCATCTGGCTTAGATCCATTGAATAGTTATTTGAGTTTACCTATTTTAATACATTCTCAAACGCATGTCACGCCAACTGGAATCCCAAGTCAAGGTAAAGGTAAGCGCGCTGTATTTTTACTTGATAGTGGCGTTGCTGGTGAAACTGCACCAATGGTCAAAATTTTCATGGAGAGCATGAAAGAAACAGCATTTCAAAACATGCTCCAAAATAAGTTTATTAAACTTACAGATGCTTGTGTTGACGACTTTTTATCTGGTAATATAAAAGGATTGTTTTCAAACACTAAAGCTCTTTCGAAAGTTGTTCTTGGTCACTTTAAACCCATGATTCCTATGAAATTCCATCAAATTTGGAAAAAGGGAATTGATACTAATGGTTATTATCTTAAACTTTGCGGGTCAGGTGGTGGGGGCTATTTTTTAGGTTTTACCGAAGATATCGATCAAGCTAAAATTTTGCTTAAAGATTATAAGCTTGAAGTGGTCTACCAATTTTAAAAACGCGCAGCATGACATCTCAACGTCCACATGTGCTGCTAAAGTTCATAAGCCTTTTTTCTGTTGTTAGGGTTAATAACATATTTCTAATGGTTTTGGCTCAATATTTAGCAGCCATTTATGTTCTCAACGGTTCGCTCAGTTTCAAAGAAGTTTTATTCGATAAAAGCTTGATTCTAATTGTTTTTTCTTCTGCAGCCTCTATTGCGGCGGGCTACATCATCAATAATTTTTACGATCGTAAAAAAGACTTCATAAACCGACCCCATAAATCAATGATTGATAGTATGGTTAGCGATCAAACTAAGCTCGGTGTTTTTTTCGCAACATCTGCATTAGCAGTTGTTTTGGCTTATATTGTTTCTGTTAGAGCATTGTTTTTTTTCGGCTCCTATATTTTTGGCATGTGGATTTATTCGGCATTTCTAAGAAGGTATCCGATTTTGAGTAATATCATTTCCTCTTTGTTGGTGGTGACCCCATTTTTGGCAATTACTATCCATTATCGCAGCTTTGATACGGTAATTTTTGTCCAAGCATTTTTCTTGCTTTTATTATTATCTTCAAAAAAAATAGTAAAAGACATGAAGAGTTTACAAGGTGATATGGCAGCCAATTTGCTTTCCATTCCTTTAAAGTACGGCATACGATCGAGTAAAAATTTATTCTATGGTCTTCTATTTTTCGTAGAAGCCGTTAGCCTATGTATTGTCAATTATTTTTTAATAGGTCACATGATATATTACTTCTGGCTTAGTGCCTTAGTTGTGCCTTTTATGATGTTTCTTATGAAGAACGCCACCACCACACGTCAATTTTGGTTGATAGACAATACTTTTAAGGTATGGGTGGTTATAGGAGTGCTAAGTCTAGCGTTGTTTGATGCAACAATTTGATGAACAACAATTGATTTGATATTACCGAGAGGGAATTGATTATCTTTACAGCTAAATTGATATCATGCCAGGCGCAAGAAAACCACAACAGCGAATACGTAGAAAAAAAGCAGACAATACGTCAAAACCTGCTGATGATGGCACTATTCGCTTAAATAAATACATCTCCAATTCAGGGATGTGTTCACGTCGTGAAGCAGATATGCATATTTCAATTGGAAGCGTGACGGTGAACGGGAAAGTTATAGTGGAGATGGGTTATAAGGTAAAACCGGAGGACGAGGTCCGGTTTGATGGTGCTCGTGTTCAACCCGAAAAAAAACTGTATGTACTTCTAAACAAACCTAAAGGTTTTGCCACTACAAGTAGTGATGCCAAAGGCAAAACAGTGATGGATCTTGTGGCAAATGCAGGGGGTGGCATTCGTCCAATTGGTCGGTTGGGAAGAAGCTCGACAGGACTATTATTGTTTACAAATGATGATATTATTGTTCAAAAATTTACCAATTCTAAAACTGGTGTAGATCGTCTGTTTCACGTTCACTTAGATAAGAATTTGACCTTTGATCATCTCAAAGCGATTCGTGATGGGATTAAGGTAGATGGTGAGATGATTCAAGTTAGCGAAGTGTCATACATTAAGGGTGCATCCAAAAATGAAGTCGGTATTAAAATCAAAAACACGGGTAATGGTATTCTTCGGAAATTATTTGATCATCTAAAATACGATCTTATCAAATCAGATTGTGTCATGATAGGCAGCTTAACCAAGAAAGATTTGCCTCGCAGTCGTTGGCGTCACCTTACAGAGCTCGAGCTGAATAGCATTAAGATGATGTAATTTTTGTTCGTTTTAATTCCCATGCGAGCAAACTAAACACTGGAAGGTATTCTAAAGCTAAGATCCATAGATTTTCATGGACTATTGGCTGTGCATATGCTGCATAACTGAGTATGACAAACGTGCTCCAAAGCAGCATAAATCTGTATGTCGTAAAAATACTTAACAATAATGGCAATGCTAAATACCATGGGTGCACTGTAGTGGTGGTCCACAAGTACAAACAACAAGTCCATAGCATGAGTCGGACAAGATCTTTTAAAGTTTGTGGCCGTTTAATAATGGAAATTGACAAAACAAAAAGTAAAACAACACCCGAAAAAAAACTACTTATTGTTGAGATGAGATTTTTACCTGCTATGGCGCGACCCATTTCCTGTGCAAGATTAAAAATACTTGCATTAAATTCAAAATTGTTAAACCATAAGCCAATAGTATTGGTGTAGTTCGAAATGACGTTGTTTTTCACAAAAGGCAGGAAGCCAATAATTGTAAGAGCTCCAACTATTGAAGAAAATTTTAATCCCTGTTTGAATCCGAGATACGACCAGATTATTGGGATTAGCATTAGAGGAATGAGTTTTAAATGGATTGATGCAGTGATAGCCAATGCGGACCAAAACCATTGTTTTTTGTTTAAAAAATACAAACCTAATAGCACCCAAAAAGTCATCAGGCCATCAAAATGTAAATTAGCTGTTAATTCAATAATTATAAATGGATTAAGCGTCCAAAGCATAATTTGTTTTTTGGACAAACCTATATCCACAAGTAGGCTTCCACCTATGAGTGCGATACCAATTTCGGAACCAATGATGATTAATCGCATGACCACTGTGCTTGCAAAGATATTACCTTGACCAACCCAAGCACTTATGGCAAATAGCATTTGGTTTAGGGGTGGATAATTGGAGAAATGACGAGCACTTAAATCCCCCATCCCTTGATGTAAAATATCCATGTTGGGCATCGAAAAATGACCATCTTGAAGCAATCCGTTTGGTGTAAAACTATATGGATTGATCCCTTGTATTAATAAATTACCATCCCAAATAAACCGATAAAAATCTTGTGACAGGAATGGAAAGGACATTATAAACAAGAGCCTAAAAAGTAATCCGATGGCAAGAAGTTGATTAAAAGTGAACGATGAATATTGATAAATAAAAAATGCTAAGGCGCATAATAGCACATAGCTGCTTAAAAGAAGAGTAATTTGATTTCGTTCGAAATCAACAGCCAAAAATCTATAAAGACCAAATGAACAAATACAAGCAATGATACTGTATCTGTGAATGAACAAAAAATTAGAGATCGCCATGAGGCGCAATTTATAGTTTTGAGGATAGTGATTTAAAAAACACAAATCCAAATCCTAAAAATAACATTAAGTGGAATGGAAAAAGTCCGAAATCACCACCTTGATCTCCAACAGTAAAGGCGCTGTATAATCCAAAACCAAAATAAAGCATTAGGATACCCTCTATGATGACGTTTGGTGAAATGTTCTTTTTTAAATAAACATTAGATTTCCAACTTTCTTTTAAACTGGATAAATTAAATTTTGGTGTGCGAACAAATTCACTTCGTTTGCCAATGTGACCTTCAATAACAGCAATCGAATTATGGAAAGAGAAGCCCATTGCAATTGAAAAAAAAGCAAAAAACATGACTGTAAAACGCGCAAAGTTATTGACGCCACCACCATAAGTGTTCTTATACATGACCCAATAGCATGAAAAGAAAATGAGTGTACTTACAATGAAAAAACTCATTACAATAAAGTAAGTTTTTAAATGAGCGTATTCATTTTTAATATAAAGCATTGGTATACTGAGTATCGCGACAATGAGTACATTTAAAAACATAGTACTATTCAAAAGGTGAAGAACACCGTGAAATTTAGTTTTATTTGAAATACTTTGACTCTGAAGCACTTGGCGAACCATTTTTCTAAAGTTCTCGGCACCACCTTTGTTCCATCTAAATTGCTGCGATCGTGCTGCACTTATGGCAACTGGAAGTTCTGCTGGAGTTTCAACATGCTCAAGATATTTGAATTGCCAGTCTTTAAGTTGGGCGCGATAACTCAGGTCTAAATCTTCGGTAAGCGTGTCGCCTTCCCAATTGCCTGCATCAAGAATACAGGATTTTCGCCAAACACCGGCAGTACCATTGAAGTTGATAAAATGTCCTTTAGTATTCCGTCCAACTTGTTCAAGTGTGAAGTGTGCGTCCAGTGCAAATGCCTGCACTTGTGTCAAAATAGAGAAATCTCTATTAAGATGTGACCATCTTGTTTGAACTACACCTATGTTAGGTTTTTTAAAGTGTGGGATCGTAGCTCTTAACCAATCACTTTTTGGCAAAAAGTCCGCATCAAATATAGCTATAAACTCTCCCCTTGCCTCTTTTAATCCTTCTTTAAGCGCGCCTGCTTTGAAGCCAGAGCGATCGGATCTCATTACATGCTGAATGTCAAGCCCAGTTTTTTGAAGTGCTTTAATTTGGTCAGAGGTTGTATCAACGGATTCGTCAGTGGAGTCATCTAAAACTTGAATTTCAAATCTGTCCTTAGGGTAATCCATAAGAGCCATGTTGTTCAACAAGCGTTCCATGACATACTTTTCATTGTAAACTGGCAATTGAATAGTGACAAATGGCACCTCATCAGGATTTGAAGTGTCAAGTAAATCGTGGGTTATTTCCAATTTTTTATTCGACAAATAATTGAAAAGTAGGTTTAACTGCGATAGTGCATAAGCAAAAATCATCAACAATGATGCTGAATAAATAACGATAACAATAGTTTCAAAAAGCATTAGCGCATACCGTACTTAAGGATCCAACCTATAATATTAATCCCTGCAAATATAGCACCTTTTAAGGTACCCGAAACTTTTGATTGACCTATTCTTTTTCTGTACTTCACTGGTAATTCACAGTAACTCAGTTTGCTATTGAGTGCTTTTAGTTGCATTTCGACAGTCCATCCATAAGTTTTGTCAGTCATTTTAAGTGCTTTTAGGCTTTCAAATCTTATAGCTCTAAAGGGACCAAGGTCTGTATATCGTGCGTTGTAAAGTACCTTCATTAAGAAACAGGCCAACCAATTTCCAAATATTTGTTGAGGTGTTAGTGAGCCTACTTCACGTAATGATTTTACCCTTGCTCCAATAACAAAATCCATGTTTGAGGATACAATAGGAGCAATGAGCTTTTCTATCTCTTCGGGAAAGTCGCTGTGATCGCCGTCAAGAAAAACAATAATTTCTGGCTTAACTTGTCTTTGGTCAAAATAAGCCATTCCTATTAAACAGGCGTAACCATATCCGCGACGTTTTTCATACAAAACCGTTGCCCCTGCATCCTGAGCAACCTCCTGTGTGTTGTCGCTGGAGTTGTTGTTGACTACAACAATTTCATCAACCATTTCAGGAATATCTTTTATGACACGACCAATAGCTTCTGCTTCATTGAAGGCGGGAATAATAACGCAAACAATGGGTTTTTTAGTTTTCAATGCGTCCTTACTGTTGGTTCATTAATTTTATTAAATCCACGTCATTCCCCAAAAGCACTTCGGTTGGATTGATACGTCCTTCTTGACTGCCATTTTCTAGTTTTAGTACACCGCGTGGACAAACTGCACTGCAAACGCCGCAGCCTACGCAGCTCGACCTAACAATATTTTCGCCTTTTTGGGCATAGCTTCGTACATCAATCCCCATTTCACAATAGGTTGAGCAATTTCCGCACGAAATGCACTGACCGCCATTAGTTGTTATTCTAAATCTCGAAAAAAGCCGCTGTTGAAATCCCAAAATTGCTGCCATCGGGCATCCAAAACGACACCAAACGCGACTGCCTAATATCGGATAAAACCCTGTGCCAATAACCCCAGAAAAAACACTCCCAATAAGAAATCCATAAGTTCTTCGTAGTTCAGATGTTTTAAAGAAAAACAAATGATCGTTCTGATCAAATACGAAAAGACCCATCAGAGCAAGGATAACAACAAAATAACCAAAAGCACCGTATTTAGCATCTTTTGCTAACGCCTCACGTTTGAAAATCATTACCCATGCGAAAATAAAGGTTAATAGACCGCCAACGCCAAGCAGAAAAACTGATTTCGTGAGCCAATATGTTGAGCTATCTTTACCCAAATAGGAATGGATGACCGCAGTGGTCATGAGAACAGAAAAAACGACTACTGAATGAATGATCCAACGTTCAATTTTCCATATCGACAAGCGCTTATCGCTTAGTTGTCTGAATGGATCTCCCGCAGTTTCGGCCAGTCCACCACATCCACAAACCCACGAACAATACCATCTTTTACCATATTTGTAGGTTAAAATAGGTGTGATGATAAATATAGATATTACAGAAAATATGAGCAGTGCCAAACCAATGTCACCAGCGTCGATAAGACTTTCGACTCGGTATTTGTCAAAATTATAGTAGTTCAAAGGCCAAATGCTTTTTAAATCAACATAAGGTAATTTAAAGGTATCAGAATTTAGTCGAGACATTAATTCAGGGATCAAAAAAGCAAAGCCTAATTGAAAAAACATGACCGAAATGGTGCGCAGTTTTTGATATTGATCGTGTCGGTATTTTAAAATGAATTTTAATCCAAAAATGATAATAGCTAGGGTATATAGGGTACCGTAAACAAACCATTGACTGGCAGGATTTCCGTTTAACCACTTACTGAATGGATCGAAAAGTGCAACCAGCCCGGCGTTCGAGGCTCCTTTTGTTCCTAGGCCTAAAAAGGTAGGGTAAAAGTATAGGATGATGTAAAATCCAGTTAGCGCAATCCCTGTGAGCCAACCTAAGACGCCACGACTGGTTATTGATTTAAACGTTACACCGTCATTTTTAATGCCAGCTTTTTTATGATTGTAAGACGCTCTTGAATACCCTATTACACCAATAGATATAAGAGTCATTGCCAGCACCATATAAATGGAAGAATTCATTATGGTCACATTAAATCCAGCTAAAAGCATCATGATTAACCCAATCATTCCAAAACCCAACCACAGTTTTTGCTGTGTTGAAAGTCCATAGGTGTCGGGATTTACAATTGCGACACTTTTTGATTGTTGATAATTCATAAGTTTGATTTTGAAAGGATAGTGGTGAAAACCAATTGAATCTCATTCACGTAGGAATGAAAAAATTCAGGGTCGAATTGAGCTTCAACGAAGTGGTCTAAGACGAATTCAATAGACCTTTGTTCGTTAAGCCATCTGTCAAACACTTCATGCCTCATGCGTATACCAAAAGTATTGATACCTATAAATCTTTTGTCATTTTTATCATAAGAAACTGTGATGCAAATATTTTTTTCAGGATGTTTCCAATGCATTTGCATTTCACTCTTGGGTTTGTTGAGCGCATTATTTACAATGCCATAAGTTTGGTATTCAATGTCAAAAAACTTTGCTGAATTGAACCAATGGCCAGGCTTATACGCTATTTTATGCCCTGAAATCGTTTGTGCAACGGTCTCTCCCATCATCCGCCCAGTATACCAAACGGCTTCAATTGATCGTCGTCCGTGGGGTAGAGTGTCTTGTTGCTCCGCACAGTCACCGATGGCATAAACGTCCTCGATATTGGTTTCTAAAAATCGATTCACCAGAATACCCTGATTTGTAGCTATGCCAGAGGCTTTCGCTAATTCGATTTGAGGCAAAACTCCTGCGGTTAATCCGACAAAATCACAAGGAATGATTTCTCCGGTTTCGGCAATTTCTATAGATTTTACAGCACCTTGATCGTTAGAATGAATCTCTTTTAAATTGGCACTTAATCTTAGGTCGATACCATGTGACAAGATGTGATCATTAAGCACAGCACTTTCCGAGTCAGGTAGAACACTATTCCAAAAACTAGATTCGCGAACTAAAAAGGTGACAGGGATATTTCTTGAATGAAGCATTTCGGCTAATTCAATACCAATAAGTCCGCCACCAATAATAACAGCGCGCTTGCAAACTTTGTTGTTTGGTACTGAAATCTCTAATTGTTCTAAATCTTGTTTGGTGTACAAGCCCTGAACACCTTTTAGATCTTGACCAGGCCATCCAAATTTATTGGGTTTACTTCCTGTAGCCAAAATCAATTTATCATAGGCCATAATCTCTCCATTTTCCAAAAGA
Organism: uncultured Flavobacteriaceae bacterium; assembly: GCA_943788695.1. Lineage (GTDB taxonomy): Bacteria > Bacteroidota > Bacteroidia > Flavobacteriales > Flavobacteriaceae > JALRKI01. The sequence continues at coordinate 775,567 of CALSRG010000001.1, forward strand.
ATTTTTTTATCTTTATGATCAATGAGATTTACCCAAGATTTTTTCAAGTCAATACGATTTTTAGTCCAAAAATGCGGCTCGTATGGTTGGGTATTCTCAAAGGACATATGACCCATATAGACATACATCAATGCTGTACGAGAAAAAAAATAATCACTTTCTCCTGAAATAATGGTGATGCGATGATTTGACAATTTTCTTATATGCCTCGCAGCAGTAACACCTGAAATGCCATTTCCCACGATAACAATATGTCCCATTAATAAAGTTTTGATTTGTTTTCCTAAGCTAATCAATATTTTCTAAACTTGATGTGATGTGTACAAATTAACAACAGCCCCCACCATCATAATGAAAGGTTGATTGACTGATAAATATGTCATCTCGGTTTAAATCTGACAAGAGTTTGGCCGTTTTATCACAGATGGCTAAAGGTTGATTTTGGAGCAGAATATGTCCGTTCTGATCATTAAAATGATCTTCTTCACCGAAATATATAGCAGTTCTACCTGTGAACACGCATGGACCATCAGAGGGCATTGGGTCTTTAATGGCTGCTACCTCTATAGATTCAATGTATATTCTCTCTTCAGTAGGGTAGTGTTTAGTGTCTAAAATTCTATAAGGTTTTCTGGCCCTAATTTCAATGGTGCCAAATCCAGCATCTGTCAACATCTTAACGTATGTTTTTATCGGCAAGCTTCCACTCAGACAAAGTGCTCGCAAGCGATTGTCTTCACGTAGTGTTTCGTTCATGTCCTGTTCACAGGTTGGGTCACTCATAACTAATCTTCCATGTGGCTTGAGTACCCGATACATTTCAGAAATGGCTTTTTTAAGGTCATCAGCTTTAAAAATGTTAAACAAACAATTTTGTGCCGCAACATCAATGCTATTGTCTTCAACAGGAATAGCCAAGGCATCGCCTTTTTTGAGAGAGACAAAATCGCTTTTAAACCAATCGTTTTCTGCTTCGGCTTGAATAAAATTTTGCTGCGCTGCATTGAGCATTTCTTCCACCACGTCAACGCCAATAACGCCAGAAGGCTGTCTGGAGAAATAAGAAAACTGCAGGAGTTCCATGCCTCCACCCACACCAACATAAAGCACCCGAGGATTGTTTGCCAAATCTCTAGCATGAACCGTTGTTCCACAACCGTAATTCATTTCTTGCATGATTTTAGGTATTTTTAATCCCGGTAATTCCCAAATTGGATTAGTGGTGCAGCATAATCCGACGTCTGGTGTCAGAGCAGCCGCTTTATAAACGTCGTGTGTGGTTTTAAGGTAACTCATTGGTTTTTTTTAGATTATAGATTTTAAAAGCAAAATTAAATTTGGCTCAGCTTTGGCTGCTTGATCCATGATATCAGGAATGTCAATTGGTTGTAGATTGTCTGGATCGCACACATCCGTTAAGATAGAAATCGCAACAACAGGTAGTTTCAAATGATTGGCCACAATAACCTCAGGAACGGTACTCATTCCAACTGCATCTGCACCTAAATTCTTGAGCATACGGTATTCAGCTCTTGTTTCAAGCTGAGGCCCTGTAACAGCCGCATATATGCCTTGATGTAATATCATGTTCAAGTCTTTGGCAGTTTGTATCAGTTTGTGATTCAATACTCTGTCATAAGGTTCACTCATATCTACAAATCGATTTCCAAATAATTCCACACCATTATATGCCAACGGGGAGTTACCTTGCAAGTTGATATGATCATCGACCAGCATTAATTCTCCTTTGTTATAAAATAAATTTACAGCTCCTGCGGCATTCGAAATTAGCAATTGATCAATTCCTAGGGCTTTTAAAACTCGAATTGGATAGGCAATAAGTTCGGGTTTATAGCCTTCATATAAATGAAATCGGCCTTGCATAATAACAATATGACGGTTATTTAATTTGGCAAAAATTAATTGTCCTTTATGAAAATCAACAGTAGAAACCGGAAAATGTGGAATAAATTCATAGGGTACTTTTACTAAAATCTCTACTTCATCTAAAAATTTACCTAAACCGGTGCCAAGAACCACACCTACTTCAGGATGACCAAATCCTTTAGATTTTAAATAGACTACAGATTCATTAATATGTTTTTGTGTATTCATCTGATATAAATTTAAACTGTGTTGTAGCTTCAAGATCTTCGAACGTGTCGATATCATTCAATGGCTCGAGAAAGGCGATGTCTAATCCTTTAGAATCGCAAAGCGTTTCCTTTAAAACACTCGAAGTACCCCAGTTTTTTCGTTTAAATAATTGAGCGTGTATTTTGTTCATTCCTATGAGGTAATAGCCACCATCATTGGCTGGACCGATAACTACCTCGTGGTTTGCTAAGGCATTATAGGCTTGATTCAGATGTTTGACGCTCAAGTTCGGAAGATCACTTCCTATCAAAATGATCCTGTTATAACCTCCATTAAAACCTGTTTCAAAGGCATGCAGCATTCGTGCTCCAAGATGATTGCCTTTTTGTTGAAATCGCAAAAATTGACCATCCGCCCAAAGGTCTGTATCAGGGATATGTTCCGAATAAAACACGGCATTTTTAAAATTTGAGGTAGACATGATGGTTTTTGTGTGCTCAAGTAGTGTGATGTAAACTTCCAGTGCTCGGTGTTTACCGATTGTTTTTGCTAAACGGGTTTTAACTTTCCCTAGCTCGGGGTTACGAACAAAAGTGATGGCGAGGGTTTTTGTCATGGGTTTGTTTTATGCTAAAGTGCCTTGACAGCTGCTCCCTGCGCCAGCGGTGCAGCCATAACAGTGCTGGGAAACTATAATTTCTCTGTTTTGAAGGGCGTTTAGATTAAAATGACTAATGTGATTTGAAGAACTAGCGACTTTAAGGTGCAGCATTTGATTAAAATCACAATCGTACAAATATCCATCCCAACTTACTGAAATTGTATTGGTGCACATGACGTTTTCGATGGCCTTAGGATTAAACGCTTCAACCAAATTATACATATAATCTTCATAGTTTCCTGAAGCAATAAGATAATCTAAAAAGCGACTGATGGGTAAATTAGTGATCGCAAATAGGTTGTGAAATTCAATAGAAAAATCGGTCAATAGCGCTTGTTTAAAATCTCGTTCCAAGGCTTTTTGATTGCCCGGTAAAAATGCACCAGAAGGATTATAAACCAAGTCAAGACGCAATGAACTATCTGGCTGGCCATAGCCAACAGCATTCAATTTCTTTAGTGCTGCAATAGACTTGTCAAACACTCCATCACCACGTTGGGTGTCCGTTTTTCCTCGAGTCCAATGAGGCATTGATGACACTATATGAATATTGAATTTTTTGAAAAATTCAGGCAAATCTTGATAAGTTTTGTTTGCCATTATAATTGTCAGATTCGATCTAACTATAAAATCTTTAATTCCAGCTTTAGACGCTTCTTCTACAAACCATCTGAAATTGGGATTCATTTCTGGTGCGCCACCCGTCAAATCTAAGGTGTGCGCTCTTGATTTTTCTATAACCTCTAGGCAGGCTTTCATGGTCTCCTTAGTCATGATTTCTTTACGATCTGGACCTGCATCCACATGGCAATGGGCACATATTTGGTTACACATATAGCCCAAATTGATTTGAAGTATCTCTAGTTTTTTTGGTCTAAGCGATTCCAAACCAAGTGATTTGATTTGGGTCCGAAAAGTGGGTAACTCTGTTTTAAAAATCCCATTTGACAAATGAGTCAGTTGATTTTGAGCATCGGCAAGGGCTTTGCCTTGTTTTTGCATTGATTGGGAAATGGCCATGTATTACATCGAAAGTTTATTGTATTTATTCATCATTTGGACACCATGGACCATGGTTGCGCCGCCGCGAATAGCACCAGCAACGTGTAAAGCCTCTATCATCTCCTCTTTTGTGATACCACGCTGCAAACCATCGCCAGTGTAGGCATCTATACAATACGGACATTGAATGGTGTGAGCTACAGCTAGAGCAATTAATGATTTTTCGCGAGGACTGAGAGTCCCAGCTTCAAAAACTTTATTGTAGTATTCAAAAAATTTATCTCCCAGTTCCTGATTCCACTCAGAAATTTTTCCAAATTTCCTTAAGTCCTTCGGATCGTAGTATGTCTCTTGCATAAGTTGTGATTTGGCGAATTGGTGATTCAATCCGTTGTGGTTTATAATTTCTAAAATTAATGATAATTATATAATACCTGCATCATCAAGGACTAACTTTTAGTTAAAAAATATAATTCTTATACACGAACATCCTCAAAGTAAAAATCATATGCTTCTTAAATAAACCGTATTTTTGCATATAAATAAGTGACATGCATAAGTCAGGTTTTGTAAATATTATCGGAAATCCAAATGTTGGCAAATCTACCTTAATGAATGCCTTCGTGGGTGAGCGATTGTCTATTATTACCTCTAAAGCCCAAACTACCAGACATCGTATTTTAGGCATTGTCAATGGCGAAGATTTTCAAGTGGTGCTGTCCGATACTCCCGGTATTATTAAACCAGCTTATGTGTTACAAACTGCCATGATGGATTTTGTAAAATCTGCCTTAGACGATGCTGATGTACTTATTTATATGGTCGAGATTGGAGAATCGTCTCTCAAGGATGAAGTTTTCTTTAGTCGGATAACTAAGACTAAAATTCCTGTTCTTTTATTGATTAATAAGATAGATACGACCAATCAAGAAGATTTGGAAGCCCAAGTCGCTTATTGGAAAACTCAGGTTCCTAATGCTGAAGTTTATCCGATATCGGCATTACAAAATTTTCAAGTTGATGTTGTTTTTTCGCGTATTTTAGAATTACTGCCTGAGGCACCACCCTTTTATCCAAAGGATCAATTAACAGACAGACCTGAAAAGTTCTTTGTCAATGAAGCCATTAGAGAGCGCATCCTTCAGTATTATAAAAAAGAAATTCCATATGCCGTTGAGGTTGATACTGAGGAGTTCTTTGAATCTGATGACATCATTCGGATTCGCTCGGTGATCATGGTAGAGCGAGAAACTCAAAAAGGCATATTAATTGGACATAAAGGTGTGGCCTTAAAACGTGTAGGTGTTGGAGCTCGCCAAAGTTTGGAGCAATTTTTTGATAAACAAATTCACCTTGAATTGTATGTCAAGGTTAATAAAAACTGGCGTAATAATACCAATCAACTGAAACGCTTCGGTTACCACTCTTAAGCCCACTAAATTCGGTTTTTTTTCATAAGTTAGCCTAAACAATTAATACCTACTTTATGACTATATCATGGCAAGGGGTTATGCCAGCGCTGCTAACACCTTTTACTTCTAAAGATCAAATCGACATTAAAACATTTAAAAAAAACACTTTGGAACAGCTTGATGCTGGGGTACATGGACTGGTATTGGGTGGCACACTTGGAGAGGCTAGCACCCTCCGTGAGGAAGAAAAAAGTGTACTTATAAAAGAATCTAAGCGGCTTTCAAATGGTAGAGTTCCAGTCATTATGAATATCGCTGAAGCATCAACGGCAGACGCTCTGAAAGCGGTGGATCAGGCACGTATTGACGGTGCTGATGGGCTGATGGTATTGCCGCCAATGCGTTACAAGGCTGATGAGCGAGAAACAGTTCAGTACTTTAAAAGCATTGCCATGCACAGCGATTTACCCATCATGATTTACAATAATCCTGTAGATTATGGCATAGAAGTGACCATTCCGATGTTTGATGAACTGCTTAAAACAGATACCATTCAAGCTGTCAAAGAGTCGACCCGTCTGACATCAAACATAACCAAATTGCGTAACACTTTTGGCAACCGATTAGCCATTTTAACGGGTGTCGACACCATCGCTTTCGAGTCATTAATGTTAGGAGCAGATGGCTGGGTTGCTGGTCTTGTCGACGCCTTCCCAAGAGAAACGGTTGAAATTTATAACTTAGTCAAACAGGGTCATTTTGATCGCGCAAGAGCCATTAACAATTGGTTTATGCCCTTATTGGAGCTGGATGTAAATTCAAAATTGGTTCAGAATATTAAATTGGCTGCAATGGCAACAGGTATTGGAACAGAGCACGTGAGATTACCGAGACTACCACTTGATGGTGCAGAACGTCAAAATGTTTTGAAAGTTATTAAACAGAGTATAGAAAACCGTCCGCAATTATGATGTCAAACAATAATTATGGGAATTGGATTGATGGTAAAGAGGTTGCAAAAGGAGAATTTAATTACACTTCCTTTAATCCAATTCAGAACAAACCAATTCAGGGTAATTTTATTGAAGCTACAGCAGAAGAGGTGAATTTTGCAGCGGCGTGCGCTGCAAAAGATTTTATGACTTACAGTAGGCTATCAGGTTCTCGACGTGCTGAATTTTTGCAGATGATTGCTACTGAAATAGAGGTGCTTGGAGCCGATTTGATTCTGGCCTATTGCAGTGAAACAGGATTACCTGAAGGCAGAGCGAAGGGAGAATTGGGTCGCACACTCAACCAATTGCGATTGTTCGCGGAGCAAGCAAGAATTAACACTTGGCAAATGCCTAGTATTGATTTGGCTCAACCTGATCGCAGCCCTATGCCAAAATCCGATCTTAGGAAAATGATGTTGCCACTTGGTCCAATTGCGGTTTTTGGAGCCAGTAATTTTCCCTTGGCATACTCAACAGCTGGCGGCGACACTGCTTCGGCACTTGCGGTTGGTTGCCCCGTTATTGTTAAGTCACATCCAATGCATGCTAAAACAAGTTATATGGTGGCTTCAGCCGTTGTGCGTGCCGCTCAAAAAACTCAAATGCCTTCGGGCGTATTTGCTCATTTGAATAGTAAGGATCATCAGGTTGGTCAGCAAATAGCCGTACACCAATCAGTCAAAGCTATTGGGTTTACTGGAAGTGTCAAAGGAGGACGCGCATTGTTGGACTTGGCAGCGCAGCGGCCTGAACCAATTCCTGTTTTTGCTGAAATGGGAAGTGTTAACCCTGTGATTGTTTTTCCAGATAAGCTGAAACATGAATTAGCTCAAATCGTCACTCAGTTGTCCGACTCTATTATGCTAGGAACAGGACAGTTTTGCACCAGTCCTGGTTTGATCTTTGGTATAGATAATGATGATTGGAAATTATTCTGCACGTCTTTGGCAGAGTCTCTTGCTCAACGTGACACTCAATGCATGCTGCATCCAAATATTAAACGGGGCTTTGATACATCTCGTGAGTCACATCTGAGCCAACCTGAAGTTTCTGTTCTCGGTACCAATTCAAATACGACTAACCCTAATCAGGCTTCACAAACCTTGACCCGTGTAAATGCAGTTGATTTTATTTTGAATCCAGAACTTCAGCACGAAGTTTTTGGTCCATTTGCTCTTATGATAAGTTGCAAGGATTGGGACGAACTTCATACTGCACTAGAGCAATTGAAAGGGAATTTAACAGGCTCAATTATGGCCAATGAATCATCCTTAAATGCGCAGCTAAACCTTGTCAATACTTTACAACACAGGGTGGGTCGATTGATTTTTAATCAAGTGCCTACAGGTGTGGAAGTCTGTGCATCAATGCAACATGGAGGACCTTATCCTGCATCAACAGATTCTCGATTTACGGCAGTTGGTCATGACGCTTTATTGCGTTGGGTCAGACCAGTGTCATTTCAAAATTTTCCAGAGTCACTCTTACCACAGGCATTGCAAAGCGCCAATCCGTTGGGTCTCAAACAACGTATAAACTAGAATTACTATGAATAATTCCATTTTTAAATTCAGTTTGTTTTTCAGCTTAGCCTCAATTTTTTTGAGCTGTTCCAATACAGACAATGGATCATCATTGAATAATATTTTGATGCGCGTTGAAAACCATGAATCCTATGATACGGATCGATATCCTTTAGGCTTTTTTAAAAAAGAACGCTACGAAGCTGACGCCAAGTTTGCTTATACTCAAATAGAGGAACTTCAAAAGTTAGACTTAGATAAGTTGACGGAATCTGAACGTATTTCTGCGTTGCTTCAGTTGTTTGTGCTTCAGGAGCAAGTTGACCATTATGAGTTTAAGGCCTATTTAAATCCATTGCTTTCAGATGCTGGTTTTCATAATGACTTAACTTACGAGGTTCGACCTTTGGACACTAAAGAACAAGTTGAAGATTACATCCGCAAACTTAGAGCTGTGCCAGAATTTGTTGATCAACATATTGAACTTCTAAACGAAGGTATTGCGCACGGCATTACTCAACCCAAGGTGATTTTTCAAGGTTATGAATCCTCGTATAATGATCACATCACTGAGCGTGCCGATCAGAATTTTTATTTTTCACCATTTAAAAATCTACCAGATGTTTACTCGGAAAGGCAACAAGATTCTATATACAAAGTTGGAGAAGCTCTGATCATAGAAACAATTATTCCTCAATTTGAGAGAATTAAATCATTTTTTGAGAAGGTATATTTTCCTGCCGCAAGAAGCACGATTGCTGTTTCCGAAATTCCTGATGGCGGTAATTACTACCAAAATCGTGTGACTTACTATACCACTCTCGATTTATCGCCAATGGAAGTACATCAAATGGGACTGAATGAAGTGCGACGTATTCATAAAGAAATGGAAACTATAATTTCTGATCTTAATTTTGACGATGACTTCCCTGCTTTCTTGCGCTTTCTGAGAACAGATCCTCAGTTTTATGCGAGAACGCCAGAAGACTTGTTGAAAACAGCAAGAGATATTTGTAAACGGATTGACGCGCAGCTACCAAAACTGTTTAAGGTACTTCCAAGAATGCCTTATGGCGTTGCTCCTGTCCCTGATGTCATTGCACCAAAATACACTGGAGGCCGTTATATACCAACCAGCTCAGGAAGCACACGTCCAGGCTTGTATTGGGTCAATACTTATGACTTGTCAAGCCGACCATTGTATGTACTTCCTTCCTTGAGTGCACATGAAGCAGTTCCTGGACATCATCTACAAATGTCATGGAATAATGAGCTTGGTGATCAAATTCCGCAATTTAGGCGTGATTTATATTTGTCAGCATATGGAGAAGGATGGGGACTATATTCTGAGTATTTGGGTGATGAAATGGGAATTTATACCACACCCTATGAGTCATTTGGAAAATTGACTTATGAAATGTGGCGAGCGTGTAGATTGGTTGTCGATACAGGGATTCATGCGTTTGATTGGACTCGAGACGAAGCTGTTACCTTTTTGAAGGACAATACAGCATTGTCCATACATGAAGTCAATACTGAAATTGATCGTTATATTTCCTGGCCGGGACAAGCACTGTCTTATAAAGTGGGAGAGTTAACCATCAGAAGATTGAGAGAAAAAGCGGAATTGGAGTTAGGTGAGCAGTTTGATATTAGAGAATTTCACAATACCATTTTAAAAGAGGGTACGGTTAGTTTGTCCATATTAGAACAACTGGTTGATGCATATATTGACCAAACGAAATCCGAAAATGGCTAGACATATTTTTGACTGTATTGATGCCCACACCTGTGGAAATCCTGTCCGTGTCATTCGATCTGGTGGTCCAATATTGGAAGGCGATACCATGTCAGACAAAAGGCAACATTTCTTGTCTGAATATGATTGGATTCGGAAAGGACTTATGTTTGAGCCACGTGGACATGATATGATGAGTGGAAGTATTCTCTATCCGCCTTCAAATTCAGAAAATGATATTGGTATTTTATTCATCGAAACCAGTGGTTGTTTGCCAATGTGCGGTCATGGGACCATTGGCACAGTGACTGTCATACTTCAAGAAGGATTGGTGATTCCAAAGACACCAGGTCAGTTGAGGATTGAAACACCTGCGGGACTCGTTCACGTCAGCTATCAAGAAGACTCTGAGCGCGTGACAAATGTAAAAATAACTAATGTTCTGGCTTTTCTTTATCAAGAAGATATAGAAGCGACAAGCCTTAAATTGGGTACTCTTAAGGTGGACGTAGCTTTTGGTGGCAACTTTTATGCTATTGTTGATGTTCAAGAAAATTTCAAAGGGTTGGAACATTATACAGCTGACCAACTGATTTCATTTAGCAGGGTCTTGAGGCAAGAACTTAATGAACGCTACAAGTTTGTACACCCTTTAGATCATCGGATTTTTGGACTAAGTCATATTCTATGGACTGGTGCAACAATCGATCAAAATGCGACCGCACGAAATGCCGTATTTTATGGAGACAAGGCTATTGACCGCTCTCCTTGCGGCACTGGTACATCGGCTCGAATGGCTCAATGGCACGCCAAAGGAAGATTGAAACTTGGAGAGGACTTTATTCATGAAAGTATTATTGGATCTAAATTTATTGGTCGAATTGAAGCCGAGACTCATGTAGGTCAATATCAAGCCATTCTGCCAAGCGTTGAAGGGTGGGCTAGAATTACAGGATACAATCAAATTATTTTAGATGATGACGATCCGTATGTTAAAGGCTTTCAAGTGATTTAGTGAAGTATGAAACACTGTGTAATTATTGGTGGCGGAATTATTGGACTTTGTACAGCGTATTATTTATCGGAAGTGGGACATCAAGTTACCATTCTTGATCAATCTGATGGAAGAACGGGTGCATCCTATATCAATTCTGGCATCTTAACACCTAGTCATATTGTGCCGTTGGCGGCTCCAGGGATGATATCAACAGGTTTGAAATATATGTTGAGTAGTTCGAGTCCTTTTTACATAAAGCCCAGACTGGACTTTGATTTAATAAGATGGGTATGGCATTTTTATAAGTCTGCGAATAGGAATCACGTGAAAAAGTCAATGCCGATTATTGAACGCCTAAATTCTTTGAGTAGCGGTTTTTATCAGGATTTACACAAGAGAGGTCATTTGGATTTTCATTTGGAGCAAAAAGGTTTGTTAATGGCTTATAAAACCAATCGTGCACAAGATCAAGAGACTCGTGTCGTTTTGGAAGCTCAAAGACTAGGATTAAAAGTGGATAGCCTTTCCCCTAAAGAAGTATTCGCTTTGCAACCCAATATTGAGATGGCTATTAAAGGTGCTTTTCAATATCATTGTGACAGTCACGCTACCCCTCAAATGTTTATGAGTGCGATGAAAAATCATTTGTTGGGGCAAGGGGTTTCCATTGTCAACCATTCAAAAGTACTTGAATTGCATACTCAGGGATACTCAGTAAATTCTATCGAAACAGCATCCGAGACTTATCATCCTGACGAAATAGTTATCGCATCAGGTGTTTGGACCAAATCATTACTCAAAAAAATAGGCTTCTTTTTGCCATTAGAGTCAGGGAAAGGCTATGCTATTAATGTCAATGGAACAACAGGTATAGACCTTCCTGCAATACTAATGGAGGCCAAAGTGGCCGTTACTCCAATGCATGGCTTTACTCGTTTTGGTGGCACAATGGAAATATCTGAAATTAATTCAGAGATTAAACACCATCGGGTGAGCGCCATTGAGCGTGCTGCAAGGTCCTATTATCCTTCGATCAACATCACTTCAAAATCGTTGGATCAAGCAGTTTCAGGAATGCGTCCCTTGTCACCTGACGGTTTGCCTTATATCGGAAGAGTCAAATCTTTTGGCAATGTTGTTGTGGCGACAGGTCACGGCATGATGGGATGGAGTTTAGGACCTGTTACAGGTAGAATTTGCCAACAAATTATAGATCGAGAATCTCCAGTTGTGGATATTGCTCCATTGTCTTTGTATCGCCATTCTTAAAATATTGGATTTAATTTGTTGAATTTACTTTTGATTTTTTAACTTTATAACAGATGCAAAATGCATCAATATTAACCCTAAATCAAAATACTATGTTAGTAATTAAAGTTATTGAAATCTTAGCCGATTCACCAAAAAGTTGGGGGGGATGCTGCCCATAATGCTCTTGCTCACGCTTCAAAAACAGTAAAAAATATCCGATCTGTAAATATTCAGAATCAAAGTGCTACAGTTGCTGATGGTAAAATCGCTAGCTTTCGGATCAATGCCAAAATTACATTTGAGGTAAATTAATCAACTCTTACCATTTGATTTAATACTAAAGCCTCTCAATCCCTCAGGAAGTATTACTTTTGCCAATATTTTCTGTCAAATGAGTATTGTAGCTATAGTAGGTCGTCCCAATGTAGGTAAGTCCACTTTCTTTAACCGCCTGATTCAACGTCGCGAGGCTATCGTTGATGCAACTTCTGGTGTTACCCGTGACCGCCATTATGGTCGCTCAGACTGGAATGGTAAAGAGTTTTCAGTAATCGACACAGGAGGTTACGTTCGTGGCAGTGATGACGTCTTTGAAGCAGAAATTGACAAACAGGTTGAATTGGCGATTGGCGAGGCAGACGTCATTATTTTTATGGTAGATGTTGAGTCTGGGGTTACGGGCATGGACGAGGATGTTGCCATACTTTTAAGAAAGGTTAGTAAACCCGTTTTTTTAGCTATCAATAAGGTAGATAATGCCCAACGCTCTAAAGATGCCGTTGAGTTTTATGCTCTTGGATTGGGTGAGTATTTTACCATTGCTAGCATAAATGGCAGTGGAACAGGAGACTTGCTTGATGCCGTTGTTAAGACTTTACCCGATACGCCATTGAATGAGGATGAAACTCTGCCACGATTTGCAGTAGTTGGTCGACCAAATGCTGGTAAATCGTCTTTCATAAATGCTCTTATAGGAGAGGAAAGATATATCGTAACAGATATTGCAGGTACCACGCGTGATTCAATGGATACAAAATACAATCGCTTTGGTTTTGAATTTAATCTTGTTGATACTGCTGGTATTAGACGTAAATCAAAGGTTAAAGAAGATCTTGAATTTTTCTCTGTTATGCGCTCTGTGCGTGCTATAGAACATTCAGACGTTTGTTTACTTTTGTTAGATGCGACTCGTGGGTTTGATGGACAGGTACAAAATATTTTTTGGCTGGCTGAACGCAACCGCAAGGGTATTGTTATACTGGTCAATAAATGGGATTTAGTTGAAAAGGACAACAAAACCATGAAAGAATTTGAGGCTAAAATTCGTGAGGAGATTGAGCCGTTTACAGATGTGCCAATTGTTTTTATGTCTGCTTTGACCAACCAACGGATTTATAAAGCCATCGAAACGGCCGTTGAGGTATTCAAAAATAGATCTAAGCGCATCAAAACAAGGGAATTAAACGATGTGCTTTTGCCAGAGATTTCATATCGACCTCCACCAGCATATAAAGGTAAATATGTGAAAATTAAGTTTATAACCCAATTGCCAACCCCACAACCTCAGTTCGCATTCTTCTGCAATTTGCCGCAATATGTTAAGGAGCCTTATAAGCGGTTTTTAGAAAATAAATTAAGGGAGCATTACGATTTTCATGGTGTTCCAGTTACCATTTATATGCGTAAAAAATAGATATTATAAATTCTCTTTAATTGCAATGAGTTCTCTTTTAATGTTCTCAAGTTTCATAATGAGGTCATTATTACTCATTTCAGAATTAGCCTTGTTCTTCAGCTGCTGCTTAGCTCCTTCTAGTGTGAAGCCCCTTTCCTTAACCAGATGATAAATGCGCTGCAAGTGTTTGATGTCTTCAGGGGTAAACTTGCGATTACCTTTAGTGTTTTTCTTGGGATTGAGAATTGTAAATTCTTTTTCCCAAAATCGAATCAAAGACGGATTGACTCCAAATGCTTTAGAGACTTCGCCGATGCCGTAATATCTTTTGTCAGGTAGGTTTGGATGCATTAGTCTAATGAAATATTCTCAATAGAGGCGTTGAGAAGTAGAGCGTTAAATTCTTCTGGCGATAAATTGCCGTAGTAAAAGTTTATTGGGTTGATTCGAACGTTGTCTTTAAAAATTTCGTAATGTAAATGAGGTGCTTGAGAACGGCCCGTGCTTCCAACGTATCCAATCAAATCACCGCGCTTGACACGCTGGTTTACTTTAACGTTATATTTATTGAGGTGGGCATAAAGACTGACATAGCCATAACCATGATCAATTCTGATGTGATTGCCATAGCCTGTAGATTTGCTGTCCGCACGATCTACCACACCATCACCCGAAGCATAGACAGGTGTGTTTTTGGGTGCTGTAAAGTCCATGCCATAATGAAATTTTTGAACCTTTGTGAAAGGGTCTGATCGATAGCCGTAACCTGAGGCCATTCGTGTTAGATCTGAATTGTTGACAGGCTGTATGGCAGGAATAGACGCAAGAAGTTTCTCTCTGTCTTCAGCCAGCTTAACGATTTCATCTAAAGATTTTGATTGTACGACAATCTGCTTTTGTAAAATATCCAATCTATTTTGTGTGGCAATGATCAAGTCCGAATTATCAAAGCCTTCCAAATCTTTATAACGGTTGACCCCTCCAAATCCAGCCCGTCGTTGTTCCTCAGGAATAGGATTGGCCTCAAAATAGTGGCGGTACAAATTATTGTCTCTTGATTCAATGCCAGTCAATACGTCTTCAGCTTGAGCCATTTTTTTATTTATGATCTCAAATTGGAGCTTCATGTTGGCCAGTTCACGGGTTAAAGCCTTTTCGTTTGGCGTCATGACATACTTACCAGCAATGAAATTTAATAACAGTCCAGCCAATACGGCAGCAAGAACAAACATAAATCCATAGCCTATTGTTGTACCTTTTTTGCGTTCCACACGCTTGTAGGAAAGTGATTCAGGGTCGTAATGGTATTTTACTTTAGACATAATTCAAAAAGCGCTAAATTTGCCAGAGTTAGGCAATGTGAGCCCAGCAAAGATAAAAATTGTTTCGAACATAATCGGCTTTTAGCCAAAATCAGTTTTCAATGACCTCAACAGATATAAGACGTCAGTTTCTTTCTTTCTTTGAATCCAAAGGCCATCGAGTGGTGCCATCAGCGCCATTAGTACTTAAGGATGACCCCACTTTGATGTTTGTGAATTCTGGAATGGTACCTTTTAAACCTTATTTTTTAGGATTAAATGAGTCTAAAAACCCACGAATAGCCGATACTCAAAAATGCTTACGTGTGTCAGGCAAACATAACGACCTTGACGATGTTGGTTATGATACCTATCATCATACCTTGTTCGAAATGATGGGCAATTGGAGTTTTGGAGATTATTTTAAAAAGGAAGCCATTGATTGGGCTTGGGAATTACTTACAGAAGTTTTTAAAATCGACACCTCTCGAATTTATGTTACTGTTTTTGAGGGAGATTCGGGAGATCAACTTCCAAAGGATGACGAGGCCTATCAAATTTGGCAACAATGGATCGATTCGGATCGGATATTGAATGGCAACAAAAAGGATAATTTTTGGGAAATGGGAGCTCAAGGTCCATGCGGTCCGTGTAGTGAAATTCATGTTGATGTGCGGTCTGACGAACAACGAAATTTGATTGATGGCAAATCACTAGTCAATCAAGATCATCCTCAAGTTATTGAGGTATGGAACCTAGTATTTATGCAATACAATCGATTGTCAAATGGTACTTTGGAGGTATTACCTCAGCGGCACGTCGACACTGGAATGGGTTTTGAAAGGCTTTGCATGGTCTTACAAGGCAAAACGTCTAACTACGATACTGATGTTTTTCAGCCACTGATTTCTAAAATTGAATCTTTATCTCATTTAAAATATGGTGTCAACGAGCAAAATGATATCGCGATACGCGTGATAGCCGATCATTGTCGCGCCGTGGCTTTTGCCATCGCCGACGGTCAATTGCCTTCAAATAATGGCGCGGGCTATGTGATTAGACGAATTCTTAGACGTGCTGTAAGATATGGTTTTACATTTCTTGATCTAAAAAAGCCCTTCATTTACGAACTGACGCAGGTGTTGTCAGATCAAATGGGTGAAGCTTTTTCCGAAATTCGATCTCAAATTCAGCTCGTCATCAATGTTATAAAAGAAGAAGAATCTTCTTTTTTAAATACCTTAGATCAAGGTCTACTTAGATTAGATCAAATGATTGAAACGATGACAACTGATTCTCTTGATGGTCAGAAAGCTTTTGAATTATACGATACCTTTGGTTTTCCGGTAGATTTAACATCACTAATTTTAAATGAAAAGGGTTTAAAACTAGATAGCGCAGGATTTGACTTGGCGCTAATGGCTCAAAAGGACAGATCGCGGGCAGCGGATAGTTCAAATATGGATGATTGGACTGTACTTATTGATGACGACGTTCAGGAGTTTGTTGGTTACGATCATACCGAAGCACAAGTGAAAATAACAAAATATCGAAAAGTCACGCATGCTAAGAGTGGAGACAGTTTTCAGTTGGTGTTTAATTTAACACCGTTTTATCCTGAGGGCGGCGGACAAATTGGCGATACTGGATATATTGAATCCGCAGACGGTACCAAAATTGAGGTAGTAGACACCAAAAAAGAAAACAATCAGGTTTATCATACGTCCAAGGTGCTTCCTAAACAATTAGATACGACGTTTAGGGCAGTAGTTAACTCTAATAAAAGAGAACAGACCGCACGCAACCACTCCGCAACTCATTTACTCCATCAAGCACTTCGCGAGATACTTGGCACTCATGTCGAGCAAAAGGGATCTGCTGTTCAGTCAAAGTATTTGAGATTTGATTTCTCACATTTTTCTAAATTAACCAGCGATGAAATTGCAGCAGTTGAACAATTTGTGAATGATCGTATTAAGGACAATTTAAACCTAGAAGAACAACGTCAGGTTCCAATGGAGGCTGCCCTGGCCTCCGGCGCCATGGCATTGTTTGGAGAAAAATATGGAGATACTGTGAGGGTGGTTAAATTTGGATCATCTGTTGAATTGTGCGGAGGTACACATGTTCAGAACACTTCTGATTTATGGCATTTTAAAATTATTAATGAATCAGCAGTTGCAGCAGGTGTTAGAAGGATAGAGGCCATTACCGGAGACGCTGTCAGGGCTCATTTTGCCTCTAATGATAATTTGATTTCTGAGATTTCTGCGCTTTTAAAATCTCCTGTTAGTCCATTAAAATCAATAGAGGCTTTGCAGGTTGAGAACACAACATTAAGAAAGGAATTGGATCAACTCAAAAAGGAAAAATCAAAACAACTTTCATTTGATTTGATCAATAGTTTTACGCGTGTTGGTGATCTTAACTTCTTGGCCGAAAAAGTAGATATTGATGCTTCGGGTTTGAAGGATTTGGCTTTCTCTATCGGAAATAAAATGCAAAACGCTTTTATTGTTCTAGGTTCAACTGCAAATGATAAAGCCATTTTGTGTTGCTATATATCTAAAGACCTTGTTTGGAGCAAGGGCTTCAATGCGAGTGAAGTGATTCGCAAATTAGGTAAATACATAGACGGCGGCGGAGGCGGTCAAGATTTCTTTGCTACCGCTGGTGGAAAAAATATTAAAGGCATTAATGATGCCTTATTGGCAAGTCGTCAATTTCTTAATTAATTTATTCTTTGAACAAATGAGCGAGCTCGGGCTTACGCTTTGCTAAATCATTCAAATGAGTCGTTAAGCTTTCTTCCAGTTTATTTTGATTATAGTGTTTGGATGTGGCTAATAGATTAAATGAAAGCAACCAGTCCTCAGGATATTCTGATTTCACCGTTTTAAATGCATCCTCTGCGATTGTGCTATTCCATGATGATCTTAATTGATGTACAGCGTCATACAGATTTTCTAATTTTTTAAGTTCAGGTGTTTTGTCTTGGTGAATGGTTTTGGTTTTTGAGACCATTTGGTTCAAGTCAAAACTATTGTAATCGGCTGGACCAGAATATACAGATCTTACTGATTTTCCAACTGCCATATCGTAAATGCCCCAGCCCGGCTTAAAAAGAATTTGATCGCCATAAGTGACTAAACAATTTTTAAATTTAATGATCAAAATTTTTCCTTTGAGGTTACGAGTACCTGTCACAATATCGCCTGTAACCTTAATACCACCTTCAAACTCTAACGAAATCCGCTCATTTTCGTATATGTTATAATGTTTAAGGTCGCGTGGACTCATATCTTCAATGGCCAGATTGATGCCTTTTAATTTCCCAATTGGTGAACCAAAACCATCGGCATGTTGCTCTGTTTCATGACCAATTAGAGTTTTGTTTTTATTAGCGAGTGCTGTTTTACCCTTTGTTTGAATGTAAATAGGCTTGCCGTCATCTGATAATACGTTTGTGAATACCCCAGATATTTGAAGCCCTGTACTCAACTCAACTGTTGCCAATTGTTTTGAAGCTATGGCTTTTTGAACCCCTGATAAGCCACCTTTTCTTAAAGCCATGGTGTTGGCAAACTCCTCTAAAACTTCACTTAAATGAGCAAAGTTTGGCGTGACAAAAAGTTGTGGTTGCTCTTTAGTAATATCAAATGCCTGTTGGGCAGCATCAATGGTGTAAGGCAATTTTTTTACTTTTTGATTCATACATGCTTGACTCTCTCCAATAGATGACAACAGTCCAGCACCATAAATTTTAGGATCATCTAATGTGCCGATTAGGCCGTATTCTACTGTCCACCAATGCAAATTCCTGATCTGAGCCATTTCACTCGGTGGCTCTGAACTCGATTGAATTTTTTCAATGTCCTGTTCTACTGCTAAAATGGCCTGTTTGTCTTGAAAACGAGCTTCTTTTAAAATGGATAATTTTCGTGCTGCTTCATACATATCGAAGTCTAGAGAGGATGAAATTGCTTTACTTCCAATTTCTCCAAATCGCCTCAAATATTCCGCATAATCAGGATTGGCAATAATAGGCGCATGACCAGCAGCTTCGTGAATAATATCTGGGGCTGGTGTGTATTCAATATGATTTAATTGTCTTATATCAGAAGCGATAACCAAGACATTGTAGGCCTGGAATGCCATAAATGCTTGTGGTGGAATAAAACCATCAACAGCCACTGCAGCCCATCCAATATCTTTTAAAATCCGATTCATCCCATACATATCGGGTATTTGATCAATCGAAATTCCAGTTTGCTCTAAACCCCGCAAATAGGATGGGTGAGCTAAATGAGGCAAAATTTGAATATTTTTTTGCATCACATAACGCCATACGGCTTGGTCTATGGGTGAATAGTTCTCATATACCTGAGGCATCACAAACTGTAATAAGTGTTTAGGGAGCTGATCTAAAACAGGGTTTGTTGTGATTTGGTTTAACATGGGTGCATTATTAATGCATCCAAATTACTAAAAGATTCCATCAGATGAAATGATTCAACAATTTTTTCCATCGAAGTTTTTTCATAAAACGACTCTCCTCTTTTGTTAGAACATGAGCCTTACCACTTTTACAAGACTTGTAATAACCCCAAAGTGCGTTGAAAAACAAGTTTGGTTGACGCCGAACAACCGTAAGTTTGGAGATGGAAAGGAACGCGAGAAGCCATCCTGTCCTCATATTATAAAGGGCAAACCCAAGATTATATCTCGAATTTCCATCATAAGCTGTCCCAGTTGGCTTGAGGTGTTTGACTTTCAATTTTTGGTCAATGACCACTGTCCATGAATGATATCTTGCCATTAAAACATCAATGGTATCCCATCCAAGCACTGGCTTGAGTCCATCAATATCCTTAAAGCATGCTTTACGATAAGATTTAATGGGTCCTCGTAAATGATGCTTTGATGCTATGGTTTCGTATGTCCAACCGTTTTTATTTTTTATATATAAAAGGCCACCAGCCATCCCTACCGACTCATTTGATTGAAACAATTCAACCAGTCGTTCAAGGTAATTGGGTGGTAATAAAATATCACCATCAAACTTGCAAATAATATCATAATCAGATTGAATGGCTATTAAGCCTTGGTAAAATGCTTGAATTACTTTTGGTCCAGGGAAATGACCATTAGCACTGGCATTGCTTGAAATACATTTAAAATGAGGGTATTGTTTAATTTTATCCTCAATAATCTCAAGACTGTTGTCAGTCGATTGGTCATTAACTAAAACCACTTCAGCAGCTTGTGTTGTTTGTCCGATTAAAGCAGAGAGTACTTGCTCGATATGAGCAGCCTCGTTGTGAATCGGAATAACAATGGCTATTTTCATCTAAAATTATATGATTCACTATGAATTAGAAGACATCGAGGATCATTAAAATCCTACCAAAAAATTAAATGCGGTACATGAATGCATTAATATGCATGCCTGCACCTACACTTGCAAACATCACATGATCTCCTTTGTTTAACTCATGCCCTTCAAGTTTGCCTTTAATAACCAAGTCAAAAAGGGTAGGTACAGTCGCTACAGAACTGTTGCCCAGTTTATGTATGCTCATTGGCATGATCCCTGGCGGTACAGGTGTTTTGAATTGTCTGTAAAAACGGTGAATGATTGCTTCGTCCATTTTCTCATTGGCCTGATGAATGAGTACTTTTTTTAAATTCTTAATATTGACTCCGCTCTTTTCCAAACATGACTTCATAGCTGCAGGAACCTTGCTTAAAGCAAATTCATAAATTTTTCGACCATGCATTTTAATATAACGAGTATCCTTGTCAAGATCTAAATTATTAGAACATCCGAAAAATAAATAATAAGCTTCGTCGAAAGTGAAAGATGCAGACTCATGCGAGAGGATGCCTGAATCAGTGTCATCTGATGAGGTTACTAATGCAGCACCAGCACCATCAGAATAAATCATGGCGTCACGGTCATGTTGATCTACAACTCTTGAAAGCGTTTCGGTTCCTATAACCAAACATGTTTTTGCAATACCAGAATCTATAAACGATTTGGCTTGAATCATACCTTCTATCCATCCTGGACATCCGAAAAGAATGTCATAAGCAACACATTTTGGATTTTTAATTCTCAAGCTATGTTTTATTCTGGCAGCCAAACAAGGCAGGATATCACTTTGTATAGCATCGTGTTTGACATCACCAAAATTATGTGCAACAATAATATAATCGATAGTTTCTGGATCAATCTTAGCGTCTTCGATGGCCTTCTTTGCAGCAAATGAGCCAATATCTGATGCCGTTAAATTATTTTTCGCATACCGTCTTTCAACGATGCCCGTGATGGCTTTAAATTTTTCTACAATAACTTCCGATGACGATTCAATGATTGATCCATCAGCATTTAGAAAATTGTTTTGATGAAAATCTTGATTGGTTGTTATTATGTCTGGGATATAGCAGCCAGTTCCTTTAATTACGACACTCATGAAATACTGTTTACTTTATTAATTGTTGTCTAACGCGTCGAAGCAAATATCGAAAAATTTAACGTACTTCTTTTACAATCATTCAAGACTCCATATAAGATTCAATTGGGTCACAGCTGCAAATTAGATTTCTATCGCCATAAGCATCGTCAACCCGGCGCACTGAAGGCCAAAATTTATTTTTACTGACATAGTCCAGTGGAAAAGCAGCTTTATCTCTTGAATACGGAAAATTCCAGGTGTCTGAAGTGACCATGGCCATGGTATGAGGTGCATTTTTTAAAACGTTGTTATCATCGTCTTGATGGCATTGATCGATTTCATTTTTGATAGAGATCATAGCATCGCAAAATCGGTCGAGTTCAGCTTTGTCTTCGCTTTCAGTAGGTTCGATCATCATTGTTCCAGCCACAGGAAAAGATACTGTTGGTGCATGAAATCCGTAGTCCATTAACCTCTTAGCAATATCCGTAACTTCAATACCATTTATTTTGAAAGGTCGACAGTCAATAATCATTTCGTGAGCGGCACGACCGTGTTCACCTACGTATAAAACGTCGTAATGTCCATAAAGTCGTTCTTTGATGTAATTGGCATTGAGAATGGCTATTTTAGTAGCATTAGTCAGACCTTCTGCACCAAGCATTTTAATATAACCATAGGAAATCAAACACGCTAATGCTGAGCCGTATGGTGCTGCAGAAATTGGTGTAATGGCTTGTTCACCTCCAACTTTGATTAACGGATTTCCCGGTAAAAATGGAACCAATTGCTCCGCTACACAAATGGGTCCAACACCAGGACCGCCTCCTCCATGTGGAATGGCGAAAGTTTTATGCAAGTTTAGATGGCAGACGTCGGCTCCTATTATACCTGGATTTGTCAAGCCAACCTGAGCATTCATGTTTGCACCATCCATATAAACTTGTCCGCCAAATTGATGTATCATCGATGTGATTTCTTGAATGGCCGATTCGTAAACACCGTGCGTAGATGGATAGGTAACCATTAATGCGGCTAAATTGTCCTTATGTGTTTCGGCTTTTTCTTTAAGATCGATTAGATCAATATTACCACGCTCGTCAGCTTTTGTTACCACGACGGTCATTCCAGCCATAACTGCACTTGCAGGGTTGGTGCCATGCGCAGATGACGGAATTAAACAGATATTTCGATGGCTATCGCCACGAGACTCATGGTAAGCACGAATAACCATAAGACCTGCAAACTCGCCTTGAGCACCAGAATTAGGCTGGAGAGAGGTGCCTGCAAAACCAGTTATTTCTGTTAAATCTTCAGTCAATTTCTTCAAAACTGTTTGATAACCCAAAGACTGGTCAATAGGTGCAAAAGGATGCAAGTTACCCCATGACGCCCAGCTAAGTGGAAGCATCTCTGAGGCAGCATTTAATTTCATCGTGCAAGAACCTAAAGGAATCATGGAGTGATTCAATGCCAAATCCTTGCGCTCTAATTGTTTGATGTATCGCATCAATTGGGTTTCAGAATGATAAGTGCTGAAGACTTCCAATTCTAATATCGGTGTTTGACGTCGAAGGTCGCCCACAGGAGCATCATCATCACATAATTTTTCAATGACTGGCACTGTATTTCCAACTGTTTGAGCAAATAAAGAGGCTAAATCGTTTAAGTCGGCTAAAGATGTTGTTTCGTTTAACGAAACACAAACTGTAGTGTCGTTTTGATAAAATAAATTGATCCCATTTGATTCGGCCAGTGGTCTTAAAACGGTAGTGTCCACGTTGAATTTTAATGTGTCAAAATAATAATCATTTTGATTTTTTAGTCCAATTGTAGCTAAAGTATCTGCTAAAGTTTTAGCACTGCGATGTACTTTTTGAGCGATATACTTTAAGCCAGTTGGACCGTGATAAACCGCGTACATGCCGGCCATAACAGCCAAAAGAACTTGAGCCGTACAAATATTTGATGTTGCTTTGTCTCTTTTGATATGTTGCTCTCTTGTTTGAAGTGCCATACGTAAGGCACGCTTGCCATCGGTATCTTTAGTCACGCCAATAATACGTCCGGGTAAATTGCGTTTGTAAGCTTCTTTGGTGGCAAAAAATGCAGCATGAGGACCGCCGTATCCCATTGGAATGCCAAATCTCTGTGTCGTTCCAACAACGACATGCGCCCCAAAAGCACCTGGGGCTTCGAGATGAATAAGGCTTAAAATATCTGCTGCTACCGCAACTTTGATGTTTTTAGTTTCTGCCTGTGCGATCACATCAGCGATGTCACAAATGTTTCCATAAGCTCCAGGGTATTGCAGCAAAGCTCCAAAATAGGAATCCGAGACTTCGAATGTATCTACTGCGCCAACCTCTAATGTGATACCAAGTGGAATGGCTCGCGTTTGAAGTAATGCTAAGGTTTGTGGTAAAACGTCATCAGCCACGAAAAAACGAACGACATCATTCTTTTTTTGATCCCGTTCACGAACGGCAAACAAAAGCGTCATGGCTTCAGCAGCTGCGGTACTTTCATCCAATAGCGAAGCGTTTGCGATTTCCATACCCGTCAAATTAATGACCATCGTTTGGTAATTTAATAGAGCTTCTAAACGTCCTTGAGCAATTTCGGCTTGATAAGGTGTGTATGCCGTATACCAGCCTGGATTTTCAAGAATATTCCTTTTGATGACTGACGGCAAAATTGAGGGATGATAACCTAACCCAATATAGGATTTGAAAATTTTATTTTGTTCTCCTAATGCCTGAATGTGTTCAAGAAATTCGTACTCGCTTATTGGCTCGTCTAAATCGAACGGTTTTTTTAGTTTGATATTTGATGGAACAGTCTGGTCGACCAATTCATTTAAGGAACTTGCATTAACTGTTTTAAGCATATTTTGAACATCCGACTCGCGTGGTCCAATATGACGTAATTCAAACATATCTGTTCTCATAAGCTGAAGCAATATATTGAGCAAAAATACTTAATCTCAATTTCCTTTGAGTTACCATTAAGTGAAAGTTTTTAACCATTTGACTAGCTTATTCACAGTTTAGTTACTTTTGTTTAATGGGTGGTTTGAAACAATTTTTCCAACTGTATATCAATGGTAGTGTCCACGTGGCATTTTCGGCTGCGGCGTTAACTTGGTTGACTTACTTAGAAGTAGGTGTTTTACCCAATTTTAAAGTGATAGGTATTGTATTTTGTGCAACAATTGCAGGGTATAATTTTATAAAATATTTTGGTCTTGCCAGCACTCATCACCGAAATATCACACCTCAAATAAAGCGAATTTTATGGCTTTCTATAGTTTCAATTTTGGGAATACTCATTTTACTTGTCAGTTTAAAGTGGCCTGTCGTGATTGTTTTATTGATGTCGAGCTTAGTTACTTTTTTATATGCCAGGCCTCTAGGTTTGAAAAATCTTGTGATTCATGACCAAAACTTGAGAGAAGTTTCGGGATTGAAAATTTTTATCATCGCTGCAGTTTGGACAAGCATGACCGTCCTTATACCATTTATTGATATTCAAATTTCATTTGATCAATTCGGATGGATTTATTTAACGCAACGCTACATTTTTATAATGGCTTTGGTGCTGCCTTTTGATATTCGTGATACTATTTATGATCAAATTCGATTAGCGACTATTCCTCAAATTTTAGGATTGATTGGAACAAAAATTGTTGGTGTTTTTGGAACAATGATCGTGGTGTTTTTAACATTTTATATTGACATTGACATTATTCCAATGTTGATCGCTTGTTTATTATTGACGCTTTCAATCCTTTTGAGCAATGCGAAACGACCGTTTTACTTCACGGCTTTTTGGGTAGAGGGAATTCCATTAATTTGGTTGAGTTCTTTATTATTAAGCAGGTTAGATTAATCCTGCGCGCTTTAAGAGTGGTTCAGTTTTTGGAGATCTGCCTCTAAAATTTTTATAAAGCACTGCTGGTTTTTCGGTGCCACCCAAGCTTAAAAGTGTTTTGAATTTAAGTGCAACCTCCGGATTAAAAATCCCTTTCGATTTAAAATAGTCGTATGCATCTGCGTCCAAAACTTCAGCCCATTTATAACTGTAGTAACCTGCAGCATAGCCGCCCTGGAAGATATGTGAAAATCCTGTGCTTGTACAAACAGAATTGACTTTCGGAAAAAGAGTCATATCCTTAATAACTTCAGTTTCGTGGTCTTTGACAGATTTTATTTTGTCAGCAGTTTTATTGTGCCAACTCAAATCCAATTTGGCCAAACTTAATTGTCTTAAAAATTGAATACCTTCTAGAAAATTCCCGCTGGCTTTTATTTTTTCAACGATCTCCAAAGGAATATCTTCTCCAGTTTGATAGTGTTTAGCAAAAATGGCAAGTGCTTCGGGTTCGTAGCACCAATTTTCAAAAATTTGACTTGGTAATTCAACAAAATCCCAAGCAACACTAGTACCAGATAACCCAGGGAAGGTGGTTTGAGCCAAAATATTGTGCAAGGCATGACCAAACTCATGGAACAGTGTGGAAACTTCTCGAAAACTCAATAAAGAAGTTTGCTCTCCCGATGGTTCACTGAAATTACATACGACAGAGGCATGAGGTCGCTCATTGATGCCATTTTGTCGATATTGAGTTTTGTATGATGTTGCCCATGCTCCAGCGCGTTTACCAGGTCGTGGAAAAAAGTCAGTGTAAAGAATGGCGGTCAATTCACCTTTACCATCTCTTACCTCATAGGCTTTGACTTCTTTATGATAGACATCAATGTTTTCATTTCGCTCAAAGCGTAAATCATACAACCTTTGAATGATTTCAAACACTCCATCGACAACTTGCTCAATAGGAAAATAAGGTTTGAGCGCTTCGCTATCAAAATCAAAAAGTTTCTGTTTAAGTTTTTCAGCATAAAAGCTAAAATCCCAAGATTGCAATATTTCAGGACCCCCAATTGATTGAGTAAAGGCATGCAATTGATCAAACTCTCTAATCGCTGCCGGCTTCGCATAGGCTTTAAGGTTCTCTAGAAAATCCATCACGTTCTCTGGAGTTTCTGCCATTCGGTTTTCCAAAACAAAATGTGCATAACTGTCGTAGCCCAATAATTTTGAACGCTCTAACCTTAGCTTAGATATTTTTAAAACTAGTTCTTCTGTATTGTTTTCGTTGGCTTGAGCACCCTGAGCACCAAACGCTTTGTAAAGTTTTTCACGTAATGATCTGTTAGTGGCATAAGTCATAAAGGCTCGGTAACTTGGATAATCTAAGGTGATAAGCCATCCAGTTTTTCCTGCTTTTTCAGCTTTGAATGAGGCGATTTGCTTTTCTCGCTCAGGCAAGCCTTGAACATCAGACTCGTTGGTTAAGTGCATCTCGAATGCGTTCGTATCGGCCAATACCCGTCGCCCAAATTCAATAGCAGACTGGCTCAATTGATTGTCAATGGCCCGCAACTGAGCTTGTTGAACATTATTTAATAAAGCGCCATTTCTGACAAATCTCTTGTAAGTTTTTTCTAAAAGAATACGTTCTTCTGAAGAATATTCTTGCTGGTCACGATTGTTATAAACCCGTTTAATTCTTGCGAATAAACCAGAATTCATAATGATATCATTTTGAAATGCTGTTAAAATTGGTCCAATTTCAGCTGCTTGGGATTGAAGATTGTCGTTTGTTTCTGCCGAGTTCAGATTAAAGAATATACGACTGACCCGACCGAGTTTTTGCCCAGAATAATCCAAAGCTGCGATTGTATTATCGAAGGTTGCGGACTCATTATTATTAGTAATAGCATCAATATCATCCTGAGCGCTCTCTAAAGCAATTTTGACAGCTGCTGTGAATTGGGTGGTATCAATGTTAGAAAAAGGAACGGTGTCAAACGGCGTTTGAAAATCTTGTAACAGTATGTCCATTTTAGGCGTTCTTATTTTTTGGAGGTCAACTTTGACGAGGCTTTTTCTACTATGGTTCTGAGACCTTCTTTGTAGGTTAAGATTTTATCTAAAGTGCATTTGTCCGAAGTTCCGATGATTTGAGCAGCAAGGATTCCCGCATTTTTAGCCCCATTTAAGGCAACAGTTGCCACTGGCACACCACCTGGCATTTGTAAAATGGATAACACAGAATCCCATCCGTCAATAGAATTTCTAGATTTGATTGGCACTCCAATCACTGGTAGGGGTGATAAAGCGGCGATCATACCTGGCAAATGGGCTGCGCCACCAGCACCAGCGATAATAACCTGAAGCCCCCGAGTGTGGGCATTTTTACCGTAGTCCATTAATTTTTCGGGTGTGCGGTGTGCTGAGACGATATCCACTTCGATTTCAATATCAAATCCATTGAGGATGTCAATTGCCTCTTGCATGATTGGCAAATCGCTGTCGCTCCCCATAATGATTCCTACTAGAGCCATATCTTATTTTGTTTTTACGATTAACTGGTCTTTAATATTTTTCGCTATTTGGAGCGCTTCGTCAACGGTTGGAGCAACTACCGTACAATGTCCCATTTTCCTAAACGGCCGAGTTTCGGCTTTACCGTAGATATGAACCGACACACCATTTTGAGCTAGGGCTTTTTCAATATTTTCATAATATACTGGTCCCGTAAATCCTTCGGCACCCACCAAATTGACCATTACGCCTGCGGCTTTAGAATTGGTGCTCCCTAATGGTAAATCAAGAACAGTTCTTAAATGCTGCTCAAATTGAGAGGTATAAGACGATTCAATGGTATGGTGACCCGAATTGTGAGTGCGTGGCGCTACTTCATTCACCAAAATATCACCCTCTTTGGTCAAAAACATTTCAACAGCTAATAAACCAACATGTTCAAATGCGGCAGCTACTTTTAAGGCGATCAATTCAGCTTTTTTTGCAATATCATTAGAGATACGTGCAGGACAAATAACAAAAGTCACTTGATTTGCCTCTGGATGAAAATCCATTTCCACGACTGGATACAATTTCATTTCGCCAGATGGACGACGGGCTACGGTTACGGCCAATTCCATTTCGAAATCAATGACCGTCTCAGCGATACAAGAATTGTTTGGTAAATTGTCAATATCACTACGATTTTTGATCATTTTAACACCATTGCCATCGTAACCAAATTGAGCACTTTTCCATACAAATGGAAAATCAAGAGCCTCATTGTCGATAGCATGAAGCATTTCGTCTTTATAAGCAAAACGTTGAAAAGGTGCAGTGGGTAGGTTATTGTCGACGTAAAATAATTTTTGGGTAGCTTTATTTTGAATGGTTCTTAAAGTTTCAGACGACGGATACACTTTAACTCCCCGTTTTTCAAGAACTTGAAGGGCATCGGCATTGACGTTTTCAATTTCTATGGTGAGAACATCTACATCTTGACCAAAGTTTACTACTGTATCAAAATCCATCAAATCGCCTTGAACAAAATAGTTGCATGCCAATCTTGAGGGGGCTTCGCTACTTGGGTCGAGGACTTTTGTAGCGATGTCCATTTTTCGCGTTTCGGTGAGCAACATTTTACCCAACTGACCACCGCCCAGTATGCCTAAAGTGAAAGAAGATGAGTAATATTCCATATTAATGATGGCATGAGATTGCAAAAATACGGTTTATTGATGAATTGCCCCTAATTTTGATGTCTTCAAAAAATAACCTCAGATTCAATTTTGCCTGAAGCCGATTAAATTGTCTAAGTGAGAGGATAATTGAAGTCATTTATTTAGCGACGTCCTCGTGCCGTGGATTTCATTATCTTTGTTCACTTAATTGTATTCTCATGCCTATTCAAATGACCATCATTGTGCTTTTTGGCCCTCCTGGGGCCGGCAAGGGTACCCAAGCTAGTTTTTTAAAAGAACGATTCGGTTTGGTGCATATTTCAACCGGTGATGTCTTTAGAAGTAACATTAAAAACGAGACAGCCTTAGGGAAATTGGCTCAATCCTTCATGGATGAAGGTAACCTTGTTCCAGATCAAGTCACTATAGATATGTTGAGTGCTGAGGTGGATAAAAACCATGATGCTAATGGATTTCTATTTGATGGTTTTCCAAGAACAGTTGCACAAGCCGAGGCCTTAGATGTTTTGCTAGACAACTACCAAACAAACATTACGGCAATGGTAGCTTTAGAAGTCCCTGATCAATTGCTTGTGGAGCGATTATTGGAGCGTGGCAAAACGAGCGGACGGCCTGATGATGCGAATACTGAAATTATTCAAAATCGGATAAAAGCCTATTATACCAATACAGCAATTTTGAAATCCTACTACGAGTCTCAAAATAAATACTTTGGTGTTAATGGCGTCGGCAGTATTAATGAGATTACTGAACGCTTGCAAGAACTGATTAACAGTTTCTAAACTAGATTCATGACCGAGGGAAATTTTGTCGACTATATTAAAATTTATTGTACTTCAGGAAATGGAGGCAAGGGCTCGGTGCATCTACATCGTGAAAAATTTATTACTAAAGGAGGCCCTGACGGCGGTGATGGCGGACGTGGAGGTCATATTTATGTTAGAGGTTCGTCAAATCTTTGGACCTTGTTTCATCTGAAATTTAAACAACATTTTAGAGCGGGTCATGGTGGACATGGAAGTAAAAACCGAAGCACTGGGGCTGATGGTGAAGATCTATATATCGATGTGCCATTGGGGACAGTAATTCGTGATTTTGAAACTAAAGACATCTTATTTGAATTGACCGATGATGGTGAAGCCGTGATCTTATGTGAAGGAGGGAAAGGTGGTTTGGGTAATTGGCACTT
Source organism: uncultured Flavobacteriaceae bacterium (assembly GCA_943788695.1). Lineage (GTDB taxonomy): Bacteria > Bacteroidota > Bacteroidia > Flavobacteriales > Flavobacteriaceae > JALRKI01. The sequence continues at coordinate 805,437 of CALSRG010000001.1, forward strand.
TAGGTCACCTACAAATCAAACACCGCGTTATGCACAACCTGGTATTCCATTAGAGGAAAAAACGGTCATCCTAGAACTTAAAATCCTTGCCGATGTAGGATTGGTTGGTTTTCCCAATGCTGGTAAATCGACCTTGCTAGCTGCTATTACAGCCGCTAAACCAAAAATTGCGGATTACGAGTTTACCACTCTCAAACCCAATTTGGGTATTGTGGCCTATCGTGATTACCAATCTTTTGTAATGGCCGATATCCCAGGAATAATAGAAGGTGCTGCAGAAGGCCGTGGTTTAGGACATTATTTTTTACGTCACATTGAGCGCAATGCGGTTCTTTTATTTATGATCCCATCTGATAGTAAAGATATTCGTGAATCTTATGACGTCCTTTTAGATGAATTACGTCGATATAACCCTGAAATGCTAGATAAACAGAGATTTGTAGCGATTTCAAAATGCGACCTTCTCGACGAAGAGTTGCGTGACGAACTCACGGCTCAATTAAAAGAAGAATTACCGGTTCCTTTTATGCTGATTTCTGCTATTGCACAACAGGGATTGATGGAATTAAAAGATAAATTATGGTTGGCTTTACAAGACTAATCTGCATAGTAGCTACTGTTTTCCTTTTTCCCATACTTATGCTAGGTCAGTCGTCAGATCTATTAAAGTTGGAAGCAAAAGCTGATGCGCAGTGTCGTAACGGCGAATGGGAGTTGGCTTCAAAAAACTATAAAGCCTTAATTGTAAGTGACCCAAAAACAGCTAGATATTATTACAAGCTTGGCGGGGTTATTGGAAAAATAGCTCAAAACGCAAATGTTTTTAAAGCTATGGGACTGGTGGATGATGCAAAAGAAGCATTGTTAAAAGCCCTTGAGTTACAACCGAATTATCTTGAAGTTATATGGGCCCAGACTGAATTGTATACTCAATTACCTGGTATTCTGGGTGGAGGTAAATCTGCTGCATTAACGTTTGCTGAAAAAATAGTAGCCATTGATCCTGCTATCGGAGCATTGGCCCGGTCAAAGATTTATGATTACTATGATGACAAGATTCTCAGAGAACAGGCAAATCAAATTGTATTGAGTTTATCCACGGATTGGTGTTCGGGATCAAATTGCATGCATGCCAATGCGGTTCACTTTGCCTATGGCAAAGCTGCATATCAAAATTTATCCCAACAATCAAAAGGCATTTTATTTTTAAAACGATTTTGTAAGGAATATAGTGCGATTGACCAATCCACCATTGAAGAGGCCTACTTACTGATAGCACATCTATCATATCAAATTGAGGACTTTGACCAAGCAAAAACATATGTTAATTTAGCTTTAACAAACGAGCCCAATTGGGATGAAGCCTTGTCTTTGAAACAAAAAATATACTCGAAATGAAGGTGCATTTTATTGCTATCGGAGGATCGGCCATGCACAATTTAGCTATTGCTTTGCACCTAAAAGGTGATGAAGTTAGTGGAAGTGATGATGCTATTTTTGAGCCATCTAAATCTAGATTGGCCCAGTATGGTTTGTTACCAAAAAAGACGGGTTGGTTTCCAGACAAATTAGATTCAAGTATTGATGCTATTATTCTGGGGATGCATGCAAAACCTGAAAACCCAGAACTTCTGACAGCCCAAGATTTGGGTTTGACTATTTATTCCTACCCAGAATATATATACCATCAATCTAAAAACAAAACTCGGGTAGTAATAGGGGGTAGTCATGGCAAAACGACGATCACAGCGATGATTTTACATGTCCTTCATTTTCACAACAAAGAAATTGATTTTATGGTTGGCGCTCAGTTAGATGGTTTTGACGTCATGGTGCAACTTTCTGATCACAATGATTTTATTTTACTGGAAGGAGATGAATATCTAAGTTCACCCATCGACCACAGACCGAAATTTCACTGGTATAGACCTAATGTCGCCTTAATTAGCGGCATTGCTTGGGATCATATTAATGTATTTCCCACTTTTGAATCTTATTTAGAACAGTTTAAGATATTTATTGATACAATCGTAGCTGGGGGCAGTTTGATCTATAATTCTGAAGATGAGGTTTTAAGTACTTTGGTGGAGCAATCTGAAAATCCTATCAGGAAATTACCTTATAGGACAAGTTCATATACTATTGAAAATGGACAAACTTTTTTGGAAACCTCTGAAGGACTAATGCCTATTGAATTGTTTGGAGCTCATAATTTGAGCAATTTAGCAGGTGCAAAATGGATTTGCCAACAAATGGGTGTTGATGAAGATGATTTTTATGAAGCTGTATCCAGTTTTAAAGGTGCGAGTAAACGGTTAGAACGATTGGCTTTCACCACCAATGGAGTAATTTTTAAAGATTTTGCACATGCTCCAAGCAAGGTCACAGCAACTACCATAGCGGTTCGCAATCAGTTTCCTGATCATCATTTTATAACATGCTTGGAATTGCACACATTCAGCAGTTTGAATCCTAATTTCATTAATGAATACAGAGGCTCGTTGGATAGTGCAGATCAAGCAGTTGTATTTTATACCCCTAATGCTGTTGCCTTAAAAGGCCTTGACCCTTTAAACAAAATGCAGATCGCTAAAGCTTTTCAGCGTGATGATTTGATCATTTTTACCAACCCTGACGCTTTGTCCAATTATTTTAATAATCTCACTCAAAAACCATTAGCCTTGCTCATGATGAGTTCCGGGAATTATGGTGGACTTGACTTATCGGCTCTGAAAAAAATTATTTAAACTAAACTCCGAATTGGCGCAAGTGGTGATCTAAATGTTTGTACATACCGATACCCATCTCTGTCTTAGTTAATTTACCAAAAACAGCATGAAGTGGAAAGTCATCGGTTTTTTTGCTAAATGTATCTATAAGATCAATTAATTTGTTGCGCTCTAAAGTGAAGCCGTTAGTTTGATCAACCCTATAAGCTTTTGGTGCAGGAAGGAATTTCTTAAAAGGTTTTTTGTTAGACATCATTGGCTTAAAGAACCATAGAATGATTCTCGTTTTTAAATTTTTTTTTCGAATCGTTTTAGATTCATATAAAAATGGTTGCTGACAATGCTTTAGCATTTGATCGACCCTCATCATACCCCATTGAGGTTGATGATCAGCGGTCAATTTACCAATTCTTCGGAGTAAGTCTTGGACAGTATACTGTTCGAAAATACTATTCATTATAGTTTTTGATGCTGCAAATTACATTTTTTTTAGCTTTGTGGATGCCCAAATCAAATCACAAATTATCTATTAAGGAATGGTCAGAGGATGATCAACCTCGAGAAAAACTTATTCAACATGGCTCCCGTCACTTGAGCAATGCAGAATTATTGACCATATTAGTAAGAACAGGAACGCCCGACCAAAGCGCTCTAGATATATGTAAAACGATCCGTTCAGACTTATCTGACGATTTGACTAAACTAGAGAAACTTTCAGTTGATCAACTGATGTCCTATAACGGTGTTGGCGCAGCAAAAGCAGTGGCCATTTGCGCAGCACTTGAATTAGGCCGACGTGTGCAAAAAATGCCATCTAACAGACGGTCAAAAATAACTTGTAGCTATGATGTTTTTGAACTCATGAGAGCATCTTTAACACCACTAAATCATGAAGAGTTTTGGGTTCTCTATTTGAATCGTGCTAATAAAGTGCTATTTAAAGAGCGACACAGCCAAGGAGGTATGATAGGTACGGTGGTCGATACCCGGTTATTGCTCAAAACGGCATTAGAAAAAGGCGCGCTGAATTTAATGTTAGTGCATAATCACCCCTCGGGGCAAAAGTCACCAAGTCAATCCGACATAGATTTGACAAAAAAAATACAGTTAGCAGCAAATCAGTTGGATATGAATGTGTTAGATCATATTATTGTGGCTCAAAATGATTATTTCAGTTTTGCAGATCAAGGCCTGATGTGATTATCAATTATTACAATTTTAAAGCGATGACTTCGGTTACGTTTTTTAACTTTGATCCATGCTGCTGGTCTATTCACATCGTATTTCACCTCGACTAAAGTTTTCTTTTGGTCATTTGATTAAACGTATTTTGGGTTTACAAGTCAATTACACTGATGATGCTGATTTATTTTTGATGCATGAAGGCCCAAAATTGTCCTACACTCATAAGCCCCTTTCTAACGAATTTTTTATTCATTGTCACCGCCTTCTTTTTGAACAAGGCATTTCTGATGTTGAAATTCATATACAGGATTGGGACGATACTGTTGGTTTTTTTTCTAGAGGAGAGGTCAGTGGTTTGCCCTATGATATTTTCGCGGCCTCGTTTTATCTGTTGAGTCGCTACGAAGAATATTTGCCACACGTTCCAGATGGCTATGGTCGTTTTTCTTATCGAAGTAGTTTGGCATTTAAACACCATTTCTTGCGCCAGCCTGTGGTCGATATTTGGGCTTACAAACTGAAAGATGCTTTGCAAAGTAGATTTCCAGAGTTGGAGTTTCCTGATCGCGTTTATCAAGTTCAGCCAATCATTGACGTTCCGTTGGCTTATCAGTATAAACATAAAGGATTTATGAGATCAATAAATAGTCTTCTGACTAATTTAATTCAATTTAGATTTCGAGCTTTGTACGATCAATTTTTGGTGCTCCTCAATTTCAGAAAGGATCCGTTTGATTCATATAAGTATTTGATAAACAAGCAAAAACAATTCAAACGACGATTCATTTATACCTTTTTAGTCGGAAAGTATTCTACCTATGACAATAACTTGAATCTGAATAAAAAGGGCTTTGTTTCTTTAATCAAATCTATATCCGATTACAGTCTAGTCGGCATTAAAAATTCATTTTTAAACTTATCTAGTTTAACTGCTATGAAACGCGACAAAGATCGTTTAGAGAATATAATTAATCGCCCTTTAGTAGGATCTAGAAATTCCCACAATAAATTAAATTTACCGGAAAGTTATCGGAATCTTGTCGAACTGGAGATACATCGCGATTTTAGTATGGGCTATCACGATACTATTGGTTTTCGAGCAGGAACCTGTACGCCATTTTTGTTTTATGATATGGATTTTGAAATTCAAACGCCACTTGAGTTGCATCCTTTTCAAGTCATGGATGCTTGTTTATTTCAATATAAATCACTTTTGGATAAACAGCAACAAATGTCTGTATTGATTGATACGGTCAAAAAAGTAAACGGTACTTTAACCTTTTTATTTCACAACTATACTTTTGGAAAAAGTAATACTTGGTATGGTTTCCGAACCCTATTCACCGAATTTTTAAATTCTGAACTTGACCTGCCAGCGAAAAATCAATATGAATAAAGATCAGATTACACATGTTTTTTTTGATTTAGATCATACCCTTTGGGACTTTGATCGCAACTCTGCTTTGACCTTTGAAAAGATATTTTCAAGTCGTAACATCAATTTGACTTTGAATGAATTTTTAGCAGTTTATGAGCCCGTAAATTTGAAGTACTGGAAGTTATATCGAGAGGCTAAAATTCACAAAGATGATTTACGCTACCGTCGTCTGAAAGATGTTTTTGATATTTTGAAATTTGATATTAGCGATCAAGATATTTTTGGTATTTCGGATGATTATATCAAGTATTTGACCTCATTTACCCATCTTTTTGATGGAACCATTGAAATATTGGAATATTTATATGGTAAGTATGACTTGCATATTATCACTAATGGTTTTGAAGAAGTTCAACAAGGGAAAATGGACCATTCAAACATTTCTCACTTTTTCAAAACAGTAACCAATTCTGAGATGGTCGGTGTTAAGAAACCAGATCCTAAGATTTTTTATTTTGCCTTAGATTTGGCCAATGCAACGCCCAAAAATAGTGTGATGATAGGTGACAATTATGAAGCCGACATATTGGGGGCATTATCCATTGGGATGGAAGCACTTTGTTTCAACTATCACAAAGAAGAGTTAAAACCTCATATAAAAGTGATAGAAAACCTAAACGCCATCAAAAACTACCTATAATCAATACTTATATTTGTCACCCCAAAGTGACTTTAAATAAGTCCTGATTTGGTTTTCCCTACTATTATTACCAGGATCGTATAGTTTAGTACCGGAGACTTCATTAGGAAGAAATTCATGGGCCTCAAAATTACCTTCAAAATTGTGCGCATAAGGATATGCCGCACCATAGCCCAAAGATTTCATGAGTTTTGTTGGAGCATTTCTTAATGACAATGGCACTGGTAGCGTTCCAGTTTCTTGAACCAACTTTTGGGCTTCACTAATTGCCACATAAGCAGCGTTGCTTTTTGGGCTACTCGCCAAATAAGTCACACACTGGCTTAAGATAATTCTAGACTCTGGCAATCCCACCGATACGACTGACTGAAATGTATTGTTTGCTAAGATGAGTGCTGTGGGATTAGCATTGCCAATATCTTCGCTGGCGAGAATAATCAAACGGCGGGCAATAAATTTAATGTCTTCACCGCCTTCAATCAAGCGTGCGAGCCAATAAACTGCTGCGTTGGGATCGCTCCCTCTAATGGATTTGATCATTGCAGATATGACATTATAATGCTCTTCGCCAGATTTATCAAATTGAATGAGATTCTTTTGAATGAACGACTGCACCAGTTCGTTAGTAATTATACCTTGAGACGACTCAAGATGGTTACACACTAATTCCAAAGTATTAAGCAATTTCCGAGCATCGCCTCCTGAAAATTGGAGGAGTGCTTCAGTTTCTTTAAGGTTGATCTGCTTGGTCTTTAATGCGATATCGATGCTGATGGCTCGGCGGAGTAGTGCTTCGAGATCGTTTTTATCAAAAGCTTTTAATATATATACTTGACAGCGTGACAATAAGGCTGAGATGACTTCAAAACTTGGGTTTTCGGTTGTAGCCCCAATCAAGGTTATCCATCCTTTTTCCACGGCCTGCAGCAAGGCGTCTTGCTGTGATTTGCTAAAGCGATGAATCTCATCAATAAACAGTATTGGATTTTTGGTTGTAAATAAACCATCACCTTTTTTGGCTTTATCAATGACCTCTCTGATGTCTTTTACACCTGCATTGATGGCACTTAACTGGTAAAACGGCCGATCCGAATGAGAAGCAATAATTTGAGCCAAGGTGGTTTTTCCTGTTCCAGGCGGTCCCCAAAAAATAAGTGAGGGCAAATGGCCTGACTTAATAGCTGCTCGGAGTACACCCTTTGCCCCGACAAGGTGCTCTTGACCAATGAAGTCATCTAGGGAAGTAGGGCGAAGGCGTTCTGCTAATGGGCTCGACATAATTGATTATCTGCGTTGACGGATGGTTTCGTAGAGACATACGCTGCAGGCAACCGATACATTGAGTGATCCTACATTACCTGACATAGGGATTTTTACACGCATATCTGATAAATTTAGTACGCTATCCATGATGCCTTTGCCTTCTGATCCCATGATGATAGCGGTAGCTTTGGTAAAATCGGCTTGATAAAATGATTCTTCAGCTTTTTCCGTTATGGCTACTACTTGTATCTCTGACGCTTGTAAATAATAAATAGCATCTTTGATATGATCCACTTTCGCTATAGGCACCTCGAAAATTCCTCCAGCACTGGTTTTTACTGTATCCTCATTGAGAGGAGCACTTCCTGTTTTTGGAATGATAACACCACTTACATTTGTGCAAGAGGCCGTTCTGAGAATCGCGCCAACGTTTCGCACGTCACTAACTTGATCTAAAATGACGAACAAGGGTGCCTCTTGTTTTTCCTGTGCCTCGGTAATCATGATCTCGAAATTTACAAATGCCACTGGGGAGATCTGAGCTACCACACCTTGATGGTTACCTTTTGTTAGTCTGTTGAGCTTTTCAACAGGAACATAAGATGTTGGTATTTGCGCTTGACGTATTTTAGACTCTAGCGTTTTGAAAGTAGGTCCAGATAGTCCTTTTTGTACAAATATTTTACCAATTGATGTATTCGTCATTAGGGCTTGTTCTATGGCATGAATACCATAAATAATTGCATCGTTTTCCATTGGATAAATGTAAAAAAAAAACACCTCCAAAAGGAGGTGTTTTTCAAAATCAAATATTTGATCTTAGAATGCGTATGTTACATAAGAAGATACACCATCAACAGTGGTTTTTGTGAAACCAACCGGAATAATGTATCCATCCTCCGCAACTAAATCACCTTCATACATATCTACAGTTCCACTCGGATGTGTCAACTGTAAATTGTAATCTACAACACCTGCCGCTGACCAGATATCGATAAGTAAAAGATAGTCACCATCAGGGTGGTTTTCATTAGCAGGATTGTTGAACCAGTCGCCTTCAAATCTGCTTCCACTTGCTGAATCTTCATAAGTATTGAAATCTAGATCAAGGATGTATAAGTCGATATCATTATCGCCATATGGTCCACTCCAATCTAAAGCAACTTTAAGTACTTGATCAGCATTACCATTCCAGCTATTTGAATCGATTAATGTCAATGAAATGGCATTAGAAGTTAAAGTGAATGGGTCGTTACCTTCAGCTAAAGCAACACCTGTAACCATAATATTCGCAGAAGCATCTGTTCCGTAAAACGTACCAGGACTTGCAATATTAGCGGGCATAATAATAGCACCAGAGGCCATTGTTTGACCTGCTTCAAAAGATACGGTTCCAACTGTATAATCTCCGCTATTAGAATTAATAGCACGAACGGTTACAGTAGAGGCCACATCAAATGCTTGAGGTAATGTAACCATAGCATCTATCTGAGTTCCTGCTGCAGCTTTTGTTCTGTTTACCTCTAAGGTAGCAACCAAATTGGTTTTTGCCTCAGTGTCCACATAAGCTTCAGAGTAATCATCTTCCCCGCACGATGTCAAAAACATTGCAGGAATTAATAAGAATAATAAATTTAAATTTTTCATCTTCTTTTTAGTTTTTATTGTTTCTGAGCAATGAATCGTGTATCACCGAATGTGTATCCGCTGGTTGATGGAGGAATTCCTAATCCAGTAGATAATTTCAAATCGATATATCCAATACATGAAAGCGCTAATGAGGTTGTATAAGTTTCAACATACGTTAAAGAATAACCTGCACAGCATACCTCATCAGTTCCGAAAGCTGCTTGTCTGTCAACAGTGGCAATTCCAAAATCATCAACATCAACAACGATATCAAGAGGCGAGTAGAAAGAGCCGTAAGGATCTAGCATGATGACTTGATTAGCATTTGCACCAGCAACAACATCGAAAACGAAGTCTTGTGAAGCTCCAACGAAACCATCATCAAATACGACATCGTAAGTACCTAACATTTCTGCCTGTACAAACGGGCAAGACACGATAAACCCAAAACTCATTGCACTTTTATACGCAGCGATGTTTGTAAGATTGGATTCAGTGTTACCTAACCCAACTGTGTTGGTTGAATCATCAAATGAAGGTGCTTGTCCGTAGAACATTGTACCATCATTTCTCATTGATTTAGCAACGAAGTTGAAAGTATCCCCATATGTAATGGTAGTAGGATCAACACCTAATGCCTCACCAAGAGATTGAGTTGTCAAATTTAATGTAGCTGGAAAAGAAGTAATCGTTAAGAAATCTTCTGCTACAACAAGAGAACCAGATAACACAGCAGTTACAGTCAAGCTGTAAGAAGAAGTGTTACCATTGGCATCGTAAATACTCTCAGAGATTACGATGTCTTGTGGGTCGGGATAGCTGGCTGCAACACCGTCATCTGCAAAACGAAGGAAAGATCCGTTTGAAAGTTGATGGTGAGAAGGATTACTAAATGTACTTTCGTCTGTACATGAAGTTAGTCCTAAGCTAACAATTGTTAAAATAAAAAATATTTTTTTCATAGTTGTTATGTTTAATCGATGAAGTTAGCTGGGTTAGTGTCCCAAAATACTTGATCAGTTAATGATTTCTGAACTAAATCAGGATTATCATTTGAGTTTAATTCAGATGATGGCAAGTAGAAACTTCTTGGGAAAGTTGTTCCCGAGATAACAACGCCTTGAAGATCAGGATATCCTGTTCTGCGATAGTTGTTGTATGCTTCAAGTCCATTACCATAAAGTGCTAAATAGTACTCTTTCATAATCACTTCTAGTCTTTCTTGGTCAGACGCAGCAGCATCGTAATTATTCATAACGATACTTACATAGTCATTAACATTATCTGAATCCATAGCGATACCGCTAAAGTTTGCTACTTTTTCCATTGATAATCTTACACCAGCTTCTAGTAATGTTCTAGGATTAGCCGCAACACCTAAACCAGCAGGAGCAGGAAGAGCAGCTTCGGCTAACATAAAGTGAGTGAAAGATGCAGTAAGCATTGGGTGGATACCAGCACCACCTAAATTTGTAGATGTTGTAGTTGTACCTCCTAGACCTTGATCAAAGGCGCCACCTCCAGGGTAGATACCATATGCAGCGCGGTATGCACCATCATTCGGAATACCTTCATCATCTGCATGATCACGTCCCCAATAGCCATCGCCAACATAACAATAGTCATATGCAGCGTTACCACTACATGGTAACAATGTAGTGCCTATACCTAAATTAGCGCCTACTTCAAGTGGGCTTAATAAAGTTTGACGGTATATGTAATATGGTAATCTCGGATCTTCAAATCCTTTTTCATCTTTCAACATATACATGAACTGGTTGCTCTGGTATTGATTGGCCGCGTTAATGTAGTCTGTTGTAAAGTAAGGATGACGAGTATCTGGATTGGTTTGACTTACACCATATTGACCTTGGAAATCTCCAGCTTCAGTTGAGATGAAGTTACCAGTGCCAACAATTGCATTAACTGCAGCAGCAGCTCCAGACATATTGGTTAATTTAGTACTGACATACATTTTAATTTTTAATGTATTAGCTAAATCTACCCATTTTGACAAGTCTCCGTCATAGAAGATATCTTCTGGTTGAATACTCCCTGTAGCATTAAGATTTACTATAGCCTCATCCAATTGGTCGAACATGGCATCGTAAATAGACTCACCATCATCCAAATTTGGCATAGGGAAGTCACCATTTACAGCTTCAGAATACACAGCTGTTCCAATCATATCAACAAGGTTGACATAAGCGAAAGCTTCCAACACTTGACCTATACCAACGTGGTTAGGTAGGTTACGAATAGCTGATATCTCTTTAAGGAGATCCAGATTAGTTGTGATACTGTATGTGTTTGACCACGCACCGTTCATGGCTCCAGTACCAGCGTTCGAAGCATATGTTCCAAACTGATTGACGTGGCGTACCATATCACTGGTTAAACCAGATAATCCAGTATGCTGAACAGCAAAAGTCAGTTGGATACCATTTAACACAAAATTCGGATCGGCAGATGATACCGTTAGTGCATTAGGATCGTCGTTTACATCCAGATCAGTGGTTTCACATGAATAGGTTATAGCAAACAACATCGCTAGAACAGGTAACATACCGTTTATTGAAAAGAATTTATTTTTCATGATGTTATAATATTAGAAAGTTAGTTTAACTCCTAAAGAGTATTGCTTGTACGAAGGGTCATTTTGGAAATCAAGTCCCTTACCATTCGTTGGTCCGTTGGCACCAGATCCAAGTACTTCTGGATCAAGATTCATATACTCAGGTAAGTTTGGTGCATCGAACCAAAGGTTGTTTCCTGAGAATGTAAATGATGCGCTTCCGAAAGGTGTCTTTTCTAACAAGCTCTCTGGCAAGTTATAGGTTAGTGAGATATCTCTCAAACGAATAACAGTAGCATCATAAACAACACCTTCGTCTACATCCATCAAGTTGATGAAGTATAGATCGTTGGCACCAATTTGAATAGAGTTTGAAATTTTATCACCGTTATCATCAAGAATTGGATCACCAGTATTTGGATCTGCCAATACACCTGGAATAATGTAAGACCCTTCACGATCTTCAGTATCACGAGTTACACCACGTCTTAACAAATTAGAAGCAGTCGATGACCAAATATCACCACCATGGATATAATCCCACTGCATTGTTAAAGTTAAGTTTTTGTAGCTAAAAGTATTGATGTTAGACATTCTCCAATCTTCGTTTGGATCACCAACAATTTTGTTTTCAAGACCAAGATCATCACTAAAAATCACTTTACCAGTTTCTGGGTTGATCAACAAATTGTTTTGGTCATCTCTCGCATAGAAAGTACCCCAGAACACGCCATAGGCTTCACCTTCGATAGCGTAGTTTAAACCAGAAGAAATGTTTACACGATCAACTGGTAAATCAATAACAGTAGTTTCGTATGCCGTAAATTGATTGTTCATACTCCAGTTGAAACCATCTCCAGGATTCTGGAACAGGTTTAGTGTTAATCCAATTTCCAAACCATCTGTGTCAACGCGACCAGCGTTGATCAAGGTAGAAGAGAAACCGGTTGAAGTTGGTAAGCTTGAACTTAATATCTGGTCAGTTGTCGTACGACGGTAAACAGACATTTCTAGATCTACAAGATTATCAAACATACGTGACTCAATACCAAATTCAACTTCTCTTAACAACTCAGGCTTGATGTCTGGGTTCGGCAAGAAACCATTAACGCCATTTGTAATCAAGGTGTTGTTAGAGAATGAATTGATCCATGCTTGAGAATTTGCATTAAGCGTTGGTCTTGTTCTGTAAGCACTCGGAAAGTTTGCCGAAGTACCATACCCAACACGTAATTTTAAATAATCAACGAAAGTTTCTTTTAACCCTTCAAACATTGACGTTGGAATCATTGATAATGAAACTGATGGATAAAACAAAGTTCTATTAGCTTCTTCAACTGTAGATCCCCAATCATTTCGTCCAGCCATTGTCAAATACATTTGATCTTTGTAATCCATACGTAATTCTCCGTATAGACCGATCGTATTTGTAAATGATTTGTAATCGTATGGCGTATGAGTAGTGTAGTTAGAATGATTATGGAAATCAAAAACTACTTCACCCTCACTGATCATTCCACCCTGCTTGAAGTTTTCATTCTTAGTTTCAAGACCTACAACAACGTTCATGTTTAGATCATCAGAAACTTTCAAATCACTTGCAGTCAACCATACTCTGTGGTTGGTTGTTCTGAAGTCGTTAAAGTAAGTTTGAAGATATCCTAGTGGTTGGTATGGGTTACGCCCATTATACCAGTTTTTGTTTAATTCATTGTAACTGTCTAAACTATATAAATAAGATACGTTGATTTTGTCGCTTACCTCGTAATTAAATTGAGATTTAACGAATAAACGGTCAGTATTTGAATTAAATCCAGTGTACTTTTGCATCCAACGTGGGTTGTTTTCAGTAACACGATAGTAAACATTTGAATTGTCATTTGGATCTTCGAAAGGTAAACCTTGAATATCCAAGTTACGAGGAATCCACGTTAACAAAGTAAAAAAGTCACGCGTTGGACGTCTCGTGTAAGTGTTAGTGTAACCAACGCTTGTGTTGAAATCCAGCTTGTTGCTTAATTGTGCTCTTCCACCAAAATTTAAGTTTAAACGTCTTAAGGCGTTCTCTGGAACATAACCAACTTGGTCCGTGTGACCAAGAGAGAAACTAACACCATTTCCATTGTCAAAGTTTTTGTTCATCACAACAGAAGTTGTTTGGCCACGTCCTATGTCAAAGAAATCGTTAACGTTATTTTCGTAAGCTTTGTATGTGGTTGTTGCACCTATAAATTGTGGAAAAGAAGCATTGTATGCTGCTATACTCAAGTGATGAGGTACAGTTTGTCCGTCGAAAGCAGCACCCCAAGTACCGAAGTATGTTGTGTTGATAGTGTTATCAGCACCTTGACCATATTTGTTTTGAAATTCTGGTAAGTTAGCCACTTCAAGAAATGAAGTCGTTGATGACGCAGTGATTTCAAATTTCTTCTCTGTCGCTTTACCGCCTTGACCTGTTTTAGTTTCTATAACGATAACACCGTTACGTCCATCTTGACCGTAAAGCGTTGAGGCCGCAAGACCTTTCAAAACGTTAATCGAAGCGATGTTGTTTGGATCAATATCAAAGGATCGACCTCCAGAAATTGGAGCACCATCAATCACGTAAAGTGGTTGATTAGATCCAGAAATAGAGTTTTTAGATCGAATGATAATATTGGCAGAAGATCCTAAGAATCCACCCCCAGCATTAACCTCAACACCTGAAACTTTACCGGCTAAAAGACGAGAAACATCAGCTTCCGGCTTTGACTCAATAACTGCGGCGTCAACTGTTGCAACTGCATAACCAAGTGCTTTTTTCTCGCGCTTGATACCTTGAGCAGTAACAACAACTTCTGCTAATGCAGCAGCATCTTCAGTAAGTGTTACATTAATTGTGCTCGAAGTTCCAACAGTCTGTTCAACTGTAGTTAAACCAAGAAAGCTAAATGTTAATACATCTCCTTCCGAAGCACGAATAGAATAGTTACCATCAAAATCCGATTGGGAACCAGTGGTCGTTCCTTTGATGATAATGTTAACTCCAGGTAACGGCATTCCGGTTTCATCCGAAATAGTTCCTGAAACAACCTTTTCTTGTGCAAAAGAAAATTGCACTAGAAGCACTAGTAATAGCGTACAAAAGCCGCTAAACTTTGTTTTCATATTGGATTTTTTTGAATTAGTCAGGACAAACTTCTTAAAAAAATCTTAATAAACCAATATTTAAACATGTTTATTTAAACAAAAACAACAATTTATTTTTTTTTAAGTGGTTTTATTTTAGAATTGTGTAAGAAAACTAAGATGAAGCTTCGATTCAGATAGTTTTATGGGTAAATTATTAATTTTACCTAAAACGAATTGAACCTTTAGTACACCATTAAATTCTTTTCGTGCTAATCCCAACCCTATGCCAGTGAAGGTGTTTTGAGAGTTATAAAGTACATTGTCAATAATCCCAATATCCAATACGCTATGGATAATTGTGGATTGATCCAATTTAAATCGGTATTCACTTTTAACTATGCTATAACCACTAGTCTCTATACTGCTTTCCTCAAAACCTCTCAAGGAATTCATACCCCCGATGCGATACATTTCGTTCGTCAAATATTCATCAGAGATCAGGTAAGCGCTTTCAAAATTGCCATAAACCGAATGGCGATTATTTAAGTTAAATTCATGTTGTCCTTTAAGATGAAATGATCTTTGTTCCACTTTACCGTCTCTAAGGTATCTGTGACCAATTTTGCCTCCAATTTTAAAGTGAGAGTTATATGAGAGACTTGACATTGATTCTGAACGTTTGTTAAAAGAAACACCGCCACCATAAAATACTGAATTATAATTTTGTACTGAGTTGACTTGATTTGTTATAGCAGAGGATTTATGTGTACTGAAGTTTAAGTCATAATACCAATTAATATTTTTGTGAAATATAAGACCTAGGGATTGTTGACTGGTTTGAAAAATTGAATCCTTTCTAAAAATATTTAAATTTAGGTCAAGACTAAATGGTGTCTTTAATATAAATGGCGCTTTGATATTTAAATCAAATTCACTTTGACCATTGCCCTGTTTCTTGAATAACAGTCTTAGCGTTTCTCCATAGTTTAAATTATTTATTAGTGTCAAATCGACTTGTCCAAAAACTTCTGACTGTCCGCTTTCTTCCGATCTTCCGAAACCAATAAATCCATCAAATTGGTTGGATTTTACTTTAGATACATATATATATAGTGTCGATCTGTTTTCTGTAAATAACACGGCAGGATCTTTTGATATTGAAACAAAACCTAGTTGATTTAGACTGTTCACCTTTTCCTTAACACGATCCAAACCAAACTTTTGGCCTTGTCGAAGTTGAGCATAATAATGTAAAAATGATTTTGAGAATGCATCATAACCTTTGATTACAATATCGTCTAAACGTCTCACATCTGAGGGCACTATTTCTAAATCAGCTGATAGTCTATCGTCACCCTCACGACGCACTTGAGTTAACTGGGCTGCAGAGAAAGGTCTGCCGGTCTCTGACAATTGTGTTACGAGTGTTTTTAAATAGTCTGTTAGATTTTTAAATTCAATGATCACATAGTTTTTGTTGCAATGTAGCGTTTGAACACAAAAATTTAAATCCTCATGATCGGCAGGGGTAAAGACTTTCACCTCTTTGATTTGAGATCCCAGCTCAAATGTAATTTTAGAGCCACTTTCATCTAAAAAAGAAATGTCAACTTGAGCATCGAGGAATCCAAGTTGATGTAATTGGTTTAACAACGATGACGAAAACATAGCGATATCACTCTTCGAAATCACTTCTTCGAATGACAAACTGTTTAAGAGTGAAGTTTCTGACTCGGTTTTTCCCACAACGGTGATCAAATAATCTTGTCCAAGACAGTTTACACTAACTGATAAGCTCACGAAAAGGATTACAAAGAAATAATATCTTGACATATAATGACGCAGCTGGTTTTTATAACGCAAACTTCAAGGAATTTATTTAGAGATCAGGAAATATTCGAAGAAAAATAAAATTTAAATAGACGTTGTTTGAATTAACAATTTTAATTTCTACATTTGCAGCCCTTTTATATGGGGGAAAAATAAATTTTGTAAAAAGAATTATGCCAACAATTTCACAGTTAGTAAGAAAAGGTCGGTCGAAGATTGTTAAGAAAAGCAAGTCGGCTGCATTAGACTCATGTCCTCAGCGAAGAGGTGTTTGTACGCGTGTTTATACGACCACTCCAAAAAAGCCGAATTCGGCTATGCGTAAGGTGGCTCGTGTTCGTTTAACGAATGGTAACGAAGTCAATGCTTATATTCCAGGTGAAGGGCACAATTTGCAAGAGCACTCCATTGTACTCGTAAGAGGTGGAAGAGTTAAAGATCTTCCAGGTGTAAGATATCACATTGTTCGAGGAGCGCTCGACACGGCTGGTGTCGAAGGCCGTACCCAAAGACGTTCAAAATATGGCGCAAAGCGACCAAAAAAATAAGTTAATAAATTTTCAGTACACTTAAATGAGAAAAAGACAGGCCAAAAAGAGACCGTTACTTCCAGATCCAAAGTTTAACGACCAATTGGTAACACGATTTGTCAATATGATGATGTGGGAAGGAAAAAAGTCGGTTGCCTTTAAGATTTTTTATGATGCTATCGATGTGATTGAATCTAAAAAGACGGATGAAGAGAAAACAGCTTTAGAAATTTGGAAAGATGCGTTGTCTAATGTGATGCCACACGTAGAGGTACGTAGCCGTCGTGTTGGTGGAGCTACATTTCAAATTCCTATGCAAATTCGTCCAGACAGAAAAATTTCAACAGCAATGAAGTGGTTAATCGGTTACGCTCGTAAGCGCAATGAAAAATCCATGGCTTTAAAGTTGGCGAATGAAATTTTAGCCGCAGCGAAAGAAGAGGGAGCCGCAGTGAAAAAAAGAACGGACACTCATAAAATGGCTGAAGCAAATAAAGCATTTTCACATTTTAGATTCTAAGCAATGGCCAGAGATTTAAAATTGACAAGAAATATTGGAATTGCAGCTCACATTGATGCTGGAAAAACAACAACTACCGAACGTATTTTGTACTACACTGGTGTTTCTCATAAAATTGGAGAAGTACACGATGGAGCTGCAACTATGGACTGGATGGAGCAAGAGCAGGAACGAGGTATTACAATCACTTCGGCTGCAACAACCTGTTCTTGGGAATTTCCAACTGAAAATGGAAAACCTACAGCTGATGCTTTAAAATACCATTTCAACATTATAGACACCCCGGGTCACGTTGACTTCACAGTTGAAGTAAACCGCTCGTTACGTGTTTTAGATGGTTTGGTTTTCTTATTTAGCGCCGTTGATGGTGTTGAACCTCAATCAGAAACAAACTGGCGTTTGGCCGACAACTACAAGGTGCCTCGTATGGGCTTTGTAAATAAAATGGATCGTCAAGGATCAAACTTTTTGGCGGTATGTCAGCAAGTAAAGGATATGTTAGGATCAAATGCTGTTCCAATCGTATTGCCAATCGGTGATGAAGCAGACTTTAGAGGCGTCATCGATTTGGTCAAAAACCGTGCTATTGTTTGGCATGAAGATTCTATGGGTGCTACTTTTGACGTCATTGATATCCCAGAGGATATGAAAGAAGAAACACGTAAATATCGTGCTTTACTTATTGAAGAGGTTGCTGGATATGATGAAAACCTTCTTGAAAAATTCATGGAAGATGAAGATTCAATTACTGAAGATGAAGTTCACGCAGCACTCCGTGCAGCGGTTATGGATATGTCAATCATTCCGATGATATGTGGTTCAGCCTTTAAAAATAAAGGTGTTCAGTTTCTGTTAGATGCGGTATGTCGTTATCTTCCGTCTCCAATGGATAAAGAAGGAATTGAAGGTACAGATCCTGATACAGGAGAGTCTATTTCAAGAAAGCCGAGTGTTGACGAGCCTTTTGCAGCTTTAGCATTTAAAATTGCTACTGATCCATTTGTTGGACGATTAGCATTCTTCCGAAGCTATTCAGGTCGTTTAGATGCAGGTTCTTATGTTTTGAACAATCGCTCAGGAAAAAAAGAACGTATTTCACGTATCTATCAAATGCATTCTAACAAACAAAACGCAATCGATTTCATCGAGGCGGGTGATATTGGAGCTGCTGTTGGATTTAAAGACATTAAAACCGGAGACACTTTATCTGACGAAAAACATCCTATAGTTTTAGAAAGCATGGACTTTCCAGACCCAGTAATTGGTATTGCCGTTGAGCCAAAAACTAAAGCAGATGTCGATAAATTAGGCATGTCATTAGCTAAATTGGCTGAAGAGGATCCAACCTTTACTGTTCGTACTGATGAGGCTTCCGGACAGACTATCATTTCGGGAATGGGCGAGCTCCACCTAGACATTATCGTTGACCGTTTAAGACGAGAGTTTAAAGTAGAGGTCAATCAAGGTCAGCCACAAGTTGAGTATAAAGAAGCAATCACTCAAGCTGCCGAACACCGGGAAGTTTATAAAAAACAATCTGGTGGACGTGGTAAATTTGCGGATATTGTATTTACACTTGAACCAGCCGAAGAAGGAAAAGTTGGTTTGGAATTTGTATCTGCAATTAAAGGTGGTAACATTCCTAAAGAATTTGTGCCATCTGTTGAGAAGGGATTCAAAATGGCGATGATCAACGGACCACTTGCGGGCTATGAAGTTGATGCCATGAAAGTAACTCTTACTGATGGTTCCTACCATGATGTGGATTCGGATCAATTATCGTTTGAGTTGGCTGCCAAACTTGGGTTTAAAGCTGCTGCAAAAGCCGCTAAAGCCGTAATTATGGAGCCGTTAATGAAACTTGAAGTATTAACTCCTGAGGAAAATATGGGAGATATTGTGGGTGACTTGAATCGCCGTCGTGGACAAGTTAACGACATGGGTGACCGTGCGGGATCCAAAGTAGTTAAAGCCATTGTGCCATTATCGGAGATGTTTGGTTATGTAACTTCTCTTCGAACCTTATCGTCTGGTCGTGCAACATCTACTATGGAATTTTCGCATTATGCCGAAACTCCAAGTAATATATCAGAAGAAGTAATTAAAGCAGCTAAAGGCCTTTAGGCAGAAATTTTTAAGACATGAGTCAAAAAATTAGAATTAAATTAAAATCTTACGATCACAGCTTGGTGGACAAGTCAGCAGAGAAGATCGTTAAAACGGTAAAAAGTACTGGTGCTGTTGTTACTGGACCAATTCCTTTGCCTACCCACAAGAAAATCTTTACAGTTTTGCGTTCACCTCACGTGAACAAAAAAGCAAGAGAGCAATTTCAATTGAGTTCCTATAAGCGTTTACTTGACATCTACAGTTCATCAAGTAAGACGATTGATGCTCTAATGAAACTTGAATTGCCTAGTGGTGTAGAAGTTGAAATTAAGGTATAATTTTATTTCTCAAAAATTGAATTAAAAAGAACTGCTTGCGGTTCTTTTTTTTGTCTCAGTTAGTTTTGACGAATCTTCATTAATTACTTTTCGATGATTTGTATAAATTGAATGTAAATAGCATTCATTTTAGGTCAAAATAATTGACGAATAGCTTGAGAATAGAGAAAAAAACAATACATTTGCAGCTCTAAAAACACGGGGAAGGCCTGTTATTGGAGTTTTCTTGTTGGTTTTCAACAAGTTACATGTCCTGAGCTTATGGCGAAGGAAAAACGGAAAAAATATAATCTCAGGGTTGAAATTATATTTCGACCCTAATTTTTTAAATAAAACAATAAATAAAACACAATGTCTGGGTTAATTGGAAAAAAAATTGGAATGACCAGCATCTATAACGAGAACGGAAAGAATCTCCCGTGTACTGTTATTGAAGTAGGTCCTTGCGTTGTTACCCAAGTCAGAACCGAAGAAGTGGATGGTTATTCCGCACTTCAGTTAGGTTTCGATGACAAGACAGATAAGAGTGCTGTAAAAGCCGAAGTCGGTCATGCTAAAAAAGCTGGCACAACTGTCAAGTCGAAAGTCGCTGAATTCAAAGGTTTTGATGCGGAATACAAGTTAGGTGATACAATCACTGTAGATCTTTTTAAAGAAGGAGAATTTGTTGATGTGTCGGCAACATCTAAAGGTAAAGGTTTTCAGGGTGTTGTAAAGCGTCATGGATTTGCAGGTGTCGGGCAGGCCACGCATGGTCAACATAACCGTTTAAGAGCTCCCGGTTCTATTGGAGCGGCGTCTTATCCTGCACGTGTCTTTAAGGGCATGCGTATGGCTGGTCGTATGGGAAATGAGAAAGTAACTGTTCAAAACCTACGGGTGTTGAAAGTTATGCCAGAGAAAAACATCCTAGTTGTTAAAGGTTGTGTTCCTGGTCACAAAAATACTTATGTAACAATTTCCAAGTAATGAAGATAGCAGTTAAAGACATCAAAGGAAATGACACAGGTCGTTCGGTAGATTTACCGAAGGAAGTGTTTGTAATAGAGCCTAACAATCATGCGATTTATTTGGATGTGAAACAATATTTGGCCAATCAACGTCAAGGTACTCACAAGGCAAAAGAGAAAGCAGAGATTACAGGTAGTACTAGAAAAATTAAGAAACAAAAAGGTACAGGTACGGCGCGTGCTGGTAGTATCAAATCTGGCGTGTTTAGAGGTGGAGGTCGCTTTTTTGGTCCAAGACCCAGAAATTACGGCTTCAAATTGAACAAGAACACCAAACGTTTGGCTCGTAAATCAGCTTTAAGTCTGAAAGCAAGTGAAAAGGCTATCGTTGTTATAGAAGATTTTAAAATGGATACTCCAAAAACGCAAGATTTTAGAGCAATCTTGACTGCATTAAATATAGCAGATAAGAAATCTTTATTTGTGACTTCTGATTTAAATAAGAATGTTTATCTCTCATCACGAAACTTGACCAATTCTAAGGTAGTTGTGAATTCGGAATTAAACACTTATGCCATCATGAACACCAATGCTTTGGTATTGTGTGAAAGTGCGATTGCAGGAATCGAAACTAATTTAAGCAAATAATTAAGTCATGAGTATTGTAATCAGACCTATTATTACCGAAAAGGCATCAGCCGCAAGTGAGCGCTTTAACCGTTACAGTTTTGAAGTAGCACCACGAGCTAATAAAATTGAAATTAAAAACGCAATAGAATCCGCCTATGGTGTGTCTGTGGACAAAGTTCGTACTCTTATCGTACGTCCTGAGCGTCGCACACGTCATACGAAATCTGGTTTGCAGCACAGTAAATCTGTTGTTGTTAAAAAAGCTATCGTCCAGTTGGTCGAAGGTGAAACCTTGGATCTTTACGGAAACTTATAAGTAGGCAACAATGGCAACAAGAAAACTAAAACCGATTACCCCGGGACAACGATTTAGAGTTGTTAATGGATTTGACGCTATCACAACAGATAAGCCTGAAAAAAGCTTGATCTCTTCGATAAAGCGTTCAGGGGGTCGTAATAATACAGGTAAAATGACCATGCGCCATATCGGTGGTGGTCATAAAAAACGTTACAGAATCATTGATTTTAAACGTGATAAATCATCCATACCTGCTGAAGTAATGTCTATCGAGTATGATCCAAATCGTACTGCTTTTATTGCTTTAGTGAAGTATACAGATGGAGAGAAACGTTATATTGTAGCTCAAAACGGTCTGACTGTCGGGCAAACTATTGTATCTGGTGAAGGTGCTGCTCCTGAAATAGGAAATGCCATGCCTTTAAGTGAGATTCCTTTGGGAACGATCATTTCATGTGTTGAAATGCAACCAGGACATGGTGCTGTTCTTGCCCGTTCTGCTGGTACATTTGCGCAATTAATGGCTCGTGATGGAAAATATGCCACTATAAAATTGCCATCAGGTGAAACTAGAATGATCATGACGAACTGTATTGCAACCATTGGTGTTGTTTCTAATTCAGATCATCAATTGTTAGTTTCAGGTAAGGCCGGTCGAAGTCGATGGTTGGGTCGCCGCCCACGTACACGTCCAGTAGCCATGAACCCAGTAGATCATCCAATGGGTGGTGGAGAAGGTCGTGCTTCTGGGGGTCATCCTCGTTCGCGTAATGGAATACCTGCTAAAGGATTCCGTACCCGAAATAAAAATAAAGCAAGCAATAAATTCATTATTGAACGTCGTAAGAAATAGAACAATATGTCAAGATCATTAAAAAAAGGACCTTACGTTCACTATAAACTTGAGAAGAAAGTAGCAGAAAATGTTGCTTCAAACAAAAAGGCTGTTATTAAGACTTGGTCTCGTGCCAGTATGATTACTCCAGATTTTGTTGGTCAAACTTTTGCAGTGCACAATGGACGTCAATTTGTACCAGTATATGTCACTGAAAACATGGTAGGTCACAAATTAGGAGAATTTTCACCAACCCGGTCGTTCAGAGGTCATGCTGGTGCAAAAAATAAAGGCAAAAAATAATAGCTATGGGAAGTCGTAAAAATCAAATGGCTGAAACTATTAAGGCCGATAAAAGAGACGTGGCATTTGCCAAACTGAATAATTATCCAAGCTCACCACGTAAAATGCGTTTGGTTGTTGATTTGGTGAGAGGCAAGCAAGTTGAGGACGCACTTAATATCTTGAAATTTAGCAAGCAACATGCGGCTCGTCCGTTGATTACATTGTTGTTGTCAGCGATTTCGAATTGGCAAGCCAAGAATGAAGGATCTGACGTTGAGCAGGCCAATTTGTTTATAAAAGAAATTCGTGTGGACGGAGGAACAATGTTAAAACGTTTACGACCAGCGCCGCAAGGTCGTGCGCATCGTATCAGAAAACGATCTAATCACGTTACACTTGTTCTCGGACAAACTATTAATACTGAAACTATCTAATCATGGGACAAAAAACGAATCCAATTGGTAACAGGTTAGGCATCATCAGAGGATGGGAATCAAACTGGTATGGTGGAAACGATTATGGCGATAAATTAGCCGAAGATGATAAAATACGTAAATACATCTATGCACGTTTAGCTAAGGCTAGTGTATCTCGCGTTATTATTGAGCGTACTTTAAAATTAGTTACTGTTACCGTCACGACTGCCCGTCCAGGTATTATTATTGGAAAAGGTGGTCAAGAAGTTGATAAGCTTAAAGAGGAGCTGAAAAAGCTAACCGATAAAGAAGTTCAACTGAATATTATTGAGATCAAACGTCCAGAGGTTGATGCTTATTTAGTAGGCATGAGCGTTGCACGTCAAATTGAAAGTCGTATTTCTTACAAGCGCGCAATCAAAATGGCAATTGCTGCGGCAATGCGCTTAAACGCTGAAGGTATTAAAATTCAGATTAGTGGTCGTTTGAACGGTGCTGAAATGGCACGTAACGAACATTTTAAAGAAGGACGTATTCCCTTGTCAACTTTTAGAGCTGATATAGACTATGCTCAAATTGAAGCTCATACTACCTATGGCCGATTAGGGATCAAGGTTTGGATCATGAAAGGAGAAGTATATGGTAAGCGTGAGTTGTCTCCACTTGTTGGATTGACTCAAAAACAATCAAAACCAGGTCGCGGCGGATCAAACCGACGTTCACGTAAATAATTTAAATCGGATTGAAAAATGTTACAACCGAAAAGAACTAAATTTAGAAAGTTACAAAAGGGCCGAATGAAAGGTAATTCTGGTCGTGGGCATCTGTTATCAAATGGCATGTTTGGTATCAAGGCCTTAGACTCGGTATTCATTACATCTCGTCAAATTGAGGCGGCTCGTATCGCAGCTACGCGTTATATGAAACGTGAAGGTCAACTTTGGATCAAAATATTTCCAGACAAGCCTATTACTAAAAAGCCATTAGAGGTTCGTATGGGTAAAGGTAAAGGCGCTGTAGAATATTATGCTGCTGTGGTAAAGCCAGGTCGCATATTATTTGAAGTAGGCGGGGTATCTGCGGAAGTTGCAAAAGAGGCTTTACGTCTTGCTGCTCAAAAACTGCCGGTTAAAACAAGATTTATCACTGCTCGAGATTTCGAAGCATAATTGACCGAATATGAAACAGTCAGAAATTAAAGAATTGTCATTAGAACAATTGGAAGAAAAGCTAGTTGCCATGAAAGGTGAGTATGCTACTATGAAAGTGACACACGCCTTGACACCACTGGAAAATCCATTGTCATTGCGTAAGACGCGACGAAGTATTGCCCGTCTTGCAACTGAATTAACAAATAGAGCCATACAATAAAGTATCGATCTGAGCTATGGAAAATAGAAATTTAAGAAAAGAGCGTATCGGTGTAGTCACCAGCAATAAGATGCAAAAGTCTATTGTTGTAGCCGAAGTCAAAAAAGTTAAACATCCCATGTACGGTAAATTCGTTTTGAAAACGAAAAAGTATGTGGCACATGACGAGACGAATGACTGCAACATTGGAGATACAGTTAAAATCATGGAAACCCGTCCTTTGAGTAAATCAAAGTGCTGGAGACTTGTAGAAATTATCGAAAGAGCGAAATAATATGTTACAGCAAGAATCTAGATTGAAGGTTGCGGATAACACAGGAGCTAAAGAGGTCTTGACTATCCGTGTTTTAGGAGGAACTAAGCGTCGTTACGCTTCTGTAGGTGACAAAATTGTTGTCACGGTCAAAGAAGCTACTCCAAATGGTAATGTTAAGAAAGGTACAGTGTCAACAGCTGTTGTCGTTCGTACGGTAAAAGAAGTACGTCGTCCTGATGGCTCGTATATCCGATTTGACGATAATGCTTGTGTGCTGTTAAATCCAACTGGCGAAATGAGAGGTACACGTGTTTTTGGTCCTGTTGCCAGAGAATTGCGCGACAAGCA
Source organism: uncultured Flavobacteriaceae bacterium (assembly GCA_943788695.1). Lineage (GTDB taxonomy): Bacteria > Bacteroidota > Bacteroidia > Flavobacteriales > Flavobacteriaceae > JALRKI01. The sequence continues at coordinate 830,723 of CALSRG010000001.1, forward strand.
ATTTATGAAAATCGTTTCACTAGCCCCTGAGGTGCTTTAAGGTTATAAAGAGATGAATAAAATTAAACTAAGAACAGGAGATGTTGTTCGTGTGCTCGCAGGAGACCACAAAGGATCCGAAGGAAAAATTCTGAAAATCACCAAAGATAAATCAAAGGTGATAGTAGAAGGTGTCAATATGGTTAAAAAGCATAATAAACCTAGCGCTCAAAATCCTCAAGGTGGAATCATTGAAAAAGAAGCAGCAATGCACATTTCTAACTTATCGCTTATTTCCAAAGATGGTGCTGCTACCAGAGTAGGTTACCGCATGGAAAAAGACAAGAAAGTTCGATATGCTAAGAAAACTAACGACTTAATCTAATCGTCATGTCATACGTACCAAGATTAAAACAAGAATATAAGGAACGCGTTGTTGCGGCTCTTAAAGAAGAATTTGGTTACAAAAGTGTAATGCAAGTTCCAAAATTGGAAAAAATAGTCATTTCGCGTGGTGTAGGTGCTGCTGTAGCAGATAAGAAACTTATCGATTATGCAGCTGATGAAATTACTCGGATTGCTGGTCAAAAGGCAATAACTACAATGTCTAAGAAAGATGTTGCTTCTTTTAAACTTCGTAAGGGAATGCCAATTGGTGTTAAAGTAACCCTTAGAGGCGAGCGCATGTATGAATTTTTAGACCGACTCGTAACTACAGCCTTACCTCGTGTTCGAGACTTTAATGGCATCAAAGCCACAGGTTTTGATGGTCGTGGAAACTATAGTCTTGGCGTTGTAGAACAGATCATATTTCCTGAAATTAATATTGATCAGGTTAATAAAATTGATGGTATGGACATTACATTTGTGACTACAGCTCCAACCGATAAAGAAGCTAAATCATTATTAACCGAACTCGGTTTACCTTTTAAAAAGAACTAAGATGGCAAAAGAATCAATGAAAGCACGCGAAGTAAAGCGCGCAAAAACGGTTGCAACTTACGCTGAGAAACGTAAAGCTTTGAAAGAAGCTGGAGATTTTGAAGCATTGCAAAAACTGCCTAAAAACGCTTCTCCAATTCGTATGCACAACCGCTGCAAATTGACCGGACGTCCTAAAGGATATATGCGTACTTTCGGCCTTTCACGTGTGATGTTCCGTGAGATGGCAAATAAAGGACTTATTCCAGGAGTTAAAAAAGCAAGTTGGTAAACCATATTTAAATCAGCAAAACATGTACACAGATCCTATTGCAGATTATTTGACACGCGTTCGCAATGCCATTGGTGCTCAGCACCGCGTTGTGAATATTCCAGCGTCAAATTTGAAAAAAGAAATCACTAAAATATTGTTCGATCAGGGCTATATTTTGAGCTATAAATTTGAAGACGATGGTGTTCAAGGAAATATTAAAATCGCTCTAAAATATAAAGCCGAAACTAAAGAATCAGTAATTAAAGAAATCCAACGCATCAGTAGACCAGGGCTACGGAAGTATTCCCATTCTGTCGATTTACCGAGAATTCTAAACGGTTTGGGTATTGCCATCATTTCAACCTCTAGAGGCGTTATGACTGACAAGCAGGCTCGTAGAGAAAATGTAGGTGGCGAGGTTTTATGTTACGTTTATTAGAAATATAAGAAATTATGTCTAGAATAGGAAATAATCCAATCCCAGTGCCAAGTGGTGTTACTGTCTCCATTGAGAATAACATTTTAACAGTGAAGGGTAAATTGGGCGAATTGACGCAATCATACGAGCATGTTGAGATTACTTTTGAAGATAATGAATTACGTGTATCTCGTCCTTCGGATAGTAAAATTCATCGTACCATGCATGGTCTTTATCGATCATTGGTTAATAATATGGTTGAAGGTGTCTCCGAGGGATTTGAAAAGCAATTGGAGTTGGTTGGTGTAGGTTATCGTGCCAGCAATCAAGGTCAAAAACTAGAATTGGCTTTAGGTTTTTCTCACAACATAGTTCTTGACATTGCTCCTGAAGTAAAAGTTGAGACTGTTTCTGAAAAAGGAAAAAATCCAATTGTAAAACTAGTTTCTCATGACAAGCAATTAGTCGGTCAAGTGGCTGCCAAAATACGTTCATTTAGAAAACCTGAACCTTACAAAGGGAAAGGTGTGAAATTTGTTGGCGAACAACTGAGAAGAAAAGCAGGTAAATCAGCATAAATCATATTAGGATGGGATTAACAAAACGCGAAAGAAGACTTCGCATCAAAAGTCGAATCAAGAAAACGGTGACTGGAACTCCAGAGCAACCAAGGCTTGCAGTTTTTCGTTCTAACAACGAAATTTATGCCCAAGTGATCGATGACGTCAATGGAAAAACTTTAGTGGCGGCTTCCTCACGGGACAAGGGTATTGCTGGTACTGCAGGAAATAAAACTGAAATTGCTGCCTTAGTGGGTAAATCAGTGGCAGAGAAGGCAGTAGCAGCAGGTATAGGTAAAATAGCCTTCGATCGTGGAGGTTCATTGTACCATGGAAGAGTTAAATCATTGGCAGACGGTGCCCGCAAAGGAGGACTTAAATTTTAATAAGCTATGTATCAAAAATATAAAAACGCAGAATTGGTAAAACCAGGAGGTCTCGATTTAAAAGACCGTTTGGTTGGTGTACAGCGTGTTACTAAAGTAACGAAAGGTGGTCGCGCTTTTGGATTTTCAGCAATTGTAGTTGTTGGAGATGAAGCGGGTGTTGTTGGACATGGTTTAGGGAAATCAAAAGATGTTTCTTCTGCAATAGCTAAAGCTGTTGAAGACGCAAAGAAAAACTTGGTTCGTATCCCGCTAGTTAAAGGAACGTTGCCTCACGCTCAAAAAGGGAAATACGGCGGTGCAAGAGTGAATATCATTCCGGCTGCACCGGGTACCGGAGTTATTGCTGGTGGTGCAGTACGTACTGTTTTGGAAGCGGTTGGTGTTCACGATGTGTTGTCTAAGTCTCAAGGATCGTCAAACCCTCACAATGCTGTTAAAGCGACATTCGACGCTCTATTACAATTGAGAGATGCTAGAACTATTGCGAAAGACCGCGGAATTTCTATCGACAAACTTTTTAAAGGATAATTGGCATGGCAAGAATCAGAGTCACTAAAAGAAAAAGTGCAATCAACCGCACAAAACGTCAAAAGTTAACACTTGAGGCTTTGGGTTTGGTCAAAATTGGTCAATCTGTTGAGCACGATGCATCACCTAGCGTGCTAGGAATGGTAAGAAAAGTTAATCATTTGATTTCTGTTGAAGAAATCTAACTAGGGAGATAAGTATGGAATTAAATAATTTACAACCGGCAGCAGGGTCCGTTAAAAGTGAAGGAAAACGCGTAGGTCGTGGTCAAGGATCAGGTAAAGGCGGAACCGCAACTCGCGGCCATAAAGGAGCGAAGTCTCGTTCTGGTTATTCAAAAAAGATTGGTTTTGAAGGAGGTCAAATGCCACTCCAACGTCGGGTTCCAAAATTTGGTTTCAAAAACATTAATCGTGTTGAATACCAAGGGATTAATTTAGATACCATTCAAGTATTGGTTGATAATAAAAAAATTAAAGATACTTTAGGTCTAGAAAACATGATAGCATTGCGTTTATCAACTCATAACGATTTAGTGAAAATTTTGGGTCGTGGTGAGTTAAAATCCGCAATAAAAGTTTCGGCACATAAATTTACTGCATCAGCGAAAGCAGCGATTGAAGCTGCTGGAGGTGAAGCAATAACACTATAAGCACCAAATCTGTATTATGAAGTTCATCGATAACATTAAAAACGTCTGGCGCATTACCGAACTCAAGGATCGCATCCTTTTGACGCTTGGATTGTTGTTGGTATACCGTTTCGGAGCACAGGTTGTGCTTCCAGGCATTGATCCCACGCTTCTAGGAGGATTAACGAGTAGCACGGATAGTGGATTACTTGGACTTTTAAACGCCTTTACAGGAGGAGCCTTTGCCAATGCATCGATATTTGCGCTGGGAATTATGCCTTATATTTCTGCATCTATTGTAGTGCAATTAATGGGACTGGCAATCCCATATTTACAAAAACTTCAGAAAGAAGGTGAGAGTGGTCGTAGAAAGATCAATCAAATTACGCGGTGGTTAACCATAGCTATCTGTTTAGTTCAGGCACCAGGTTATCTTGCAAGTTTACCTTCTTTAGGTATCCCAAGTGAAGCCTTCTTGCTCGGTCAAGGTGGTGTGTTTTATTTTTCATCCATAGCTATTTTGGTTACTGGATGTATTTTTGCCATGTGGTTAGGAGAAAAAATCACAGATAAAGGTATTGGAAACGGAATATCACTTTTAATTATGGTAGGTATTATCGCTAATTTACCTCAGGTATTCCTTCAAGAATTTACGTCCCGTGTAAGTGAATCTAACGGTGGTTTGATTATGATCTTAATCGAATTGGTTGTTTGGTTTGTGATCATATTAGCTTCTGTAATGTTGGTTATGGCTGTGAGAAAAATTGCAGTTCAATACGCGCGTCGCTCCACCTCCGGTAATTACGATAGTGCTGCTGCAGGAGCGCGTCAATATATTCCTTTAAAATTGAATGCATCAGGGGTTATGCCGATCATTTTTGCGCAAGCAATTATGTTTGTCCCAAGTTTGATTGGTGGAAGTGGAATGCTTAAAGATACTGCAACAGGCCAATGGCTTCAAGCACAGTTTTCTGATATTTTCGGATTGACTTACAATCTTGTGTTCGCATTTTTAATTATTGTATTTACATATTTTTATACCGCAATCACAGTACCAACAAATAAAATGGCTGACGACTTAAAGCGCAGCGGTGGCTTTATTCCAGGCATTCGACCTGGGACTGAAACTTCGGAATATCTTGATGGAATCATGTCGCAGATAACACTTCCAGGATCTATATTTTTGGCAGTTTTGGCAATTTTTCCGGCTATTATTGTTAAACTGATGAATGTTCAAGCAGGTTGGGCTATCTTTTTTGGAGGTACGTCCTTGTTAATTATGGTTGGTGTAGCAATCGATACCATGCAACAAATTAATTCGTATTTGTTGAATAAGCACTACGATGGGCTGATGAAAACTGGAAAAAACAGAAAATCAATTGTATAACTGAACTATGGCAAAACAATCAGCAATAGAACAAGACGGCACCATAAAAGAGGCACTATCCAATGCTATGTTTCGTGTTGAATTGGAAAATGAACATATTGTAACTGCCCATATTTCAGGAAAAATGAGAATGCATTATATTAAACTATTACCAGGTGATCGTGTTAAACTTGAAATGAGTCCATACGATTTATCAAAGGCTAGAATAACTTATCGATACTAAAACTATGAAAGTAAGAGCATCCATAAAAAAAAGAAGTGCTGATTGTAAAATCGTACGACGTAAAGGCAAGCTTTACGTAATAAACAAAAAGAATCCTAAATTCAAACAAAGACAAGGGTAACTATGGCAAGAATTGCAGGGGTAGACATCCCAAAACAGAAACGCGGCGTCATTGCTTTGACCTATATCTTCGGAGTAGGACGAAGTCGCGCAAAAGAAATTTTAGACCATGCGAAGGTCGATGAAAATAAAAAAGTATCCGATTGGAGCGATGACGATATCAGTAACATACGTACTGCTATAGCGAATTTCACTATCGAAGGTGAGTTGCGATCTGAAACACAATTAAACATCAAGCGATTGATGGATATCGGCTGTTATCGTGGTATTCGCCACAGATCAGGTTTACCTTTGAGAGGACAACGAACCAAAAACAACTCGCGTACCAGAAAAGGTAAACGTAAAACCGTTGCCAACAAGAAAAAAGCGACTAAATAATACTAACGAATGGCAAAATCTAATACAAAAAAACGCAAAGTTATTGTTGAATCAAATGGTGAGGCACATGTCACAGCATCTTTCAATAATATTATCATTTCGTTGACAAATAAAAAGGGAGATGTAATCTCTTGGTCTTCTGCTGGAAAAATGGGCTTTAGAGGGTCAAAGAAAAACACGCCTTACGCTGCACAACTAGCTGCTGAAGACGCCGCAGGCGTTGCTAAAGAGGCAGGCTTGAGAAAAGTAAAGGTTTTTGTAAAAGGCCCAGGTGGTGGACGTGAGTCGGCTATCCGTACTTTGCATAATAACGGTATTGAAGTAACTGAAATCATTGATGTTACACCAATGCCACACAATGGGTGTCGTCCACCGAAGAGAAGACGAGTATAATTAATTTTAACCGCATAAATGTATTATCGTTGTCGAAGGATAGCTAGACCTTAATTCACAACTGTACTTTTAAATTCAATCAGAATGGCAAGATATATTGGTCCAAAAACAAAAATCGCACGTAAGTTCGGAGAAGCAATTTACGGCGATGACAAGGCGTTTGAAAAACGTAATTACCCTCCAGGACAACATGGTAACAACCGTCGACGTGGAAAAAAATCAGAATATGCAATTCAATTGCAGGAAAAGCAAAAAGCAAAATATACATATGGTGTTTTAGAACGACAATTTCGTAATATGTTCAAAAAGGCTACAGCCTCAAGAGGTATTACAGGAGAGGTTCTTTTACAATTGTGTGAATCTCGTTTAGATAATGTGGTTTTTCGTATGGGAATTGCACCAAGTCGAAGCGCTGCAAGACAACTCGTTTCTCACAGACATATTACCGTAAATGGTGGTATCGTGAACATTTCGTCTTATTCTGTTAAAGCAGGAGATGTTGTTGGCGTTCGCGAGAAATCGAAATCAATGGAGGCAATTACCCAGTCGTTGGCTTCTTCTAATCATTTGTATGAATGGATTACTTGGAATGACGAAACAATGCTTGGAACTTTTGTTTCTTTACCAGAGCGTATTCAAATTCCAGAAAACATCAATGAGCAATTCATTGTTGAACTTTACTCGAAATAAAAACTTAGAAGATAAAACATGGCAATATTAAACTTTCAAAAACCCGATAAAGTCATTATGATCGATTCAACCGATCATGAAGGTAAATTCGAATTTAGACCTCTAGAACCTGGATACGGCTTGACTGTAGGCAACGCATTGCGTCGTGTACTTTTGTCATCTCTAGAAGGTTTTGCTATTACTTCTCTTCGTATAGAGGGTGTAGAACATGAGTTCTCAACCATATCAGGTGTTGCTGAGGATGTAACCGAAATTGTGTTGAATTTAAAGCAAATCAGACTTAAACGTCAGATTGACGATGTTGACAATGAAATTGTAAGTGTATCTGTTAGCAAACAAAAAACTCTTACTGCTGGTGATTTTCAAAAATTCATTTCAGGGTTTCAGGTTCTAAACCCTGAATTGGTCATTTGTAATATGGATCCTAAAGTAAAGCTTAATTTTGAAATTACAATTGGTAAAGGGCGTGGATATGTTATTGCCGATGATAATAAAAAGGCAGGTGCACCAATAGGTACCATCTTTACAGATTCTATTTACACACCAATTAAAAATGTAAAATTTGGCGTTGAAGATTATCGTGTTGAACAAAAAACGGATTACGAAAAACTCATTTTCGAAATCTCAACAGATGGATCAATTACACCAAAAGATGCTTTAACTGAGGCAGCGAAAATTCTGATTCACCATTTCATGTTGTTTTCTGATGAGCGTATCACCCTAGAGGCTGATGAAATTGCTCAAACAGAAACTTATGATGAAGAATCATTACACATGCGTCAATTGTTAAAAACACGTTTGGTTGATATGGATCTGTCGGTTCGTGCTTTGAATTGTCTAAAGGCAGCCGAAGTAGAAACTTTAGGCGATTTAGTATCGTTTAATAAAAATGATTTGATGAAATTCAGAAACTTTGGTAAAAAGTCGTTAACAGAACTCGAAGAGTTGGTAAATGTCAAAGGTTTGAATTTTGGTATGGACTTGAGCAAATACAAACTAGATCGAGACTAAACCTCGATTGATAAGTAAAACATTATGAGACACGGAAAGAAAACAAACCACCTCGGAAGAAAAACAGCGCATCGTCGCTCTATGCTTGCTAACATGGCTTGCTCTTTGATTGAACACAAACGCATCAATACTACGGTAGCCAAGGCTAAAGCCTTAAAAGTTTTTGTGGAGCCGTTGATTACAAAATCCAAAGAGGACACTACACACAATCGTCGAATTGTATTTAGCCGTCTACGACAAAAGGAGGCTATCACTGAATTGTTCGATAATGTTGGCAAAAAAGTTGCTGGCCGTCCAGGAGGTTACACACGTATCATCAAGTTAGGACATCGATTGGGTGACAATGCTGATATGGCAATGGTAGAGTTAGTTGATTACAACGAATTGTACATCGCGCCGCGTCCTGCGAAGAGAACTAAGAATGTAGCTGCTGCTCAAGTTGTAGCAGCACCAGTTTCTTCGTCTGAAGAAGAATAAATTTTTTAAGTTAATATTTATTTAAAAAAGGGGAGGCAATTTGTTTCCCCTTTTTTGTTTTTACCGAACATAAATCAAGTCAGTTTTATTAATTTTGTCAAACTCTTAATGTATTTCCTTTTATGACATCATCCAACAGACTCAACGCCGTTCTTTTGCTAAAGGACGGTACTATTTTTCATGGAAAGGCTATTGGTGATGAAGGTACCGCTTTTGGTGAAGTCTGTTTTAATACTGGAATGACCGGCTATCAAGAAATTTTTACGGACCCTTCTTATTTTGGACAATTAATGATCACCACCAATGCGCATATTGGTAATTATGGTGTAAATAAAAATGAAGTAGAGTCCGATAATATTAAAATTGCTGGATTGATTTGTAAGAATTTTAGTTTTGACTATTCAAGAATTGACGCTGAATCTGACTTAAAAACTTTTTTAGACGCAAATAATCTGATGGCTATTTCTGATGTTGATACAAGAGCTTTAGTGAGTCACATTAGAGACCACGGTGCCATGAATGCCGCAATTTCAACCGACGTTGATAATATCGCAGGATTAAAAAAACAACTTGATGCGGTACCAGATATGAATGGTCTAGAATTGGCTTCAAAAGTATCAACTAAAGAATCTTATTTTTTTGGTGATGAGTCAGCACCATTTAAAGTTGCTGCGCTTGACATTGGAATTAAAACTAACATACTGAGAAATTTATCTCAAAGAGGTTGTTATGTTAAAGTGTTTCCATACAACACCTCTTTTAGTGAGATGAAAGCTTGGGAGCCTGACGGCTATTTTATTTCTAACGGACCAGGAGACCCGGCGCCCTTAAGCGAAGCTATCGATGTTGCAAAGAATATTATCAAAGAAGGAATACCATTGTTTGGGATTTGTTTAGGCCATCAAATCATCGCTTTGGCGAATGGGATTAGTACTTATAAAATGCACAATGGCCATCGCGGAATCAATCATCCTGTTAAAAATTTATTGACAGGCAAGGGCGAAATAACTTCACAAAATCATGGATTTGCTATAAATCGTGAAGAAACAGAAAACCATGAGGATGTAGAAATTACACACGAACATCTTAATGACGGGACTGTAGCTGGTATTCGAATGAAGTCGAAACCTGTGTTTTCTGTTCAGTTTCACCCTGAAGCAAGTCCGGGACCTCATGATTCGTCCTATTTGTTCGATTCATTTGTGAAAAGCTTGGCTTAGTAGCCCAGTCCTGTAAAATCATAATAAGCACTGTAAAATAAATTCAAACATTGCGAACTACAATGTGTAAATTCGCGTCAAACTAAAATAAATTATGAGTACTATTCAATCTATTTTCGCCCGTCAAATTTTCGATTCTAGAGGTAATCCTACTGTAGAAGTCGATGTTACTACTGAAGACGGTTCTTTTGGACGTGCAGCTGTGCCTTCAGGCGCTTCAACTGGCGAACATGAAGCTGTTGAATTAAGAGACGGCGGAACGACTTATATGGGTAAAGGAGTTTTAAAAGCGGTTGACCATGTCAATTCAGTTATAGCACAGGAAATTATAGGAATGTCGATTTTCGATCAAGAGCGTATCGATAAAAAAATGATTAATCTTGATGGCACGCCTAATAAATCAAAACTAGGAGCAAACGCTATTTTGGGTGTATCTTTAGCTGTAGCTCACGCTGCTGCGCGTTCCATGGGCGTTCCTTTATTCGAATATGTAGGAGGATCGGAGGCTTGTACTTTACCTGTCCCAATGATGAATATTATAAACGGAGGTTCACATAGTGATGCACCAATTGCCTTTCAGGAGTTTATGATTATTCCTGTTAAGGCTAAAAGTTTTTCTCATGCCATGCAAATGGGCTCTGAAATATTTCATCAACTTAAAAAAGTTTTGCATGATAGAAATTTGAGTACTGCTGTAGGTGATGAAGGCGGTTTTGCACCAGGATTGGGTGGTACTGAAGATGCTCTGGACACTATTGCTATAGCAGTATCTAATGCTGGTTATCATTTCGGAGAAGATATTATGATAGCGCTCGATTGCGCAGCCGCTGAGTTTTATGTCAACGGCAAATATGATTACTCCAAATTTGAAGGACCGAATGGTCAAATCAGAACGAGCCATGAGCAAGCAGACTACTTAGCCTCTTTGGCAGAAAATTATCCTATCATTTCTATTGAAGATGGGATGGATGAAAACGATTGGAAAGGCTGGGCCTACCTGACTGAAAAAATAGGTAAAAAAACCCAATTGGTCGGAGACGATTTATTTGTCACAAATGTTGAACGTCTTTCTCGAGGAATTGAACAAGGTGTGGCGAACTCCATTTTAGTTAAAGTCAATCAAATTGGTACCTTAACAGAGACCATTGCGGCTGTGAAAATGGCTCATAAAGCCGGATACACTGCTGTGATGTCACACCGATCGGGTGAAACTGAAGACACAACTATTGCAGATTTAGCAGTTGCGCTTAATACTGGTCAAATTAAAACTGGCTCTGCTTCAAGATCTGACCGAATGGCTAAATACAATCAGCTTTTAAGAATTGAAGAAACCTTAGCGGAAAAAGCATACTTCCCTGGCGCGGATGCTTTTGCCAATTAATTTGACTGACTTATTTATAAATTTTAACGTTTGGGCCTCCATGCTTGTGAGTTAAATCCTTTTTAATGACTGCTTAATTTAGTATATTTGTTGACATAAAATATTACCAATATGAGCACTAAAGCTACCCTAAATTATAACGACTTATCAATTGATTTGCCTGTCATTACGGGCTCTGAGAATGAGAGTGCTATCGACATTGCTGCACTGAGAAGTGGTGCTAATTTGGTAACGATTGATCCTGGATTTAAAAACACCGGCTCGTGCGAAAGTGCAATTACGTTTTTAGATGGCGACAAAGGAATATTGCGTTATCGTGGATATTCTATTGAGGAGTTAGCTGAAAAGGCTTCTTTTTTAGAAGTCGCTTATCTTTTAATTTTTGGAGAATTACCGAACACCGAACAACTTGAGGTGTTTGAAAATGATATTAAATCAAACTCTGTAGTAGATGAAGATATTAAAAAGATCATTGATGCTTTCCCTAAGGCGGCTCATCCAATGGGAGTTCTCGCTTCGTTGACGAGTGCTTTAACAGCCTTTAACCCAAGTTCTGTAAATGTGAACTCCGAGGCAGACATGTACAAGGCGATTGTTAAAATCATGGGTAAATTCCCTGTGCTGGTTGCATGGACTATGAGGAAAACTCAAGGTTTGCCTATTGATTACGGTGATAAAAACTTGGACTATGTTGGCAACATCATGAAAATGATGTTTGGTCAACCAAACGAGGGATTCAAAGTTAATCCTGCAGTCAAAGAGGCTTTGAATAAACTTTTGATATTGCATGCTGATCATGAGCAAAACTGTTCTACTTCTACGGTTCGAATTGTAGGGTCTTCACACGCAGGCTTGTTCGCTTCTTTATCAGCAGGAATATCAGCACTTTGGGGACCACTTCATGGCGGTGCTAATCAAGCTGTTTTAGAAATGCTCGAAGCTATTCGTGAAGACGGTGGTGATACTGCTAAATTTATGATGAAAGCTAAAGATAAAAACGATCCATTTAGATTGATGGGCTTTGGTCATCGTGTTTATAAAAACTTTGATCCTCGTGCTCGGATTATTAAAAAGGCTGCTGATGAAGTTTTGGAAGATCTAGGGATTGATGATCCAGTGCTTGACATTGCCAAATCTTTGGAAAAAGAAGCACTTAATGATCCTTATTTTGTCGATCGTAAATTATATCCAAACGTTGATTTTTATTCTGGGATTATATACCGGTCATTGGGAATCCCAGTTCAGATGTTTACAGTAATGTTTGCATTAGGACGTTTGCCAGGTTGGATCGCACAGTGGCGAGAAATGCGACTAGGAAAAGAGCCTATTGGTCGTCCTAGACAGATTTATACAGGAGCAACACTTCGCTCATATGTAGATATTTCACACCGATAGTTTTAGCAGATAAATCTATTTATGTTGCTTCTACACATTAACGACGAGTCGTCCAATCTCAAAAGTGTTATTGTTGGTATTGCGAATAGTAATGGTCCTCAACCTTCGCCAGAAGACTGTTATGACCCTAAAAGTCTGCGACATGTTTTAGCCGGAACATATCCGATAGAAAAAGATATGATCGCTGAACTTGCAGAATTCGTTGCTGTTTTAGAGGAGTATCAAGTTAAAGTGTATCGGCCTGAAGTTATTGAAAATTACAATCAAATTTTTTCGCGAGATATTGGTTTTGTTATAGATGACACTTTTGTGAAGTCAAATATTCTTCCCGATCGCGCTGGCGAATTGAATGCCATTAATTATCTCATCTCACAAATTCATCCCTCAAAGGTTATTGAATTACCTCAGGAATGTCATGTAGAAGGAGGTGATGTGGTGGTGTATAATGATTATCTTTTTATAGGGACTTATTACGGTTCGGATTACTCCGAATACATCACGGCAAGAACGAATAAAGCAGCTATTAAAGCATTGTCAAAATTATTTCCATCGAAAACAGTTAAGCCCTTGGAATTAAAAAAATCTAATACGGATCCCAAATCCAATGCCCTTCATTTAGATTGCTGTTTTCAGCCTTTAGGACAAGGAAAAGCGATTATGCATCCAGGTGGATTTCTACACCAAGAAGATGTAGAGTGGATTAGGGCATTTTTTGGCAGAGATAATATTTTTGAAATAGATGCCTTTGAAATGACGCAAATGCATTCTAATATTTTCTCAATTTCTAATGAAGTTGTGGTTATTGAAAAACGGTTTGTCCGACTGAACGCCTGGTTGGTTGATAACGGATTTACAACTGAGGCAATCAATTTTTCAGAAATTTCTAAACAAGGAGGCTTGCTTCGTTGCGCTACTTTGCCACTAGAGAGGGCATAATAAAGACTACATACAACCGTTGTTTAGATTTGTTATATTTTTACGCGCATGAAACACTCCTTGGAAAAGTATTTGCTTCAAGAATCTGTAAAGGGTGTAATGCCAATATTGGTTGAGTATGGCATCGTTTTAAAAATAAAGAGTCCCAGAATAACAAGACACGGTGATTATCGTAAATTACCAAATGGCACTTTTCAAATCACTATTAATGCTAATTTAAATCGATATGCCTTTTTGTTAACGCTTATTCATGAGTTAGCTCATCATGCTACTTACATGAGGTTTGGTTCAAAAATTAAACCTCATGGAATAGAGTGGAAGCAAACTTTTGCTCAAATGATTAAACCTTTTTTATTACCTCCACATTTTGATGAATCATTAATCCCTTTACTAAATCGGCATTTTGTAAATCCAAAAGCCAGTTCGGACACTGATAGTAAACTATCACTCGCTATGAAAAGCTTTAATTCACCGAACGATAAAAGCTATATCTTTGAAATACCTGAAGGAAGTCGTTTTGCATTGTATAATGGGAGAATATTTGTTAAAGGCAAACAACGAACCAAACGGTTTGAGTGTAAAGAAACAAAATCAGGTCGGACGTATTTATTCAATCCAAATGCAGAGGTGGAAATAATTGACATATGACAACAACAGCAAATAATTTTGCAATCATTATGGCCGGAGGAATCGGATCTCGTTTTTGGCCTCTGAGTACTGCGGAATTTCCTAAACAATTTCATGATATGCTTGGTTCAGGTCGTACGCTTATTCAGCATACGTTTGATAGGCTATCATTGCTTATTCCTGTTCATCAAATTTTAATTTTGACTAATGAGCGATATCGTGATTTGGTTTTGCAGCAATTGCCTGAAATATCAGCCCATCAAGTTGTTCTCGAACCCGAAATGAGAAATACAGCACCTTGTATTTTATATGCCTCTCTTAAAATATATAAATTGAATCCAGAAGCAAAAATTATCGTTGCTTCTAGTGACCATTGGATTGAAGACATCAGTGCTTTTGAAGCTAATGTTAGTGAGGCATTTGAGTTTTGTTCAGTCCAGAAAGAAGCTCTAGTAACTCTTGGTATTCAGCCCACCTTTCCCAACACAGGATATGGTTATATAGAGTATGAAAATACGGCTTTGAAATCAATTAATAAAGTGATGCAATTTAGAGAAAAGCCTAATTTTGAGACAGCTCAATCCTTTCTAAAACAAGGTAATTTTCTATGGAATGCAGGAATATTTTTATGGCATGTTAACGCTGTTTTAGCTGCTTTCAAAAGTCAACAGCCGGAGATGTTTGATTTATTCTACCAAGCTATGGATGATTATAATACCGAAAACGAACATGTCTTTATTTCTAATAATTATGGTAAGGCAGAGGATATTTCAGTTGATTTTGCCATTATGGAAAAGTCGTCTAATGTTTATTTAGCAAAAGCGAAATTTGATTGGAATGATCTTGGGACCTGGGGTAGCTTGTACGATAAAATGAGTAAGGATGAGAATGATAACGCAATGATCAATGCTCGTGCCCTTATGGAATCTAGTAAAGGGAATTTGGTGAGAACTGATGGTGATAAAATTGTGGTGGTCAATGGTTTGACTGATTATGTTATTGTGGATCATCAAAATGTATTATTAATTTATCCTAAGTCAAAAGAGCAGGATATAAAGCAAGTGGCTAAGTCATGTCAAAAACGATTTAATTAATTTCTGATGTTGGAAAATCAATCAATTAAAAACGATCAATTCCATAATGAACAGAAAGCTGCAGTAAAAAGAGATGCGCTTGGTTTATGGAAAACCACAATTCAGTTTGTATCGAATTTGTTGGACTTTAGAAATGATACTGACAAAGAGGCGACCATTATTTCAATTATTAATGATATACCTTTTAGAGGTGCGACAGCATGGATATTGATCTGTTCGGTCTTCGTGGCTTCAATTGGTTTGAATGCCAATTCCCCCGCAGTTGTTATCGGTGCGATGCTTATCTCGCCACTTATGGGTCCTATTTTGGGAATTGGCCTATCAGTGGCGATGAATGATATTGATACTTTAAAGAAGTCTCTGATCAACTTTGCGGTGATGGTTGTCTTGAGTGTATTAACGGCATATTTGTTTTTTGAAATCTTTCCGTTGAGTCAAGATTCGTCTGAATTGTTGGCGCGAACTAAACCCGATATTAGGGATGTGCTTATTGCGTTTTTTGGTGGTTCGGCTTTGATCATTGCAAAGACCAAGAGAGGGACAATTGCCTCTACCATATTTGGTGTAGCCATTGCTACAGCTTTGATGCCACCTTTGTGTACCGTTGGATTTGGTTTGGCCAAAGGTGGGACCTTAGGTTTTGGCTATGCAACAGGTGCGCTTTATCTTTTCACAATAAATACGATTTTTATCGGTCTGGCAACTTTTATAGTCTTGAAAGTATTACGATTTCCAATGTTAAGGTATGCCAATTCTAAGCGTCGAAAACTCATAGCTCGTTTGGCTTCAGTTTTAGCGATAATCGTAATGATTCCTGCTGTTTACACCTTTGTTCAAGTGTATAGGCAGAGCATTTTTGAAACGCAAGCTGAGAATTTTGTTCAAAATGAAGTCAGAATCAATAAATCCTTACAGTTATTATCTGCAGATGTGTCTTATGAAGACAATACTATTGAATTGAATTTCTTTAACGAAATTGGCGTCGCTACGAAAAGTGATTTAATTGCTGAGTTGCGTTACAATGAAGCATATAAGAATTTAAAAGATGTAGATCTTAAAATTTTAGGGAGTGATACAAGCAGTTATGAAATCATAACTACGGTATATGAAGACACGCGACAAGCTTTGAAAGCAAGCCAAAAGGAGGTAGAGGATTTGAAATCTCAAATTTTAGATCTTGAAATCCGCCTTAAGGATGAGGAAAGTAAAATTTTTATCAAGCCTTTCGATGTCATTGGACTATTACGATCTGCGAAAAATGAGTTCTTAGAAATAGATCAGATTTCTTTTTCTCAAGTGTATCAAAGTGAGAACTTTCAAAGTGTCGATACAACTAATATCATAAAGGTAAAATGGTTGGCGACTGATAATGACACTAAAGACCTTGCCGCTCTTTTAAGAGCCTTTATAACGTCTAAATTTGATTTAAAAGAAGTTGAGGTCATTGTTAGTCAAGACTAATCGTTGTCAATATACATTTGTCTTACTTTTCGGAATAATTCCGATGAGTAAACAAAATTGGTAACAGCCTCGTTATCTGTTTTAAAGATGTTTTTGTTTGATCCTTCCCAGGCCTTATAACCGTCTTTTAGAAAAACTATTTTTTGCCCAATTTCCATGACCGAGTTCATGTCATGTGAGTTGATTACAGTCGTGATATTGAACTCACTTGTGATTTCTTGAATCAAATTATCAATAACTATTGCGGTTTTAGGATCCAAGCCAGAGTTGGGTTCGTCACAAAATAAATAAGACGGATTGTTGACAATGGCTCGCGCAATAGCAACTCTTTTTTGCATACCACCAGAGGCTTCACTTGGAAATTTATTATGCGCATTTTCCAATTCAACGCGTTTTAAAACGGCATCTACCCTGTCATCCATTTCACTGTTACTTTGCTTGGTGAACATCCTTAGCGGGAACTTCACATTTTCTGCAATGGTCATGGAGTCGAACAGGGCACTACCTTGAAAAACAGTTCCTATTTTAGATCGCAACACGCGTTGATCATCTTCGCTTAAATCTGCGTAAATTTTACCATCGTATGATATGCTGCCAGATTCATAAGGGAACAGTCCAAGTAAACATTTTAGAAAAACCGTTTTTCCAGAACCACTCTGCCCAATAATCAAATTCGTTTTTCCCTTATCAAATGAGGTGGAGATGCCCTTGAGTACCGCCGTTGATCCAAATGATTTATAAAGATTTTCTACAACGATCATTAGCTTAAAACCAATTGAGTGATGATATAATTAGATAATATAATAACAACACTTGTCCACACGAAAGAGGTTGTACTCGCCTTGCCCACTTCAAGTGCGCCGCCCTTCATGAAGTAACCATGATATGATGGAATTGTTGCCAGAAAAAAAGCAAAAACAAAGGTTTTGATAAAAGCATAGGCCAAATGAAAGGGAATAAAATCCAATTGAACACCCCAAATATAATCACTAACAGATGTGAAGCCACCATAATAACAAGCAGCCATACCTCCTAAAACTCCTAAAAACATAGCAATTGAAATGAGAAATGGATAGAGCAGCAAAGCAATCGTTTTTGGAAAAACCAAATAATTTATAGAGTTGATACCCATAACCTCTAAGGCATCAATTTGTTCTGTGACTCTCATGGTTCCTATACTTGAAGTGATAAAAGAGCCTACTTTTCCAGCCATGATGATCGAGATAAAAGTAGGGGCAAATTCTAAAATAACAGACTGACGAGTGGCGTAGCCTACCAAATATTGTGGGATCAGAGGACTGTTAATGTTGAGTGCCGTTTGAATAGTGACAACGCCTCCAACAAAAAAAGATATAAACGAAACAATTCCTAGAGATCCTATCACCAGATCGTCAATATCTCTAAATATGAGATTTCGCATTACAGTCCATTTGGTTGGCTTCAAAAACATATGTTTTATCATTAAAAAATATGCGCCTATGTGATGAAATGTACGAAGCAATGCCCTAGTTTAATCAGATTTATAATCACGACAAACCTAATGAAAAAAGCCCGTTTGTTAATGATTTATGATGTTTTTTAACACGATAATTTGTGTTTTTTATTTTTATTTTTAGCTAAATTGCTAAAAATTTATTAGATGAATTACTCCCGCTTTTTATCCATTTTTTTCTTTCTTTTGATGTCAGTTTTTTTGGCCAGATCAAAGAATATTTCTTTTGATTTCAATACTTATTATACCCCACCACACAAACCTAGATTGGTTGTTGGCATCGTGGTTGATCAAATGAGATATGATTATTTAACCCGATATGCAAATCGTTTTGGAGACGGAGGGTTTAGTCGATTGATGAATGAAGGATATAATTTTAAAAACAACAATTTTGATTACATTCCGACATATACAGCCCCCGGTCATGCTACAATTTACACAGGAACGTCCCCGAAGTATCATGGTATAATAGCTAATGATTGGTACGATAGGGAAAAAGGAGGAATGATATATTGTGTAGATGACGATCAATATAACGCTGTTGGAACATTAAGGAGTGAAGGACGAAAGTCTCCATTTAGAATGGATGTTACTACTTTTGCTGATCAAAACAGACTCCACACTCAGTTTAGAGGAAAGTCAATTGGAATAGCTATAAAAGATCGCGGAGCGATACTTCCTGCCGGGCCAACTGCAAACGGAGCCTATTGGTTTGTTGGCGCAACTGAGGGACAGTGGGTGACCAGTGACTTTTACATGGAGACACTCCCAGATTGGGTGGATAAGTTTAATAGGGAGAATCATGCAAATGACTATTTAAAAGTATGGGATACAAAAGAGCGAATTGAAACTTATATTCAAAGTGGTCCTGATTTGACTGATTTTGAATCGGGATTTAAAGGAAAGGAAACACCGACTTTCCCCTATGATCTTAAAAAACTTGCCCCCTATAATGGAAACTTCGATATTATTAAAAACACCCCTTTTGGAAATAGCTTAACAACAGATTTTGCCATTGCTGCTATATACGGAGAGTCTTTAGGGTTGGATGACGATACTGACGTATTGACGGTGAGTTATTCTAGCACAGATTATGTGGGGCACAACTTTGGAGTTAATGCTGTAGAAACTGAAGATACCTATATTCGTTTAGATCATGACTTGGATCGCTTACTTGAAACATTAGACGAAGTCGTTGGTGAAGGATTCTATACGGTATTTCTTACAGCAGATCATGGCGCTGTTCAGGTTCCTAATTACTTGAAATCAGTTAAAATCCCTTCGGGCTATATTGATAATAATTCTATTAAATCATCGATTAGTGATTTTCTCATTGAACGTTATGGCGATGGAGTATGGGTTGAAAACATGAGTAATTATCAAGTGTTTTTAAACCGAGGATTGATTTCTGAAATGGCTTTGGATTTGAGAATCATTCAGCGTGAAGTTGCTGATTTTGTGCAAACATTAGGTCATATTTTAGAAACTTATACCGCTGATGACATGCTTACCAATTATTATGATATTGGAGTGGCGCATAAACTTCAAAATGGGTTCAATCAATCAAGATCTGGTGACGTGATTATTGTTGTTGACCCTTCCTTCATCAGTTATAAAATGACTGGAACTACTCACGGATCTGGTTTCCAATACGATACTCATGTACCGCTTTTATTTTTTGGAAATGGGATAAAAACACGGAAGCAGTTACCATCCGAGCTCAATTGTTGATATTGCCCCAACAATATCGGCTTTGTTGGGTATCTCGGCACCAAATGGCAGTATAGGTCAGCCGCTTTACCAGGCTTTAAAAAATTAGTTCAGTGATTGGTTAATCTGATCGATATATTGGAGTAGATCGCTTTTTCCAGTTCCGTTAGTGGCGGAGGTTATAAAGTGGGGAGGGCAATCTTCCCAAGTTTGGAGCAATACATTTTGATAAGCTTTGACATTTGTTTCTGCTTGCTCTTCTTTGAGTTTATCTGCCTTTGTGAAAATGATCGCAAAAGGAATATGGTTTTCGCCCAACCAAGTCAAAAATTCCAAATCGATTGGTTGTGGCTTATGCCTCACGTCAATGAGTACGAAGGCAGAGACTAGTTGTTTTCGTTTTTCGAAATAGTTGGTGATGAATTTTTGAAAAATCTTTTTTGCAGTTTTCGAAACACGAGCATAACCGTAGCCGGGTAAATCAACCAAATACCAAGAAGAATTTATAAAAAAATGATTAATTAATTGAGTTTTTCCAGGTCTTCCTGAAGTTTTAGCCAATTGCTTGCGCTCCATGAGCATGTTGATTAATGATGATTTACCAACATTACTACGACCAATAAAAGCGTATTCCGGCATCTTGTGCTGAGGACACTTTGAAACCTCTTGGTTGCTAACAACAAATTCCGCAGAGGTAATCCGCATGAGGTTTATTCTTAAAGGTTTCGAGATTTAAGCCAATCGTGGAAAATGGCATTAAAAGTATCAGGATGCTCCATCATCGGAGCGTGGCCGCACTTGTCAATCCAAAAAAGCTCTGAATCAGGAAGTAGTGCATCAAACTCTTCAGCAACATTCGGAGGAGTAACGATGTCGTTTTTTCCCCATATGATACAACTAGGCGTGGCGATATTTGGTAAGTCCTTCGCCATATTATGTCGAATAGCGCTTTTGGCCAGGGCGAGTGTTTTAATGAGTTTATTTCTGTCGTTTACGGTTTCATAAACTTCGTCAACAATTTCTTTAGTGGCAACAGCAGGATCATAAAACACTTCTTGAGCTTTTTGCTTGATAACGTTATAGTCACTTCGTTTGGTATATCCGCTTCCCATAGCGTTTTCATATAAACCTGAACTTCCTGTAATAGCTAGCCCTCTGACTTTACTTGGATATAGGTATGTATGAAGTAAGGCAATATGTCCTCCCAGTGAATTGCCCAGTAAAACAACATTATCTAATTCAAGTTCTTCCATAAAAACCTTCAAGAAATTTGCAAAATACTTGATGTTGGTTTTTAAAAGGTTGGTGGTATAAAGTGGTAATTCGGGAATGATTACCCGATAACCATTTGATCCAAAATAATCGGTCACACCGTGAAAATTACTGAGCCCTCCCATCAATCCGTGAAGCACTATAATAGGACGACCTTGACCTACTTCTAAATAGTCACAATTCACACCTTTACTTAAAATTAACCCCATACACTTCTTTTAACCAATAGATGCAAATCTAAGCATTTTATCCTTAGCCGAAACGTACTGTGTTTGCCAGTAGGCCTTTATGATTTTTAGATCAGTTGGCGTCATCACTCTAATTTATAGTCCTTGATAAGTATTTTTTTCCCACTTTCATTTTTGATTTTAATTGATTGATATACAAATATTTAGTCACAATAAATATTCTTTTTAAATATAAAATTATCCGAAAATTAAAAAAGTTATAAACAAAGTGGGAGTAAGTGGTAAATAGTGGTAAATCTTTTGTAAATTTGAGAATTCAATACAATAAAAGTTGACTACACTGATCGGGACATACGAATGTAAAATTGACGACAAAGGGCGGCTTATGCTTCCTATGGCGTTGAAGAAACAATTGGCGTCTTCGTTTTCAAATGGATTTGTCCTTAAGCGTGCTGTATTTCAGAACTGTCTTGAGTTATTTCCTATGGCTGAGTGGGATGCCATGATGAGTAAGGTTAATCAACTGAATCGTTTCAAAAAAAGCAACAATGATTTTATTCGACGTTTTACTGCAGGTGTGCGAGTGATCGACGTTGATGCTTCAGGAAGGATACTTGTTCCAAAAGATCTCTTTGATTTTGCGGGCCTTTCTAAAGAAATTGTATTATCCTCTGCAGTGAATATCCTGGAAATTTGGGATAAGAAAAACTACGAACAGGCCATTGACGATGCCACCGGCAACTTTGCTGATCTGGCAGAGCAAGTCATGGGAAATGATACTAACCATGAGTTATCATAAATCTGTTTTACTCAAGGAAGCTGTAGAAGGATTGAAAATTTTACCTGATGGTGTTTATGTGGATATCACTTTTGGCGGCGGAGGGCACAGCAACGCAATATTGGATCGCTTGGGTCCAGCAGGTAAATTAATCGCATTTGATCAAGATGTTGACGCTTTACGAAACGCAATCGATGATGATCGTTTTCTTCTCATTAATGAGAATTTTCGCCACTTAAAACGTTTTTTGAGATTTCATGGATACGATCAAATAGATGGCTTGATAGCCGACTTCGGAGTGTCATCGCATCAATTTGATCAGTCGAATCGAGGCTTTTCTACACGTTTTGATGGCACTCTCGATATGAGAATGAATCAAAGCGATGAGTTGTCAGCCATTCATGTGGTTAATGAATACGACGAGTTTGAGTTAACTCAAATTTTTAAGGGTTACGGCGAGCTTCGTCAAGCACCAATCTTAGCGCGAAATATTGTCCGCTCTCGTATTTCAAGTCCGATAAAAACCACAGCACAACTCAATGGTATAGTGAAGCGTTTGGTTCCTGATAAGAGAGAGAATAAAATTCTAGCTCAAATTTATCAAGCCATACGTATTGAAGTGAATCATGAAATGGATGTTCTTAAAGACATGTTGTTGCAGTTGCCATCAATAGTTAAACCAGGGGGACGAATTTGTTTGATGTCATATCACTCTCTCGAGGATAGGTTGGTCAAACGCTTTGTAAGAAGTGGCATGTTTGAAGGTGAGCCTGAAAAAGATGTTTTCGGAAACACTTCGGTGCCGTTTTTTAAAATTGGAGGACTAATAACTCCTTCTAATGATGAAATTGCATCCAACAGCCGAGCTCGTAGCGCTAAACTTAGAATTGCCGAACGTCATAACAATTAACCATGAAAGATAAATTTTACAGCCTTTTGCGGGGTCGGTTTTTAGTGAGTGACAATGCATTTAAATATTGGCAAATGATACTGTTTTTATCAGGTTTAGCTTTAATAATGATTGCGAGTTCACACTCAGCAGATAGAAAAGTTTATCGAATTGCAGCATTGAATGATGAGGTTAAAGAGTTGAGATCCGAATTTGTGGACCTCAGATCTAGACTCATGCAATTGAAAATGGAATCAACAGTAGTAAAAAAACTAGGTGCGCGTGGTTTTGAAATTGGCAAAACACCTCCAGAAAAAATAACAGTTATAAATTAAGAAAGGTTGGCAACAACACATAAGCATATCAGATTCAAATTCCTTATCATATCGATAGGTGTTTTTGGTTTGGCCGTTGCTGTCGTTGTTAAACTCTTTAACATACAATACATCAATGGAGATGCTTATCGCGCCAAAGCCGATGAACTAATCGTTCAAAATGTGAGTATTCTTGCAAATAGGGGAAACATAGTAGCTGCGGACGGTAGCCTGCTCGCAACTTCAGTGCCTAAATATGATATTCATATTGATCCTGTAGCGTCATCACAGAGCACATTCGACAATAATATCAATGCACTTTGCGATTCTTTAGGAGTCTACTTTAAAAAGTCGCCTACTTATTTTAAGCAAATCTTGACATCTGCTCGATCCTCAAACAACAAATATGTTCGTTTAGCCAGAAATCTAGGTTATGCTGATTTTGTAAGATTTTCCAAATTCCCTATACTCAACAAAGGTGCTTATTCGGGTGGGTTAATTGTGTCTCAATCGACTTCTCGCGAGTATCCTCTGGGCGGTATAGCGAAAAGAACTATCGGTTATGAGCGCACCGATGATCAAGGAAATGTTACTCGACCAGGAATCGACGGCGCCTTTGGTCAGTCCTATTTAAAAGGAGTTGACGGAAAAAGATTAAAGCAAAAAATCGGAAAAGGGCCAATGGAAGCCACTCGAAGACTTCAATAGCGTAGAACCTCGTGATGGTTATGATTTATATACAACCATTGATGTCAACATTCAAGATGTAGCGCACCATGCCTTGCTCGAACAACTAGAATATTATGAAGCCGATCATGGCAGTGTCATAGTTATGGAAACCAAAACGGGTGCAATTAAGGCCATTTCAAATTTAGGTCGAACATCCGTCGGGACGTATTATGAGAAATTGAACTATGCCGTTGGCGAATCACATGAGCCAGGCTCTACTTTTAAATTAATGGCATTGGCTGTGGCTCTTGATCAAGGGGTGGTTTCTCCAAATGATATTGTAGATACCGAAGGAGGTGTTCTAAGTTTTTACGGCCGTCAAGTTCGTGATTCAAAGCAAGGTGGCTATGGTCAAATATCAGTATCTGAAGCCTTCGAAATGTCTTCAAATACAGCTCTGGTAAAAATTGTAAATGACAATTATAAAAATAATCCCGAGAAGTTTGTTGACGGATTGTATGGAATGGGACTAAATGACAAAACAGGCATTCCTATTCTCGGAGAAGGTGCGCCTATTATTACGCACCCATCTGATAAGACCAATTGGGATGGATTGGATTTGCCTTGGATGGCCTATGGCTATGGGGTTCAATGTACCCCGTTACAAGTTCTAACCTTTTACAACGCTATTGCTAATGATGGCATTCAGGTGAAACCACGATTTGTAGAATCGGTTCAATCATTTGGTCAATCTATAGAAGTGTTTGAACCAGAGATTTTAAAAAACAAAATTTGTAAGTCCGAAACAGCAAATGCACTTCAAAATATGATGCGTAATGTTGTTGCAAAGCCGCACGGTACAGCTCATAATATAGATATCCCTGAGTTTGCCTTGGCAGGGAAAACCGGAACATGTCAAACAGAGTATTGGATCGAATCGGACAGATATATTTCTTCATTTGTAGGATTACTTTCCAGCGGATAATCCTGTCTATTCGTGTATTGTAGTGCTCCATAAACCGAATAAGTCTATTGGTTATTACGGGAATATAGTCCGCTGCACCAGTGTTCAAATAAAATTGCAGAACATGTTTATACCAGCACGCCTAAAGAAATTGTTTTGAACCCATCGAGGAAAGTTGACCAAGAGGTTTCGGATGATTATTTCAGGTTTCAGAATAGTTTAATTCAAGAAGATGACCCAACAATGCCCAATGTTAAAGGTATGCCTTTGACTGGATGCCATTGCCATTCTGGAAAACCTTGGATTAATTGTAGAGGCGAAGGGCAATGGTAATGTAGAAAGTCAATCTTTAAAAAGCGGAAAAGTTATCAAAAAGGGACAAATCGTAAAACTTCAAATTACATGAAGAATCTAAAAGACCTTTTGTTTGGGTGTATCTATAAATGCGGTCCAAGGCAGTACAGATCGCAATATTAATGCAGTACAATTTGATTCTCGAAAAATTGAGTCTGGAGACCTTTTTGTTGCTATCATCGGATTGCAGTCAGACGGTCATCAATATATAGAACAAGCAGAAAATAAAGGTGTTTTTGCAGTGGTTTGCGAAATTTTACCGCAGAAAAGATTAGATTCAATAACTTATATCGTAACAGATAATTCGAAGCATGCGCTTGCAATCATTGCGTCAAATTATTTTGAGAACCCCTCCCAAAAGTTAAATCTTGTTGGGATCACGGGTACAAATGGTAAAACGACCTGCGCCAGTTTGCTTTATCAATTGTTTCAGTACAATAGTATACCGTCTGGTTTAATATCAACGGTTAAGATTTGTGTAGGGAAATTCCATTTACAAGGCTACACATACTACCCCAGATGCGCTGACAATTAATTCCGTTTTGGATGAGATGGTCAAGGAAGGTATTACCCATTGTTTTATGGAGGTGAGCTCTCATGGCATTGATCAAGAACGTATCTCG
This sequence comes from uncultured Flavobacteriaceae bacterium, assembly GCA_943788695.1. Taxonomy (GTDB): domain Bacteria; phylum Bacteroidota; class Bacteroidia; order Flavobacteriales; family Flavobacteriaceae; genus JALRKI01. The sequence goes on from CALSRG010000001.1 coordinate 856,469, forward strand.
GGTCTTAAATTTGCGGGGTGCAGTATTTACCAATCTTACTCATGATCATTTGGATTACCATGGCGATTTTATAAGTTATCGAGACACTAAAAAAAGACTCTTTGATGGATTGTCTAAAGACGCTTTTGTACTTATTAATAGAGATGACAAAAATGGACTCTTTATGGCTCAAAATTCGAAGGCAAAACTGTTAACCTACGCCCTAAAGACTGGAGCCGACTTCAAAGGAATTATAATTGAAAATCAACTCACCGGTTTGTTAATGCGTGTGAATGGTGTTGAGGTTTGGTCGCAGCTCATTGGTTCATTCAATGCGTCAAATTTATTAGCTATTTACGGCACGGCAATCCTTTTAAAGATGGATAATTTGGATGTTTTGAAGGGCATAAGCAGTCTTCAAAGCGTAGCAGGAAGGTTCCAGTATTTTATGGCGGATAATAAAATTTCTGCCATTGTCGATTATGCCCACACACCTGACGCCTTGAAGAATGTTTTAGATACCATTAATGACATCAGAACTAAAAATGAATCACTCATTACGGTGATTGGTTGTGGTGGTGATCGCGATCGTACCAAGCGACCCAAAATGGGGCATATCGCAACCAGTCTAAGCGATAAAGTTATTTTTACAAATGATAATCCTAGAAGTGAAGTGCCAGAATCTATTATTGAAGATATGGAGGCAGGAGTCTCTCCAGTGCATTTCAAAAAAACCATAACAATACTCGATCGCAAGCAAGCCATCAAAACGGCAGTACAACTAGCCCGTCCCAATGATATCATTCTAATTGCCGGTAAAGGCCACGAAACATATCAGGAGGTCAATGGCCAGCGCTTTGATTTTAATGATTTTGAAATAGTCAACCACTTCCTAAACCAATCAGTAGAATAATGTTACACGCTTTATTTCAATATCTCGAACAAAATTACCAATTACCTGGGGCATCCTTGTTTGGGTTTTTGACGTTTCGAGCGGCAATGGCAATCATTCTTTCATTGTTGATTTCAACTGTATATGGTAAAAAAATCATCAACTTTCTTAAACGCAAGCAAGTCGGGGAGACCATCAGAGAATTAGGTTTAGAGGGACAGAAGCAAAAAGAGGGTACCCCAACGATGGGAGGCTTGATCATTATCATTGCTACAGTCATTCCAGTTTTGCTGCTAGCCAAACTGCACAACATTTATATCATACTACTTTTGATTACAACATTTTGGATGGGCGGTATTGGCTTTGTAGATGATTATATCAAGAAATTTAAAAATGATAAGGAGGGTTTAAAAGGGCGTTTTAAAATTCTCGGTCAAGTTGGATTAGGGATCATTGTTGGAACTACTTTGTATTTCCACCCCGAAGTAACTATTAAAGAGGAAGCCGTTGCCTTACCCGTAGCTCAAATAGAGATGGTGAGTACTCCTACAACTGTTTTTTCACCAGAAGTTAAATCAACAAAAACAACAATTCCATTTGTAAAATTTAATGAATTTGATTATTCAAACTTGATTACATGGATTGGCCCAAAAGCATCTGACTACGCCTGGTTAGTATTTATTCCAATTGTGATTTTTATCGTCACTGCCGTATCAAATGGTGCCAATTTGACTGATGGTATTGATGGTTTGGCGGCTGGAACGTCAGCTATAATCGTTCTTACCTTGGGTATTTTTGCTTGGATTTCAGGTAATATCATATTCTCAGATTATCTGAACGTCATGTATATCCCGCGGGTTGAAGAAATTACAATATACATCGCGGCCATGGTTGGAGCGCTCATAGGATTTTTGTGGTATAATGCTTATCCGGCGCAAGTCTTTATGGGAGATACAGGAAGTCTAACTATTGGTGGCGTTATCGCTGTCATAGCGATCGCCGTCCGAAAGGAGTGGTTGATTCCAGTTCTGTGTGGCATTTTTTTAGCAGAAAATTTATCTGTTGTCCTTCAGGTTGCGTATTTCAAATACACTCGAAAAAAGTTTGGAGAGGGTCGCCGTATTTTTTTAATGTCCCCTTTGCATCATCATTATCAAAAGGCGGGCTATCATGAAAGCAAAATCGTAACACGTTTTTGGATCGTTGGAATTTTGTTGGCCATTATATCAGTTGTAACTCTAAAAATCAGATAGATGAAAAAACTTTTGATTTTAGGGGCAGGAGAAAGTGGTATTGGAGCAGCCTTGTTAGGGCAGCATCACGGATGGGATGTTTTTGTCTCTGACAACGCTAATGTGACGACTTCGAGTGAATTAGTTTTAAAATCATCTGGTATCTCATTTGAATCTGAAAAACATTCGATGGATCGTATTCTTTCAGCTGATCTCATTGTTAAAAGTCCTGGAATTCCCAATACAGTTCCTCCAATTTTAGAGGCCCGAGCTTCGGGTATTCAGGTCGTGTCTGAAATTGAATTTGCTTCACGTTATACTGATGCAATTTTGATTGGCGTGACAGGTAGTAATGGAAAAACTACAACGGCATCATGGATTTTTGATATTTTGAAAACAGCCAATATGAATGTTGCTTTTGCAGGTAATGTTGGTTACAGTTTCGCAAGATTATTGAGTGAATCTCAACCTGAGGTTGTGGTACTCGAATTGAGCAGTTTTCAACTCGAAGACATTCAAGATTTTCATCCTCATATCGCTGTAATAACAAATATTACACCAGATCATTTAGATCGTTACAATTACAACTTTAGCGACTATATAGCCGCCAAGATGCAAATTATTAAGAATCAGTCTGAAAATGATTTTTTCATTTTTGATGCTGATGATAATGTTACGGTTGAGGCTTTAAAGACATCCAATACAGCAGTTCATCAATTTCCTTTTTCGACATCACAAGTGTTAGATCGTGGAATCTACACAAAGGATAATCAAATCATATTTCAATCAAAAAAAAAACCACTTATGCCAATATCAGAACTTAGATTAGAAGGTCAGCACAATGTTAAAAATGCTATGGCCGCTGCGGCAGTTGCAAATTTATTGCGTGTAAGAAAGCAATACATTCGTGAGAGTTTACAAAATTTTCATGGTGTGGAGCATAGGATGGAGCAGGTTTTACGTATTAATAAGGTTCAATATATCAATGACTCTAAAGCAACTAACGTCAATGCAACCTATTACGCTTTGCAAAGCATGAAAGCGCCTACCATTTGGATCGTTGGAGGAGTGGATAAAGGCAACGATTATTCTGATCTCTTTCCACTAGTGTTTGAAAATGTCAAAGCAATAATATGTTTAGGCAAAGATAATGGAAAGATCTTTCAAGCCTTTGGATCAATGGTTAAGATTATGACTGAAACAGAATCAATGTCAGAGGCTGTAAGGATGGCTTATGACCTTTCAGAGGCAGGTGACAATGTGTTATTGTCTCCCGCATGTGCCAGTTTTGATTTGTTTAAAGACTATGAAGACCGTGGTCGTCAATTTAAAGATGCCGTTAGACAATTATAATGCAACAATTTTTTAGAAACATAAAAGGAGATCGAATCATTTGGGCCATTGCTGCCCTTTTGGCTATTTTTTCGTTTTTGCCTGTGTATAGCGCCGCAAGTAATTTGGCTTATACCAATGGTAACGGTCAAACTTTTAGTTTTGTGATTAAGCATTTTATGCACCTATTTCTCGGCTTTGTTATTATTTACGCTGTTCATAAATTGCCTTTCCGCTACTTTAAAGGCCTCTCAATTATCATGCTTCCAGTTGTCGTTATGCTGTTGCTGTATACCATGTTTCAAATTGATTCCAGTGAGAGTTTGACAAATACCAAACGTTGGATTAGTTTGCCGTTTGTGGGTTTTTCTTTTCAACCCTCTACATTGGCTTCGGTTGTTTTAATGATCTATGTGGCGCGTTATCTGTCTAAAATTCACGATAAAGCAGTGTCTTTTAAGGAGACACTTTTGCCGCTATGGCTTCCAGTTTTTGGAATTGTTGGATTGATTTTTCCCGCTAATTTCTCCACGGCGGCCATACTAATGTCGATGGTGTTTTTGTTAGCCTTTATTGGAGGATACCCATTTAAATATCTATCGATGATTGTAGGCGTAGCCCTTGTATTGCTTGTTTTGTTTGTGCTAACCTTTAAGGCGTTTCCAGACTTAATGCCAAATAGGGTAGACACATGGATGAGTCGTGTTGAACGTTTTCAAGGCAGTGGCGATGGCACTGATAATTATCAGATTGAAAAGGCTAAAATTGCCATCGCAACAGGTCAAATCAAGGGTTTAGGCCCAGGAAAAAGTAGGCAGAAAAATTTTTTACCACAGTCTTCTTCCGACTTCATATTTGCAATTATTATTGAGGAGTATGGTTTGATTGGCGGAATGATGTTAGTGCTACTCTATTTGTGGTTGCTGTTTAGGGTAGTGATTGTTGCTCATAAATCTCAAACCGTGTTTGGGTCTTTGTTGGCTATTGGAATCGGCATGCCTATCATTTTTCAAGCTTTTATTAATATGGGTGTTGCGGTCGAGCTCTTTCCTGTAACTGGCCAAACTCTGCCACTTATTAGTAGCGGAGGAACTTCCATTTGGATGACCTGCTTGGCGATTGGTATTCTGATTAGTGTCAGCGCAGATTATGGAGCGACTGAAGAGATAGAAATGAATGAGGAGAGTCAGAATCCTCTGGAAATATTAAGTGAGACGTTATAAAATGACAAAGCAAAAAATCATCATATCTGGTGGCGGAACAGGAGGGCATATCTTTCCTGCTGTTGCTATAGCTGATGCTTTTAAGAAACGTTGGGCGGATGTAGATGTATTATTCGTTGGTGCGTCAGATCGGATGGAAATGCAAAAGGTTCCAGCTGCTGGTTATCCTATCAGAGGATTATGGATCTCTGGATTGCAGCGTCGTCTCACTATTAAAAACTTGCTGTTCCCCATAAAACTAATTGTAAGTTTGGTTCAGTCTTGGCTAATAGTAATGAGATTTAAGCCAGATTTTGCTGTTGGCACAGGTGGGTTTGCCAGTGGTCCGTTATTATTTGTTGCCACACTAATGGGAGTGCCGTCTTTGATTCAAGAGCAAAATTCATTTCCTGGAATTACCAATAAATTCTTAGCCAGCCGTGTAAAATCAATTTGTGTAGCCTACGCTAATATGGAGCGTTTTTTTCCTTCATCTAAAATGAAATTTACTGGCAATCCCATTCGTCAAAATTTGACAGTGATGGCTGATACCGCGGAGTCGAAAAGAAAGTATGGATTTGACTCAAGCTTACCAGTTTTACTTGTAGTTGGTGGAAGTTTGGGAGCCAAGCGAATCAATGAATTGATAGTGGATAAAAAATCATGTATTGAATCTTCAAATTATCAAATACTATGGCAGTGTGGTGAGTTGTACTATGATCGTTACCAAATTCTAGATAACGGAAAAAGCATTCGCGTTGTTGATTTTATTAAGGACATGAGCATTGCTTATGCGGCTGCTGATATTATCATTTCAAGAGCTGGGGCAATAGCTGTTTCTGAACTTTGCGTGGTAGCCAAACCAGTTATTTTTATTCCTTCGCCAAATGTGGCTGAAGACCATCAAACAAAAAATGCACAATCGTTAGTAGACACCGAAGCTGCTGTCATGATCGTTGAGCCTAATCTTGATGCAGAATTTGAAACCGTTTTTGAGTCACTAGTAGTTGATAAAAAAAGACAAGAAATGTTATGCATAAATATGCGAAAATTGGCCATAACAGATGCTGCTGAACGTATTGTTGATGAAATCGAAAACTTACTGAAAGGATGAATTGGAAAGATAAACATAACGTCTTTTTTATCGGGATCGGTGGCATCGGAATGAGTGCGTTGGCTTATCATATGCTGTCTATCGGTAAAGCGGTTTATGGATATGACAGAATACCATCTTTACTTACTGATCAATTGATTTCAAAGGGAGTTCATGTGGTGTTTGATCAATCAGTAAGTACTATTCCAGACAGTTGCAATACTGTTGAGAATACTTTAGTGATTTATACGCCTGCCATTCCTCTTGAGCATCCTCAATTGAATTACTTTAAAGATAATGGTTTCCAAGTTTGCAAACGTTCGTTGGTCTTGGGCTATTTGTCTCATGAAACGTTTTGTATCGCTGTTGGAGGTACTCACGGCAAAACAACAACGTCAACGCTATTGGCTCATTTGTTGATGACAAATAATAGTTCGTTTACAGCATTTTTAGGAGGAATTTCTGAAAATTATCAATCAAATTATTTGAATAATGGTAGTGAATTAATGCTCGTTGAGGCTGATGAGTTTGACCGTTCGTTTTTAACATTAGATGCTGACATGGCTTGCGTCACCTCAGTAGATGCAGATCATTTGGATATTTATCACTCTGAGAATGATTTGATGTCATCATTTAGCGCGTTCGTTGCCAAGGTTAATGATCGCAATAATTTATTTCATCATTTCGACCTCTCTTTTCAAGGCATGACTTATGGTGTTGAAGTTGCCGCCAATTTTGTTTCTGAAGTAAATAAAATCGCACAGGGTGTCTTTGAATTTAATTTGATTCATCCAAATGGAATGATAAAAGATCTTAAAGCCACCTTGCCAGGTCGGCATAATTTAGCTAATACTACTGCCGCATGTGCTATGGCTTTGAAGTTGGGTTGCGACGAGGGTGCGATTAGAAAGGGTTTAGAGAGTTTCAGTGGTGTTCAAAGGCGATTTTCATATCAAATAAAATCTGGCCATGTAACTTATATCGACGATTATGCTCACCACCCGTCTGAGATTGACGCCATTTTTAATGCTGTGTCAGAAATGTATCCAAATTCCATAGTCGCTGTGGTTTTTCAGCCCCATTTATTTTCCAGAACGCGTGATTTCGCAAATGATTTTGCATCCTCTTTAGCCAAATTTGACCGTGTTTTTTTATTGCCAATTTACCCAGCTCGCGAAAAACAAATTGAAGGTATAACTAGCGAGTGGTTGTTAGATATGATTGAAAACGCGCATAAAAAGCTAATACAAAAATCCGAAATAGCCATGTCTTTTATTGAAAGTGAAGCTTCGGTTTGTCTCACTTTAGGTGCAGGCGATATTGGGTTGGAGGTTAAAAGTATTGTTTCACATTTAAATAACCATTATGAACTGGGATAACGTCAAATTGATATTTGCTGTGATTGTCTTTACAACCTTGTTTGTTGGCGCTGGAGTAAGAAACGACTATAGAAATGTCAATAGTATTGAAGCGAATGCAATGGGTGCTATTTCGGGACTGTTGGACCATGAAATGGTTGATAAATTGTTAATACAAAACCAATCAGATTTAATAAATATGCCGAAAGTTAAGGTAGATTTGAGAGCATTGGAGATAGCCATTGAGCGTATTCCATTTGTCAAATCTGCTGAAGTATTTCTTTCGATTTCGGGAGAATTGAAAGTTGAATTTGAAGAGCGAAAACCAGTTGCGAGGCTAGTTGGCGCTGAAACAGGATATGTTGATGCCTCCGGCTTTAAGATGCCACTTTCTGAAAAATTTGCAGTGCGTTTGCCTTTGGCTGACACTACAAATTGTATTGGAGGTGTTGCAGAAATTGCTGTTTTAGCGGATTATGTGCAACAGGATTCCATTTTGAATAAAATTGTCACTGCCTATGGTTGTGATGACAATGGTGATTTGACTTTTCAAACACGTGTTTGGAATCATAAAGTGATTATTGGAAATATTGATAATATGCCTTTTAAGATGAATAAATTTTTGGCATTTTATCAGCGCGCAAAAGCAAAGAACATGCTGTCAGCATATAAATCTGTTAATCTAACAAGGGGAAACCAAGTTGTCGGCGAAAAAATATAAATTATGGAAGAACAAAATTTTGCGGTAGGCTTAGATATTGGAACAACCAAAATCGTTGCTATGATCGGTCGTAAAAACGACTTCGGAAAATTAGAAATATTAGGAATTGGAAAATCTCAAAGTCTAGGTGTTCATCGAGGCGTTGTGAACAATATTACTCAGACCATTCAATCCATTCAACAAGCTGTTCAAGATGCGGAATTGGATTCAGGCTTTAAAATTAGTGAGGTAACCGTAGGTATTGCAGGTCAACACATTCGTAGCCTTCATCACAGTGATTATATCACTCGTGCAAATTCAGAAGCTGTAATTGATGAAACAGATTTAGAACTTTTGGAGAATCAAGTTCATAAGCTCGTTATGCTTCCTGGTGAAGAAATTATACATGTATTGCCTCAAGATTATAAAGTTGACGGTCAAGCAGAAATCAAAGAACCAATTGGAATGTATGGTGGACGTCTTGAAGCCAATTTCCATGTGGTAGTCGGTCAAGTGGCTTCAATACGAAACATTGGACGCTGTGTTAAAAGTGCAGGCATTGATTTGGATGGTATTACCCTAGAGCCACTAGCTTCAGCTAACGCTGTATTGAGTCAGGAAGAAAAGGAGGCAGGGGTTGCACTTATTGATATTGGTGGTGGAACCACGGACCTGGCCATATTTAAAGATGGAATTATTCGCCACACTGCTGTAATTCCTTTTGGTGGCAATGTTATTACAGAAGATATCAAAGAAGGATGCTCTATTATTGAAAAACAGGCTGAATTGCTTAAAATTAAATTTGGTTCGGCTTGGCCTGGAGAAAATAAAGAGAATGAAATAGTTTCAATACCTGGTCTTCGAGGGCGCGATCCAAAGGAGATTACACTTAAAAACCTTTCAAAAATTATTCACGCTAGGGTTGTTGAAATTATTGAACAGGTATATGTCGAAATTAAAAATTATGGACATGAAGAACGTAAGAAAAAATTGATTGCTGGGATTGTACTGACAGGAGGAGGAAGTCAATTAAATCACCTCAAGCAATTGGTAGAATATATTACTGGTATGGACACTAGAATTGGCTATCCCAATGAGCATCTTGCTGGAGAAAGTGATAGCGAAATCACGAGTCCACTTTATGCAACAGCCGTTGGTTTAGTTATGGATGGTGTTCGTCGTTCTGAAAAACGTGGTTGGTCTATGACTGAAATACCTCCCGCTGTAGGCGAAACCCAAGGTCAGGATGAAGAACAGCCTATTGATGAGAAAAAACCACGTCGTTCGTTCCTCGACACCTTGACTGAAAGGGTAAAACATTTTTTGGACAATGCAGAATAAATTAGATAACAAAGACTTTAAAAACGATATCAAATGGAATTAAATAACGGTTTTAACAATATCACTTTTGATCTCCCTAAAAACCAATCTAACGTTATTAAAGTTATAGGCGTTGGAGGCGGTGGTAGTAACGCTATTAATCACATGTTTAAGCAGGGCATTATAGGCGTTGATTTTGTCATTTGCAACACAGATTCCCAAGCGCTCCAAAATAGTGGTGTTACGAATAAAATTCAACTCGGAATGCATTTAACTGAGGGTCTTGGTGCAGGAGCAAACCCTCAAATTGGAGAGGAAGCTGCTCAGGAAAGTTTGGAAGATATTCGAAATATGCTTCAGACAAATACTAAAATGGTATTTATCACAGCAGGAATGGGTGGTGGGACAGGAACAGGAGCTGCTCCAGTTATCGCAAAAATGGCCAAAGAATTGGATATCCTGACCGTTGGAATTGTAACCATGCCTTTTGCATTTGAAGGTAAATTGAGAAATCAACAAGCATTGATTGGTCTGCAAAACATGCGAAACCAAGTTGATTCGTTAATCGTTATAAACAATAATAAGCTACGTGAAGTCTATGGTAACCTTGGATTCAAGGCTGGTTTTTCAAAGGCCGATGAGGTGCTGTCTACAGCAGCGCGTGGCATCGCCGAAGTCATTACTCATCATTACACTCAAAACATCGATTTACGTGATGCAAAAACGGTTCTGAAGGATAGCGGAACAGCCATCATGGGTTCGGCCACAGCTTCTGGCCAAAACAGAGCCCAAAAGGCCATTTGCACAGCTTTAGACTCACCATTGTTAAATGATAATAAAATATCAGGAGCCACAAATGTATTATTACTCATTGTGTCTGGTTCTCATGAAATTACCATTGATGAAATTGGTGAAATCAATGAACATATTCAAAATGAAACTGGGAATATGGCTGAAATCATCATGGGTGTTGGAGAAGATTCAACCTTAGATGAGGCCATAGCTGTTACCATTATTGCTACTGGATTTGGTGAAAAACAACAACATGAAATAACCAATACAGAGTCTAAAAAGGTAGTGCATGATCTTGAAACTGATCAAAAAGTAGAAGCAAATAACTCTGAAATTAAATCCATTTATACACCTCCAGTTATGATTTCAGAGCCAGTCGAAAAAGTGGTTCACACGTTAGATGTCAATGATTCGGAGGAAGTGTTTGTAAAGACTACAGAAGCTTTGATGAATATTGATGTGGTATACGATATTTTGGAGCAAGACATCCCATTCGAAGACTTTGAAATCAATGACATTGGTGAAGAGGAGTCAGTACATCAAGAGCCTAATTTTGTTGGACTTTCAGAGGCTGAAGAAGAGATTGCAGAGTCTTTTGAGTACGAGCATCAAACTGCTTTGACCTTTGATTTGCCGTTGTCTGAAAATACTTCGGCTCAAGGAAGTCCGCATGAAGTAGTGAACTGGAATCTTGAAGAAGAAGATCCTGACGATGTTATGAATATTAATGTTAATGAATATACTGTAGTAGGCCCCAATCCAAATGGTGAGCTTTGTGAAACACGATATGTAGGTGGATCCGCTTTTATCCAGTTTACCAATTATTTCATGGATAAATCAGAAGAGGATGAACAAGAATTACTCATAAAATCACGACAAATGCAAGATGAGCCCAAAGATGAGGTTGAAGAGATTGATCCTATGAATACTCCAATATCTGCGGCTTTTAATGCGCAAAACGCGCACCGTCGTCAAAAGATAAAAGAATTTAATTATAAATTTAATGCTTCTCGTATCGACGAAATTGAACGTACACCAGCCTATAAAAGACAAGGTATGGAGTTAGATCAATCTAAACCGTCTGAAGAGTCAAACGCATCTCGAACCACCATTAGTTTGGATGAAAGTGAAGATATTCAATTGAGAACTAATAATTCGTTTTTACACGACAACGTCGATTAATTTATAACCATAAATCTATAATCATATGAGTTTACAAGAGAATGTTATGACCGCTATGAAAGCGGCGATGAAAGAAAAAAACACCACAGCGCTGACAGCTTTACGTGCCATCAAATCGGCGATCTTATTACTTCAAACCGAAAGCAGTGACAGAGGTGAGGTTACTAAAGAGGAAGAGTTGAAACTATTGCAAAAATTGGTAAAACAAAGGAAAGATAGTGCTGCGATTTATACAGAACAAGGAAGGGCTGATTTAGCTAACCCTGAATTGGATGAAGTTGAAGTGATTTCTCAGTTTTTGCCCGAAGAAAAATCTACTGAGGAAATTGAGATTGTAGTCAAATCCGTCATTGCTAATTTGGGTGCAACTGGCATGCAAGATATGGGGCGTGTGATGGGTGCAGTTTCTGCACAATTGGCAGGTGCAGCTGATGGTAAAACTGTTGCTACCATAGTCAAGTCTTGTCTAAGTTAAATTTATCTGACATTTTAAATATTTTTAAGACAATATGCATTAACTTTAAGTCGTTATTTTTCTTAAAGGCTTCAAATCATGAAAAAAGCAATCCCTATCCTGTTGTTGTTACTCTGTTATTCGCTTTCTGCTCAGAATTGGTATTCTGACTTTTCAGTAGCTCAACATTTGGCTAAAGACCAAGACAAGTCTTTGATTATGGTGTTTTCTGGATCCGACTGGTGTGCACCTTGCATCAAATTAGATAAAGACATTTGGCAGTCTCCAGAATTTATTAAATATGCTGAAGATAATTTTGTGTTACTCAGGCTCGATTTTCCGCGACGTAAGAAAAACGCACTTCCGTCCGAGCAAGCCGCCAAAAACAAATCTTTGGCAGAAAAATATAACCCAAACGGCTATTTTCCTTTCGTTGTGGTATTCGATTCAAACGGCAAAAAGGTAGGCGAAACCGGTTACAAAAAATTATCACCAACTGCGTATATCGATCACCTCAATGATTTCCTTAGATGAGATATGTTAGTTTGTGTGTTGTCTTGATGTTGAGTATTGGTCTGTTGCATGCCCAATCTAGCTTTAAAAAGGCATTCACGGCAATGGGATGCGGTTTTGAGGTTACTGTGGTTGCGAGTGACCAAGATGTGGCCGATGCTTATTTATCGTCTGCGATTGACAATATTCGTCGCATTGAGTTGCTCATTTCTTCTTGGAAAGCTGATTCTCAAACTGGACAAATAAATAGTAGCGCAGGAATAGAACCAGTAGCGGTGGATATCGAACTTTATGATTTGATTAAAAGATCCATAGGTCTATCAAAATTAACTAATGGTGCATTTGATATAACTTACGCTTCAATGGATAAGATATGGAAGTTTGATGGGACAGTGACTCAGTTTCCAGAGAATCAAATGATCTCCGAATCTGTCAGTAGGGTGGGTTTTCAAAAGATTGAAACAAACGACAGCAAACATAGCGTATTTCTTCCTGAAAAGGGCATGAAGATTGGTTTTGGAGCTATTGGTAAAGGATATGCTGCTGACCATACCATGAAATTACTTCAATCCCAAGGCGTATCGGCGGGCATTATTAATGCTTCTGGCGACTTGAGGACTTGGGGAACACAACCAGATGGAAAACCATGGCGTATTGGAATCAAGAATCCCTTGAACAATAATAAAATATTTACGATGATTTCACTCAAAGATCAGGCTTTGGTCACATCGGGGAATTATGAAAAATACATTCTTATAGATGGGAAGAGATATAGCCATATCATAGATCCTAGAACTGGAGTCCCTTCCTCAGGATTGACTAGTGTCACAATTATTGCGTCAAGTGCTGAGTTAGCGGACGCATTAGCGACCTCAGTTTTTGTAATGGGAAAAGATGTTGGTCTGGATTTTGTGAATCAAATTAAAGGCGTTGAATGTATTCTAGTTGAAGACGATGGCAGTGTGTCGTATTCAGATCATGTTAATGCTAATCAAATTAATTAAACTTATTAGATTATGAAATCAATATTATTTTTATCTCTCCTATTTGTTTTCACTTCATGTAAAGTTGTTAAGCCATACGACATGGTTAATATTAACGACCCAGACATGCTTTTAGCAAATAAAAAATGCGAGCGATTCGAGACTAATTTCCAGATCTATCGCGAGGGTGCTTCAGGTGCTAATGGCGGAAAATCGGGCGGTGGTTGTGGCTGTAATTAATAAAAAAAATATGTTCCCAATGACTAATGATAAATTTACGAATAGAATTTGGTTGACTGTTTCCCTTCTTACTGTTGGGTTGGGTTTTGGTCAGACTGAAAATAATGAATACAAAAAGCGTGTTCTTGAAACAGCAGAGATTGACTATGTGATGAGTTACTATACTCAAGATGGCTCTCATGCCTCAGTGACAGGTGGAATAGGGACTGAGAAACTTGAAGATATTACTCCAACGTTTATCATAGCACTACCTCTAAATTCCGATGATGTTTTGACCATTGATGCTGGAATCTCTGCCTATTCCTCAGCATCGTCAAGTAATTTAGACCCATTTGACGCAAGTGGTGCTTCTGGAGGGGGACATGACGATGATGATGATCGAGCGGTTTACGCAGGAGTTTCTGGGACACCATGGGCTGCTTCATCTGGCGCATCAGCTCAAGATGTATGGTCTGGAGTCACGATAAACTTTAGTCATTCTAGTGATGATAGAGACTTCTCCTGGAATGCACAAGCAAGTTTTGCCAATGAATATGACTATACCTCAATTGGATTTGGAGGCGGGCTGTCGCAACAGTTTAATGAAAAGAATACGTCTATCAGTTTGACAGGTTTGGTTTTTCTCGATAATTGGAATCCAAAGTATCCCACAGAAATTGATTCATATTTCGAAGCAGGTTCCAATTTGAACAACGGTTTTTTTGGTCCCATTGATATTTTGAATCAATCTGGAAATATTATTAATAAAAATGGTCCTAATGCATGGCAACCACATGTTGACCAATTAATTACGGATACCGCCCGTCGCACATTCACAGGTGCATTGAGTTTTTCTCAGATTTTATCTAAAAACTTACAATTGCTTTTGTCTGTTGATCTTGTTCGTCAACAAGGCTGGTTGGCCAATCCGATGCAGCGTGTTTACTTCTCAGACAAACCCAATTTTTATGTGGGTAACCCTTCTAGTATTCCTAATTATACCAGTCCGAAAAACAGGGATGTATTCCAATTGGGTGATGATATAGAGCGATTACCATCTGCACGCACGAAATTGCCTTTTGGAGCAAGATTAAATTACTATATCACTTCTTCATTGGCTGTTAGGACCTACTTCCGTTATTATCAGGACGATTGGGGACTTGTATCCCAGACTGCTAGTATTGAATTGCCTGTGAAATTCGGTTTTGGTAAATATACCTTGTATCCCAATTACAGATATTATACCCAAACTGCAGCCGATTACTTTGCACCCTATGAAGGCCATTTGAGCACTTCTAATTTTTACACCTCAGATTACGATTTATCGGCATTTTCGAGCCACCAAATAGGGCTGGGGTTCAATTATACTGATGTTTTTGCTAAAATGAAATTTCTTGGGTTTGGATTGAAATCAGTGGATTTGCGTTATAACTATTACGACAGAAGCGATGGATTAACAGCCAACATCACTTCGATGGGAATAAAATTTGTCATGGATTGATGTGAAATGACTCAAGTTTTCAATTGCCCAAATTTCAAAGGGGGATGGACAGTGTTTACTGATACTATTAGTGCAAATAATAAAGTTGTTCTTATAAATCGTATATTCATCTTAAGTTATTTTAACTTTAAAAGTATTTTTATTGTTTTGTTAAGTGCCAATTACTAAAGTAATCTTGACCATTATTTAATTTTCGCTCAATAAAGAGTTCTGCTTCTGTTAATGTTATAATTTTCTGATATAAGATTGTAGCGTCTTCACCAATACTAATGACATTGCTTTCACCTTCCTCTATTATTGTTTCTGATTGCTGGTTAAAACTAATTTCATTACCACTAACAGTAAATGTACCAGTAAATTGATAAGTGTCGTTTTCATTATTTAAATATTTAAGGGGGGATTTTTTAAATTTTAAAAATTGTTCTTTTAATAATTCAACATCTTGCCAATTCCCATTTTTACTATAATCATAAGCCCTAAAAATATTAAATCTAATTCTATCTATTTCATCAGAATACCTTTCCTTTTTTAATTTAAACTCTCTAACACCACTATTAGATTTATAGTAGAGTTTATAGTGACATTTATTCTTTTTCTCAATTATATATGAATCGGTGTTTGGTGATGAATATTTTAATGTATTTTCATCAACTCCTTCTTTATTAAGGATAATATATTGATTATCAGTATTATATAATAAAAAAACAAGCGCCACTAGGATGCTTACTTTCGTTTGTTTAGTGATCCAAACTTATGAGAGTTTGGACTTATTAATTGATTTTGCTAAAAATTTCAAAATTTTACATAATATTTATAAAAATCTATAGATTTACAACTTAATATAGAAAATTAATTCAAAAAATTTATATTTGTTCAAATTAATTATTATGAAAAAAATTATAATAAGCGGAATAGTCCTTAGTCTATTATATTCGTGTGGGTCTACCAAATCTCCTGAAGGAGAAACATCAATTGAAGTGCCATGTACTGGAAAAGATTATACAACTGATAATAAATCTTTTAAAGTGAGTGGACAAGGCAGTGCTAATGCTGCTGCAGGCGCAATTAAAGTTGCTCGCAGAAAGGCGGAAACACAATTAATTTCAGATATAAAAAGCGCTATAGCTTTGGTTTCTGATCAGTATGAAGAAATTATTGAGGATGGAGAAATTGGTGAATATACTTCCTTAACTCAAGATTTTTCTAGAAAAATTGCTTACGGCTCCCTTAAGAATATTAGAGTTATTTGTGAAAAAACCACGAGAGTGTCCGAAACGGGGATGGTTAAGCATTACATTTCTTTAGAAATGTCTACCAAAGATATTGTTGACGATTATATTGAATCAATAAGTAATAGTAAAAAAAATAGTATTAGATCAAATAGTGAAAAAATGAGAAAAATTTTTGATGACGTTTTAGGAAACAATTAAAAAATGAGATTTTCACTAATATTATCAACACTATTATTCATTTATTCATGTGGAGGAGTGAAAAACTCATACAAAAATCAAAAATGTTATATAAGTTCTAATTACTATTCTGTTTCAAAAATAATCAAAAAGAGCTCGTTTAAAAATGAGTCGGCTAGTTCTGCTGAAAAGACATTATTAAAGCAAGATTTGATTAAGCAAATTTCAGAAAAAATATCTGTTGTTGAAAGGTTAATCGAACAAGTAACTGAAGATGGTAACATAGGCTCTTATTCATCATTTTTAAATAATGAATCAATTGTTAGTTCTGTAGGATCAGTTAAAAATCCAAAATTTATTTATTGTAAGGATGGAAGAAAGTATTATTTATTTTGTGTTGTACCAATTGAAAACTTCGAAGTTGATCTCTTTAACGAAGCCTATGCTAGGCTTAAAATTTTTAAAGAGAAAGTTAATTTATTAGTACATTCATCAAGCTTAAAAAATAGAGTTTTTAGTAATGATGAAATGTCTGAGCTGAGTAATACAAATTTCTTTCTATCAAATGCAATTGAATTTATAGCAGCGTCAAAATATATTAGTGAAGAAAATAAAAATCAAATCATTAGTGAAGTAGCATATGCAAATGCAGAATATTTCAAGCTTAAGGGTTTGTCTAATTTCAATTTTGATAACAAGATAAATGAATTAAATAAGCTCTTACTTAATAATGAATTTGAAAAAATTCATCTGGAACTAATAACACTCTCTCAAAAACAATTCAATACAAATCAGCGTGAAAATCTAATGATTTTCAAAGCTGAATATGAGAAAAAATTTGAGAGTAAAATCGAGGAACTTGATTAAAGCTTCAGAAGGCAATTAGCAATAGACAGAACAATGAACTAACTAAAAAATTATTAACTGAATATAGTTACACAATTTTTTATAAGGAACAAAATGAAAAATATGAATCATACAAACAACAAATTTATAAACGAAGTGGTTATGCTAGAAATGCATTAAGACTTGGGTTAAATGCTGGTAGTAGCTTCAATGAAATAAATAATTCATCTGGTCAAATTAATATAGACCAACTTGATAATAATTTAAATTTTGATAACATTTTACCCTCTTATGAATTTAGTCTGATTCATTATTTTTTAAATCCAAAGAAAAGATTTGGTCTTTCAATTAATTTTAAGAGTTTTTCTGATACTTTTATAAAATTATCAGGTTCAGAAGACATTGAAAATTCAATAAACGACTTTAACTCTTTACAATTCGGTATTTCTTACGGACCAATAGAAATAAAATATGGCTCATTAGTTAAAGGCAGTTTTGATGATTTAGCTCTTTCATCATTGGTTTTTTCAATTATTAGAACTAATAAAATAGCACGAAATCCGGGGAAATCAAATTCTATTAATTTATCTGCTTTTGGAGACTATTTATCGGATTTTGAAAACACTTCTTTTTTCAGAATAGGTATTTCATTGGATTACAATATTCTATTTAATCGAACATCAAAATATTGAATACAAAATAGAAAAAGACCGCCTAAATAGGCGGCCTTTTAAGATGTGACCCAGGGAGGATTCGAACCCCCAACCCTCAGAGCCGAAATCTGATATTCTATCCAGTTGAACTACTGGGCCAGTTTGAGGGTCAAAAGTAGTGTTTAATCGTGAGAATAAAAACACTATCTTAGTGTGATGCACACTGTTGTTATTCAAAAAATTTCTTCCCAACAAACTTGGGCAGTTAGACATCCAGTTCTACGAAAAGGACGCCCCGTCAAAGATTGTATTTTTAAACACGACGATGATAAATCAACCTTACATTTTGGGGCATATCAGGCTATGATTTTGGTTGGGGTTGTCACTTTGATAGTGAACTCAAATGGCGATTTTCAACTAAGAGGTATGGCCGTATTGGAACCTTATCAAAAATTTGGTATCGGGGCTCAATTGGTACGCCATCTCGAAGATCATGTTAGAAAATTTTATCGCGAAAGAATTTGGATGAATGCCCGTGAAATAGCTGTACCTTTTTATCTAAAATTGGGTTATGTTATATCTGGCAAACCATTTGATATTCCAGGTATTGGCGCTCATTACGTTATGGAAAAGGTATTAAGCTAAAAGTTCATCGGCACTTCAATGAAGAGCAACGAGGAATTGGCTTTAGCCGAAAGAGTCACTTGCTCAGTTTCCCAAACGCCGATCGCATCTCTTTTGTTGAGAAGTTCATTTTCAATGGAGACCTCTCCCTCAATGATAAATATATACACACCATTCCCAGTCTTTTTCATTTGGTAAGTATCCTTAACCACTTTATCTGTTTTTAACAGATGAAACCACGCATCCTGATGAATCCAAACGCCTTGATCTTGTTTATTTGGTGATAGAATCTGCGAAATTTCATTTATTTTTGTTAAGTCCGCAATTGCCATTTGTTTGTATCGCGGAGTTACTCCGCGCCGATTCGGAAAAATCCATAGTTGAAGTAAATTAATAGGTCGGTTGGAGTGATGGTTGTATTCGCTGTGGGTTACGCCAGTACCCGCGCTCATCACTTGTATTTCACCTTCTCTAATGACCTCTGCATGTCCCATACTATCTTTATGTTCTAAATCACCTATAAGTGGAATAGTAATGATTTCCATATTGTCGTGAGGATGTGTCCCAAATCCTTTTCCAGGAGCAATAATGTCATCGTTCAACACTCGTAATGCGCCAAACTGAATTCGATTCGGATTATACCAATTGGCAAAACTAAAACTATGATGGGCCTCCAACCAACCGTGATTTGCATAACCTCTGGTGTTCGATGGATGAAATTCAACTTTCATATATTTATTAATTTGATCAAAATTAGCACTTTTTATAATCGTAATACTATTTCTATTTGTGAATTTTAAATCTCAAAAAAATAATACCGACCACTTATAGTATCGTAAAATTGGTCTTTAAATTATTTGCCATATTGTTTCAATTTACTCAAAAATTTATAGATTATATGAAACAACGAACACCAGTTAGTACTATTATGACACGTGATGTCATAACTTTAAATTTAAACGATAATATGGAGTTGGCCGAGAAAATTTTTGAATCACGTAAAATTCGACATATTCCTATCGTCAATGGTAAAATGGTTGTTGGTATGCTAAGTCATACTGATTTAATGCGGATAAGTTTTTCTGATCTCAACCAGGAAGAAAATGAGATTAATTCTGTTGTTTACGACCTGTTTACGATTGAGCAAATTATGGCTAAGTCCATCATTTCAGTTACTTCAGATACCACTATTAAAGAAGTTGCTCAAATACTTGCCGAGCATGAGTTTCACGCTGTTCCAGTGGTCGATAACGGAGCGTTAGTTGGTATTGTTACCTCTACCGACCTCATAAAATTTCTTTTAGAGCAATTTTAAGAATCCGATTTAACCAAACTGTGTAATGTTCCAATGACGGCCTTAGGGTTGTTATTACTAAAAACATGACTGCCTGCCACTAAAGCGTCCGCCCCTGCAACTGCTAAAGCTTGAGCATTTTGATCAGTAACACCACCATCAATTTCGATTATAGTGTTGGCGTTTTTTGAGATGATGAGCGCCTTAAGTTGCTTGACTTTTTCGTAGGTTTCCAAAATAAACTTCTGTCCTCCAAATCCTGGGTTAACACTCATAATACATACCAAGTCAATATCGCCAATAATAGATTCTAAAACAGAAATAGGGGTGTGGGGGTTTAATGCAACACCCGCTTTCATACCTGTTGCTTTGATGGCCTGGAGTGTGCGATGCAAATGTGTACAGGCCTCATAATGCACAGTAAGGATGGCACCACCCAAATCTGCGAAGGTTTGAATGTAGCGATCTGGGTCTACAATCATCAAGTGAATGTCTAATGGTTTTTTGGCATGCTTTGAGATCGCTTTTATCACTGGCATTCCAAACGATATGTTTGGAACAAAAACTCCGTCCATAACATCGATATGAAACCAGTCTGCACTGCTGTTATTCACCATTTCTATATCGATTTGAAGATTAGCAAAATCGGCTGCTAAAATGGATGGTGCAATTATTTTATTTGCCATATTCTATAGGTTTTTTCAAAAATAATATAAAAAAATAAACCCTCCGAAGTGGAGGGTTTATTGTTTAACCTAAATAGGTTTTAAGGATTTTGCTTCGCGATGTATGTTTAAGTCGTCGGATAGCCTTTTCTTTTATTTGACGAACACGTTCTCTAGTAAGATCAAAAGTTTCTCCAATTTCTTCTAAAGTCATAGGATGTTGATTGCCTAATCCAAAGTACAAACGAACGACATCAGCCTCTCGGGGGGTCAATGTTTCGAGTGATCTTTCGATTTCTGTTCGAAGCGACTCGTGCAATAAATCGCGGTCCGGATTTGGTGATTCACCAGATCGTAAAACATCATATAAATTAGAGTCTTCGCCTTCTACTAAGGGTGCATCCATCGATACGTGACGCCCAGAATTCTTCATTGATTCTTTGACATCATTGATGGTCATGTCCAGTTCTTTAGCAATTTCCTCTGCACTAGGCGGACGCTCGTGTGACTGCTCAAGAAAAGCAAAGGTTTTATTAATTTTATTAATAGATCCAATTTTATTTAAGGGAAGTCTAACAATTCGAGATTGCTCGGCCAGTGCTTGAAGAATACTTTGGCGAATCCACCAAACGGCATAAGAGATAAATTTAAACCCTCGTGTTTCGTCGAAACGTTGAGCGGCTTTAATCAATCCTAAATTGCCTTCATTGATCAAATCAGGTAGAGTCAATCCTTGATTTTGATATTGTTTTGCAACCGATACGACAAAACGGAGATTGGCTTTGGTAAGTTTCTCTAGGGCGATTTGGTCTCCAGCTTTGATGCGCTGTGCCAGTTCGACTTCTTCGTCAGCGGTTATTAAATCTACCTTGCCTATTTCTTGTAAATACTTGTCTAACGAAGCAGTTTCTCTATTGGTGACCTGCTTAGTAATTTTGAGTTGTCTCATTAATATATAATATAAAATTTAATGTGAAGGAGCTGTCAGTTAATTATACGCAGAATTTTGAAAAAGGTTACAATGAAGTGTAAAAAAAACCGCTTAAAACAATTAAGCGGTTTTTTTCATATTTATAAAAGAGATTAATCTCTGCGTCTTCTGTCGCGATCTCCACCTCGATTTCTATCACGATCTCCGCCGCGTCCGCGACTATCACGATCTCCACGTCCACGACTATCGTCACGTGGTGGTCTTTCAACATAGCCTTCAGGCTTGTCGAGTAGTGCTTTACGTGACACTTTCTCTTTGCGCGTTCTAGGATCCATACCGAAATACTTAACATCGATAATATCACCTAAATTTACAACGTCAGTGACATTTTCTGTTCGTTCCCAAGCTAGTTCACTTACGTGAAGTAACACTTCGTTACCTGGAGCTTCAACATATTCTACAACGGCACCAAAGTCAAGTATTTTAATGACTTTAACTTCATACGCACTTCCAACCTCAGGTTTGAACATCAAAGCATCGATTTTTGCTAATACAGCATCAATACCGTTCTGGTCCGTCCCTAAGATTTCAACTATTCCCTCTTCAGTAACAGGGTCTTCATTAATTACAATAGTTGTTTTCGTTGTTTTTTGAAGTTCTTGAATTACCTTACCGCCACTACCAATAACAGCTCCAATGTATTCGTTTGGAATTTTAACGGTAATGATTTTTGGTGCATGAGCTTTAACTTCTGCACTAGGTTGTGCAATAGTGTCAGTCAATTTCTCAAGAATATGAAGACGACCATCTCGAGCTTGTTTCAATGCATTAACCAAAATTTCGTAAGATAAACCTTTGATTTTGATATCCATCTGACAAGCAGTGATACCGTCGGCAGTTCCTGTTACTTTGAAGTCCATATCTCCAAGATGATCCTCATCACCTAAGATGTCGCTCAAAACAGCATAACGGTCTCCGTCAGAAATTAATCCCATGGCAATACCTGAAACTGGTTTTTTCAATTGCACACCAGCATCCATAAGTGCCATAGTTCCAGAACAAACGGTTGCCATTGATGACGATCCATTACTTTCTAATACCTCACTTACAACACGAACAGTGTAAGGACAATCTGCAGGAATCATGTTTTTTAACGCACGTTGCGCCAAGTTTCCATGTCCAATTTCACGACGCGATGTCCCTCTAAGCGGTCTTGCTTCACCGGTTGAAAAAGGAGGGAAGTTGTAGTGCAAGTAGAACGTTTCTTCACCTTGAAAAGTAGCCATATCCAATTGGTTGGCCTCTCTTGATGTACCAAGTGTCACAGTTGCTAGCGCCTGAGTTTCTCCTCTTGTGAAGATTGAACTTCCGTGTGTTGACGGTAAATAATCAACTTCACACCAAATTGGTCTAACGTCAGTTGTTTTTCTACCATCTAAACGGACGCCTTCAGCAAGCGTCAATTCACGAATGGCATCTTTTTGAACATTTTTGTAGTAAGAAGAAATCTCTTTCTTTTGTTCAGCCAATTCTTCATCAGTGAAAAGTGCCATAACTTCATCTTTAATTTCACTGAAGGCTTGACTGCGTTCTGCCTTTGAAAAACCTTGCTTAGCGACTTGATAGCACTTGTCATAAGCGGCATCTTTTACTTTAGTCATCAAAGCTTCGTTTTCTTCAACAACTGCAATTTCACGTTGAGGTTTTTTACCAAAGGCTTCTGCCAAACGAATTTGTGCTTCAATCTGGACCTTGATTGCTTCGTGTGCAAATTTAATGGCATCAGCCATTTCTTCTTCTGAGCACTCAAGCATTTCACCTTCAACCATCATGACAGAATCGGCTGATGCGCCAATGATCATATCTATATCGGCAGAAAGTAATTGCTCGCGACTTGGGTTTATTATAAACGCGCCATCAATACGTGCCACACGAACCTCCGAAATCGGAGTTTCGAAAGGAATATCACTCAAATGAATGGCGGCCGAAGCTGCTAATCCTGCGAGTGCATCTGGCATCACTTCATCATCATGAGACATCAATTGAATCATCAATTGTGTTTCACAGTGGTAGTTTTTCGGAAACAAAGGACGTAACACGCGGTCAACGAGTCTCATTACTAAAATCTCTTCATTACTCGGACGAGCCTCTCTTTTGAAGAAACCACCTGGGTAACGTCCTGCTGCCGCAAATTTTTCGCGATAATCAACGGTCAAGGGCATAAAGTCAACGTCTGAAGCATCGTAGTTTGATACTACAGTACACAACAACATGGTTTTTCCCATTTGTACCACGACAGAGCCGTGGGCTTGTTTGGCTAATTTGCCGGTTTCGATGGAGATTTCTCTTCCATCACCGAGATCAATGATCTCTTTAAAAACTTGTGGAATCATAAAATAGTTATTAATTAAACAATGGTCGTTGTGTTGTTGCGGTTGTGTAGTGACCAATGAAAAACTTTTTGAAGCTTCTTCTAAAAATGCCGTCTTAGACGGTGTGGTTAAAAAAAAGGAGCACAAGGCTCCTTAAATTTATTTACGTAATCCAAGTTCCTTGACAATGGCACGATACCTTAAGATATCTTTCTTTACCAAATAATCAAGCAATGAACGACGTTTTCCAACCAATTTAACCAATGAACGCTCAGTATTAAAATCTTTACGATTTCTTTTTAAATGCTCTGTTAAGTGGTTGATTCTAAATGTGAACAATGCGATTTGCCCTTCAGCAGACCCAGTATTGCTTGCAGCATTACCGTGCTTTGCAAACAATTCTTGTTTTGTTTCTTTTGTCAAATACATGCCAATATTGTTTCAATGATTATTATGTACAAGAAATGATTTTCATTTCTCGACCGCAAAGATAGAATTTTTCAATGAATATAATGCCTTGTGGCGATTTTATTACATGGCTGTTCTAATGAGCTATTCTCATGGAGGTTAAAGAACGGATATTATTCACAATCTTCTCCGTTGTCCACCGTATTTTCATAATCCTCAACTGTAAACGTTTATTGGAATTTATTATGACCCAGATTTATATAGCTTCCCTAGCTACAAGGGCTGCTTTCAATAGGCTATACTAATGTAACCTAACACTATCGAAAATAGGTTGTTTTAGTTTGTCTTATTATAGAATCAGTAACATTGCCGTTCCAAAAGAAGTGCTAGTGCTTCCCTCAAGAGTTGTTAAATTATTCAAACAATTATCTTTTCCAGTGAAATTCTGAAAGTTGTTGGATTCAGTAAAGAAGTCTTTCCCAATAATCGAGTAAAGGGTTTAACTTAAATCCCAAAAAGCAAATCCAGAATGCTTAAATAAGAAGAGAGGAGAGTGGTGACCTATCTAATCTTATTGTTTAAAATTAAATCTAAATACAGATTGACTTTCTCTTTCAGTTGAGAACGGTGCGAGATAAAATCTAGGAAGCCATGTTCTTGAAGAAATTCGGCAGTTTGAAAATCATCAGGCAGTTCTTTACCCGTGGTGTCTCTCACTACACGTGGTCCTGCAAAACCAATTAGTGCCCCAGGTTCGGAGATGTTAATGTCACCGAGCATAGCAAAGGAGGCCGTTGTGCCACCAGTTGTAGGGTCCGTACAGAGTGAAATATAAGGAATTTGGGCATCGGCAAGTTGAGCCAACTTTGCTGAGGTTTTTGCCAATTGCATAAGTGAGATGGCGGCTTCCATCATACGTGCGCCACCTGATTTTGAAATCATCAGGAATGGTATTTTATTTTTCAGGGCATGGTCAGCAGCACGAGCAATTTTTTCACCTACGACACTACCCATAGAGCCACCAATGAAAGAAAAGTCCATAGCAGCTACTACCAATGGCTTCCCTTTAGATTTCCCAACTGCAGTGCGCACGGCATCCTTGAGGTTGGTTTTATCTTGAGCCGCCTTTAACCGGTCTTTGTACGATTTTGTATCTGTAAATTTTAGCGGATCTTTCGAGCTGATATTGGCATCTAATTCTTTGAATTTATCATCGAAGATGATTTCGAAATATTCAGCACTTCCGATTCTTACATGATAATCGTCTTCTGGACTAACGTAGAAATTATTAGCCAGTTCTTCGGTTTCTACAATTTTACCAGTTGGGGTTTTGTACCACAGACCTTTGGGTGTGTCTTTTTTGGCTTCGGTTGGGGTCTGTATGCCTTTGTCTTTACGCTTGAACCATACCATAACTATCCTTTTTGGACGCTCTTTAAAGCGTATTAATGTTATTTAGATCTTCAAATGCTTGACGAAGTCTGGTATTAAAAGTCAATTCTCCTTCACGCAACCATTTACGTGGATCGTAGTATTTTTTATTCGGCATGTCGTCTCCTTCTGGGTTACCAATTTGACCTTGCAAGTAAGCAGAGTTTTTGTCCATGTAATCACGAATTCCACTCATAAATGCATATTGCATATCTGTGTCGATATTCATTTTAACCACACCATATGAAATGGCTTCTCTGATTTCTTCAACCGTAGAACCTGACCCACCATGAAAAACAAAATCGATGGTATTGTGAGCAACACCATATTTTGAAGACACGAACTCTTGCGAATTCTTTAAAATTTTTGGAGTCAAAACCACATTTCCAGGTTTGTAAACACCGTGCACATTTCCAAAGGCTGCTGCAATGGTAAAGCGGTCACTCACTTGACTTAATTCCTCAAAGGCGTAGGCCACTTCATCGGGCTGGGTATATAGTTTTGAGCTGTCAATATCGGTATTATCAACACCGTCTTCTTCACCGCCAGTAACACCTAGTTCAATTTCTAATGTCATTCCGATTTTAGACATACGCTCTAAATAGCGTTTGCATATTTCGATATTCTCTTCAAGAGGCTCTTCCGATAAATCAATCATATGAGAGCTGTAAAGTGATTTTCCTGTAGATTTGAAATGGGCTTCACCAGCATCCATCAAACCGTCTATCCACGGCAGTAAGTTTTTGGCACAATGGTCTGTATGTAATATAACGGGAACTCCATATACTTCTGACATGAGGTGAACGTGATGTGCTCCAGCAACAGATCCTGCAATCGCAGCTGCTTGACCATCATTTGAAAGCCCCTTTCCTGCGTTAAAACAGCCGCCACCGTTAGAAAATTGAACAATCACTGGAGCGTTGAGGTCTCGTGCAGTTTCGAGCACACCATTTATGCTGTTTGATCCAACCACATTGACTGCGGGCAGAGCAAATTGTTTCTTTTTGGCTAAATTAAATATAGCTTGAACTTCGTCTCCTGTTGCAACTCCGGCTTTAATCATATCAGATATTTCGTTGAATTTGTTTTAAGAAACCAAATGTAATCATTTTTCAATTTACACCATTTATGAAAAGGGTTAGAATGGGTAATTTATACCAATGTTGTAAACAGCATTACTAAAATTGTAGTTGGTAAACCATTTTGAGCCGTCAACTTTGGCAGGCTCATAAGTTTTGAAACCAATATCAAATCTGAAGGCAAATAAACTTATGTCATAACGTATACCAAAGCCTGATCCTACTGCGATATCTTGAAGATCTCTAAAGCCGTCGAAAGTGGCCTCTGGATCGTTCAATCGGTCGGTGTAGGCATTCCAAATATTACCAGCATCAATAAAAAATGCACCTTTAAAGTTACCGAATAAATTGTATCGGTGCTCTAGGTTAAAGGCTAGCTTCATATTAGCTTCGTTAAACTCATTTGGGCTGTTGGTTTTTCCAGGGCCTAAATTATAGGCCGTCCATGCACGGTTATCATTGGTGCCACCCGCAAAATAACTCTTTGAAAATGGAATACTTCCCGAATTTCCCATGGGTATGGCAATACCTGCATATGCCCGGAAGGCTAAAACGTTACCATATCCTAAAGACCAATGTTTGATGTAGTCTAGATCTGTCTTTATGTATTGTGAAAAAGCAACATTGTTGATTTGGTATTCGCCATTGTCGTTTTGCTTGAGATTGAGTAAATTTTTACCAGCATTTAATAAATTACCTGCAAGCTCAAGTCGTGCTTTAAAAATGGAATAATTAATATCAAAAACATCATCCCTTTTGTCTTTAGTATAACTGAAGTTGGAAGCAATGATTAAATTGTTTTGCGTTAATCTCGTTTTTCGTTCTTTTATATTTCGAACATTTTGAGCGGTTTGAGGATCAGCAGAATTAAAGTCACTGTCTGAAACGACCAAATTTATGAAAGCATCAGATTGATTGATGTCTAAATTGATATTGCCATTCCCGTCGTCTGTCAAATAACTGTCGGGGGTGTTGTAAGTATTTAGTGCGATATCTTCTAATCGTGAAAAAGAATTTTGATAGACACTGAAATAATTTCCCGGATCAAGATTTCTTACATATTGGACATTGATTAAATCTATACTATTCTTTCCCGCTGCAGATGGTTTCCAGCTGTAATTTAAAACCGCTCGAATCGATTGCTTGTCCAGCCCAATATTAGTTTGACTAGAATAGCCGCCACTGAGCCTGGTTATTGGGGTCATCTCATTTGGTATCAATCCCTCCAATGCTATTGGAAACACAAATCTTGGAATAATCAATCTCATGTCCGTTCCGATTTCATTGATATCAAAAAATTTGGATTTGTTATCCGCCTCATCTTTTGATGCGCCAACAGCTCCTATAGCCGATATTTCAAGGGTTTCGGCCCCTTTAAATACATTTCTGATTTTTAATGCACCACTAAAGGAAAAACCAACAACTTGAATGTTACTTTGCGACACATTGACGTCAAACCCCAGCCCGTATTTGGGGCGTGGACTCAAGTATATGGTTGTTAACAATGAACTATCCCTTGGACGTTCTTGATATTCGATATTTGGGTATTTGAAGGTTTGTAATTCGTTTAAATAGCGATAAGTGAGACTTCTGTCTGCGTCACTAAACAAACTGTCAGGTTTGATAAAAATGGCTTTAGATAGCGCTTCTGGTCGGTACTTCATTTTTCCAAAACTATAAAAAACAAAGCCTCTAAATTTGATCGAGTCATTAGGAAATTGTTCTCTGTTTTCGGTGGTTGCATCAGTGTATATCTGAACTTTATTTATTGTATAGGGTTGAAAGGGCACCCTGGTCACTGAATCTTCGTTTCTAATTACCCGATCGTCAATATTCAAAATAGAGTGCACTTTTTTATTGGTGCCTATGGTGTCAAATTTGAAACTTATATAATCTGAAGAAAAATGATAAATTCCTAGATTTCTAAACAGCCCTGTTAACCGCTCTCTTTCGGATATAAAATTTTGTTCATCAAAGGCTTCTCCGCTTTTAATAGTTGACTCGTTTTGGTGTTGATGATATAAACTGTCAATGATTGGGGAGCTAATTATTGTTGATAGACTGTCTAAAATGTACCGTTGGTTTTTGGTTACTTCAAATGTTAGCCCAACTTTTTGATCACCTGTAACATCCATACTATCTTTCACCTCAACATCGAACCATCCCTTTTTAAAATAATATGCACTCAAATTATTTTTACTGCTCTCAGTAGCCAAACTATCTAAGACAGAAGGAGGTTCGCCGATGTTCTTTAACCAATCATTGAAAGACAAAGACCATTCTCTCATCCGATCAAGTTGCTTGTCGGAATAAAATTTCCTTAAACGAGTAGCACGTCGAGCATCACCATATCTCCAATCTGAGAAAATGGAATCACGTTTTTCTCTTGCCAGATTGTATAAATGCAGTCGTAAAGGCAGTTTTGAAAATAGTTTACTGTTAGGTCTTTGCGCCAGCATAGCGCTAACTTGCTCCGACTTTTCATTTGTACCATCTACTATAATCTCACTTTTGGTTAAAAGCTGTTCATTTTCCTTAACCCTTTTCAATACATCACATCCAAACAATATGATGCTTGTTATGGTAATTAATGATATTTTTGTGAAGATGCGCATCTGGTTGATCAGCGTTTCAGTGAAGTTAGTTTACTGGTTTTCAAAAATACACGATTTAGATGTTAAGTAAAAAACAAATTAAATTTATCGTCAATTTATCACAAAAGAAACACCGAGACCTCTCGGGTTATTTTGTGGTAGAGGGCTTAAAATCTATACTTGACTTGGTTTCTTCGGGTTTAGAATTGGAAGGTTGTTATTCAATATCAAAATTGGATTTGTTACCTGAAGAGGTTCAAACAGTCATTAGCGAACGCGAGCTCAGAGCAATTAGTAATTTAACTACACCACATCATGCACTTGGGGTATTTAAAATGCCACTACCCAAAGATATACCATCCAATGGCATGTTTTTAGCTTTAGATGGAGTTCGTGATCCGGGTAATTTCGGAACTATTATGCGTTTATGCGATTGGTTTGGTGTGAAACATTTGATTTGCAGTATTGACTCTGTAGATTGTTTTAATCCCAAAGTGGTGCAAGCCACTATGGGCTCAATAGGACGAGTATGCGTGCATTATGTTAACCTTTCAGAGTGGTTGTCAAAATCCATTTTACCTAAAATAGGAACTTTTGTCGAGGCCTCATCTGTATATGATTTTGATTGGCCAACTGATGCTATTCTTGTTATGGGAAATGAAGGTCAAGGAATATCCGATGAGGTCAGAAAACAGTTAACTGCCGAATTGTCTATTCCTAAATTTAACAATCAGTTGACAGCTGAGAGTTTAAATGTGGCCACCGCGACATCTATAATTTTGAACGAGTACTTCCGACCAACTATTGAAAAGTGAAATTAATAAAGACTCCTCTGGATTGCATTTTAGCTATATTTCCAGTCCAAGGGCTGTCTGGGTCTATATCTGGCGTAACTTCATTGGTAAGCCCAAAAATTCCTCTTATGGTAGGTGTAAATTTGAACCAATAAAGGTAAAAGTCGATTCCGAAACCAACCTCATAAAACAATACGTTCTTTTTTGAGCGCCAATCCCCTTGGCTATTGTCATTGATGTTATCTTCGTTACTTGAAAGGTTTAATGCAGTTGCTATTCCTCCAACCACAAAAGGTTTGAAGTTATTAATGCGTTTGGTGGAAAACTTTACTAATAAGGGAACGTAAATATATGTTGAGGGTACTTCTCTCGTCAAATCTGATTTTGTTGGAATAGTTTCAGGAAGAAAATATAACGAGTCATACTGTAAGTTTCTTTTGCTAATGGTCAGGCCAGGCTCTAAGCGGATATCTATATAATTGTTGATACGCACATTTCCAATCAATCCAACATTAAAACCAGTGGAACGTTCCGTTTGAATGTCTTTTAAGTCTTCCTTGTAATCGATATTAAAGTCAAAATTATTGAATCCTAAGAAATAACCCCATGATATTTTTTTTTGATCCATACTGGCTCCATTTTGAATTCGTTCTTTGGAAAAGAGTTGTGCATGCGATTCTTGACTTAATATGAGTCCAAAAAACACCAAAACGCCGAAAGGTCGAAAAAAACTGATCATTTGGTAGCCGAGTATATTGTAGCGACACCAAATGTTTGTGGCATCGCATTCGCATTTCTAAACCCAATTTTAACCAATATATTGTTTAAGGCTTCTCCATAAGGAAATTCTTGAGCAGAATTTCCAAGATAACTATAGGCCGATTTATCTTTTGAAAATAATTTGCCAACTAAAGGTAATATATAATTACTGTGAAAAAGATAGATTTGTTTGAACGGAAAACGAATGGGAACAGAAGTTTCAAGAATGATAAGCGTGCCGTCAGTTTTCAGTACGCGACGTATTTCTGCTAAACCAACTTCCAGATTTTCGAAATTTCTCACGCCAAAGGCAACAGTGATAACATCAAACGTGTTTTCTGGGAAGTCGAGTTTTTCGGAGTCGCCAATTATCATTTCTATGAGATCTTTAGCGTCACTTTTTTCGACTTTTTGAACACCAATTTCGAGCATGCCTGGGCTAAGGTCTAATCCAACAATTTTTGAAGCACCGCATTTTCTCATGGCCAGAACCAAGTCACCAGTTCCTGTAGCGACATCTAGAACCTTTTCAGGTTTTAGTTTGTGCACCATAGCAACGACTTTCTTCCGCCATTTTAAATCAATGCCAAAAGAAATCACTCGATTCAATCTATCGTACTCGGAAGAAATCGAATCAAACATTTGTTTGACCTGTATTTTCTTACTATCCTCTTTATTTTGATAAGGCTTTACCAATATTTCTTATTTTTGTAGACCTCCTTGTCAGTCTTAATAATTTCAAGCGCCATATGTTGTTGACAAAAATAGCATATCTTTGCATCATGCTTGGTGTCTTTCCTTTTTTAATTTAAGCACCTTTTTATCATTTGTTACTGTGAATTTCATCATTTCAAATAAGATCATTTTTTATAATAAATGAAAATTATTATCGCTGGAGCAGGCGAGGTTGGTTTTCATTTGGCCAAACGCTTGTCTTACGAATCACTCGAAATCACGCTGATCGATACAGACAAGACTTGCCTGTCTTATGCGGAAACCCATCTTGACATTAAAGTCATTCGTGGCGACGCTACCTCCATTGCCGTTCTTAAAGAAGCTCGTGTTTCTCAGGCCGATTTGGTTATTGGAGTTACAGCCTCAGAAACAGCTAATATCACTGTTTGTGCCATTGCTAAACAACTTGGTGCGAAACGAACGATAGCCAGAATTTCGAACACCGAATTTATTGACAATCAGGAATTGGTAGGGTTCACTAAATTTGGGGTTGATGAATTAATTTCTCCTGAATCTTTGGCTGCTGCCGAAATAGAGCTGCTTTTGGATCAGTCTGCTTTTGACGATACTTATTCATTTGAGGATGGTGCATTAACCATGTTGGGATTAAATCTATCTCGTGCGGCAATCTTTGTTGGGAAATCGGTCAAAGAGGCTGCGAAAATCATGCCTGAAATTCATTTTATACCAATTGCTATTCAGCGTTTTGGTATGCCCAATACTATTATTCCTCGAGGTGACACCATGTTCAAAGAAGGTGACCATGTCATTTTTATTACCTCAAAAGGTGGTGATGAAGAGTTGTGTAAGTTGACAGGAAAAACAAATACAGAATTAAACGATTTGATGATCCTAGGTGGTGGTCGGATTGGGACAAAAACAGCGAGAGACCTGGTCAAAAAGCGATTTAATATTAAGATGATTGAGCGCAACATGGATCGCGCTTTAGAATTGGCCGATGAATTGCCAGATGTTTTAGTCATTCATGGTGATGGACGAAATGTAGAATTACTTGCAGAAGAAAATATTGAATCGGTCGATGCTTTTATATCTGTAACAGGAAACTCTGAAACCAATATAATGTCTTGTTTGGTTGCTAAGTCAAGAGGTGTGAGAAAAACAATCGCCTTAGTAGAAAATATGGACTACTTTGAATTGTCTCAGTCTATAGGAATTGATGCCTTGATCAATAAAAAATTGCTTGCTGCAAATACAATCTTTAGACACATTAGAAAAGGTGAAGTCCTAGCCATTACGAAACTCAGTAATATGAATGCGGAACTACTTGAGTTTATGGTTAGACCAAGTTCAAAAATTGCTAATAAACGTATCAGGAATGTTGAATTTCCAGTTTCAGCCATTATAGGTGGTGTGATCAGAAATGGTCAAGGACTTATTGCTTTGGGTGATTTTTTGATTCTTCCAGATGATAAAATTGTAGTTTGTTGCTTGCCACAATCGCTCAAAAAAGTTGAAGAACTTTTTCATTAATTATGCGTCTGAACTTTAAAACAATAGGGCACTTTTTTGGACTTTTGCTATTATGTAACGGTGCTTTTATTCTTATCTCTGGTCTTGTTGGATATGGTTTTGGTGATAGTACTACTATTAAACAATTGCTATCAGCAGCTGTTGTCTTATGCTTAGGTACAATAGCTATGCTGGCTACAAAGGATCATTCGCGTGAGATGGGTAAGAGAGATGGTTATATTGTTGTCGCATTGGGCTGGGTAGTCATGGCTCTTTCTGGATCACTTCCTTATATTCTTACTGGTGTCATTCCCGATTTTACAAACGCTTTTTTCGAAACAGTTTCGGGTTATACCACTACTGGGGCAACCATTTTGACAGATATTGAATCGATACCAAAAGGACTTCTTTTTTGGCGAAGTTTAACCCATTGGATTGGAGGAATGGGTATTATTGTTTTGGCTATTGCCATCCTACCTCTTTTGGGGATTGGAGGTATGCAGCTTTTTACGGCTGAAGCTCCAGGATTGAGCTCAGATAAATTACATCCAAGAATAACGGATACAGCCAAGAGGCTTTGGTATATTTACGTGGGACTTACCTTCTCGGAGACATTGTTATTGAAATGGGCTGGAATGTCATTTTTTGATGCCATCAATCATGCCATGTCCACTGTTTCAACAGGTGGATTTTCCACCAAAAACGATAGTTTGATGCATTATAATCATCTTCCAATGATTCATTATGTTGTCATGTTGTTTATGTTTATTGCTGGGTCTAACTTTGTATTAACTTACTTTGCCATTAAAGGTCGTTTTAGGAAAATATGGGCCGATGAGGAGTTTAGATTGTATTCCAAATTTATAGGCATTTTTACCATAGTGGCGGCAGCTATTATTTATTTAAAATCAGATTTTCTCATTCCGAATGATGCTTTTCCAATGGTTTATGGGGTGTATGAAGCTGATTTTCGCCATGCGATGTTCCAAGTGTTGTCCGTTGTCACTACAACTGGGTTTGTCACTGCCGATTTCACGACTTGGACTCCTTTTTTAACGGTGATGTTTTTTGGGCTGATGTTTCTAGGAGGGTCATCAGGAAGTACCTCAGGTGGCGTTAAGGTGGTGCGGCATTTGGTGACTATACGAAATGGTTTTCTTGAATTTAAAAGAGCCTTACATCCTAATGCCGTATTGCCAGTTCGTTTTAATAAGAAGATTATTTCAGAGACTATTGTTTTTAACGTATTGGCCTTTTTTATTCTTTATATGTTATCTTTTATTATTGGTGCATTGGTACTCTCGGCTATTGGATTAGACTTTACTTCAGCGGTAGGGGTTGCAGCATCAAGTTTAGGAAATATCGGTCCTGCTTTAGGAGATTTTAGTCCAACAGAAACCTTTGCTTCTATGCCAACACTTGGCAAATGGTGGTGTACTTTTCTTATGCTGATTGGCAGACTGGAACTGTTTACCGTTTTAATCCTCTTTACACCTTTTTTCTGGCGTAGTAGATAGGTGTCTTATTTTTTTAAAGCTATTGCAATTCTTGTCATGGCCTCAGTTATTTGTTCTTGCGAGGCTGCATAAGAAATTCTAATGCAATTTTTATTTCCAAAAGCTTCACCTGTAACTGTTGCAACTAACGCTTCTTCCAAAAGATACATTGAGAAATCACTTGCATTGTTAATGGTCTTTCCTAAGAGTGTTTTTCCAAAATAGGACGACACGTCTGGAAAAATATAAAAAGCACCTTTAGGAATATTGCATGTTATTCCAGGAATGTCATTTACTAAGGATAAAATTAAATTCCTCCTTTTTTCAAATTCTGTAACCATATAATTAATCGCAGAAGGATCTGTTTCCATGGCTGTTATGACAGCGCGCTGCGCGATTGAGTTAGCGCCACTAGTAACCTGCCCTTGCATCTTATTACAGGCACGAGCAATCCTGTCAGGTGCTCCGATAAATCCAATTCTCCATCCAGTCATGGCAAATGCTTTAGATACGCCGTTAACTGTAATTGTTCGGTTATACATTGACGGAATTTGAGCTATGCTAAAATGTTTTTCTGTAAAATTGATATGTTCATAAATTTCATCGGAAACCACATAAATATTAGGGTGTTTTTCTAAAACTTTCGCAATTGCTTCTAACTCATAGCGGCTGTATACTGATCCTGATGGGTTACATGGGGAACTGAACCAAATCATTTTTGTTTTCAAGGTGATTGCCTGTTCCAACTGCTCGGGAGTCATTTTAAAATCAGATTCTAACGATGTTGGAATTTCTACAGGAACACCTTCGGCTAGTTTGATCATGTCAGAATAACTTACCCAATAGGGGCAAGGTAGAATCACCTCATCTCCTGGGTTTAACATAACCATTGCGACATTCGAAAGAGATTGCTTGGCACCAGTAGACACTACAATTTGTGATGGCTCGTAATCAAGATTGTTATCGCGCTTAAATTTGTTAATAATAGCATGCTTCAAGTCTACATAACCATCTACAGGAGAATAACTGTTATAATTGTCGTCGATAGCTTGTTTGGCTGCATTTTTTATAAAATCTGGTGTTTCAAAATCTGGTTCACCTAAACTTAATCCAATGATGTCCTTTCCTTCATTTCTTAATTCTCTTGCTTTGGCAGCCATTGCCAAAGTTTGAGAAGTGGACATGTTTAAAACCCTATTAGATAATACACTCATAGAAAAATTATTGCTTTATGCCATTGTAGGTTTAGAACCTAGTTGTTTCAAATGCGAAAAATGAGCTATTACAGCTTGACGCATCGATCCATATTCTTTGTAGGGCAATCCGAATTCTGCTGCCGTTTCTCTCACTATTTTTGCTATTTTTTGGTAATGAACGTGGCTAATATTAGGAAAAATATGGTGCTCTACTTGATGGTTCAGCCCTCCAGTGTACCAATTAATCAATCTGTTTTTACGAGCAAAATTCACTGTTGTTTTAAGTTGATGTATAGCCCAGGAATTGGCCATTAACCCGTCTTCCCGTGGTAAAGGCATTTCGGCCTCATCCATGACATGTGCCAGTTGAAAAACAACACTTAATATCAGTCCAGCCGTGTAATGCATTACAAAAAAACCAATAACCACTTTCCACCAAACTAAGTTCAGCAATAGTGGTATAATGACCCAAATCATGGCATAGATTACTTTTGAGATGACCAATTTACTCCAATTGGCTAAAGGGCTTGGAAATTTCCCATAAGCCAATCCGCGTTTCATATATCTAAACATTTGAAGAAAATCAGTCGTAATCGCCCAGTTGATAGTTAATAGGCCATAAAGTAAAATTGAATAATAGTGTTGAAATTTATGATGTTTTCTCCATTTTGTATGTTCTGAAAATCTTAAAATTCTACCTGCTTCTAAATCTTCATCATGTCCATGAACATTTGTGTAAGTATGATGCAAAACATTATGTTGTACTTTCCAGTTATATACATTTCCAGCAAGTAAGTATATGCTGCTTCCCATCAATCTATTGATCCAACTTTTAGACGAAAACGAGCCGTGATTTGCATCGTGCATGACGTTCATTCCAACTCCTGCCATTCCTATCCCCATGACAATCGTCAATAATAATTGCGACCATCCTGGCAAATTAAGGGTCAATAAAAGAAAATAGGGAGACAAAAACAGACCGAACATCACCAGAGTTTTTAGCCATAGTTTTGCATTTCCGGTTCGTTTGATGCCTTTCTCATTGAAATATTGATTCACTCTTTGGTTGAGTGTTTTGAAAAATTTTACAGAATCTGTTCTGGGAAAAGTGACGGATTTTTTTAACATATCGCATAGGGGTTTAAAAGTGCCTAAGTCGTAAAAATAAGTAATATTGCACTACATTAACGAACAAACATAGATTAGTTTATAAAACTTATTTTTGCACCATGAAGCATCTGAAATTGATCACCAAGTATTTTCCTGAATTAACCGATTTACAGATTGATCAGTTGGTTCGGTTGCCAGAGCTTTACAGCCAATGGAATTCAAAAATCAACCTCATTTCTCGAAAGGATATCGAAACAATTGAAGAGCGTCATATAGTTCATTCATTGGGCATTGCCAAGGTAATCAATTTTAAATCAGGAACGCGTATTTTAGATGTTGGTACAGGCGGTGGATTTCCCGGAATCCCTTTGGCTATTATCTTTCCTAATGTTCATTTTCATTTGGTTGATAGTATTGGCAAAAAAATAATAGTAGTTAAGGAAATAGCCTCGGTCATTGGACTTAAGAATCTTAACGCTCATCATGAACGTGCCGAAGATGTCGTCGGTTTGTTCGATTTTGTAGTTAGTCGTGCTGTTACGGCAATGCCAAAATTCCATGGATGGGTTAAAAATAAAATCTCCAAATCACAACAAAATGACCTTAAAAATGGCATTTTGTATCTTAAGGGAGGAGATCTTAGTGAAGAACTTTCTGGTTTTGCACGAGTTCAACAATATGATCTTGCAAATTATTTTACTGAACCATTTTTCGAGACTAAAAAAGTAGTCTATTTGCCAGTTAAAATGAAATAGATAGATTAGCCGTAAGTCCTGTACTTTCTGAGACGGTTCGGCATACACCTCCCACGCATAATAGTCCGCCTCTTTGTCTGCCGTAATTGAGGGATAACCTGTTTGAACCTTTAGAAATACTACTACCAAAATTATAGTAATGAATTCTTTTGTCTTCTACAGCATTCCCATAGTTGTAAATATCATTGACATATACAGATAATCTTGGACTGAAATTAAATTCGAAGGCTGCTCCAGCCCAATTCTTAAGATCTTCTTTAGTCCAAAGGTGTTGCATTTCTATCTTCATTGATCTTCCGTTAGACATTTTATAGATGGCGTCAATTGCTGCTATGTTAGGTCTTATGACTTCATTGGAGCTATCTTCCAAATACCTTTTGTTGTAATATTGTGTCATAAAAAATCCATTAGTATGCCATTTTGAACTCCATTTTTTTCTGATTTCAATATTAGTGTCGGAAAAATATTTTGTACCAAAACCAAATAATTCTGTACTATAGTCAGCTTCTAACCCAGCATCTGGATTTGGGAATACATATTCGCCTTTTAATCCAGCCCAGTAAGAGGTGTTTAAGGCAATTGATGTGCCGTATTTACCTCCGATAGCACTATTTTTTTTGAATTTATAAAACACATCCAATTGACCTCCTATTTCGCCCGCTTTAATTAAACTTTCCGTTAAAAAAAGAACGGATGCTTGAGGCTGGTATACATATATATTGGCCAAACTAAAATCTTGTTGCTTAGTAAGGGCTGGAAGAAAGTTTATGACATTCTCATTGTATACATTCCCTATCTTCAGTCGATCCGACATAAACGTCATATTTTCTAATCTCCGAAACGTTAAATTAGTTGAAAATCCACTCAATGCAATTCCAGTATTCAAAAGGATAGCACTCCCTGGTTTTGTGATGTAAGAATCAAATTGATTTCGAAATGGAATACCATCTTCGCTTTTTGCAACATATTCGAGCCCACCATAAAATGACCCTTGCGAAAAATCGAGCCTTCCAGAGAACGCATTTGTCAATTCATTAAAAGTTGGATTTTCAATGTTAATAGACTCCTCTCGACCCACATAACTCCCTCCAAAATTCAGTTGTGTGTTTTTCCACTCAAAAGTATTAGACAGATTATAGGTGAAATCGAATCCATAAATACGACCCTTAGACACTTTAAACCCTACACGTTGATGACCATAAATCGCATTTAATGTTAGTTCATCCATTGGTCTGTAGGTGATTTTACCTCCCCTGATCGCATTGTTGAGTCCAAGTTGACGGTCTTCCCAACTTCTAAGAATTATTCCAGAGCCAAACTGTGTGTAAAAGTAGCCTGCAGTGATATCAATTTTATTTTTTTTAAAATTAATACTGTACGTGGATATATTAGTATTTTCGAAATTTGGCGAAAAATTGAGTAATGTCTTTGACGCGTAAGATTCAGCCTGAATACTTGCAGAGAGAAAGTCGTAAAAATTATAGTCTATCTTGAGATAATTGTTAGAACGCACGTGATCTTCACCTGAAGCTATGGCTTCATCGAAAAAATCACCTGTTTTGATATCATCGTTATACCAAATAAAATTACTTTCAAAACCAATATTGAGATGGTTTGAAAATTGTCCATAAGTAAGTGAAATGATGCGAAAATGGGTTTGGCAATTACGCCGACCATTGTCGGGAATTTATTCTCTGTAGATGTTGAAGTTGCTTTTTCAGGTGACTACGAGTCGCATTGCAATGAGAATAGGATAGTAATTTACGTCGTTGAGGACAATCTAATATATGATCAAGTGAATTATACTGATTTTTATGGAGGCGTTTCTACTATTAGTAATTTTCATCACAATAGTGTTCTTCGCGCTGCATTAACTCCTGTTGCTGGTGAATTGGTATCAGTGGAGAATGGAACACATACCTTTACTTCGGCTGTTTCATCGAATATTGAAAATATGAATAACGTGAGAATTGTTGCTTTTTTGATTAATGGTCAAGGGAAAACACAAAATGTACGCGCTGCTGAAATTGGAGATGTTCAGACCTTAGAGATTGTGAATTAGTTCATTATACCAAAATACAAAAAGCCGCAGTTGCGGCTTTTTTTTGTTTGACTCAAAACTTATCCTAAGAATGGATATCTGTAATCAGTTGGCGGAACGAAAGTCTCCTTAATTAATCGAGGAGATACCCAACGCATCAAGTTTAAAGGAGATCCTGCTTTGTCGTTTGTTCCTGAGCTTCTTGCGCCACCAAATGGCTGTTGCCCAACAACTGCACCAGTTGGCTTGTCATTGATATAAAAATTACCCGCGCAATTTTCTAAAGCAGTAGTTGCTTGTAGTATCGCATAACGGTCTCTGGCAAAAATTGCTCCCGTTAAGGCATACGCACTCGTTGAATCTACCAGTTTCAGCATCTCATCATAATTCGCATCTTCATAGATGTAAATGGTGATAACGGGTCCAAATAGTTCTGTACACATAGTGTCATACTTTGGATTGGTAGTCACTATGACAGTTGGCTCAATAAAATAACCAACGCTTTTATCGTAATTCCCGCCACTAATAATTTCGGCATCACTGCTCGCTTTAGCTTCATCAATATACTTAACTAATTTATCAAAGGAACCTTCGTGAATTACAGCAGTCATAAAGTTACTCAAATCTTCTGGTGATCCTATTTTTACCGTTTTGAGGTCTTTTAAGAGTTTCTCTTTAACAGCTGGCCAGAGGCTTTGAGGAATGTACGCGCGAGAAGCTGCACTACATTTTTGACCCTGATATTCGAAAGCCCCTCTTAATATGCCGACACTAACTTCATCTGGGTTAGCGCTGCTGTGTACTGCGATGAAATCTTTACCACCAGTTTCCCCCACAATTCGGGGATATGATTTATATCGGTTGATATTATTACCAATTTGCGTCCAAAGTAATTTAAAAATATCGGTAGATCCTGTGAAGTGTAATCCTGCAAAATCTGGACTCTCTAAAACTGTATCTGTAATCATTTTCGGATCTCCAAACACCACGTTGATAACGCCAGGAGGAACGCCAGCCGCTTCAAAAATATCGATAATGATTTTGGCCGAATAAACTTGATGATCACTTGGTTTCCAAACAACAACATTACCCATCATCGCAACACATGCGGCAAGATTAGCCGCGATAGAAGTAAAGTTAAATGGCGTCACCGCATACACAAATCCTTCTAAGGGACGATATTCTACACGATTCCAAACAGCACTGGAACTTTCTGGTTGTCCGCCATAAATATCAACCATAAATTGTGCGTTGAATCTTAAGAAGTCAATTAATTCGCATGCGGCATCAATTTCGGCTTGATGAATTGTTTTAGATTGGGCTAACATGGTCGAGGCGTTTATCCGATCTCTAAATGGGCCTTCAATCAATTCGGCGGCCTTCAAAAAAATGGCCGCACGTTGTTCCCAAGGAGTTTGAGACCATGTTTTTCTTGCTTCAAGAGCAGAGGATATGGCATGTTCTACATTTGATTTTTGTGCCAATGAATAGGTTCCTAAAACATGTTTATGGTCGTGAGGCATCACCATTGTGCCTTTAGCATCAGTTGATACATCTTCGCCATTAATGAACATGGGAATATCAATTTGCTCTTGTTTCATAGCTGTATAGGTGGCCATCACTTTAATTCGTTCCTCACTTTCTGGAGCATAAGTGCGCACGACTTCGTTTTCCGCGATTGGAACTTCAAAAAATCCTTTAGTCATAATATTTTATGGTATAAAATTATTGATTTCAAAGGTAAAAAAATTATACTGGGCTATTAGAATTCTGGATAGAATAAACGTCTGAATAAATTCAATTCAACGCAAAAGGAGCGCTTAGTTTGAAAGATGGAACGTTTACTCTGAATTTTTTAGTTGTGGTAAAATTGACCATATTAAAAAATCCCCGCATGGCTCCAATGGGAGAAGTCAGTAGGCAACCAGATGAATAAGTGTGTGATTCGCCTGGCTGTAAAACGGGTTTTTTTCCTATTACACCTTCACCGTCTACAATTTCGATATGGTTAAGTGCGTCCATAATCCGCCAATGACGGCTGTTAAGTTGGACAGAATCTTTACTTTGATTTTCGATAGTAATTTCATAACCAAAGCCAAAATGCAGTCTGTAACTTTTATAGAATGAACCTTCAAATCTTGTTCGAACAGAAATTTTTATACCTTTTGTTATTTGTTGAATCATGATACAACCAATTGCGGTTTAAAAATACAAATTAATTATTTTAGTGAAAAATGGTTTCGCTCATTTAACATTTAATTCGAAATAATTATTGATGAAGTTTCTCCGAATCCAATGACTTGGTCGTATCTGCCACCCAATTCTCGGAAGTATACCAAAACAGTATAAGTGTTTTCTGTTTGATAAAAATCACCACTAATAGCACTGGTATCAATTGATCCATTTGGATTTTGTACAACATATTTGTAATTGTAAAATCCTTGCTTTAAATATAAAGCAGCTTCAAAAGCACCTCTTTCGGAGTTATAAGTCATTTGGGTTTCGTTAGTTACAGAAAAATTATTAAACCCCCCAAAGACATGAACCCTTCCGCCATCTAAATTGTCGTTACCGAGCAATGAAAAATGAACCCAACTGTAGTCGGCTTCAATTTTAGGATTGTTGGCATTAAACATAGTGGTTACAAATTGTCCGTTGATGTCTGGATTGTAGGTATAAGTTTGGTTGTATCGGGGTACATCTGAATACAAATAACTATGATAAACATCTTGCAGATCAATAAATTGTATTGCGTTATTAGCAACTCGGATATCTTTGTTTTCAAAAAAAAGATATTCATTTCCACCCCAAAAAGAAGTTTCTTCGTTATACCTGTAATGCAATTCATCACCAAGAGTGTACTGTTGTTTGACACCGTGAATGGCATTATCCAACAATCTATTTTGAAAAATACTCGTTGTAATGGTTTGTTGCGGGTTTTGCCAACCACTTGGATTAATCACGGTATACTGAACTACTTGCTTTTGGTTAATGTTGACTAAATCTCGTGATCTTTTTATATCAATACCTACCTTAGTGTCGGCTTGATAAATTATAAAGGCCCGATTGAACAAAAGGGTGTCGTTGTCATCATATATATGCAACATATAATTCCCTGTTTTTTTAAACGAGGTGTTGCTATTGGGAAGGGTAAGCTCGTAGTGAGAATAGAGCTGGTAAGTGCTGATTGAATTTTGATAATTAGCAAACCTGATATCGTTGAATCCATTTAAATATTCGTTTACCATTAAATTTGAAATGCTCCAGTCATAATTGTGATGGGTGATGCGATAATAAAAATCACCCTCGTTATTATTTAATACATCAAAGGATAAGTTGATGGTGTCATTTAAAAGAATAATAGGCAAAGATTGGGGTCCATTACTGTCTGAAAAAACCACACTTCTTATGTAATTAGGAAGACTATCTGTTTCCGATTGACTCCAACCAGTAAATGAAAACAACGAAATTAAAATGTAGAACAATCGAATCATGGCCTCAATTTTTTTGTTAAAGGTAGATAATTTTCGATTTAAGAAAGTCTCCTTTATTTAGAATTAGTATAAATAAAATCTATACACCATCTTGGCTTGAAAATGCATGATTAATTCATACCTTTGCAACCGTAAAAATAACCTTATCAGATCTCGGAAATATGTCAACTGACATTAGCATTAATAAGGGTTTAGATATTAAACTCAAAGGGGCCGCTAAACTGAAAGTAGAAGCAGCCATAAACAGCAAATATTTTGCTGTAATTCCAAGTGATTTTCATGGTGTAATTCCAAAATTGATTCTAAAAGAAGGTGCATCTGTCAAAGCAGGTGAGGCCATTTTTTTTTCTAAATCTAATGAAGCAATAAAATTTGTTGCTCCAGTGTCAGGAAAGATCATCGAAATATTGCGTGGTGAAAAACGTAAAATTTTATCTATTAAGATTGAAGCAGATAGCACCCAAGTCTTTCAAGACCATGGTTCTATTGATCCGTCTTCAGCATCTGCAGATGAAATTAAAGCGAAATTACTTCAATCGGGCTGTTGGCCTTTTTTAAAGCAGCGTCCCTACGATGTGATAGCTGGGACCTCCGCTGAACCAAAATCCATTTTTATCTCTGCTCATGGGACGGCGCCCTTAGCGGCATCTAACGATATCGTACTCCAAGGACAAGAAGAGTTTATTCAACTTGCTTTGACCGCATTGTCTAGATTGACCAAAGGCTCTGTTCATGTTGGGGTGTCTCATTCTGGAAGTAGTATATTTGATGGCATGTCTAACATTGTGACACACAAAATTAAAGGACCACATCCTTCAGGAAATGTTGGAACTTTGATAAATAAAATTGATCCAGTTAATAAAGGTGAAGTGGTTTGGACCTTAGCCCCTCAAGATCTGATTGTGATTGGTAAATTGTTGCACACAGGTCATTTTGACGCTACGCGTGTTGTCGCGCTTTGTGGTTCTTCGATTTCTGAACCCCGTTACTTATCCACTAAAATTGGAGCTGAATTGGCTACAATACTTTATGACAGAGGTATTGAAAAAAGCGACCATGTGCGTATCATCATGGGTAATGTTTTGACAGGTAAAAAATCAAACCCATCAGGTTATGTCGATTTTTATAACAACTCCGTCACCGTCATCCCAGAAGGTGATGATTATGAACTATTTGGATGGAATAAACCTGTTTTTGATAAAATCTCATCAACACGTGCTTTGACTTTTTCTTGGATGTTTCCCAACAAAGAGTATGATTTAAATACCAATACCAACGGAGAACATCGTGCCTTTGTAGTTACGGGTAATTATGAGGCCGTTTTTCCATTAGACATTTATCCTATGCAATTGCTTAAAGCTTGTATGTACAAGGATTTGGATGAAATGGAAGCCTTGGGGATGTATGAAGTCGCACCTGAAGACTTTGCGCTAACTGAATTTGTATGCGTATCCAAGCAGC
Organism: uncultured Flavobacteriaceae bacterium; assembly: GCA_943788695.1. GTDB lineage: Bacteria > Bacteroidota > Bacteroidia > Flavobacteriales > Flavobacteriaceae > JALRKI01. The sequence continues at coordinate 900,838 of CALSRG010000001.1, forward strand.
CACACCAAGAGATTATTAGAGAAGGACTGGATTTAATGATTAAAGAAATAGGTTAACTATGGGTCTTAAAAGTAGTTTACATCAGCTTAAAGAAAAGTTTAAAGGTACCAAAATGGCACCTGCCTTCAATGCGCTACATACTTTCTTGTACATGCCAAATGAAACCACAAAACATGGTACACATATAAAATCAGTTGATGATTTAAAGCGCACTATGAACACGGTTATTATGGCTTTAGTTCCTTGTTTGATATTTGGAATGTTCAATGCGGGCTATCAGCATTTTGCCGCTTTAGGCACGCCTGTCGATTTTCTTTCGTGGGATGCATTGTGGATAGGGATCATTAAAGTTTTACCGTTGGTCGCGGTTTCCTATGGCGTTGGTCTGGCCATTGAATTTTTATTTGCAGTGATTAAAGGACACGAAGTAGAGGAAGGCTACCTTGTAACGGGGATGTTAGTTCCCTTAATTGTACCGGTTGATTTACCACTATGGATGTTAGCCGTGGCGGTGACATTTGGTGTTGTCATTGGAAAAGAAGTTTTTGGCGGTACAGGAATGAATATTTTGAATCCTGCGCTTACTATTCGCGCGTTCTTATTTTTCGCTTATCCAACTTGGATGAGTGGCGATAAAGTATGGGTACACGGCGCTGTTGAGCGCGCTGGAACTACAGATGCCATTTCAGGAGAAACCATCCTGGGTAGTTATGCTCAGAATACAGACGTAGCGTATAGTTTATCCGATATGTTTTATGGATTTATCCCAGGCTCGGTAGGCGAAACTTCAAAATTGCTCATCATTTTTGGAGCTTTATTTTTAATCTTTACCAAAATTGGAAGCTGGCGAATTATTATCAGTACCATCATCGGTGCATTGGTCATGGGATTGATTTTCAATGGCGTTGTTGATGCTGGTTGGATAACTGGAACGAGCAAATTCTATGGACTTATGAGCGTACCGTTTTGGCAACATTTGCTTATTGGTAGCATTCTGTTCGGTGCTGTTTATATGGCAACTGATCCTGTGACTGCAGCTCAAACCAACAAAGGAAAAATTATTTACGGATTTTTAATAGGTTTCATTTCTATTTTAATACGTGTATTCAACCCGGCATATCCTGAAGGTGTGTTTTTAGCTATTTTATTGATGAATGTTTTTGCACCTACAATTGATCATTATGTGGTCCAAGGAAATGTTAAGAGACGCATGAAACGTTTGCAACCAAAAACAGTTTAAGCCATGGAACAAAGAACAGATAAAAATTCATACACATTATTTTTTGCCATCGGAATGGTACTTGTCGTTGGATCAATGTTGGCCTATGCGGCTTCTTCCTTGAAGGATAAAATTTCCGAAAATAAGCGAATTGAGACCCAACAAAATATTTTATATGCTTTGGGCGTGAATGAAAATGAAGGGACCAGCGCTATTTTTATATCAACAGACAAAGTAGCTGAAGCTTTCGATAAGTTTGTTACCAAACAGTTGGTGCTTCAAGGAAATGAAGTGAGAGAAGACGATCAAGCGTATCTCATCAACATTAAATCAGAAAAGGAAAAATCGAAATCTCGTGATTATCAGCGTCAATTACCACTTTTCGTAGGTGAAATAGATGGTAAGACCTTGTATGTCGCACCCATCAGAGGTAAAGGATTATGGGATGCTATTTGGGGGTTTGTAGCGCTAGATGAAAATATGGTTGTCCAAGGTGCTTACTTTGATCATAAAGGGGAAACACCCGGTTTGGGTGCAAATATCAAGGAACGGTATTTTATGGACGATTTTATTGGAGAACATTTGTTGGATGCTTCTGGAAATTTTAAAGGTATTGAAGTGTCTAAGAGTAATGCTGACCCAAAAAATACAGACAAGATGGACAATCAAGTAGATGCTATAGCAGGTGCTACGATCACTGGTGACGGTGTAACGGCAATGATCAAATCAGATCTCAATCTATATACGCCATTCTTTAAAGACTTAAACTAAGCAAACATGGGGTTACTTTCAAAAAAAGACACAAAGCTCATTACAGATCCATTAGCAGATAATAATCCAATTACCATTCAAGTTCTTGGTATTTGTTCTGCTTTAGCTATAACAGCTCAGCTAAAGGCGTCCATAGTCATGGCAGTGTCAGTTATTTTCGTTTTGGGTCTAGGAAACGTAGTAATTTCTTTAATTAGAAATATCATGCCTTCCAAAATAAGAATTATTGTACAACTAACCGTTGTTGCTGCATTGGTGATTCTTGTCGATCTTGTTTTAAAGGCTTTTGCTTATGAATTGAGTAAAGAACTTTCGGTGTTCGTTGGGCTAATCATTACTAACTGTATAATTATGGGGCGGTTTGAAGCGTTTGCCCTTGGTAATGGGCCTTGGAGGTCTTTTCTTGACGGAATTGGAAATGCCTTAGGCTATGGTGTTATTTTGATTGTCGTCGGATTTTTCAGAGAATTACTGGGTTCGGGAACATTATTGGGATACCGTGTCTTAGGTGATCCAATTGAAAAAACAGGACTGTATGCATTTGGTTATGAAAACAACGGATTTATGCTTTTATCACCAATGGCACTTATCGTGGTAGGACTTATTATTTGGGTGCAACGCAGCCGTAACACATCTTTGATTGAAGACTAAATTGATATTATGGAACATTTAGAATTATTTTTCAAATCGATTTTTATAGATAATATGGTTTTTGCAACATTCCTCGGAATGTGTTCTTATTTGGCTGTATCCAAAAAGGTATCCACAGCAGTCGGATTAGGTGTTGCGGTGATATTTGTACTCGCCATTACAGTGCCAATGAACTGGTTACTCGATCAGTACATCCTGAAAGAAGGTGCTTTGGTGTGGTTAGGTCCAGAATATGCAGATTATGACCTGAGCTTTTTGTCTTTTATTATGTTTATTGCAACCATTGCAACTATGGTCCAGCTGGTTGAAATAGTGGTTGAGAAATTCTCTCCTTCTCTATATAATTCTTTGGGAATATTCTTGCCGTTAATTGCAGTAAACTGCGCTATTTTGGGAGGATCTTTATTTATGCAGTCACGAGAAATTGCCTCCTTAGGTTTGGCATTTAATTATGGTATTTCATCGGGTATAGGTTGGTTTTTAGCCATTTTAGCTATCGCTGCGATACGCGAGAAAATTCGTTACTCCAATGTACCCGCACCCTTAAGAGGTTTGGGAATTACTTTTATAATAACAGGATTGATGGCTATAGGTTTTATGAGTTTTGGAGGTATGCTTACAGGTGAAGATGAAGCAACCGAAGATTCTTCAGCGGCAGAGATTGAAACAAGTATAAATGACAGCATTAATATTTCGGAATCATCAGATATTGAAGAAAACACCATTAAAGATACAAACGCATTATGATTTTAGCTATTAGTACCTCAGGAACAATATTGACCACCATAGTGGCTTTTTTGGCCGTGACACTTTTGCTTGTCGCAGTATTATTGTTTGTCAAACAAAAATTATCGCCTTCGGGTCCAGTGAAAATCACCATCAATGGAGAAAAAGTCATTGAGGTTGCTTCCGGTTCTACTCTGTTGAGTACTTTAGGAGGATCAAAAATATTTTTACCTTCTGCATGTGGAGGAGGTGGAACATGTATTCAATGCGAGTGTCATGTGAATGCAGGTGGTGGCGAGGCTCTACCAACAGAAATTCCGCATTTCTCCAGGAAGGAACTTCAATCTGGTGCACGTTTGGCTTGTCAAGTAAAGGTAAAGCAAGACATGGATATTTCCATTCCCGAAGAAATATTTGGTATCAAGAAATGGCCTGGTGAAGTTGTGAGTAATTACAATGTCGCATCTTTTATTAAAGAATTTGTAGTGCGTATTCCAGAGGATATGAATTATAAAGCAGGAGGCTATATACAAATTGAAATACCACCATGTGAGGTGAAATACGCTGATATGGATATCACAGCACACCCTGAAGAACATGATACCCCCGATAAATTTAAATTAGAATGGGATAAGTTTGGTTTGTGGCCGTTAGTCATGAAAAATACTGAAACTGTTGAACGTGCCTATTCTATGGCCTCCTATCCAGCTGAGGGTCGTGATATTATGCTAAACGTACGTATTGCGACACCACCATGGGATAGGAATAAAAACGGATGGATGGATGTCAATCCTGGTGTAGCTTCATCATATATTTTTGGATTGAAAGCAGGTGATAAGGTTACCATATCAGGCCCATATGGTGAGTTCTTTATCAATGAATCTGATTCTGAAATGTTGTATGTTGGTGGTGGCGCAGGTATGGCGCCCATGCGCTCTCATTTATACCATCTATTTAATACCCTTCAGACAGGCCGAAAAGTGAGCTTTTGGTATGGAGGAAGATCAAAACGCGAATTGTTTTACCTTGATCACTTCCGTGAATTAGAGAAGAAATTTGACAATTTCAAATTCTATGTGGCGCTTTCGGAACCTTTAGAAGAAGATAACTGGAAAGTAAAAGAGAATCTTGGCGCAGAAGGCGATGGTTTTATTGGTTTTGTTCACAACTGTGTGATCGATCAATATTTGAGTAAACATGAAACACCAGAAGATATTGAATTATATTTCTGTGGACCACCACTTATGAATCAGGCAGTACAAAAAATGGGAGAGGATTTCGGTATCCCTGACGAACATATAAGATTCGATGACTTCGGAGGTTAATTGTTAAAACTTCTTTATGACTATGAGTCTTCCGCTAACCCCGCAAGAAATGCATAATTTAGCCATGAATGTGGTGGGAAAGGATCTGGAGTCTAAAGGCTATGAGTTCATTGCTGTAAATAGTAAGCTAAAGAGACACCCTCAGTTTGTGTGTATCGACCAAAGCAAGCAATATTATTTCGTCATTGTGAAAGCTGTATTACTGCCAGATAATCCAAACAATTACGATCAATCATGGATGGCTACTTTTCAAAAACATGCCGATGAAAACAATGCTAAAGTGTTGTTCGCTGGTGTGGGATTGAGGCATTCAACCAATGATTATTCACCTCCATTGAAGAATCAGGACTATTTGTTAGAATATCAAGGTGCGCAGATGATCTCACCTTTTCCCAACTAGATTAATTCTGTATGCGCCGTTTCTTTATTTCATTCATGCTATCCTGTTTATTTTTTTCCTGTGAATCGGGTGAACCAAAATTGCAGGAGCTGAGGGGATCAGTTTTTGGCACATCTTATGGGATTCAATACTTCGATAGTCAAAACAATCAGAAATTAGTTCAAGCAGTGGACAGTGTTTTTTATGCCATAAATGCTTCGCTATCAACCTATCTTCCAAATTCTATAATATCTCGAATCAATAAAAATACTCATGTTAAACTCGATAATATTTTTATTGAGGTATATCAGGCATCGTTGAGCGTTTACAAAGATACAGAGGGTCGATTTGATCCTACCATCGGCGGGTTGGTTAACGCATGGGATTTTGGACCAGAAGGCGCTGAGAAGGATCTTGATAGTTTGCGCATAGCACAATTAATGACTGGTGTCGGATTTAACAAAATTAGCATCTTTGATAATGAATTGCAGAAGTCAAACAATGCGATATACATAGATTTTAATGCCATTGCAAAAGGCTTTGCAGTGGATGAGATTTCGAAGTTATTAGATCGGTTTGGGTTTCATGATTATGTGGTAGAGATTGGAGGTGAAATAAGAACATCTGGACATAATATTGATAAAAATAAAGATTGGAAAATAGGAATCGACAAGCCTAATTTTGATGGTACTCAATCTATGATCACCGCCATTGAACTTAAAAATCAGTCTATGGCAACTTCCGGTGTTTATCGGCATTATTGGGTAAACGATCAAGGTTTTCGTTATGCCCATATTATTGACACTAAAACAGGTTTTCCCAGTCGAACGGATATTTTGTCTGTTTCTGTCATTGCAAATCAATGTATGATCGCCGACGCTTTCGCTACTGCACTTCAATCAATGAATTCTTCTGAAGCAGATACTTTTCTTAAAAAGCATTTGGACTTGAAAGTCATGCTAATTACAGCCAAACCCGATGGTGATTTAGAATTGAAATACTATAACGGGTTTCCTTCAAACTAGGACTTGAAGGGTTGTTCCTCATAACTTGTGATGCCCAAAACCTCATAGATATAATCGAAGGTAGATAGTAACTCAGGATTACCGTTTACAATCGCCACATTGTGTTCAAAGTGAGCACTTGGCATTCCGTCTTTCGTTGTAATCGTCCAGCCGTCGCTATGATGGTTGATACTTTTTGATCCCATATTGATCATAGGTTCAATAGCGATCACCATACCTTCAATAATTTTTTTGCCACTACCTTTTCGACCATAATTGGGAACCTCAGGATCTTCATGCATTGTGCGACCGAGACCATGTCCTACCAATTCTCTAACAACACCATATCCTTTGTTTTCACAATATTGTTGAACGGCATAGCCAATATCGCCAACTCTATTGCCTATTCTAAATGCCTTAATACCTTCATATAGCGATGCCTTAGTCACTTCAAGCAATTTCAGAACATCTGAGCTCACATCACCCACTGGAAAGGTATAGGCGTGGTCGCCATAAAAACCATGCTTAATGGCTCCACAATCTACTGATATGATATCTCCATCTTTTAAAGGTGTGCCGTTTGGAATGCCATGAACAACCTGGGCATTTGGACTAACGCAAAGTGTATTTGGAAAGTCATATAAGCCTAAAAACCCTGGTACAGCACCATGATCCCGGATAAAAGCCTCTGCCAAACTGTCTAATCTTAAGGTTGTTATGCCTGGTTTTATTTCGCTGGCTAGCATACCCAAGGTTTTAGAAACTATCAAGGCACTTTCACGGATAAGTTCAATTTCTTCTGCTGTTTTTTGAATAATCATGAGTTGAAAAATTAAACTAGTGAATGTTGTGTCATAGCCTCTGGTTGCGGAATCGACATGATTTTTAAAATGGTCGGAGCAATATCACCTAAAACACCATCTTTAATAGTTTTTAAATTTTTGTCAATCAAAATGACGGGTACGGGATTTGTTGTATGCGCTGTATTCGGCGTGCCGTCAGAATTTATCATAACTTCACAATTCCCATGATCGGCAATGAGTAAGATAGCATAATCCGAAGATAAAGCTGCCTCAATGACATCTTGAACACAAGTGTCAATAGTTTCACAAGCTTTAATCGCAGCCTCCAAATTACCCGTATGGCCTACCATATCTCCATTCGCAAAATTGAGACAAACAAAATCAGTATTTCCATTGAGTAATTCAGGAACAAGTGCATCACGCAATTCGTATGCACTCATTTCTGGTTGAAGATCATAAGTGGCTACTTTTGGAGAGTTTCTCAAAATCCGCTTTTCACCATTAAATGGTGTCTCACGACCACCAGAAAAGAAAAATGTAACATGAGGATACTTCTCTGTTTCTGCAATTCGAATTTGAGTTTTTCCATGTGATTCAAGTACTTCTCCTAAGGTTTCAGATAAATTATCCTTATCAAACATAATATCAATACCTCTATACGCCTCGTCATAATTTGTCATAGTTACATAATGAAGCCCCAAGGCGTGCATATTATGTTCGTGCATATCTTGTTGAGAAAGGACCTGCGTCAATTGACGACCTCGGTCTGTTCTAAAATTAAAAAACACAACAAGGTCACCATCTTTAATTTTTGCTACTGGCGTGTTATGTTCTTTAACTATAATTGGCTTGATGAACTCATCTGAGATGCCATTGTCGTAAGATGATTGAATGGCGCTTAGGACGTCATTAACTTGATTACCCTTGCCCAAAACCAATGCGTCGTAAGCTATTTTAATACGCTCCCATCGCTGGTCTCTATCCATGGCGAAATAACGGCCGGTTACGGATGCTATTTTTCCTGATGTATGAGCTAATTTGTCTTTTAAGGTGCTGATGAACCCCAAACCAGAGTGCGGATCAACATCCCTGCCATCAGTAAAAGTATGAATAAAATATTGGGAAAGTTTTGCTTGTTCGGCAGCATCAATAAGCCCAAACAAATGATCAATGTGCGAATGAACACCTCCATCACTAACTAGTCCTAAAAAATGAACGTCCGCCCCCGTTCTTTTAGCTGTTTCGAATCCTTTGATTAAGGCTGAATTTGTTCTTAAGCTGCCTTCTCTCACAGCAAGATTGATTTTCACTAAATCTTGATATACAATACGTCCAGCACCCAAATTCATATGTCCTACTTCACTATTGCCCATTTGACCTTCGGGCAGCCCTACATGAAGTCCATCTGTGCGCAGCGTTGCGCTGGGATAATTATCATATAAACTATCAATAAATGGTGTCTTGGCTTGGGCAATAGCAGATACATTTGGATTTGGACCGTGACCCCAACCGTCTAGTATCATCAAAAGGACTTTTTTAGGCATGAAAAATTTTTAGCAAAGATAACAAACACAATAGACTTGAATAGTCGAATAAAATTGTGAAACAAATAATCTGGGACTTTATTGTTTCAAAGATTCAAGTGTGTTTTTGTAATAAAGAAACAAGATTAGATGTTATTCAAGTCACTGCCGCTTTCAAGCTCGATAGCTGGGTTCCCTTGACGGAATAAGGGAGCGGATAAAGTACCTCTGAGTATAACATTACTACCTTTAATTTCAATATAACTGCCTTCCCTTAAACATAGAACTGGCGTAGCATTGTAGTGATGGTATTCATTTAATCTTGTTTCTCTAGTTTCCCCCATGTGTGTGCTGCTTGCATCGGCATCGATATAGTGCGGATTGATTTGAAAGGGAATCAAGCATAAGGCTTCAAAGCTTGGTGGATATACAATAGGCATATCGTTTGTAGTACAAATCGTTGGTCCACATACGTTGCTTCCAGCGCTTGTGCCAAGAAATGGCACACCTTTATGGACAGCTTTTCTTATGACGTCCAACAGCTCTAACTCGTGAAGTGTTTTTAATAACACAAAGGTGTTGCCACCACCGATAAAAATCCCTTCTGCTTGATCGATAGCTTCTGAAGGGGATGTAAAATTATGAATACCTTTTACGTTGATGTCCAATGGCGCCATAGCTTTGGCAACTATTGAGGTGTAGTCTTGATACGAAATTCCGCTTGGTCGTGCGAATGGTATAAATAGTAACTCCTTAGTCGACTTAAAAAACTCACTCAGCTGCGGCATTAAATATTGCAGAAAGGTTTGACCGTGAACCGTTGAAGTACTGGCTAATATGCAATTCCGCATGAAAATGTTGTGTTAAGTAAGTCGGAAAGATACTGATTATTTGATATATTTTAATCAAATCAATCGTCTCTTCGAACATTGTACTTAATTATAATTTGACATGATTTTGTTAAAATTTTCAAGATTCTTTATTTTCTTAAAAGGTTTAGTTCGTTATTTACTGCCTTTAGTAAGAAATGTATCAAACTCATATAGACCATAGTCTTTTGCTAGAAAATAATTAATTAGAATTGTTAGATTTTATATTCCGACAAGGCGAATTTTTAAAAAAGCAGAATAAGAAATAAATGTTGTGACCATCAAAATTGTATATCTTTGTTATATGCAAACTTTTATGTTTATCAGTGGTGTTGAAATTGCATTTGTCATGTTTGTGGCGGTGCTAATCTTTGGTGCAGATAAAATTCCAGATATTGCTAGAGGTCTTGGAAAGGGGATGAAAACTTTGCGTAACGCTACTGACGAGATTAAAAATGAAGTCACAAAAAGCGCTTCTAAACAAGGTATTGACACTTCTGTCACAAAAAGTATTTCAAAGGATTTTGAAGAGGTAAAAAAGGAAGTCGAAGAAGTCACAGGTGCCATCAAGCGTAATCTCTAAATTCTATTTTTTCCTGGAAACGGATAAACCGTCTCTCAAAGGTAATAGCACGACATCAACCCTAGAATCATTATTGATATAGTCGTTGAAATGTTGAAGACATTTCGTATCGTCATCATTTTCAGCAGCTTTTGATAAAACCTTTCCGCTCCATAACACGTTATCGGAAATGATTAAACCGCCTGGTTTTAATCGATCTATAACGAGATCAAAATAGATTTGATAGCTTTTTTTGTCTGCATCGATAAAAACCAAATCGAAAGATCCGTCTATTGTTGGGATGATTATTTTGGCATCGCCGAGGTGTTGAACGATCTGAGTGCGATAAGATGATCTGTCAAAAAATGACTTTTGAAAATCTACCAATTCCTCGTTGCAGTCAATGGTGTGTAAAATTCCGTCTGCCGTCAAACCTTCTGCTAAGCAAAGCGCTGAATAACCAGTAAAAGTTCCAATTTCTAAAATATTTTTGGGTTGAACTATTTTTGAAAGCATACTTAAAAAACGACCTTGTAAATGACCGCTAAGCATTCGAGGTTGTAATATTTTCTGATAAGTTGCGGTATTGAGTTTTTTTAATAATTCTGATTCATTTTCTGAATGTGCAACGGCATATTGCTCGAGTTCTTCATTGATAAAATCCATCAGCCTAAAATTCTATTAATCATATCTTGTTTGGCCGAATTATCGTCTCCGCAGAGCCATTGCAAAATATTGTCACTCCAAATGTCTTCAGATTCCGTCGTGGTAATTATATTTCGATCGATGGCTAAATCTAAAATTTTACCAGGATATGAGGACTGTGATTCACTTTCCATTTCACCTAAGGGATATGGATCATCAAGACCCATGACAATTTGCTTTGCAGTTGCATTTTCAACCAGTAGTTGGAGTGAGCCCGTATCGTGAACTAATGTGTCGAAAAATATATTTTTATGACCAACAGCCTTTCGAGGGTGTGTTTTGCCTTTAAACAAATCGGGTCGTCCATCAAACCCTTGAATACGTCTTCCTAAATTAATCTGAGCCAATTGTCCACCATGTGCAAAACATACACGCATATTAGAATATCGTTCTTGATATCCATTTAAGGTGAAAAAATGATAGGCATCGGCACATTGTGCTAACATCCAAATCAGATGGAATCGCCATGAAGTATTTTCGAGCAGTATGAATTTTTCACCGTCGTATGGATGAATCTCTAAAGCCAAATTATATTTATCAGCCAATTCAAAAATTGGAGCATTTTCTTCATCAAAAATACACCGCCATTTGCCAATGGTATTCATATAATGGGTTGGTAAACACAACAATTTCATATTGAGTTCTTCAACGCATCGTTCAATTTCCCAAAGTGCACCTTGCACATATCCAGGGTGAACTACAAACCCACTAGTAAATTTACTTGGATGTTTTTGCTGAATACCAGCGTTAAAGTCATTTTGAAAGCGCAGTGCCCTTTTCATATCCTCTATTGTAAGTCCATTGCCATACAATTGAGATAAGTTCAAAACTACGGCATGATCTATATGATATCGGTCCATCCATTCCAGTTTTTCGTTTAGAAAAAAACTCGAATCCGTTACCGGTCTACTCCAATCTTTTTGCAGCATAAATTTTTTGTCAGAATCCACCCAAAAAATACCCTTATCTTTTAAATACTGAGGTATTTCTTCCGGATATGGTAGAAGGTGAGAATGACCATTAATACGCAAACGACGGTTCATTAATTATAGTTTTTTTGGTGGTTCCATAATGCTATGACAATTTTTGCAGCTTCGTTTGTCCAGGTCTGAATAAAATTTATCGAAAATGACAGGCATATCTGTTTCAATATTCTCCAATGCAAATGTTTCTCGATATAAGGGCGAGTGACATTGTTCACAGTACCATTCTAATGCGTCTAGCTCATTATGAATTCTGGGATATTCAATAACCAAACCAACTGTATTTTCGCCACGCTGAGGTGAGTGTGGCACCCCCGGTGGTAAAAGGTAGATGTCACCTTCTTTGATGTGAATGTTTTCTGGTACTCCATTATTCATTATTTTCAAAACAATATCACCTTCAATTTGATAGAAAAACTCGGGTGTTTCATTGTAATGATAGTCTTTTCGGCTATTTGGACCTCCCACAACCATAACTATATAGTCGCCATTTGGCCAAACACATTTATTACCGACAGGTGGTTTAAGCAAGTGCCGATTATCATCGATCCATTGCTTGAAATTTAAAGGACTTACAAGCTTACCCATATTTAAAATATTTTGATATGATGTTAAAGTTACAAACTTTTTGTTCTACCACCATCGACGGGTAAATTAATCCCAGTGATGTATGCCGCTGATGAACTGGCTAAAAAAGTAATCGCATCGGCAACCTCTTCAGGTTTACCAAAACGTTTAGCCGGAACATAATTCTGCATCAATTGAGCCATATCAATTTCAGACATATTTGCTTTAGTGGCTTTAAGGTTAATAATACTATCCAATCGCTGAGTTTGAGTGAACCCTGGTAAAACATTATTCACAGTTATACCAAACGACGCTAACTCAGTGGCCAATGACTTGCTCCAATTGGCGACAGCATTTCTGATGGTATTACTAACGCCCAGACCTTCAATCGGTTCTTTTACGGAAGTAGAGATGATATTTATGATTCTTCCAAATTGCTCAGATTTCATAAATGGCAATACTTTTTGAACCAGTATTTGATTGCACACCACATGCATTCGGAATGCATTTTCGAGTTCATCGGTAGCTGCTTCTATTAACGCACCACTCTTGGGTCCGCCTGTATTATTGATGAGGATATGATATCCGCCATGAGTTTTAATATGCTTAGTAATTTCTTCACCAACCGCGTTAGGATTGGAGAAATCTGCTACCAAATAGTCATGATCACCATTATTAGGAAGATCCTTTAAAACGATTTTTAATTTATCTTCATTTCTTGCAAAGAGGGTGATTTGAGCTCCCTCTTTGGCCAATGCTATTGCTGTTGCCTTCCCAATGCCTTGCGAGCTTCCACAAACTAAGGCCCTTTTATTGTTTAGTCCAAATTCCATTTAGTCTGAATAATTTATACAAATATTTTTCGGCTCCGTAAAAAAACGCAATGCTTCGAAACCACCTTCTCGTCCGACACCAGAGTCTTTAGTGCCGCCGAACGGTGTCCGTAAATCACGTTGCATCCAAGTATTAACCCAAACAATACCGCTTTCCAGCTTTTCCGATAGACGCATGCTCCTATTTAGGTTGTTTGTCCAAACCGATGCAGACAAACCGTAAGACACACTATTTGCCAAGTCAAGGGCTTCCTTTTCACTGTCAAAAGGCATCAAGGTGACCACGGGTCCAAAAATTTCTTCTTGATTCAATCGGCAGGCATTATTGTCTATCTCGATAACACATGGATTTAAATAATAGCCTTCTTCAAAACCAGAAATAATTTTAATATCACCACCGCATAAAATTTTGCCGCCCTCAGATGGGGCCATGTCGATATATCTTTTAACCTTTTGTAAATGTGAATCACTGACTAAGGCGCCTATATCGGTTTGGGGATCACTCGGATGGCCAACATTCAGTGATTTGACTGCATTTACAAAGTCAGTTTTAAATTTATTGTAAATCGAACGCTCTACAAAAATTCGACTACCACATAAGCAAATTTGACCTTGATTAGAAAAAGATGATCGTAGAGTTGTATTTAGCATTTTGTCATAATCACAATCTTCAAATATGAGATTCGGATTTTTGCCACCTAACTCCAGAGATAGTTTCTTAAATTTTGGAGCAGCTGTTGCAGCGATCTGTGCACCTGTTTGTGTACCACCAGTGAAAGAAATGGCTTTGATTTTTGGATGTGATACTATGGCTTGACCAACTGAGCTGCCTAGACCATTAAGGATATTGAGCACACCTTTCGGCAGTCCCGATTCAAGACATATTTTACCCAGCAAAAACGCTGTCATTGGTGTAATTTCACTTGGTTTTGCGATAACGCAATTTCCTGCTGCTAAAGCTGGTGCAATTTTCCAAGTAAATAGATATAATGGTAAATTCCATGGTGATATGCAACCTACAATTCCAATCGGATGCCTTAATGTGTAATTTATGGTCTTCAATCCAATACTCTCATGACTTTCACTGGCAAACTGAGTAATGGCATGAGCAAAGAATCTAAAATTATCTGCTGCTCTAGGAATATCTACTTTTGCAGCCAATGATAGTGGCTTTCCGTTATCTTTGCTTTCAGCTGCTGCCAGAGAATCAAGTTGTGATTCAATCGCGTGAGCAATGTTCATCAATATTTCACTGCGTTTTGCAATTGTGAAGTTTGACCATTCTTCAAAAGCCGATTCGGCTGCTTCAACCGCCTTATTAACATCAGCCTCATTTGAATTTGCTAATGTGGCATAAAATTTACCATTGGCAGGTTCAAACACATCAATCCAACGATTATCAATTGGGTCAATAGAATGTCCGTCAATGATATTTTGTATCTGCATTACACTTGTTTCTTATAAGCTGTTACTTTAATCTCAATAACGAGGTCAGGATGGGGTAATTGATGAACAGCTACCGTAGTTCTAGCAGGCCCATTTACTTTGTCAAAGTAACTCGCATATACTTCATTATAACCGGCGAAATCATTCATATTGACTAAAAAAGTTGTGACATCAACAACATCACTCAGAGAAGCACCTTCCACAGCTAAAAAGTCATTAATATTTTCTAAAACGGCTTTAGTTTGTGCTTTGATGTCCAAATGTTTTGTCCCCATACCATCAATGATGTCAACCCCTTCAATAGTATTGTCAGAGCGTCTTGAACTCGTTCCCGATACAAACAAGAAGTCTCCAATTCTCTTAATATGCGGGTAAGCGCCTCTTGGTGTCGCTTTTCCTTTAATAATTTTTCCTAATCCCATATTGTTAAAGATAGTTAATTGCTTTTAAACCTGCTTCGTTGACTTGATGTAACAACGCTTCCAAATCTCCATTAATGATAGGATCATTATGAGCAATACGGTCTAATAAAAATTGGTCTTGTGCTCTACCACGTAGCATCGCTTGGCGGTAACCAATATCTTCGTTAAAAGTCACCAAAGCGTATTTTGAAAAATAGGATTCGGGAAAATCATGTTCCAACTGTAATTCAATTTTGCGCTTTTCTCTGAAGTCGGCATTGGCTACATGATCTTTCATTTCATGAAAATTATCAATGGCTAAATCAGCAATGGCATCTGTGTCTTTTTTCCGATCTTTTTGATATTTAATAAAAACCTTTTCCCAATCATTGCCATGCTCGTTTAAGGCTTCTTCGAGAACAACAACATCCTCAAAAGAGGCATTCATTCCTTGACCATAAAATGGGACAATGGCATGAGCGGCGTCTCCCATTAAAAGGGTATTTCCTTTGTAATGCCAATGATCGCATTTAATTGTGCCTAGCCTGGATGTGGGGTTTGAAAAGAAATCTTCTGACAAATTAGGCATAAGGTCGTAAAGGTCTTTAAATTGAGTTTTAAAGAAATCATCGACAGATTCAACGGTATTTAGCTTTTCGAAGCTATAGGTGCTGTCACTATTGCTAAGAAATAGCGTCACTGTAAAACTTCCATCTAAATTCGGTAGTGCGATGCACATGAATTCGCCTCGAGGCCAAATATGAAGTGCATTTTTATCAGTTCTAAATCCACCACTTTCAGTCGGAGGAATGTGTAATTCTTTATAGCCGTGAGAGAGAAATTCTTGACTCACATGAATTTTAAATTTATGGTGTGCTTCGTAACTTTTACGAAGTGATGACCCAGCACCATCCGTTCCTATAATCACCTCGCCTTCAGCCTTAATAGTTTTTCGAGACATAGGACTTACGAAAGTGGCTTGTTTTTTATCGATATCAACGGCTTGGCATTGGTGTTCAAAGAAAAGAGAAATATTTTGAAGTTTCTCTGCCTCATCCAGTAACAACGCAGTTAATCCTTCTCTTGAGATGCTATTGATGTATTCTTTAGATCGCCCGCTGTATGGTGCCATTTGTTTTTGACCGTCTTTTTGATGGAGCATACGACCATTCATAGGAATGCAAAGGGATTTTGCCTGATCTTCCAATCCAACCAATTTCATCCCTTTATTGCCTCGATCAGAAAAAGCCAGATTAATAGATCGGCCGCCATCGAATTTATTTTTTCTTAAATCTGGGCGTTTCTCGTAAATATGAACTTCGTGACCTCGTTGTCCGAGTCGCAAAGCGAGAAGCGAGCCACATAGTCCTGCTCCTAAAATTATAATTGGTTTAGTCATGAAGAATATTTTTTAATGTATCGACCATTCTATGAACATCTTCAAATGAATTATAGAGAGGTACTGGGGCTACTCGTATCACGTCAGGCTCACGCCAGTCTGAAATAACACCTGCGTTGGTGAGTTTTTGATGTAATGATTTGTCGGTACTAATCAATTGAATGCTCAATTGACAGCCCCGTTCTAATGGATTTTTTGGGGTGATTACTTTGATGCGCTCATCGTTCAATTCTGATAATAGATACTCAAGATAACTGGTCAGTTTTTTTGATTTGTCAATCAGATTATTCATTCCAGCGGCTTTAAAAACATCCAGAGATGCTCGAATGGCCGCCATTGATAGTATAGGAGGATTGCTTAGTTGCCAACCCTCGGCACCATAAAGCTGCTCAAATGGTTGTCGCATATTAAAACGTGTTGTTTTGTTATGACTCCACCAACCAGCAAATCGATTAAGATATGGATTGTTGGCATGACGCTCGTGGACAAAGCATCCGCTCAAACTGCCTGGACCTGAGTTGAGATATTTGTAAGAACACCAAATCGCAAAATCAGCCTCACTGTCGTGTAAATTTAAATCAACATTTCCGGCACCGTGAGCGCAGTCAAATCCAACTAATGCGCCAGCCTTATGAGCCATATCACTAATACGTTTTAGGTCAAAATATTGACCAGTATAGTAATTGACACCACCAATCATAACCAAAGCTATTTCACGACCGTGTTCATGTAAAATCTCCTCTAAATCATCATAATTTAAAAGTTCTTTTCCTTTTGGTGCTGACCAGAACAAAAGTCCTTCATTCGCATCGAATCCATGATGTCTTAATTGTGATTCAACAGCATACTTGTCTGACGGAAAAACATCACCTTCAATTAAAATTTTGTAGCGTTCTTTGGTTGGTCTATAAAAAGAGACCATCATCAGGTGAAGGTTGACTGTCAAAGAATTCATGACCACCACCTCGTGATGTTTAGCACCTACAATGTTGGCCATGGTTTCAGTCAAAAACTCATGATAATGAAGCCATGGATTTGTGCCGTGTGTATGACCTTCTACACCCAGCTTGGCCCAATCATCGAGCTCTATTTGAATATATGACTTTGTGCTCTTGGGTTGAAGCCCTAGTGAATTGCCGCAAAAATATACGAGGGGCTTACCATCTTTATCTGATGGTAAATAAAACTGTGATCTAAATTCACCTAATGTATCTTTAGCGTCTAATTGCTGAGCGAAATCTAAACCAGTGCGATATTTCATGATTCAATTTATCTTGTCCTTCAAAGGTACAAAATATCCTTAGCATGCTTTAATCTAATGCGACTTCAATAGATCGGGAAATTTTTTCTTGAATCGATTCAAACGTGGGATGGAAACTCTTTGAATGTATGGATGATTGGGATGTTTTTTTTCGTAATCTTGGTGGTAATCTTCACCAATAAAAAATTTCTGAAAGGGCAATACCTCTGCAGCAATATCGGCATTTAGTGTTTTAGAAAGAGCAGACTTTTTTTGAAGAATAATATTTTTCTGTTCGTCGTTTTGGTAAAAGATGATTGACCGATATTGTGATCCGTTGTCAGGGCCTTGACCATTGAGTTGTAGGGGGTTTTGAGAACCGAAATAAACATCAACTAAAGTCGAAAAATTAATCAAATCAGGATTATAAATCACTTCAACAGCCTCAGCATGTCCAGTGCGACCGGTATTACTCATCTCGTAGTTGATAGTTTTTGTTGTTCCCCCAGAATAACCGCTGATGACTTCATCGACCCCGATAAGACTTTCATAAATGGCTTCTACACACCAAAAACAACCACTAGCAAAATATGCTTTAGCTGTTCCATTTATTTCAGGAACTTCAATCGGAGGTATATCAGCCTCTTGTTTTGCACTGTTCGTTTGCGCTTGTTGTTTGCAACATGTAAATAAAATTGCAAGAGTGCAAATAAAAAGTCTCATAAAATCTTAATAAATTTTAATGAAAAGATCAAAAATCACCTGTCCCTTACAAAGATGCTAATAAGGCGGCCATTTTACTTTTCTGCTCCTCTGCCAATTCGGCGTCTACCAAAATACGACCGCTGTGCTCATCTATGATAATACGTTTGCGTGCTGCAATTTCGTACTGAACTTGAGGAGGAATTGTGAAAAAAGAGCCTCCAGAGGCACCTCTTTCGATGGCAACAACAGCAAGACCGTTTTTTACATTTTTTCTAATTCTGTTATAGGCAGCGATTAGGCGCTCTTCAATTAATCCCTGATATTCCTCAGATTTCTTAAGTAAGGCAATTTCTTCCTTTTCTGTTTCTGACATAATCGCACCTAATTCTTTTTTCTTGTGCTTCAAGTGATTTGAACGCTCATCAATTTGTTCCTTAGTGCCTATTATCACTTCGTTTTTTTGTTCAATGGTAGCGTAAAATTCTTTGATATGTTTTTCAGCTAATTCCATTTCCAACTCTTGATATTCAATTTCTTTTGAAAGAGAATTATATTCCCGGTTGTTACGGACATTTTTCTGCTGCTCGGCATATTTTTTAATCAAAACTTTAGCTTCTTCGATTAGATTCTTTTTGGCTTTGATTTGATCATTGAACTCAACAATGCCTGTTTCTAACTTTTCAAGACGCGTTGTAAGTCCTTCGATCTCATCCTCTAAATCCTTTACTTCTAATGGTAATTCACCACGTACATTGCGGATTTCGTCAACCCTTGAGTCGATCAATTGTAAGTCATAGAGCGCTCTTAGGCGTTCTTCTACCGTAATTTCTTTTGATTTAACCATACTTAATAATACCTAACGGGATTCGTGTTAATTGCTGTTAAAAGGACTGCAAAATTAGGCAATTTTTCTGTAAGATAATCAGCAATCAAATTTTTTGTAAACTGTTCGCTTTCAAAGTGTCCAATATCTGCCAATAAGATCTGATTTTCAGCCTGAAAAAAATCATGATATTTCAAATCTGAGGTTACGAAGGCATCCGCGCCCGATGCTTTAGCAGCTGCAATAGCAAAACTCCCTGATCCACCAAGAACAGCAACTTTGGTGATTGGTTTTTTGGTAGTTTCGCTAAATCTGATAACACCAGAACCAAATTTAACTTTTAATAATTTTAGAAAATCATCTTGATTTAATGGATAAGTAAAGCTGCCTGTCATTCCCATTCCTATGTCATTTCTTGAATTACTAAGCGGAATTAAATTATAGGCTATTTCTTCATACGGATGCGATTTCTTCATAGCCTGCAATATTATTTCCTCTATGTGAATTGGCACGATGACTTCTATTTTGACTTCTTTCTCTAAATGTTCTTTCCCAATAACGCCATAGTTTGGGTTAGCGTTTTTGTTTGCTCTATAACTGCCAATACCTTGAGAACTAAAGCTACATCGGTCATAATTTCCTATATGTCCTGCACCTGCATCTAACATGGCTTGTTTGACTTTCTCGGCCTCGGCAGTCGGCGTAAAGGTGATTAATTTTTTTAAAACGTTTCTTTTAGGAATTAATATTTGAGTGTCGTTCAGCCCAAGCTTACGGCAAATAGCGGCATTTACACCTGTTGATGAGTTGTCTAAGGCAGTATGAAGGGAATAAATAGCAATACCTTTTTTAATAGCTTTTATTACACTACGTTCAACATAATTAGAGCCTGTCAATTTTTTTAAGCCACTGAATATAATCGGATGAAAAGTTACAATAAGGTTGCAGTTTTTTTCAATAGCCTCGTCAATAGTTTCCTCCAAAGCATCGAGTGTGACCAAAATTCCGGTTACAGCATCTTTTTTGTTACCAACAAGCAATCCTACATTATCAAAATCTTCGGCATAATATGTAGGTGCCCATTTTTCTAGAATGGTGATGACATCTTGAATGGTTTTTGACATATCGTTAACTTTTTATTTGACAACGAACTTAATCAAAACGTTTTAATTTACGAAACGATGGCGTTTATCTTAAATCACTTAAATTCGTACCGATGAAGTGGTTAAGAATTTTATTGTTTCCTTTGACACCTGTGTACTATGCCATTGCATGCATTCGCAATGTCCTGTATGATAAGGGCTTATTACAATCTGTAAGGTATGATATTCCTACCATTGGCATTGGAAATTTGAGCGTTGGCGGAACTGGTAAGACACCAATGGTCGAATGTTTGATTCAACTGCTTTCAGAACAATATAGAATTGCAGTGCTCAGTAGGGGGTATGGTCGCACGTCCAAAGGTTTTATATTAGCCAACATAGATTCCAAAGTCTCTCAAATCGGAGATGAGCCACTTCAAATTAAAAAGAAATTCCCAAATATTATTATTGCAGTTGACGCAAACCGTCGACGGGGTATGACACAATTAAGAAAATTACCATCTCCCCCTAACTTGATTATTTTAGATGACGTGCTGCAGCATAGGGCTGTTTCTCCTGCTGTATTGATATTGCTTACGACCTTTAATAATCCTTATTTTAAGGATATGGTTTTACCAATTGGCGATCTGAGGGAACCTAGGTCTGGCGCAGCTCGTGCGGACTTGATAGTGGTTACTAAGTGCCCAGAAGACATTTCTGAAAATAAAAAAAATATGTTTACAATTTCTCTTAATCCAAGAAACTATCAATCCATTTGGTTTTCTGGAATAAAATATAACGATATTGTATTCAATGATAACGATTCAATGCCATTAGGTGAATTTGTAAAATCAACATTTACTTTAATAACGGGGATAGCCAACCCCAAACCTTTGGTGAAGTTTTTAGAGTCGAGAGGTGCAGATTTCAAACATTTAAAATTCCCAGATCATCACAGTTTTAGCAATGAAGAAATAAGCCGATTTACTCAATTGGGAAAAATCCTAACTACTGAAAAAGATTTTGTCAGGCTTCAATACCATTCAGCTTTGATCCAAAGTTATTATCTGCCAATTCAAACTGATTTGAAAAACCTCGAGGAATTCAAAACTGTAATCATTGATAAGTTGAATAACTAAGTTAATTAATGTGCTTCTGAGCTTTATATGAAGATCTCACTAAGGCGCTACTTTCAACGTGACGAAATCCAAGATCTAGTCCGATGGCTTTATATTCTGCAAAAAGATCAGGAGTGATAAATTGTTTAACTGGCAAGTGTTTTTTGCTTGGTTGAAGATATTGCCCTATGGTAACAACATCAACGTCAGCTGATTTTAAGTCATGTAGGGTTTGAATAACTTCCTCTTTAGTTTCTCCCAGTCCAAGCATTATTCCAGACTTCGTTCGACGTTGACCTTGCGCTTTCATATATCGAAGCACTTCCATACTTTGGTCGTATTTTGCTTGAATGCGAACTTCTCTGGTTAAGCGTTTAACCGTTTCAACATTATGAGAAATAACTTCAGGATGAACGGCTAAAATACGGTCAATGTGTCTTGTGATACCTTGAAAATCAGGAATTAAAGTTTCAAGAGTTGTTTCAGGATTCATGCGACGAATGGTCTTAACTGTTTCGGCCCACATGATACTTCCCATATCTTTTAAGTCGTCCCGATCCACACTGGTTATCACAGCATGCTTGATTTTCATAATTTTAATGGAGCGTGCTACTTTTTCAGGTTCATCCCAATTGACATCTTCAGGACGACCAGTCTTGACACCACAGAACCCACATGAACGCGTACAAATATTACCCAGGATCATAAAGGTTGCAGTGCCTTCGCCCCAACATTCACCCATATTTGGACAGCTCCCAGATGTGCAAATCGTATTTAGTTTGTACTTATCCACCAATCCGCGCAGCTCGGTATATTTTTCGCCTGTGGGTAACTTTACACGCAACCACTTGGGTTTAGCTTGACGTTCTGGTAGAATATTTGATTTTGTACTTGTCTCCATGAAGCTGCAAAGATAATGAGGTTTCGGGAATTAACTGCGAGTTGAATCGATAATTGAAGCCAATAATTGTCGAGCTCTCAGAAGTTTGACTTTTATTCGACTTAAAGGCTCTTGAAGGGTGTCAGCAATCTCTATGTAACTTAACTCCTGAAAGTAAAACAATTGAATAACCTCTTGATAATGTGGCTTTAGTTTTTTAATGTCTGTTCTAAGTTTGCTCAATTTTTGAGCGATAATAATGGCATCTTCTGGAGTAGGATTCTCATCTGCTAAGCGAGCAATCGTGAACAAGTGTGATTGTTCTGATTCCTGTTGAATATTTGTTTGCGCTCTTCGAATATGATCGATGTGTATATTTTTAGCAATGGTCATCAGCCATGTCTTAAACTGATACTCTGGGTTATAGGATTGAATTTTATCAAATGCCTTTGCGAAAGTTTGAATGGTGATGTCTTCAGCATCGTTTTCATTCTTTGTTCGCTTTAGTACAAATCCATAAACTTCACCCCAGAAGCTGTTTAAAATATAATTATAAGCCTTTTGGTCATTAGATTTTGCCGCTAAAATGGATGTATCTAAATCCAATAAATTAAAACTTAAGTTAATAAAAATGACTTCAAGCGTTGCTTTCGGTATTACAGTTACTGAATTCGTCAGGCATTTTACCACACATGCCACAAGCCTCACCCGAGCTGTTTAACAATGGGTTTTGACTAGCACAAGTTCCTGCAAATTTGCCATCCTTTTTCGCCCAAATTTTTATCGCTATACCAGCGATACCAAGAGCTAGCAATCCTAAAGTAAGTATTAATAACATGAAGTGCTTTTTTGCAAAGATACAAGGTCGTATCGACCTATTTATAAAATATTTACTTCCATTTCGAGTCGTATTCCAAATTTGGATTCAACTTCATTTTGAATAGTGGAGGCCAATTCAAATATTTCTTTGCCCGTTGCATTACCATAATTTACTATTACTAAGGCTTGCTTGTTGTGAACACCACAGTCTCCATATCGTTTACCTTTAAATCCCGATTGTTCGATGAGCCACGCTGCGGGTATTTTATACGTTTCGGGTGTCAATTCGAAAAACGGCATATCAGCATTTTCAATGCAAAGTGAATCTTTTTTAAACTTTTCCACAACAGGATTTTTAAAAAAACTGCCGCTATTTCCCAAGACCTTCGGATCCGGAAGTTTTGTAGATCGGATACCAATAACCACTTGTGCTATGTCTCGAATGGAGGGCTCTTTTATATTCATGTCATCCAAATGCTCCTGAATGGCGCCATAAGTCGTTTTGAGTCGGTGATTCGTTTTGGATAACTCAAAAGTTACTGAAGTGATAATCCATTTTCCTTTTTCGATGCCTTTAAATATGGATTGACGATACCCAAAGTCGCAATTGTTGCGGTCAAATCGTTTTTTTTCTCCAGAATATTTGTTGATTGCGTCACAAGAGACAAAAACATCTTTAAGTTCAACACCATAAGCGCCAATGTTTTGTATTGGTGCGGCTCCTACACTTCCTGGGATTAGTGCAAGATTTTCAATGCCACCATAATTCCGATCAAGACACCAAAGCACAAAATCATGCCAATTCTCTCCTGCAGCAGATTTAACTTGAACAAAATCATTGTCTTCAAAAACAACAGAAATACCTTTTAAATTGATATGTACCACCAAACAATTAACGTCTTTGGTCAGAAGCATATTACTCCCACCTCCAATGATGAATAGTGGTTGGGTGCCGTTCTTTGAAATAATTTTTTCCAGCATTTCTTCGTCGTGAATGGACACAAACTGTTCTGCTATCACGTCAACGCCAAATGTGTTGAATGGTTTTAATGAAATATTGTTTTCGAAATTCATCGATTTTGATAAGCCTTAAGTGCCAGCGCAATAATTTCAATACACTTTTTGAGTTCGTCAGTGTTTAAAACATAAGCGATTCGTACTTGATTTTTCCCCAATCCTGCTGTGGCATAAAATCCTGCTGCTGGAGCTACCATTACAGTTTCACCGTTTAACTCAAAATCTGACAAAAGCCACTGTGCAAAATGATCCGTATCATCTACAGGTAATTCGGCAACACAATAAAATGCGCCATTTGGTTTTGCTACCCTTACGCCAGGAATGGCCTCCAAACCATCAACCAAGACATTTCGTCTAACAACATACTCGTTGATGACTTGAGTAAAATATTCGGGTGGTGTGTCTAAAGCCGCTTCGCTGGCAATCTGTGCGTAAGATGGCGGTGATAGTCGTGCTTGAGCAAATTTTAAAGCAGTTTTAATAACCGCTTTATTTCTAGAAACAAGGCAGCCAATTCGTGCACCACACATGCTGTAGCGTTTCGAAACAGAATCAATCATTATGGCATGTTCAGTTAAAGTCTCATCGCTCATGATTGAATAATGTTTTGCCCCTTCATAACAAAACTCGCGATACACTTCATCTGCAATTAAAAATAGATCATGTTTTTTAACCAATTCCGACAATTGTTCGAGTTCATCATGGCTGTATAAATAACCTGTAGGATTGCCTGGATTACAAATTAGAATCGCTTTTGTCTTTGGCGTGATGAGTTTTTCAAATGCCGCAATTGGAGGAAGTGCAAAATTGTCTTCAAACCTTGAAACAATAGGTACTATTGTTACTCCAGAGGCTGTTGTAAAGCCGTTATAGTTGGCATAAAACGGTTCAGGAATAATGATTTCATCATCTGGATCCATTATACTTCCAAAAGCAAAGAGTAGTGCTTCGCTACCTCCAGTGGTTACAATGATTTCGTTATGAGCAACGTCGATATGTTTGCTGTGATAGTAGTTTGCTAACTTGTTTCTGTAAGCTTCAGAACCCTCAGATTGACTGTAGGAAAGGACTTTTATGTTTGAATTTCGAACAGCCTCTAGAGCGATTTCTGGTGTTTTGATGTCAGGTTGTCCAATGTTGAGGTGATAAACATGCCTACCTTTTTTTTTGGCGTCGTTGGCAAAAGGAACTAGTTTTCGTATTGGCGATTCTGGCATAGCCTGGCCTTTTTCAGAAATACTTGGCATGACTTATATTTTTTACAAAATTGCACATTTTTATTGAATCAGATTGCACAAGAATCTAAGAAGCATAAAAAAAGCGCATTTAAAAAAATGCGCTTCTAACTGGATCAATAATTTCGGTGCCTAATTGTTTTGCATCACACTGGGTGTTTTCTTTTGCATGACTCCATTATTGTTAGGATCTGTTACAGTGCCTTTAATTTTTAGAGCGACAGTTGTCCGCTCAGCATTAGAGGTTACAGTTATGGTTTTTCTAAAAGGCGCTACACGTTTTGTATCATACTTTACTTCAATAACACCATTTTCACCAGGCATGATAGGTCCATCTGGCTTTTTTGGAATGGTGCAACCACAAGTTGATTTGACATTACTAATAACTAATGGAGCGTCACCAGTATTTGTAAATTCGAATGTTCGTAAGCCATCAGCATCTTTTTCGATTGTACCATAATCGATTGTTTCAGTTTTAAATGTAATTTTAGCTTGACCTTCTTGAGCAAAAGTTGCAAGGCTAAAGCTTACTATCATCATGAGGGCGAATAAATTTTTCATAGGTATGGAATTTATTTATTTAACGTAAATATACAATATTATCTTTATACCAATCCTTAATGCTTTTCATTTTCTGTAGTGGATATGTTTTCTCAACGCTGAAATATTGCCTAATTTTGCCTTTTTTAAAACCAGCAGTAAAATGGCTATATCCTCTAAGTACGATTCTTCAGAGATTGAACAAAAATGGTATTCCTATTGGATGGCCAATAATTACTTTCATTCCGAACCTGATGACCGTCCTGCCTATACCATAGTTATTCCTCCACCAAACGTTACAGGTATCCTACACATGGGGCATATGCTCAACAATACCATTCAGGATATTTTAGTGCGTCGCGCTAGACTTCGAGGGTTCAATGCCTGTTGGGTGCCAGGAACAGATCACGCTAGCATCGCTACAGAAGCTAAAGTAGTCGCTAAACTTAAGTCTGAGGGTATAGAGAAAAGCGATTTGACTAGGGCTGAATTTTTGGATCACGCATGGAAATGGACCAACGACTATGGAGGTGTTATACTAGAGCAGTTGAAAAAATTGGGTTGTTCTTGTGATTGGGACCGTACCAAATTCACGATGGATCAAAATATGAATGCCGCTGTGATAAAAACATTTGTCGATTTATACAATGAAGGTTTGATTTATCGAGGTTTTAGAATGGTCAATTGGGATCCCGAAGCTCAGACAACTCTGTCAGATGAAGAAGTCATCTATGAAGAAAAACAGGATTTACTCTATTATGTTGATTACGAATTAGAGGACTGCTCTGGGCATGTTACTATAGCTACAACCCGACCTGAGACCATATTAGGGGATACTGCGATTTGTGTGAATCCAAATGACGAGAGGTATCAATCATTAATTGGTAAAACAGTTATAGTCCCTGTTTGTGGGCGCAAAATTCCTATTATTGCTGATGATTACGTCGATATTGAATTTGGAACAGGATGTCTAAAAATTACACCTGCTCATGATATGAATGATAAAATTCTTGGAGAAAAGCACGAACTTAATATCATTGATATATTAAACCCTGACGGAACATTAAACCAATTTGGGTTGCATTTCGAAGGTCAAGATAGAGCAGAAGCTCGAAAAGCTATTGCCGATGAATTGGCTGGACTTGGTGTTTTAAATAAGACAGAAACCATAATCCATAAAGTGGGTACTAGTGAACGGACTCATGCAGTGATTGAGCCGAGACTTTCTGATCAGTGGTTTTTAAAAATGGAAGATTTAGCGGCGCCGGCACTCGAAGCAGTACTGAATTCTGACAATATTAAGTTTTTTCCTAAGAAATTTGAAAACACCTATCGCCATTGGATGACTAATCTTCGTGACTGGAACATTTCTCGTCAACTTTGGTGGGGTCAGCAAATCCCCGCTTATTACTACGGCGAAGGAATTGAAGATTTTGTGGTGGCAAATTCAAAAATAGAAGCGCTTGAACTGGCAAAAAAAGCCTCAGGTAACCCCAACCTGACCTTAGCTCAATTGAGGCAAGATGCGGATGTTCTAGACACTTGGTTTTCATCTTGGCTATGGCCAATAAGTGTTTTTGACGGGATCAATAATCCTGATAACGAAGAATTCAAATATTATTATCCAACCAATGATTTGGTGACAGGTCCAGATATTTTATTTTTCTGGGTGGCCCGCATGATCATGGCTGGCTATAAATTTACTGACAAGCAACCTTTCACAAATGTTTATTTCACGGGATTAGTGCGTGATAAGCAACGGCGTAAAATGAGTAAGTCATTAGGGAATTCTCCCGATGCTTTAAAATTGATTAACGACTATGGTGCGGATGGTGTGCGCGTTGGTTTATTGCTGAGTGCGGCCGCAGGTAACGATTTGTTATTTGACGATGCGCTTTGTCAACAAGGAAAAGGCTTTGCAAATAAAATTTGGAATGCCTTTAGGTTGATAAAGGGGTGGGAAATTAATGATCAAGCGCAACCTACAGAGAGTGCTGTTGCCTTAAAATGGTACGCGGCACAATTTGATCGAGCTGTTGAAGAAATCAATGATCATTTCGACAAGTATCGTCTGAGTGATGCATTGATGACCACTTACAAATTAATTTGGGACGATTTCTGTTCATGGCTTCTTGAAGTTGTAAAACCCGCGTATGGTCAGCCTATTGACAGAGAGACCTATAATGATGTGATTAAGTTGTTGGAAAATAATCTAAAAATTTTACATCCATTTATGCCGTTTCTGACCGAAGAAATTTGGCAACAAAATGCTAAGCGATCTAAAGATCAGGCTTTAATCATTGCTGACTGGCCTAAAAGTCATGGATTTGACAATGCTTTGATCGGTGATTTTGAATCGGTTAAAGAGATTGTTAGTCAATTGAGATCACTTCGAAAAGCCCAGCAGATACCATTTAAAGATCAAATTGAAGTGATGGTTTTTGGATATCACGATCTGAGTGAAGATCTGGTTGCGGTCATTAAAAAGTTAACCAACCTATCTCATATGAAAGTTGTTGAAGAGAAGGTTGATGGTGCTCTTTCATTTAGAATTGGCAGCACTGAATATTTTGTTCCAGTCAGCGGTCCTGTCGATGTTGAAAGTGAGATTGTTCAATTAAAAGATGAATTAAAATATACTCTAGGTTTTCTGAAATCTGTTCAAGGCAAATTGTCCAATGAAAGATTTGTAGCTAATGCTCCTAAAGCCGTTGTTGTTGTAGAAAAGCAAAAGGAAGCTGACGCACTTGATAAAATTCATATGCTTCAAAAAAGGATCGAAACACTTAGTAAATAAAATACTTATTTATCGAAATAAGAATTTACTAGATCGATGTAATTTTGTTTGGCCAAATCAGTATCAACTTCACGTGCTTGAAACAGGGCATTTGTTTTGAATGCATTAATCAAATCACTCTTGCTGCTCGGCTTGCTAAAATCATTGGTTGCACGTTTATAATAGGCATATAACCTTAGGAGAAAGTCTGCCGGAAAAGGTTCTTTATGCTGATTGACCTTTTCAACAGATTCCTGAAACATTTGGTCTAAATTATTGTTCTCCTCCATCAAATTCTGCGATAACAGTTTTTGCTCCAACAACTTTTTGGTTAGGTTTGACTGTAATAACTGCGTCTAAAGGTAAAAAGATATCAACTCTCGAACCAAATTTTATAAACCCGCTGTCGCTACCCTGCTGACCAACATCACCCACTTTGGCATAATTTACAATTCGCCGCGCTAATGCACCAGCAATTTGACGAAATAAGACTGGTCCAAATTTGGGAGATTTCACCACAACTGTAGTACGTTCGTTTAGGGTGCTCGACTTTGGATGCCAAGCCACTAAATATTTTCCTGGATGGTATTTACTGTAAATAATTTCACCACTGACCGGATAACGTGTTACATGAACGTTAAGTGGTGACATAAAGATGCTAATTTGCTTACGATTTTCTTTAAAAAATTCATCTTCATAAACCGTTTCAATGACCACTACTTTGCCATCTACAGGGGCAAATACTTTATTGACATCCCATCTAATGTTTCGTTTTGGATTCCTAAAGAATTGTAAAATTAAGATTAAAAATATAATGACTGCACCTTGAAGTGCGAGTTTAAACAATTGGTGGAGTATATAATAGTCAATGATCATTACAGCCGTCACAGAAATAACTAAGGCGCTGAAAATGATTTTTTGTCCTTCTTTATGAAACATAATTCATCAGTTTAAAAATAATAGTTGCCCATGGTGCAGCGAAAATTACACCATCTAACCTATCAAACATTCCGCCATGTCCAGGCATGATTTGCCCGCTGTCTTTTAGTCCAGCTTCTCGCTTAAATTTTGATTCGATCAAATCACCTGCAGCAGAGATTAAGGCTATTGTGACTCCGAAAATGATCCATTGAATTGTAGTGAATACTTCTGAATATAAACTCATGATATAACCAGTTATTCCCGCAAAAAACAAGCCTCCAATTAATCCGGAGATGGTTTTTTTTGGAGAAATAGACGGCATTAGCTTTTTACCTCGAATCATATTTCCTACTGCGAAGGCACCACTATCACTGATCCATATGGTGACAAAGAAGTATAAGGTCACAACGGGGTCAAAATATCCTTGAACCAGTCCTATCAATGTAATACTTATCAAACCATGCGCTATATAAAAGATACCGTACCTTTTTTGATTTGTGATAGGTTTGCCTAAAGCGAGTTTTTCGAGTAAGAAAAAATGGGCCACGATTGCAGACCCAAGAATAAATATAGTGAGAGGCTCTAAAATTTTCGATTCACCGGACTTGTAGAGGGCTCCAAGGCTTACGATCAAAATAAGAAAATAGAGCAATAACCTGACGGTTTTTACTTTAGCGACTTTGCCGTATTCGGTAATGAGTATAGTCCCAAGTCCAGCGACCAACATGAAAAAAGTAAAATCCAGTTGAATAGCGCCAATAACCAAAGCAACATAAACTAAACCAGAAATAATTCTATGTATCAAATGTCGCATGATGGACTAATTATTCTTCCTCAGAACTTTGATTTTGGTCTAACGGAGGCTCTACTTCAAAAGGTCTCTTACCAAAAATGGTTTCCAGATTATCTTTGAAGATGACTTCCTTTTCAAGTAATTCTTCTGCGAGTAAGATGAGTTTATCTTTGTTTTCTTGAAGAATGTTGATGGCTCTTTGATATTGTCCTTCAATCATATTTGATATTTCACGGTCTATCAATTCCGCAGTTTGTTCACTATAAGGTTTTGTAAATCCATACTCTGATTGCCCAGAAGAGTCATAGTAGGTAAGGTTTCCGACTTTTTCATTCAAGCCATAAACAGTAACCATTGCTCTGGCTTGTTTGGTTACTTTTTCAAGATCGCTTAAAGCACCAGTCGAGATCTCGTCAAAAATCACTCTTTCAGCAGCACGACCACCTAGAGTGGCGCACATTTCGTCAAGCATTTGATCTGGACGCACGATCAATCGTTCTTCTGGTAAATACCATGCTGCACCAAGAGAACGCCCTCTAGGAACAATAGTTACCTTAACTAATGGCGCTGCATGCTCGAGCATCCAACTTACGACGGCGTGTCCTGCTTCGTGATAGGCTACAGCTTTTTTTTCTGATGCTGTAACAATTTTGTTTTTCTTTTCTAATCCGCCAACAATCCGGTCAACAGCATCCAAGAAATCTTGTTTTCCAACTATTTTATTGCCTTTTCTTGCCGCAACGAGCGCCGCTTCGTTGCAAACATTGGCGATATCAGCACCTGAAAAACCAGGTGTTTGTTTGGATAAAAAGTCAACGTCCATCTTTTCGTCCACTTTTAATGGTCTAAGATGCACTTCAAAAATCTCTTTTCTTTCTCTAATGTCTGGAAGGTCAACATAAATTTGACGGTCAAATCGCCCTGCACGCATTAAAGCTTTATCAAGAACATCGGCACGGTTAGTCGCTGCAACTACAATAACGTTGGTATTGGTGCCAAAGCCATCCATTTCTGTGAGCAATTGATTTAAAGTATTTTCTCGCTCATCATTAGATCCAGAAAAATTACTCTTTCCTCTCGCTCTTCCGATGGCATCAATTTCATCAATAAAAATGATAGCGGGCGATTTGTCTTTAGCTTGTTTAAAAAGATCTCTTACTCGTGAAGCTCCAACACCAACAAACATTTCTACAAAATCAGAACCAGATAGAGAGAAAAAAGGAACTTTAGCTTCCCCGGCAACAGCTTTTGCCAGAAGAGTTTTTCCAGTTCCTGGGGGTCCTACCAAAAGAGCACCTTTTGGTATCTTACCGCCCAATGCAGTATACTTCCCTGGGTTTTTGAGAAAATCTACTATTTCTTGAATCTCTTCTTTGGCACCTTCAAGCCCAGCTACGTCCTTAAATGTGGTTTTGACTTCTGTATTCTCATCAAATAACTTCGCGCGTGATTTGCCAATATTGAAGATTTGACCTCCAGCACCGCCACCACCTCCTGCGGACATGCGACGCATAATGAATATCCAAACGCCAATGAGCAATATGAATGGTAAAAAGGAAAGTAATAAATCGCCCCAAACATTTGATTCGGTTGCGAATTTAGGTGTAATCTCTAAGTTTTGCTTAGCTATAATTTCATTTGTTTGATTTTCAAAGTTTTGCAAATCTCCAAATTCAAATTGATAATTTGGACCACTTGATCCAGGGAATAATTGAGACCCTACGGCATCCTTGTGTATCTCTTTAGTCTTAGCTTCTTCTGTTAAAAAAACTTTTACAATATGAGTATTTCGAATAATTTCAAGACTTTCGATATCTCCATCGTTCAAAAATTCGAAAAATTGATTTGGTGTAGTAGACGCACCTTTGGAACTGCTAAGTCCACCAGTAAAAACATTGAATAAGATCATTAAGACAATGGCAATGCCATAGATCCAATAAGGACTAAACTTTGGTTTTTTTGCAACAGGTTTTTTATCGCTCTTCATTAATTGTCTTAATTATTTAATGTTAATTCTGTAGTAACTGCATCTCCCCAAAGCCCTTCAATGTCATAGTATTCACGAATCTTTTTTTGAAACACATGTACTACAATATTTCCGTAATCCATGAGTACCCATTCAGAATTTCCGGTTCCTTCAATATTAATTGGCTTATCTTGTATTGCTTTACTCACCTGCTTTCGAATGGAATTCACGATGGCACTAACCTGTGTGTTTGAGGTACCTTCACAGATGATAAAATAATCACAAACTGTATTTTCAATCTTCCGGAGGTCCATTAAAATCGTCTCTTGTCCTTTGAGTTCTTCAATACCATGAATGATATGAGAAATTAACAAGTCAGCACTCTGATTGGTCTGCGTCATTTAATTGATTTACTTTGCACAAATGTATCACTTTTTTGTTTCTTTAACACCGTTCAGATCATAAGAAAACCTTAATAAAAACAACTAACGAATGACTTTTATTCAACTTGACACTGTAGACTCAACAAATGACTACTTGAAGGCAAAGTCTCAAAGCAGTTTTTGCGATGATTTCACTACTGTTGTGGCACGTGATCAAACCCGAGGGAAAGGTCAGCATGGTCATGCGTGGAAGTCTAATCCAAATCAAAACCTCACATTTTCTATTTTGAAACTTATTGTTGATATGCCATTGATAGATCAATTTAAGATCAATATGGCAGTGGGATTAGGTATTATTGACGGTTTGTCGATGAGTCAGTCGTCTAAGTTTTATTTGAAATGGCCTAATGATATTATCGTTGATGATCTAAAGTTAGGAGGAGTTTTGATAGAAAATATTGTGCAAGGTCAAACTTGGAAGAAGAGTATTATTGGTATTGGCTTAAATGTAAATCAAACAAACTTCAAATATTTGCCAAAGGCAACTTCCTTAGCTTTGATTGGGGGGAAGTATTTATCGCTTGACGAGTTGTTATTTCAAATGACTGAATGCATTAAAAGTAAACTAAGTAATATTGAACACCAGTCTTTCGATCATTTAAAAATGGAATATTTAAAAATCCTTTATCGTTGCAACGTCTGGTCGCGATTCCAATTTGCAGATGGTGCGTTTTTTGAAGGCAAGATCAAAGGCATAACTCATTCAGGTCAATTACATCTCCTCAATCGCAGTGGGCAATTCAATGACTACGATTTAAAAACTATAAAATTGATCTATTGAAAAAGTTTAGTAAGCCCGTCCGAGAATTGCGCGAGTAGCTTTGTTAAAGGACCTTTAACCATCATAGACATCATCGGATTAATTTTACCTTTAAACGCCAACTGAACCACTGAGCTATTGTTGTCTACAGCAGTTATATTTCCTGTTAAATCAAATTCAATTGGACTATTTGCAGCTCCAAATACAATTTTTTCCGGCGCTAAGGATTCTTTCTTTTTTAAGGTGATTTCTGGCATGCCTTGGAGTCCAAAAACGAAAGTGTCTTTATCGATAACTTGAAATTTAGACAAGTTGGCCGGCATTAATTTTTTGAAATTTGATAAATCATTAAAGAAATCAAATACATGCTCGGCCGAGCGATTTACTACAACTTTCTTTGCTTCAATTTTCATAAAAAATAATTAGTTTGGTTTCCATGATTCGGGAGATTTGTTCCAAGCGAGTAGCAAACCTTCTTGAGTTTTGGAAATATATTTTGAACTTACCGCAAAATCAATAAGAGTGGCATAGTCACTAAGGGTCCATAAGTCCACTTTGGCTTCCTGAAAATTTTTAGTGGCTATCGGGAAATTATAGGTAAATACTGCAATCATACCAGCCACATCACAATTTTCGCTCCGAAGAGCTTTTACAGCATTTAAGCTGCTGTTACCCGAGCTTATCAAGTCTTCAATGACAATAATTTTTTTCTTTGAAGGAACTATGCCTTCTATTTGATTTTGACGGCCGTGTTTTTTGGGTTCAGGCCGCACATAAACCATTGGCAAATTAAGCGCTTCAGCCACTAATGCTGCAAATCCAATTGCTCCAGTGGCCACTCCAGCAATACATTCAATGTTTGGATATTTAGAGTCAATAATTGCGGCCATACTTTCACTAACTAGCTTTCTCATTTTCGGAAAAGAAAGAATCAACCTATTGTCGCAGTAGATTGGAGATTGCCATCCTGAGGCCCATTGAAACGGGTTTTCTGTATTTAATTTGATAGCCTTTATAGTTAACAATTCTTGAGCGATCGCTTCAGCAGTTTTTTTATCAAAAATCATTTGGCAAAAGTATAGAAAATTTTTATAGATTTAAACCTATCCAATTGCATTGCATGAGAATCCCAATTTATCTGAGTGAGAAGATCATTTATCTAACCGATGACCCTCAAATTAAAGATGCTAAAAACAGCTTTTCTTTAAAAGAAGTAACGCTCAAATTCATTCTAAAAAGGTTAAAGGATCCTGATGTAATTGAGTTGTTTTTGTACCATCACAACTCAAATAAATTATTGCTAAACTTTCGAAAGAAGATCAAAACAGTTATAGCTGGGGGTGGCAAGGTCATTAACACAGACGGCGATGTTTTGTTTATTTATCGCAATGGCAAATGGGATCTTCCAAAAGGCCGAATAGAGAAGGATGAAACCATTGAGGAAGGTGCTATGAGAGAAGTAAAGGAAGAGACTGGTGTAAAAAAACTTAAATTGATTGGCCCAATTGGTCAAACGTATCATTTGTTTAAACGCAATAGCGAAACCAAATTGAAGATCACCCATTGGTTTGATATGAGTTCAACCTACAGTGGAAAATTGAGTCCAGAAGAAAATGAAGGTATTACTAAGGTAAAATGGCTCAATGCAGATAAAATTCAAAAAGTTTCAAAAAAATCCTATGCTAACATCAGAAGTTTGTTGACTGAAAAGATCAATGCTATATGATAGTTTCTAAGGCACAAAATTTTGGTAATCGCCCTTATTTTTGATGATTTCACGAACAATAGAAGAAGAAATATGTGAGGTGATAGGCGAGGATAATAAAAATACAGTTTCCACATTTGTCATAGCCTGATTGACGTTAGCAATAGATTTTTCAAATTCAAAATCTGTAGTGTTACGTAAACCTCTTAAAATGACAGATACATTTAAAGTATCACATAAATCAACAGTCAAGCCTTGATAGGACTGTACCGTGATCCGACTATCATCCTTAAATGCCGTTGTTATAAACTTGAGCCTTTCCTCGAGACTAAACATGTTAGTTTTACTCGAGTTTTCTCCAACCGCAATGATTATTTCATCAAACATGTGTAATCCTCGATTAATAATGTCCACATGACCAATGGTGATGGGGTCAAATGATCCTGGGAAAATGGCTTTTTTCATCTGTTTAGTTTTTTTACCTTTTGAAGTGCTTCTTGAACGGCGTTTCCAAAAAGCTCTGTTAATCCAATTCCGGCCGCATCGGCTTGCTGAGGCAGTATGCTTTCTTTAGTTAGGCCTGGGACTGTATTTATCTCGAGGAAATGAGGAATACCATCTTGAATTATAAACTCACTTCTTGAAAACCCACTTAAACTAAGGTGTTTGAAAATTTTTATAGCCAAATTATGAACTTTAGCGGTTAACTCTGCCGATATCCTGGCTGGTGTTATCTCTTGTGATTGGCCAAGGTATTTGGCTTGAAAATCAAAAAATTCATTATCGGTAATTATTTCTGTAATCGGTAAGGCCAAGATATCTCCTTGATAGGTAATAACGCCAACAGAAACTTCTGTACCTTTCAAACATGATTCGATCAAAATGTTGTCATCTACATCAAAGGCTGTTTCTATGGCTTTTTGGAGTTGGGCTTTTTCGGTCACCTTACTAACACCGTAGCTGCTCCCCGCACAGTTTGCCTTTACAAAACATGGTAAGCCTACTTTTGATAAAATGTTGTCGAGATTAATGAAATCACCTCGATTTAATAAAAATGATGTCGCACAAGGAATATCAATTTCCTTCAAAACACTTAAGGTGTCACGTTTGTTGAAGGTTAGTGCCGATTGGTAGGCACCGCAACCAGTGTAAGGCATCTCAATCATGTCGAGGTAAGACTGTAAAACACCATTTTCTCCTGGATTACCATGAATGGCTATGAACACACAATCGGGCTTGATGACTTTTGTATCAGTATGAATACTTAGATCAGATTTATCTATCGTACATGCTTGGCCCAACTCATCAAAGCATGTCCATCCATCTTCCGAAATGATCACCTTAAATTTTTGGTAAATATTACCGTCTAAAGAATCAAAAACAACTTGACCACTCTTTAATGAAATGCTATGTTCAGCGGAAAATCCGCCCATAAAAATTGCAATCTTTTGTTTCATATGAATACTATGCATTCTCATGGTAAAAGTACCAATATTTTTATTAAGTTCGTGCTACAGGAAATAGCTTTACAAATTCATTTCAATGGTTTCTTTTATACGTTTTATATTTAGCAAAGGGTTTGTGCGACAGCTTGCGCTTATGGGCGCAGTTATTCTGGTATTGGTTGTTATAGCTACTCAGTGGTTAAAACATTATACCCGTCACAATGAATTTATAGTTGTTCCTGATGTTGTTGGTATGAGTCTTGATGAAGCTCAGTCAGTCATCGAATCTAAAAATCTGATTTTTTTGGTTCAAGACTCAACCCACTATAACCCCAATTACCCTAAGCGTTCAATTCTCGAACAATTGCCGTTAGCCAATTCTAAGGTCAAAGAGAATAGAAAAATTTATCTGATGGTGAATTTGTCCGGATACAAAAAAATTAGAGTGCCCAATATTGTGCGGCAAACTTTTCGTCAAGCAGAAAAGTCTTTGAAAGCCTCCGGATTTCAAATTGGTGATACCATTTACAGAAACGATATTGGAAAAGATGAGGTCATTTCCTTACTATCAAAACAAAAACCGATTGAGCCAGGAGAGTTGCTTGAAGAGAATTCTAAAATCACCTTAATTCTAGGGAATGGTAATGAAGGACAAGAGAATCTATGAAAGTGAATAACGAAGTTTTATTAGAAGATGATGACTTATTTGAGCACCATTCGTTCATAGCAGCCCAAAGCCAGTCGCCTTTGAGGGTAGACAAATTTATTATGAATTTTGTCGAAAATGCTTCTCGAAATAAGATTCAAGCCGCAGCTAAAGAGGGTGCAATATTTGTAAATGATGTGGTGGTTAAGTCCAATTATAAAGTAAAGCCAGGAGATAGGGTTCAAGTGATGTTTGCTCATCCGCCATATGAAAATCTATTAGTTCCAGAGGATATTCCACTTGATATTGTGTTTGAAGACGATCATCTAATGGTGGTGAACAAACCTGCTGGTATGGTGGTTCATCCAGGACATGGTAATTACTCAGGTACCCTTATAAATGCCTTGCTCTATCATTTTAAGGGGCTGCCATTAAACTCCGATAACCGCCCAGGATTGGTACATCGTATCGATAAAGATACCAGTGGTTTACTAGTAATAGCGAAAACAGAGGCTGCCATGACACATCTTGCCCGTCAATTTTTTGATAAGAGTTCGGAACGGACATACACAGCATTGGTATGGGGCGCCGTTTCAGAAGAAAAAGGTACGATCGTAGGAAATATTGGCCGACATCCCAAAAATAGACTTCAAAATACTGTTTTTTTAGATGATGATGCCGATAAAGGAAAACCTGCAATTACGCATTATCAAATTCAAGAAAAGT
The DNA here is from genome assembly GCA_943788695.1 of uncultured Flavobacteriaceae bacterium. Taxonomy (GTDB): domain Bacteria; phylum Bacteroidota; class Bacteroidia; order Flavobacteriales; family Flavobacteriaceae; genus JALRKI01. The sequence goes on from CALSRG010000001.1 coordinate 938,644, forward strand.
TAGGTTATGTTACTTTACTCACATGTAAATTGGAAACCGGTAGAACGCATCAGATTAGAGTGCATATGAAACATATAGGTCATACCTTATTTAATGATGCTCGGTATGGAGGTGATGTGGTTCTTAAAGGAACTACGTTTTCGAAATACAAACAGTTTGTTCAAAATTGTTTCAACGTGTTGCCACGTCAAGGTCTTCACGCTCAAACTTTAGGCTTTACGCACCCAGATACAGGTGAATACATGTCTTTTACGACGCCATTGCCAGAGGATATGGCATGTTGTATTGAGAAATGGAGAGGCTATGCCACTCACGCACAGATGTAAAGTCATTTTTTCTGTATCTGCTGGATTGGTTATTTTTGTTAAAAATTATTTGATATGAAGCTTGTTATTTCTCCTGCAAAATCTCTAGAATTAAAAAAATCAGTGCCTACCGATCAATATACTCAGGGCTTGTTTTTGAGTGATTCAGAAATCTTAAATAAAGCACTTAAAAAGAAATCGGCCAAACAGTTGTCTGAATTGATGTCTATTTCTCTTGCCTTAGGAGAGATCAATTACGAGCGCAATCAAAACTGGACCCTTCCATTTAATCCTGAAAATTCACGACAAGCCATATTTACTTTTGATGGAGATGTTTATAAGGGACTAGATGCTTATTCTTTGGATCAAAAATTACTCCCTAAATTACAAAACACAGTATTAATTATTTCTGGCTTGTATGGTTTACTTAAGCCTTTAGATTTGATTCAACCCTATCGTCTAGAGATGAAAACAAAATTTCAAGTGGGTAAAAACGCCAATTTGTATGACTTTTGGCGTCAGAAAATTACTAAAGCCTTAAATGTTGAATTGAGCGATGATGGGCTATTGATTAATCTTGCGAGTAACGAGTATTTCAAGGCTATTGACACCAAAACTCTGAATGGAAAAATTATATCACCACAATTTAAAGTTTTGAAGAATGGCACGTTAAAAACGATTGGCATATTTGCGAAGCAAGCTCGTGGACTCATGACGCGCTTTATTTTGGAGAATGATATTAAAAGTATTCAAGATTTAGAAATGTTTGATTATCAAAATTATCGCTATTTACCGTCTGAATCTACAGAACTGTCTCCAGTTTTTGTAAAATAAAAATCCCGCCGAAGCGGGATTTTAAAATCGTGAGTTTCTTATTTAAAAAGAAAGCATAACATCAAGGTCAAAATCATCGTAAATGGCACGATCAGCTAAATTTTCAAAAAAACTATTCGAACCATACTTGACATCAAACTCTGAACGATCTAAACGTAATCGAGCGTAAGCTTTGTCTTCTGTAACAGTCATGTTAAACTGAATTGATTTTGTGTTACCTTTTACAGTAAGATCAGCTACAATATCGTAATATGATCCTGTTCCTTTGACTGAAGTGAAAACTAAAGTAGCTTCTGGAAATTTTTCTACTGCAAAAAAATCATCGGATTTTAAGTGCCCTTCAAGTTTTCCCTTACTTTCTCCTTTTAAATCCGTACAAAAAATAGTTTTCATATCTATGGTAAAACTGCCACCAGTTAAAACTTTTTCGTCAAAAGATAAGTCGCCACTTTTTAAAGTTATAACACCTTCATGTGAGCCAGTGACTTTGTATCCTTTCCAAGCTATTTTACTGTCGGATGGTTTAACTGGAATTGGTTCAGTCATTGCTGAAACTATTAAAGAAACACAGAGTACTGCGATTAATGATAATAATTTTGTTTTCATTTTTTTGTTTATTTTTTCAAACTCAAAATTATTAATAATGCCTTTCGATTGATCAGTCTGGATCACAAATATTTGTTAAAATTGACATTTTTCTAGACATTCAATTAACTAAAAAATTTAGTAATTTTGTAAGAACAAATTATAATCTCATGAAAGATTTAATTCAAGCCGACTGGAGGGAACAATCTTCTCAAAATCAGGATGCAATCATTTTAGATGTGCGAACTCCAGAAGAAGTCTCAGAAGGGAAAATACCTAAAGCCGTGAATGTTAATATTTCTGATCCTCATTCGTTTTTGGAAAAACTTCAAAGTTTTGATAAATCTGCTTCTTATTTTGTGTATTGTCGTTCTGGCGCAAGGAGTACTCAGGCCTGTGCCGTGATGCGACAGATGGGTTTTGAAAATTCATTTAACCTCATCGGCGGTATTTTAGAATGGAATGGTCCTATAAATAAAATTTAAATTATGTTCTCAAAAGTACTCACCTCATTTTGTTTGTTTTTATCATTATTTTCTTTTAGTTGTAAGGAACAAAATCAGTCCGTAGTTGAAATGCTTACCGCTCAAGAGATGGTCGACATGATGTCTCAAAATGATTTTCCTTTAGTGGATGTCAGAACACCTGAGGAATTTCAGGAGGGTGCTATCAAAAATGCTATTAATATGGATTTTTTATCAGACTCGTTTGAAGCACAGATTAATAATTTAGACCCCAATGAACCTTTGATTATTTATTGTAAATCTGGAGGAAGGAGCAATAGTTGCGCCATGTTTTTGGAGAAAGCAGGTTTTGTTAAAGTATATAATTTAGTAGGTGGTATTAGCCAATGGACCAACCTAGGTTTGCCAATTGTAGTACCACAAGATTGATAATTTATTTTGTCCACAAAGGTGAAGTGTAGAGCCCTTCATCAGAAAATTTTTGAATCGCTTCTTGAGCACTCAATTTATCATTAAAATAAGTCACGCCAAACCATGGGCTTTTAACTTGAATAACTGTAACGTCCACAGCCCTTTGAACCATCATTTCTTGAATCACAAAGGGAAGATAGATTTCAGATTTTTCAAGGTTGTCGGCAATAGACAGAAAGGAAGTAAAATAGTCGTCGATGTAATTAAATATCTTATCATGACACACCCAGAAGTTCATCGAAACAAGATCTTCTGAATGCAAACTTAGACCAGAATGTTGGTCCATAATTTCTCCTTTTATAGATTCTATTTTAGTAAATTCTTCTATCGAAATGAGTTTGTCTTCATCGACTTTGCAGACACCACGTGATACCGAACCATGTTCTGAGAGGGTATCGCCAAGACTGTAAGTCACAAGTCCGAAACTATTATTATCATTATTTCGTATAAAATCGGCAGCAGCCGAAAATGCTGGCTTACCATAATAATCGTCGGCATTGATGATTACAAAATCACCTTGAATTAGATGTCTAGCTGACCAAACTGCATGAGCGGTTCCCCATGGTTTTTCTCGTGTAGTTTCAATTTTCACACCATCGGGAGTATCATCAATAGATTGAGTGATAACATCAACTTTGACATTGTTTGGCAGGCGATTGTCCATATACTGTTGAAGAAAATTTTGATTTTCTGCTTTGGTAACAATTACAATATGATCAAATTGATTCTCAATGGCATCAAAGATGCTGAATTCCATTAAAAACTCTTCATTGGGACCAAGGCCGTCAAATTGTTTTAATTTTCCGTACCGACTTCCGCTTCCTGCGGCCATTAACAATAATGTCATTGTGTTTTGTTTGATACAAAAATAGGGTATTGTTTTTATACCTACCAAATGGTCAATATTACTTTACCTTTTAAGCGTAAAATGTCCTTTAAAGGACCTGCCATCTTGTAGTATAGCTTGGAACCAGTAATCGGATGCGGGCATTTTATAGCCGTTGTATGTTCCATCCCATCCACTATGCTCAGGAGTGATTAGAGTGATGAGCTTCCCGTATCTGTCATATATAATGATTTTACTATCAGGCTGAAATTGTGAGCTGAGACCAATGACTTGCCAAGTATCGTTAAAGCCATCGCCATTTGGAGTAAAGAACTTCATAAAGCCAATAACAGAGACCATTTCTTGTGTGATGCCACAGCCGTTAATGTCTCTGACGTATACGGTGTGTATACCAGGTGAGACCTGATCAAAAAAGCCAATGTTTTGATAGTTTCCAAGAGGGTTGTCTAGTGCAAACTCATAATTTCCAACCCCGCTAACAAATACGGCTATGGCGTTTTGTTCGCTAGCATCTGTAACGACAATATTTTCTATGGTTGCGGTATCGGATGCGACCACTGTGATTTGCCTTTGTTGTGAACATCCGTTGGCGTTTTCTACAGTTACGCGGTATACCCCAGCTTGATTGACTTGAATGTCCTCTGTGGCTTCTCCAGTATTCCAAGAATATGACAAACCACTACCGCCTCCAATAACACCAGCATTGAGGTTAATAGCGGCAGGAAAGGTGTTTAGACAATAGATAATGGTTTGATCGTCTTGCAATATGGGCAAAGGGTTGACTTGTAATAGGACTTGACTAATGCCGTAACAGGCGTTATCGTCTTCAGCACGAGCATAGATATTCTGACTGTAAGGACTGGTGTTTACAAAAGGACTTATAAGCGGATTTTGTTCAAGCAGTGCATCTTGATTTGAGGCATAATAAGTAATGGTGACACCAGTTGGAGCACCAACCAGTACCATACTATCAGCTTGAGTAAGGTCAAAACTGGCTAAACCGTCCTCAGTACCATCATCATCACAACGCACCAGTAGGGCATCACTCACATCGGTAGTAGAGACTTCAAGCTCTAGTTGACTGATGCTAAAACAACCAGAAGCGTCATCAATCACTTGGACATACAATGTTTGTGGATTTGAGGTATTGGGGAAATTATTGCCATTAATGGGATTAGAACTGCTTTGAGCATCAGCCATTGTGAGGTAAAAGGCCGTAGATAATCCTGTGATATTTCCAGTAAGAACATCGTCGGCTTCATGGCAATTAAAAATGGTGAATCCATCAACAAAACCATCCTCATCGCATTGAAACAGCGAGCTGTTAAAACTATCAGGAATGGGATTAACCTCCACGACAAAACTGCTTGTATCAAAACAGTCTGTATTGAGTACATTTTCAATACGCACAAAGATGGTTTGTGCAAAAGGCGTAGAGTTATAAAAAGTTAGAGGTAATGCATTAGTGTTGGTATCAGCATCATTTTGATTCAGGTGATAAGTAACGTTAAAATCGGCAGGACTCTGACTTCCAAGCACCACAGTTGTAGCTGCAGACAAATCAACATCCATTTGACCATTAGTCAAACTGCCATCAATACCATCATCACAAAAGCTCAGCGTATCTACAACATTTGCAGTAGGGGTATCGAAGACCTCCACGATAAAGCTCGTGGTGTCGTAACATGTGGTGTTCAAAACATTTTCAATACGCACAAAAATCTGTTGAGCATTGGAGGTATTGCTAAAAGGCAAGGAGATGGGATTGCTTCCTGCATCGGCATCAGCTTGAGAGGTGAAATAGAGGACATTAAAATCAGCAGCAAGTTGTGATCCGAGTACCTCATTAGTAACATCGGGATCAAAATCAAAATCAAAGACACCATCGTTATTGTCATCGCAAACGTCAATGTTTGAAGGGGTGTTGGCTGTTGGTGTCGCAAAGACCTCCACGACAAAACTGCTTGTATCAAAACAGTCTGTATTGAGTACATTTTCAATACGCACAAAGATGGTTTGTGCAAAAGGCGTAGAGTTATAAAAAGTTAGAGGTAATGCATTAGTGTTGGTATCAGCATCATTTTGATTCAGGTGATAAGTAACGTTAAAATCGGCAGGACTCTGACTTCCAAGCACCACAGTTGTAGCTGCAGACAAATCAACATCCATTTGACCATTAGTCAAACTGCCATCAATACCATCATCACAAAAGCTCAGCGTATCTACAACATTTGCAGTAGGGGTATCGAAGACCTCCACGATAAAGCTCGTGGTGTCGTAACATGTGGTGTTCAAAACATTTTCAATACGCACAAAAATCTGTTGAGCATTGGAGGTATTGCTAAAAGGCAAGGAGATGGGATTGCTTCCTGCATCGGCATCAGCTTGAGAGGTGAAATAGAGGACATTAAAATCAGCAGCAAGTTGTGATCCGAGTACCTCATTAGTAACATCGGGATCAAAATCAAAATCAAAGACACCATCGTTATTGTCATCGCAAACGTCAATGTTTGAAGGGGTGTTGGCTGTTGGTGTCGCAAAGACCTCCACGACAAAACTGCTTGTATCAAAACAGTCTGTATTGAGTACATTTTCAATACGCACAAAGATGGTTTGTGCAAAAGGCGTAGAGTTATAAAAAGTTAGAGGTAATGCATTAGTGTTGGTATCAGCATCATTTTGATTCAGGTGATAAGTAACGTTAAAATCGGCAGGACTCTGACTTCCAAGCACCACAGTTGTAGCTGCAGACAAATCAACATCCATTTGACCATTAGTCAAACTGCCATCAATACCATCATCACAAAAGCTCAGCGTATCTACAACATTTGCAGTAGGGGTATCGAAGACCTCCACGATAAAGCTCGTGGTGTCGTAACATGTGGTGTTCAAAACATTTTCAATACGCACAAAAATCTGTTGAGCATTGGAGGTATTGCTAAAAGGCAAGGAGATGGGATTGCTTCCTGCATCGGCATCAGCTTGAGAGGTGAAATAGAGGACATTAAAATCAGCAGCAAGTTGTGATCCGAGTACCTCATTAGTAACATCGGGATCAAAATCAAAATCAAAGACACCATCGTTATTGTCATCGCAAACGTCAATGTTTGAAGGGGTGTTGGCTGTTGGGCTTTCAAAAATAGTGACATCAGTGGTAAAGGTTTGTGTTTCATTAGGTGTTGTAATGACTAATTGAACAGTATAATTACCAGCGGCATTGTACGTGTTTGATGGATTGACTAAGGTTGATGTCTGACCATCCCCGAAATCCCATAAGATATCAACAACCGTTTCTGAGGTTGATACTGAGAAGGCTGTTGTTTCGCCAAGACAATCATTTTCGTATTGAATGTTAGCTACAAGAAAGGATTGTATGAAAGGTGGTAGTCCGAGTGCCGAAGCTGTTCCAGAGGCTAGAGCTTGACCATCTTCTTGGTAACCACAAGCCGCACCAACCGCGGCTGGCATGTTGATCACATCAAGTGCTTGGGAATTACTTGTGTTACAAATATAAATTTTACCATTTGGAGCCAGTTGCATAGCGCCGATAAAAGAAAATCCTGAAAAGACTATTGTTTTAGATGCACTAATGTCAGTGGCATCAAGATCGAATTGTCTCACTGAATTATTTCCAGATAAATAAACCTTTTTCGAATCTTGTGAAAAGGCTACGCCATAAAAAGAAACACCGGCCTCTAGTAATAGAGCATTACTCACAGTTCCAGTACTATTGTCAAAGTCATACATCCATGCAGAGCCTGTACCACCGGCGGTTTGCCCTTGCTGAGTACCATTTTCATTGTGTGCGACAACTAATTTTCCGCCATCCGGAGAAGATTTTAAATAGCCGATGCCATTTCTTCTGTAGCCATCAGTTGTTATTATTGGACTCACCAATGATTCCACTGGTGTGGTGTTAACGCCAGAGGCATCAATTCTAAAAGCGTAAAAAGTATCAATAAACTGTGTAATCAACCAATATGATTGACCGTCAGCATGCTCAACTGCTGTTATTTTTTCACTACACTTAAACTTAGATTCTTCAATATCGGCTGTATTGTAAGTGATTAATTGTACATTTTTTTCTGCACTATCGGCATCACCATTGCCACCGTTCAATGATAAATCGATCAGAGTGTAATTAAGACCGTTATTGTAACCATCATCACCACTTGGAATTGTTGCGCCATCATCATAAGTGCCTACCGATGTGCCTGATTCATTTGCTGGTCCTTGATCGGGATAAGCCCAGCCATTCATATGATGAGGTTCATCGACTGTGAACACATAAAATTGATCTAAATTTCCTGGTCTTGGAACAATTAAGGCCGAACTCGTACTTGAAGGATCTCCTAGCAGTCCCGTTCCATTGTTATAATCGGCATTTGGCATAATTTGATGATTCGCATCCCAAACGTTTCGTCCGTCAGAATAAAATAACAAATTACCATTGACATCAGAAATTGAAGAACAGCCTTCATTGGTGCTAATAGTACTCAGTGCAGCATTTGTTGGCGTAACAGTTCCGGTAACTGAATCAAAGGTTAATCCGGCGCCAAAACCAAAAAACCAATTATTGGCCTCGCCCTGAGCATAAGTACCCGTAATCCCCAAAATTACGATTGCAATAAACAGCAGAGATCTCATATCAAAAAGGAATTGAGGTAAAAGTACTACAAATCCCTTTTTTTAAGAAGTAAGAAGGAAGAAAAAACGAAAATAGCCGTCCAAAAAATAACGATACTAAATTCATAAAAATGCACCCCATAATCATAGACGAGGTCACCTTGATCCGGAAATTTTGAAATCAAAACCCTCTGAAATGGCTGATCAATAAGTTTATACATTGATTTCAATGGAAATAAATTTTGGATGGTTTCTGGTAGATCGGAATTCGATTTTCTAAAATGCCACATAAAGAACCCAAAGATGATCCATTCTAAAATAAAAAGTACAAACAAGAATCCTAGAGCAAATGCAGATCGTTTGAATAGCACGCCGAAAAACAAACAGAGACTGAAAAATCCGACAAGTTTAAAGAAATAAGCTGCTATAAATTCAGTGCCTTGAATGATAATTCCAAATTCATCATAGCTTGAATAATATAAACCAATACATAGCGATAAAGCAAAAATAAGTAGGGTAGAGATCAGTGAAAAAAACACTATTGCATAAAACTTAGATCGTATAAACTCGCCTTTACTTAAACCGTCGATGAGATTTTGCTTCAAGGTTCGGTTACTGTATTCATTCCCAATCATACTCACGACAACGATCGCAAAAAAGAATTTAAATTGCGAAGCAAAAAACGTCGTAATATGCCAAATAATTGGAAAATTAAAGACACCCAATTCGCCTAATTCTAATGTAAATAATCCAAAAAAATTGATCTTAAAGGATGAAAGTAGAAGGACAAAAAAGGGTAAAATGAACGAGACAAAAATAAGAACTCTGCTGGCTCTATTAAGCCATAATTTTTGAAGCTCAAGTTTAAATAAGAGCAATTCGTCTTTCATGATTGTTCTGTTTGATCGGTTAAGATTAGAAATTGCTCCTCTAAACTTTCTTTACGTTTTACTAAATGATTTAGAGTGATTCCTTTTTCAAACAATAATTTATTCAATTCAGCGGCTTCCATTGGAGTATTCAGGATGACTTTTAGTGTGTCTTCATTTTTTGTAATGGCCCCAAAACCCGCATGCGATTCTAGAAAAGTCATCAATTCGATTTCATTTTGACTTTGTAGTTCAAAAAAACCGTAACTAGCCGTCATTTCATCGACTGGTCCGGTGTACAACATGGTTCCCTTTCTCAACACAATTACATGGCTACAAACTTTTTCAACTTCATCAAGCAAATGAGAAGCAAGTAAAATGGTCGTACCTTGCTTGGCAATATCCTTGATAATTTTTCTAATTTGATGTATGCCTTGAGGGTCAAGGCCATTTGTGGGTTCATCTAAAATCAAAATTTCAGGATGATTGAGTAGTGCTGAGGCAATGGCTAAACGCTGTTTCATCCCTAAAGAAAATGTACTAAACCTGCTGTGTTTTCTGTCTTCGAGTTCTACAATAGTTAATACTTCTTCAATGCGCTCAATTGCCGCCCCTTTGATATGACAAACGAGTTTTAGGTTTTGAGCTGCGGTCATATAGGGGTAAAAATTTGGACGTTCAATAATAGCGCCAATTTTCCGGAGGGCTTGATGGGTATTTAATGCTCCGTCGAACCATTTAAAGCTGCCTTCTGTCGGATTTACAACGTTAAGGATCATTCCAAGCGTGGTAGACTTGCCACTGCCATTTGGACCTAAAATTCCATAGACATGTCCTTTTTCAATGCTAAAAGAAACATTATTGACTGCTGTTAAAAAACCAAAGCGTTTGGTTAAGTTTTGAACATCTAATATTTTAGACATACACATTTGACGTTTGGTTTTTAGTTTTGTTACATTTTTTTAGTACCAATCGTTATTAGAATCAAAATCATTCAAATCGTCTTCGTCATAACTATCTTCATTCATATCGTCATCAAATCCATTAGATCCGATTTGATCGTTTGCCTCAAAGTCTTTTTCAGGCGCAGATTCTGGCATTTGACCATGTGCATACAATAGTTTTGGATAGTCAGCACCTTCTATTTCAGTTACGATTTCTGCCAGCTCAACGAAAAAGGTCCAGAGGTTTAGAAAGTCATAAACATAAAGCAATTTATTTTGTGTTGCATCAACAATGTCCTCAAGGTTAGTTGCACTCATACTTTTTGAGATAGATTCATTCTCTCCTATATCGAATAATGAAATCTCCTCGCCTTGTTCCCAAAGGTCATTACTAACGTAGAAAGACGCCATTTCATTTCCTTCAAAACCAAATGCCTGAACAATAGCATTGTGAAAATCTTCAAAACTATCAGTTTGTTTTAATGCGATATCTCTAAATATATCAGAGTCATCTTTATGGTCTAATATGATTCTAAATCTATAAATCATTTTGGGTTTGTTTTTTGTAGGTCATGAATAGGTAAAATTGTAAGCCAAATAAAATAGTAGCCATTACCAAATGAATTGGCTGAGTCGTGAATGGGAAGTCTAAATAATACATAAGCATTCCAGTAATCACTTCAATACCAATCATTACCAATATCCACTGCGTTGTTCTGTAGAATGGAAATTCGAGTGATCGGTTACGCCAGAAGAGCACTATATTTGACAATAAAACTAAAATCGACATCGAACGATGGATATAAAAAATGACCGTAGGAGAAGATAACCAAAGCGAAGGTTCATCTCCAACCAGTTTGATTTGTGCATCAATCAATTGTCTAACCTGCGTTCCTAAAATAATTTGAAAAAGAGATAGTCCTAAGGTGAACAATATCAAGTATTGAAAAGTTTTATCTTTTTTTATTTCAGATGTTTTCTCTTGAGTGATCACGATTTGAAAAATCAAAAGAGCTACAATCACTAAAGCCATAACCATATGAATGGTAATTTTATGTGGAGCTAAATTTGAATCCACTACTGTTTTTCCTAGCCAACCTTGAAATCCAATACCAAATAGGGTAAACAAACCTACTAAAGTAATCCATTTGTTTCTCCGCCAAAACCCCAAGGACAGGCCTGCGATTATCAGAATAGGTACTCCTGACAAGGCGCCCAATAATCGGTTGATGTACTCCACCCAGGTATGTGTTGGATTAAAACGAGTGTAATCATGAGTGGTGTAGGCATTCCAGTCATTCATAGTCATCGTTTGAGTCGATACAAAATCGTTTTTTGCCACCCATAAAGTCTCATCGGCAATAATAATTTGACCTTTTAAATACTGATGATTGGTTTTAAACTCAAGTGTCGCGGCCTCAGTTGGGGGAATATAGTACCCAAAACACTTCGGCCAATCTGGGCATCCCATTCCTGATCCAGTCATGCGCACTACAGCACCTGCAAGGATGACCAAATAAATGAGGATTAGAGCGATTTTAGCTGATTTATGTATCAATCTAGTCATTTATTTGGGATTTACTTAACAGGTAATTTAAGTCCTAACTTTTGACCTAATAACATCATTTTGTCAAAAGCTGCTTGGTATTCATTAGGTATTTCTCCATCTAAAATAGCTTCCTTTATAGCTTCTTTAATCATCCCAATTTCTTTTGAAGGTTTGATGTCAAAAGTCTGAATGATAAGTTCTCCAGAAATTGGTGGTTGGAAGTTTCTAATGTGATCTCTTTGTTCTACTTCGGTTATCTTTTGTCTGACCATTTTAAAATTGTCATGATAACGTTTGTAGCGTTTTTTATTTTTAGTTGTAATATCAGCTTCGCATAAGATCATCAGATCTTCGACATAATCCCCTGCGTCAAACACCAAACGACGAACTGCCGAATCTGTCACCTCTTCTGATGCTAATGCTATTGGACGAGAACTCATTAGGACCATTTTTTGCACAAATTTCATTTTGTCATTCAGAGGCATTTTAAGTCTTTTAAATAAATGAAATACCATTTTTGACCCTTCAAATTCATGGCCATGAAAAGTCCATCCAACCCGTTCGCTAAATTTCTTTGTTGGTGCTTTGCCAATATCATGAAGTAAAGCAGCCCAGCGTAACCATAGGTTTTGGGTATTTTTACAAATGTTGTCGACCACCTCAAGGGTGTGATAAAAATTATCTTTGTGACGTTGGCCTTCTATTTCGTCTATACCTTTTAGGGCTGTTAATTCTGGCAACAATAAATCGAGAAGCCCTGTTTGCTCTAGTAAAAGAAACCCTACTGATGGTTTGTCTGATTCAAGAATTTTATGAAGCTCTGACACGATACGTTCTTCGGAGATAATTTTTATTCTATCCGCAGATTTTGAAATAGCATTCAAAGCCACATGATCGATATTAAAATTCAATTGAGAAGCAAACCGAATTGCCCGCATCATTCTCAGAGGATCGTCACTAAATGTGGTCTCAGGTTGAAGAGGCGTTCGAATGAGGCTTTCATCGATATCCTGCAGTCCGTTAAAGGGATCAAGAAGATTTCCAAAATGATCTTGACTCAAATCAAATGCCATGGCATTGATGGTAAAGTCACGTCGGTTTTGATCGTCTTCTAAAGTTCCGGGAATGATACTAGGATTTCGACTGTCTTTTGAATACGATTCAACTCGTGCGCCAACAAATTCAATATCGAGACCTTCGAAGTGAATCATGGCTGTTCCATAAGTTTTAAAAATGGAAACTTTTGGTCGTTCAGGTAATACTGCCGCTACTGCCTTGGCTAATGCAATCCCATCGCCTACTGAAACAATATCAATATCGTTTTTTTGAGGCCTATTCATTAAATGATCTCGAACAAATCCACCTATTACAAAAGCTGGCTGACCCAATTGAGCAGCAGCTTCTGATATATGCTGAAAAATGGGATGGTTTAATGCCGCTTTATGGTTCATTGTTTTAAGCTCTTAGGACGGTAATGACACCATCGTTGGTTATTTTAACAACCGATGATGGCACTGGATTGTTTGAATTGTCAGGCAAATTTACAACATAGTCAACGCCTGTTAAAATCTTGTCTTGAATTTCTTTAAAAGCTCTTGGTGATTTCGCCCCACTAATATTGGCCGAAGTCGACACAATAGGTTTTTTAAAGGCCTTAACCAGGTCATTACAAAAACCATTTTTCACAACTCGTATGCCAATGGACCCATCTTCAGCAATGATATTTTTGGCCAAATTTATTGCCTTGTCATAAACAATGGTGGTTGGTTTTGTAGATTGACTTAAAAGGGTTAGCGCTTCATGTGGAATGGCTTCAACATATTGTTTCAGCATATCAGTATCGCTTACCAAGCATATCATACTCTTGGATTCGATTCGCTGTTTAAGATCATAAATTCGTGTAACGGCAACCGAGTTTGTAGCATCGCAACCAATACCCCAAATGGTATCTGATGGATATAAGATGATACCGCCTTCTTTTAAAATTCTAATCGCTTTGGTCAAATTGATTTTTTAGTACCGAGCAAAGATAAAACTGTTATTAAAATAGATGATTATTTGAATAAATATTAATTCATTGCGCTGAATTTGTATTTTTGTTTGAAATCATAGACTTGATCAACACTTCTCATATATTTTTTGCGCATAGTGGTATTACAGCTGCGGTTTCTGAAAGGATCATTGAAAGAAAAGTCATCAAGAATGATCAAATCGGTTTTGTTTTAGATCGTGGGATTGAAATATCTCTTTTCGAAAATGCCATTTGTTTTTCAGAAAGGTCATTTCGGAAGCAATGGATGTTGTCAAAATTGGTTTCAGTTTTTTTTCGATTGCTGTTTGCTTCAAAAATTATTTCTAAGGATAGATTTTTAGATTGGGCATCGAGTCGTGGGTATTTTATGATGCGCGGTTTCTATCTGTATTTGCCCCATGCGCTACTGCGCTCATTTAAAATGGTTCAATCGCCATTTTGTCTTGGTTACTACTATATAGAAGAAGGTCTTGCTTCATATATTTCAATCCATTACACTTCGGATAATAGATTTGGGCAGCCGCTATTTCCTGAGACACATAAATATTGCGGAAGTTATGGATTATATAACGCTTTTAAGCAATCTTCAAATCGGGTGATATTAGAACATTTGTATCAAGACGAGAAGTCACCAAAAGGAGAGTCGCTTATTGTTGTTGATGGATTAATTGATCATAAGGAGTCATTGGTGTCTACTGCTCAATATATTAAAGTTTTGAAGGAATTGATTATTCCTAAGGCACTTTCGCTTTCCAAAAATTTAATTATCAAATACCACCCAACCATATTAAACGAGGAAAATAAATTAGTTAAGTCTCAATTGGATAAGGTATTTCAAAGGATTGAGGTTTTACATCCAGAAATTTCTGTTTCATATCAAGGAAAAGAAGTAAATCTAGAGTACTATTGTTATAAATATATGCCGAATGTCTTTACAATAATGTCATCAACAGGTCACTATGCTTATGAATTCGGATGTCCAGTCTATACTGCTTATCAACATTTAGCACCAGAATTAAAGCAGTTATCCGCATTAAGCGATTGGTTTGAACAACTCACTAAACCGTGGAATCAACTATGAGTAAGGTCGATGTCAGTGTAGTGATGATTAACTACAATAGCTCTGATTACACCATTGCTTGTTTGGAGCGGCTGTGGGATCAGCCGACAGATTTAATCATAGAGTATATATTGGTTGATAATGCTTCTGAGGAATCATATTATCAACAGATTAATAATTGGGTCACTTCCAAGCCTGTGGCTTTTATTCCAAGTGATTTAAATTTGGGTTTTGCAGGAGGCAATATGCTTGGTGCAAGGCAAGCAAAAGGACGCTATCTCATTTTCCTGAATAATGATGTTACTGTCGATATCAAGACCTTTGAGTATTTGATTTATTTCATGGAAAACATACCAAATGCTGGCGTTTGTGGTCCAAAAGTATATGATGAAGATGGAAAAGAGTTGAGAGGCTTGGATCATTTTCCTTGTATTGCGAAGGATATTTTTGGTCGAAATGTCATGGAGTTTTTGTGGCCAAATAAATACCCAAAGCGTTTTGCTCATTATGACAGTCCTGTTTTGGTAAACGCCATTCAAGGCTCCTTGATGTGTTTTCGTGGCGATGCTTTCTGGAAAATCGATGGGATGGATACTAAGTTGTTTTTATATTTTGAGGAAATCGATATTTGTTTTCGACTCAAAATGGCTGGATACGACACTTATTTCATTCCGGAGGTGTCCTATATTCACTTTGAAGGAAAAAGCACTAGCGAGAGGTTTTTAACTAAACAGGAGTTGCAGATTTCATACTACTACATCCTTAAAAAACACTTTGGGCCAATAACTTATTGGGTCATTCTATTGAGTAATATTGTGGCAAATGCCATAAAGGGTTGTTTTAAGCCTAGTAAATTTAAAATGTTAAAATTACTTTTACGACGCTGTCCTCAATCCAAATCTCTAAGGCATCTCCAAGTCAAGGTGCAAAATCGTTGATTACTCAATACCACGGTACTTTAACCAGAGGAATGCATACCGTTTAAAAACGGCGAAGCTATGCACATAGGCTAATATAAATCCAGCTTTTCCGTCAAGAATGCCAAGTCTTAAAATGTATTGAGTAAAAAAGCGGTAACTCGGTCTCAATAGAAAATGAAATAAATTTGGACGCTTCCCCTTTTTAAACAAAACCTCGGCTTGAAGCTTGCTATATTGAGTTAATTTTTGATTGTAACGGTTAAAATCAACAAACGAGAAATGCTTAATTTCATGGTTTAATTGACCGATTTTACCTAGACAAATCACTTCTTCATGAACGAAATTGCCATTATATTGGCATTTTGACTTTTTAAAAAGACGCACCGATTTATCCGTTTGGAAACCACTAAATCTTATTTTTTTATCAAAAAAATAATATTGACGTTTAACATAAAATCCATCAAATGAAGTTTCAGAATTTACAGTTTCCTCTATTTCATTAATTAAAGCATCGTGTATCACTTCGTCTAAATCAAAGAAAACAATCCAATCGTGCTTGGCCAATGATAAAGCATGGTTTCGTTGGTTCGAAAAATGATCAAATTGACGCTGAACAACACGCGCCCCCAACTGTTCTGCTATTTCCTTTGTGCCATCTGTGCTAAATGAATCTACGATTATGATTTCATCGGCAAATGAAAGCCGTTGAATATAAGCTTCTATGTTTTTAGCTTCGTTGAAAGTAATGGCTAATGCGCTGATCAAGTCTTTTGAATTGTTTACTTTAGTGCCAAAGTTGACACTGATAGCTCGGCAAATGTAGTTATTATATATTGATGTTAAAATATCAAATCATCAAATTCCCTATGCGATTACCTATACTCATGTTTCATCAAGTAGCGCCTGCTGGTAGTCGGGCGCATGGTTTGAGCATCGATGAAAATCGGCTTGAGAAACATTTCGAAGTTATCAAGAAAAATGGTTACACGCCCATTCACTTTAAGGATATCATGTCGTCCAATCAACTCCCTAAGAAGCCTATAATTCTTACGTTCGATGATGTTTACCTCAATCAAATTAATTTTGCATATCCCTTGCTAAAATTTTATAAATTTAAAGCATGTTTTTATGTTCCTTTTAAATATATCGGCGGTTTCAATGCTTGGGATGATGGTCAAGAGGCCATTATGAGCATGTCTGATCTGAAATCTCTTGATTCTGATGTGATTGAATTGGGTTTGCACTCATACGCACATGGGCGTTATGATGTCATGACTATTGATGAGATAGAAGAAGATTTAGAAAAATGTGAGTCATTTATTAAATCAAATGATCTAGATGTTTCTCGAGTTTTGGCCTATCCTTATGGAAAATTCCCTCGAAAAGGCAAACGTAAGGAACAATTTTTTGACTTGTTGAAAAGATCAAATATTGCATTTGGTTTAAGAATAGGAAATCGCTTGAATCGCATTCCATTTCAAAACAATTTTGAAATTCAGCGTATTGATGTAAAAGGGGAGGACTCAGATAAAACTTTTAAGAAAAAACTACGCTACGGACGTGGTTGGTTTTGATGATTTTTTGCGATCACCAGCTTAGCATATCTAGAAAAAACACCATAAGCATTAATGCGGGCAACGACTAAACCAGGGATACCATCCTTAAATCCTCCTCGTAGAATGAAACTGTTAAAAAAACGATAAAAAGGTTTAAAGAAAAATATGAACAGTGATGCTTTTTTGTTTTTCTTCAATGCTTGTTGTGACTGGAAGTCTGAATAATGATCTTTTTTGGAGATGTAGTGCTTTAGACCTTTATAAGTATAGTGATTCACTTGATTTTTAAGCCTCCCAATCGTTCCTTCTACTAATAATTTCTCGTGAACTGATCCAGTGAAACGACACGCGTTTCTTTTGACCAATCTGGTGACCATATTGCTGTGATGATATAAAAACCGATTCATAAAAAAATGAGGGAAATACAACTTATATCCTGAGTATTTATCACTATTGATAGCCTCTATAATCTCGTGTTTCAACGCGCCCGTAATGCGTTCATCGGCATCTAAAAACAAAACCCATTCACCAGATGCGAATTGAAGTGCATGATTTTTTTGATTTGAAAAATTATCAAATTTACGCTTAAAAATTCGACAGCCCATCGATGAAGCGATGTCAACGGTTTTGTCAGTGCTCAAGGAGTCGACAACGATAATTTCATCAGCGAATGAGACAGAACGGACCGCTTGACCTATAAAATCAGCTTCATTAAAAGTTGGAATGATGACTGATAGTTTGGTCATAACCGTTAAAGTATAGTTTGATTAGATTTTTAAAAGTACAACATTTTGAAGAATCTTGGAAGATCTTAGTTTAAGCTTATAATTTCAAGTTTTTTATTAATGTGTAAATTTGCAAATAATTTAAAAAGTCAGTATGAAAACTTTGCCGGTTACAGTTATTATAAGTACTTACAATTCTGAAGATTGGTTAGCCAAAGTGTTGGAGGGTTATAGTTTTCAAACCTATGAAAATTTTGAAGTGATCGTAGCCGATGATGGATCGGGTGATCAAACCAAAGTTTTGATAGATCAGTTTTCGAAGGACTATCCAGTTTCATTGCGTCATATTTGGCATGAGGATAGAGGTTATCGTAGGCAACGTATTTTGAACAAAGCCATAATAGCAGCAGAAAATCCTTATATTTTATTTACTGATGGGGATTGCATTCCGCGGGCTGATTTTGTTGAGGTTCATGTGCGATATGCAGAAAAGGGATATTTCTTGTCAGGAGGGTATTGCAAACTATCCATGCCTATGAGTGAGGCAATTACAGCTAGTGATATAGGTGCTGCAAATTGTTTTAAGCCTTCTTGGTTGTCAAGCATAGGTCCTTTGGGTTGGAAGCAAACTCTCAAATTAAGTGTTGGACACGCCTTTGGTAAATTGCTCGATGCCATTACTCCAACGGGGGCGACTTTTAATAATTGTAATTCCTCTGCATGGAAAGATGATCTGCTAGCGATTAATGGTTACGATGAAAGAATGCGTTATGGTGGACCGGATCGTGAGTTGGGTGAGCGGCTTGTCAATCTGGGAATCAAAACCAAGCAAATTCGATATCGCGCTATTTGTTTGCATTTGGATCATGCCAGAGGTTATAAAACCAAGGAATCTTTGGAACGTAACTTGAGTATCAGAAAAAAGACCAAGTCAGAAAAAATTATTCAAACGCCATATGGAATTGCTCAAAGTGTCGAAGATTAATTGCTCGTATTGAGAATGTTTTTATGATTTTCAAGAAACACTTTTAACTTAGGAAAGACCAGTTCAGGTTTAAACGCATTATAGTAAATCTCGGGATTTGCTTCAATTTTACGTCGATTCTGCCGTGTCATCTCAGGAAATATTTCTGGTTTTTCCTCGAATAGGTGGACCGAAGCATGAAATTCTCCATCATCAAAACTGGCCCAATGGTCTTTCAATTCATAGGGCGAAAATATCGTAAAAGTCGGTTTATTCAATGCTTTAGCGATATGAACCGAGCCACCCTCATTAGCTATCAAAAGTCTTGCCTTTCCCATTAATTTTACGAATCCACGTATAGAGTTTTCATAAATGTCAATTGAAATTTTCTCCTGATTGTCACACTGTTCAAAAATTTCCTGAGCCAACGCTTTTTGGTTTGGCGCATAATTGAAAATGATTTGGAAATTATAGTTGAATGTCAAAAAATTAACAATCTCAACGACATACTTTTTCGGTAAACTTTTTTCAGGGGTGCTTCCTAATATTCCAATGATGACATGTGGTCGTTCAAATAGATTTGACTCGTATTTTTGTTCCTCGTCAGTTAAATATATTTTAGGTTTATCGTCTACATGTTCAATCTTCAAGTCTACAACATTCAACACTAAGGCAAGTCTGTCCTCAATCGATTTGCCACATGCTCTGATTTTTTTTTCAACTTGGGAGATTTTATTGGTGTAGTATGGTAAAGAAATTGCAAACTTCCTTTTTTTAAATCCAACACGAATTGGTGCTTTCGAAAACAAGCAAATCAAGCGGCTTTGAAATTTTGAGTATGGATCAAAAATAATATCAAAAGATTTGTGCCTAATCTCTCGGACTAATGATGCCAAATTGAACGATTTCTTGAGCCAGCTTTCGTTGGTGGTAAGTATGTCATCAATATGTGGATGATTTTCAATAACGCCAGCACAATAATCGTAAACCAAATAGGTGACATGGCAATCAGGATATACTCTTTTAATATTTTGAGCAATTACTGATGCTATCAGTACGTCACCAATATATTTGTTCTGAATAACAAGAATTTTTTTCATGAGCTAACCAGTATTACACGACTACATTATGTGCTCTCAACGCTTGATTAAGTGAAGTCTTTCTATCTGTACTCTCCTTTCTTTTCCCAATAATTAGGGCACAAGGCACTTGAAAATCGCCGGCCGGGAAGGATTTTGTATAACTACCTGGAATCACCACTGACCGTTCAGGGACAACCCCGTGGAGAGTAACTGGTTCTGAACCTGAAACGTCTATAATTTTGGTCGATCCAGTAAGTACTACATTAGCACCTAAAACGGCCTCACGTTCAATACGAACTCCTTCCACAATAATACATCTGGATCCAATAAAGGCATGATCTTCAATAATTACGGGAGCAGCTTGAAGCGGCTCTAAAACCCCACCAATTCCTACACCGCCTGAGAGATGAACACCCTTGCCAATTTGAGCACAACTACCAACTGTAGCCCATGTGTCAACCATGGTGCCTTCATCAACATAAGCTCCAATGTTAATATAACTAGGCATTAAAATCGTATTTTTTGCAATAAATGCGCCGTATCGAGCAACGGCTGTTGGCACAACTCGAACACCTTTTTCGGCATAATTGTTTTTTAATGGAATCTTATCATGAAATTCAAAGGGTCCCACTTCAATTGTTTCCATTTGGCGAATAGGGAAGTAGAGTACCACAGCTTTTTTTACCCACTCGTTTATCTTCCAGCCATCAGAAGATGGTTCTGCTACTCTTAGGTGTCCATTGTCCAGATCATTTAACACCGATTCTATGGCTTTCAGCGTTTCCGATTTAGACAGTAAAGCTCTATCGTTCCACGCATTTTCAATAATACTTTTAGTAACTATTTGTGTCATCATGACGCAAATATAAAACATTCCTTTTGTACCAATTAGTTTTTTAATTTAGCAGCATGTCAAGAATCCTTGCAATTGATTATGGTTTAAAGAGATCTGGAATTGCCATCACTGATCCTTTGAGATTAATTGCCTCGGGCTTAACGTCAGTTAAAACTTCTGATCTGATCACTTTTTTAACCGATTATTTCATTGAAGAAGATGTTGATTTGGTCGTCATTGGTTTGCCAAAACAGATGGACAACTCTTTGTCAGAGAGTGAGCCAGCGATATTAAAATTTATTGCCCATCTTCAAAATAAATTTCAAGATCTAAAAATTGTACGTCATGATGAAAGATTCACATCTAAGATGGCGAATAAAGCCATGATTAGTGGAGGCTTAAAGAAATCCAAACGCCGAGAAAAAGGGATGTTAGATAAAATTAGTGCTGCTCTAATTTTACAAGGTTATATGGCTTCTATTGAGTCCGTTTAAGATTTGATAAACACCATTCGTTTAAGTATTGTATTTTTGTGATTTATTTTTTACAAATGATTTACCCAATTGTAGCTATAGGAGATCCAGTGCTTCGCAAAAAATGCAAAGCTATTGATTCGAATTATGCCGATTTAATAACCTTAGAAAAAGACATGTTTAAAACCATGTATGCGGCAAGTGGTGTGGGTTTGGCGGCGCCTCAAATTGGATTAGATATTAGACTTTTTGTGATTGACGCATCGCCTTTTGCAGATGATGATGATCTTTCTGATCAAGAGAGAACCACCTTAGCCAATCTAAAGAAAACTTTTATCAACGCCCAGTTGATAGATGAAAATGGTGAATTTTGGAGGTTTAACGAAGGTTGTTTGAGTATTCCTAACATAAGAGAAGATGTATCTCGTCAAAGTAATATCACTATTAAATATCAAGACATCAATTTTCAAGAACATGTTGAATCTTATACTGGTTTAGCAGCTCGTGTCATTCAGCATGAATATGATCATATTGAAGGTGTTTTGTTTACCGATAAACTATCCTCCTTTAAAAAAAGATTGTTAAAAAAGCGAATTCAGCATATTTCTTCGGGACAAGTTAAGACAGATTATAAAATGCGTTTTTCGCAATAATTTGATTTTCTTGTTCGGCACTCTTCAAAAATATACCAAAGAATTTCGGTACAACTGGAAATTGGCAAGTCCAATCATAACTGGGATGTTAGGGCACACTTTGGTTGGATTTGTCGATAATGTGATGGTTGGGCAATTGGGAACAGCCGAGCTCGCGGCGGTATCTTTAGGCAACAGTTTCCTCTTTATTGCAATGTCCCTTGGAATAGGTTTTTCCACAGCCATTACCCCATTGGTTGCCGAGTCGGATACCGAAGCTTCCTTTTCAAAAGGACAATCTGCTTTAAAACATGGTGTTTTATTATGTACCGTTCTTAGTTTCGTTTTATTTGGATTGATATTATTAGGCAAGCCCTTAATGTTGGTGATGAACCAGCCTATAGAGGTGGTGACTCTTGCTTTGCCTTATTTGGATTTAGTAGCAATCTCCTTGATCCCGCTCATAATATTTCAGGCATTCAAACAGTTTAGTGACGGTATGTCAAAAACGGTCTTTCCAATGTATGCTACGATTATTGCCAATATTATCAATGTTGTTCTCAATTATGTATTGATTTTCGGGAAATTTGGATTCCCAGAAATGGGCATAGTTGGAGCTGCTTTGGGAACATTGATTTCTCGTGGAATGATGCTTGTCATTTTGATCGCGCTGTTAAAACGAAACCAAAAAACAGCACGATTTTTAGATGGCATCGGATTTCGAAATATAGACAAATTGATGTCAAAAAAATTATTCAATTTAGGATTCCCCAGCGCCCTTCAAATGTTTTTTGAAGTGGCATTGTTTACAGCTGCGATTTGGTTAAGTGGAGCTTTAGGAAAAAACGCACAAGCCGCAAATCAGATTGCATTAAACTTAGCATCTATGACCTTTATGTTTGCAATGGGACTGGGTGTGACGGCAATGATTCGGGTTGGCAATCAAAAAGGATTAAGAAATTTCAGGGAACTTAGGCGCGTTGCGCAGTCTATCTTTTTTATGGGCTTGCTTTTTGCAATTGGCTTTGCATTGATATTTTTGATGTTCAGATTTTCTTTGCCCAACTTTTATGTCAATTTAAACGATCTAACACAAATTGGAGATACTAAAGAGGTTGTGACTTTAGCAGCTTCTTTATTGTTACTGGCCGCTATTTTTCAGATATCCGACAGTATACAAGTCATAATGCTTGGTGCGCTTCGGGGCATGCAAGATGTTAAAATCCCAACAATTATTACCTTTGTGTCATATTGGGTGGTGGGCTTTCCAGTATGCTATTATTTGAGCAAACCAGGTATGTTTGGTGTTGCTGGAATATGGGTAGGATTATTGTTTGGTTTAACCACTGCTTCAGTTTTAATGTATCTTCGTTTTCAATATTTGACAAAAAAATGGATTGCTCATGAATGATTTGAATAGTACAATAGCATTACCAAAGTTTTTACTTTGCGATAATACCGACTTCCCAGATGATATTTTTATTGTCCATACCGAATACCCGAGATTTGTTATCAATCTGATAGATGATAGCGTTGAATGGTTAGAAGAGTTTGAAACAAATGAAAGGAATGATCTGGAAGAAATGACTCCTGAATTAATTCAGCAGGCATCCGATTTCTACGATCGTGAAATGAGCAGGTACGAAGCATAATTTATGATTGATCAAATTCTAGCTTGGGATTATGAATTGTTTCTATTCTTAAATGGACTTGGGACGAGTTCTTGGGATGGCTTTTGGATGGTTGTCACTGATCGTTTTACTTTTATTCCACTCTACATATTTTTGCTTTATTTGATTTACCGTGAAATGGGTTGGCGTATGCTACTCAATGTCGCAATAGTAGCAGCCTTAATGATTTTATTTACCGATCAAGTGACGAACCTTTTTAAATATGGATATGAGCGTTTACGTCCTTGTCGTGATCCAAATTTAGTCGATAAAATGAGGTTGGTAACTGATGGTTGTGGTATGTATGGGTTTTTCTCAGGACACGCAGCCAATTCAATGGCAACAGCAATTTTTATCGGTTTATTACTGCGGCCATTTTATAAGCTAGTAACTTTTCTACTGGTGATTTGGAGTATCATCGTTGCTTACTCTCGAATTTATGTGGGAGTTCATTTTCCTTTAGATATCATTTGTGGACTGCTATTCGGAACAGCGTCTGGATATATCTTTTATCAACTAACCACTTTCTTTAAAAACCGCTTTGAGTTGTAGTTCAAAAAATCTGAGTTATTTTGTCAGCATTTGGCAATACGCATAATGCGCTTTCATTAAATCCTCTCCAGACTTAGCGCGCTTGCTGCTCCATTTGTTGATCTCTTTTTTAAGTGCTAAGGCAAGTCCTTTTATTTCAGGACTGAGAGCTTTGTCTTCGATCAAATTATTAATATCTTCAATAAAAGCTTTTTGCAAATTACGACCCAATACGTCAGGACTTTTACGGTTTGTGAAGATGTCAGCGTAAAGCGTCTTTAATAATTGATCTGGAGTCAAACCAGAGCCGACTAAGGTGTATTCAGACGATAACATACGATTGAGCAAAGCGGCGGACAAAAAACGACTAAGAGCAGTAGATTGAATTCCAGAGATTCGACTTAAGTTTCCTGAACCTTTAATATTTGATATTAAATCCGGGTTTAAGATCCAGCTTGGTGTGTCCCATAATTCAGAATTTAAAAAACGCAATGCGCGTTGTTGTTCATCAGTTGAGACAACGGAATAGGTGTGTAGTCCTTTTTGGTTAGTGTTATGTAAGGTCTCATTGATGCCACCAACCACACTGTGAACGTGGTATATATATCGGGAATAAACACTAACCATTTCATTGTATAATTCATCCAGATCGTCGTAATTATCACCATCTGTTAAAACCCAATCGGACAAATTTTTAGCAACTATTTTGAGATTTTTTAATCCATAATTACTGGCCAATACTGGGTCGTCACCTATATTTTCCGTCTGAGAATCCGGATCGGTCCCCCGACCACCGAACATGTAAGTGCGATCAGTACTTTTGTTATCGACAAATTGACGTAAAATTTCTTTTTCTTGACTAACTGTTTTTCCAGGAAAATAGCGATATCCGAATTCTATGGCATAATCGTCATAAGGTCCGAGTTGCCTTACAAATCTAATATTTTCATCACCTGGTTGTGCTACGTAATTGTACCGTGCATAATCCATAATGGTAGTCGCAATACCCATTTTTTGCGTAAATTTTCCAGAACGTAAAGAATCAACAGGATAAGCAGAACTAGCTTTCATATTGTGCGGCAAGCCAAGCGCATGGCCTATTTCATGAGAGATAACACGTCGCATCATCTCACCAATTTCTTCCTCTGGAGTATCTAAACTTCGAGCTTTTGGGTTAGCCGCACCAGTTTCTAACAAATAGCGGTTTCTATAAGATCGCAAATGGTTGTGATACCATATGATATCACTTTCAATAATTTCTCCTGTTCTTGGGTCAGAAACACTTGGTCCAACAGCATTTCTTGTGGTAGAGGCTACATAACGGACAGTTGAAAAGCGAGAATCTTCAGGACTAAAATCGGGATCTTCTTCAGCAGTTGGCGCAATTTTGGCACGTATGGCATTTTTAAATCCAGCTTTTTCAAATGCGGTGTTCCAATCCTCAATACCTTGAATGAAATAAGGACGCCATTTTATTGGTGTTGCAGGATCTAGATAATAAACAATCGGTTTTTTTGGCTCCACCAATTCGCCTCTAGTATAAGCATCTTCGTCTACTGGTTCAAGGCGCCAACGTCTGATTAATTCTATTTCATCCGATTTAAGAGCGTCGGAACTATAATCAATTTGCGATATTGAAAACCATCCAACCCTTTTATCTGCGTGACGCAATGTCATGGGGACTTCTGGAAGCATAATGATAGAGTGATTGATTTGAAATGTTAAACTTCCGGTGCTGTTTCCTCGTGGCGCATTGGATGCTGGGAATGTTAGTGTGTGGAGTATTTCTGTATTTTCAGGGAAACTTCTGGCACTATCTATTTGACTGCGAGTTTTATCTCTCTTGCCCATTTTGTATTCGTCTTTGAGACGCTTAGGTACAATGTTAAAGCCAGGAGAGTCGTCCATAAAATGTGATGTAACATCAATAAGATATTGCGATTCTTCAATATTTTTAATTTCGAAAGAGGCTAAAATGGGACTAAAATTATTTTCTTCAACGCTAATTTTAATCGGGTCGTTGTCATCTGCAATATTGCTATACGAAATTTGCTTCAATAGAATTTTGTTACCACTCTTGGTGAAATGGACTAAGCTTTCTGCAGTTTTTGAACCAGCATTGGAATATGGCGAATAGTTAGCTGGGATTTGCGCTATGCGGGTTACCATCAAAAGATCTTTGTTCAAAATCGCTTTATCAACTGTAAGAAACAATTCACCATCTTCAGACAAATAGCTGTCTAACAATCCTTCAGACAACGCCATGCCTTTGGTCAGCTCTGGAATGCTGTCATTGTTGTTTTGGCTTATTCCTGTTGCGTTAAGGCAGACAAGTAATAAGGTGAAATACATCGAATTTGTATTGAACATAGTTGGTGTGTTTTATGGTTTCAATATCGTAATTTTTTTCATCTTTTATGGCATCATCTTTTTTTAGTTCATAACAGCATTAGTATTGGCTTCTATTGTTTAAATTTGTGCTATGAACATTCTGATCACAGGGGCGGCTGGTTTTATAGGTTCTCATACTGCTGAACGTTTGGCGAAAATGGGTCACAAAGTTTTTGGTATAGACAACTTTTCTGATTATTACGATCCAGTATTAAAACGACGTAATGCCTCTGACTTAAATGCTCGTGGTATTGAAATTTTTGACATTGATTTGTGTGATGATATTGCAATGTCGAAATTATCGAAGGATTTTCATTATATTTTTCATTTTGCGGCCCAACCAGGCATCGCCTCTCATATTACTTTTGAAGATTATTTAAAAAACAACGTAATTGCGACTAACAGTATTTTGAAATTCGCCCAAAGTTGTATTG
This sequence comes from uncultured Flavobacteriaceae bacterium, assembly GCA_943788695.1. GTDB lineage: Bacteria > Bacteroidota > Bacteroidia > Flavobacteriales > Flavobacteriaceae > JALRKI01. The sequence continues at coordinate 965,443 of CALSRG010000001.1, forward strand.
ATTTAAAACTCTTTATAAATATTGGAACATCATCTATATATGGTTTAGAAGCGGTCAGCGCTGAAACGGCAGCGCCCCAGCCCGCATCTTTTTATGGTGTTACGAAATTGGCAGCTGAACAGTTGGTCTTGCAATTATCAAGGGAGCAAAAAATAGCGACATGTTCGTTGCGGTTGTATTCAGTTATTGGTCCGAGAGAGCGTCCTGAAAAGTTGTTTACCAAATTGATTGCTGCTGGTATACATCAAACTCCCTTTCCACTTTTTGATGGAAGTACTGCACATTTGCGGAGCTTTACTTATGTCGGCGATATTGTTGATGGTATTGTGAGTGTTATTGGCAAGGAAGACCAGGTCATGGGACAGGTCATTAATTTAGGAACAGAGGCTGAATATTCCACTCAAGAAGGTATTGATGCCGTTGAAGAAGCCCTTGGAATGAGAATTAAGTTAGATATCAAAACTAAGCGCAGGGGAGATCAACAGCGCACAAAAGCAGTAATCGATAAAGCTCGACAATTATTGAATTACAACCCTCAAACCACTTTAAAAGAGGCTGTTGAGGCTCAGGTGACATGGTATAAATCTGCATTTATTGATTAAGAAGTGCATTGGCAGCTTCAAATGGTGTGATTTTATTTTCAGACATGGCTTTTACCATGGCGATCATTTGGTCTTTTACCCCAGGTTTTCTGTAAAAATCATTTTTCAATCGGTCTTCAATGGTTTGTAAAAGCCAGTATTTATTTTGCTCGTCTCTATGTATTTTCCAATAACCATTTTGCTGGGTTACGCGTTTAAAATTCAACATAATTTCCCAAATATCCTCAATACCTTTTTTTTCTAGTGCACTGCATAGTGATGTAGAAGCAATCCATCCGGACGATTTTTCAGGGTAAAAATGTAACGCATTATCTAAATCTGCTTTGGTGCGATTCGCTTTTGGGATATTATCACCATCAGCTTTATTAATGACTAGCAAATCGGCCATTTCAATGATGCCACGTTTGATGCCTTGCAATTGATCGCCAGCTCCAGGAATCTGCAAGAGTAGAAAAAAGTCTACCATACTATGAACCACTGTTTCACTTTGACCAACACCAACAGTTTCGATCAAAATAGTGTCAAACCCAGCAGCTTCACATAAAATAATTGATTCTCTTGTTTTACGGGCAACGCCACCTAAATTGTCTCCAGATGCTGAAGGTCTTATGAAAACATGAGTTTCTTTGACCAAGGTTTCCATTCTTGTTTTATCACCTAAAATACTTCCTTTACTGATGCTACTGCTCGGATCAATGGCTAATACAGCTACTTTTTTGCCATTTTGGAGTAATATTTGTCCAAAATTTTCGATAAAGGTACTTTTTCCAACACCAGGAACACCCGTAATTCCAATTCGAAAAGATGGGATGCAGTTTGGCAGGCAATTCTGAATGAGGTTTTGCGCTAGAGATGTGTGATCAGGGTGTTGACTTTCGATAAGTGTAATACCGCGACCTAATGCTGCAATATCACCTTTGACAATACCAGCGGTTAATTCGTCCACATTGAAAATGGGATGCAAATGTTGACCAGTATTTTTTCTTAATGTCATGACATTTATTCTTCAACCACGACCCATTCTCCCGTAGATAAAAGTGGTTCTGCCTGTTTGAATTTTAGAGTTTTGTTTTCACCCCGTATTACGTGTTTAATGGTGATTCGTTCGTTGCGTCCAATTTTGGGTTGTTCTCTGACAATAGTTTCTGTGATTCTTCTAGCTTGAGTGTTTCCAGCAGCACGATTTTGAGCAGTTCTTTCATCCATGTTTGGAATTTCCTCCTTCTTTGTATCGATCTGTTCGCGCTTTTTCGCCTGGGCTTCTTGAATATTTTGATTTCCTTCCTGAGGAAGCTCGCCTTTAAACAAGAACGAGATGACCTCTTTGTTTACTTTTTCTAGCATCTCTTTGAATAGTTCAAAAGACTCGAATTTGTATATTAACAACGGATCTTTTTGTTCGTGCACTGCTAATTGAACCGATTGTTTCAGTTCGTCCATTTTACGCAAATGTGTTTTCCAAGCATCATCAATAATTGCTAGAGAAATATTTTTTTCAAAATCAGCAATGAGTTGCTTACCCTTTGTTTGATAGGCCTTTTCTAAATCGGTAACAACTTGAAGTGATTTTATACCGTCTGTAAAAGGTACAGCAATTCTCCTAAATTGTTGACGTTGCTTTTCGTAAACATTTTTGATTACAGGAAAGGCAGCTTCAGCGCTGCGAGTGATTTTATCCGAATAATGATCGTATGCTGATTTGTATACTTTCCCAGTAATTTGCTGAACCGTTGCGTTTCCAAATTCATTTTCCGTTAAGGGTGATGGCATGGTGAAATAGCGCATCAACTCAAATTCAAAATTTTTATAGTCGTTTGAATTTTTATTGATTCCAGTAATCAGTTCACAAGTGTCATAAATCATATTGGCAATATCAACTCTGAGTCTTTCACCAAATAGAGCGTGATAGCGACGTTTATAAACGACCGCTCTCTGGGCATTCATAACATCGTCATATTCTAGTAGTCGCTTTCTGATACCAAAATTGTTTTCTTCAACTTTTTTCTGAGCGCGCTCAATAGACTTTGAAATCATTGAGTGTTGGATCACTTCACCTTCTTTGAGTCCCATACGGTCCATCATTTTAGCAATGCGTTCACTGCCAAAAAGCCTCATAAGGTTATCTTCAAGCGATACATAAAACTGTGAACTTCCAGGATCTCCTTGTCGTCCAGACCGACCACGCAATTGACGGTCAACACGCCTCGAGTCATGTCGTTCAGTACCGATGATGGCAAGTCCACCATTGGCTTTTACTTCCTCTGAAAGCTTGATGTCTGTTCCACGACCAGCCATATTTGTTGCAATGGTGACTTGTCCTGGCTTTCCAGCTTCCGCAACGATATCTGCCTCTTTTTTGTGTAATTTGGCATTCAATACGTTGTGCGGTATTTTTCGAATATCCAGCATTTTCCCCAGGAGTTCGGATATTTCTACCGATGTTGTTCCTATGAGAACAGGACGTCCTGCACGTGATAGTGCTGTTACTTCTTCAATTACAGCATTGTATTTTTCTCGTTTCGTTTTGTAAACAAGATCGTGCTGATCTTTTCTGGCAATTGGTCGGTTCGTCGGAATCTCTACAACATCAAGTTTATAAATTTCCCAAAACTCACCAGCTTCAGTTACAGCAGTTCCTGTCATTCCTGACAGTTTTTTGTACATTCTAAAATAATTTTGAAGTGTCACCGTTGCGAAAGTCTGTGTGGCAGCTTCAATTTTCACATTTTCTTTAGCCTCAATAGCTTGATGAAGACCATCACTATAACGTCGACCGTCCATAATTCGACCAGTTTGCTCATCAACAATCATGACTTTATTATCCATTACAACATACTGAATGTCTTTTTCAAATAAAGCATATGCTTTTAGGAGTTGACTAAGTGTGTGTATGCGCTCTGATTTAATGGAAAAGTCTCTAAACAAGGCTTCTTTTAAATTGGATTTTTCTTCTGGACTTTTTGAGGTTTGATCGATTCGATCCAATTCGATGCCCATTTCTGGCATCACAAAGAAGTTAGGGTCTTCTTTGCCCGCAAGGAAATCTAAACCGCTATCTGTTAGTTCAACTTGGTTGGTTTTTTCGTCAATGACATACAACAATTCGGCATCAACCTTTGGCATTTCCCGATTGTTATCTTGCATGTAAAAATTCTCAGTTTTTTGCAATAACTGACGTACACCATCTTCACTTAAAAATTTTATTAAGGCTTTATTTTTAGGTATCCCTCTAAAAACTTGAAGTAATTTGAATCCACCTTCTTTTGTGTCACCTTGAGCGATTAATTTTTTGGCGTCGGCCAGGACTGCCGTAAGTTTTTGTCTCTGTTCCTGAACAATGTTGTGTACCTTAGGTTTTAATTCAACAAATTCATGTTGATCACCTTTAGGTACTGGACCAGATATGATTAGAGGTGTTCTCGCATCATCAATTAAAACAGAATCTACTTCATCAACAATAGCGTAATGGTGAGGACGTTGCACCAGATCTTCTGGAGCATGTGCCATATTATCTCTTAAATAATCAAATCCGAATTCGTTATTTGTTCCATAAGTGATATCGGCATTATATGCGTCTCTTCGTTCTTGAGAATTAGGTTTGTGATAATCGATACAGTCCACACTCAATCCATGAAATTCAAAAAGTGGCGCCATCCAAGCGCTATCCCTTTTTGCTAAATAATCATTGACAGTGACCAAATGAACGCCATTTCCTGCCAATGCGTTTAAGTAAACAGGTAGGGTAGCTACAAGTGTTTTTCCTTCACCTGTGTGCATTTCAGCAATTTTCCCTTGATGCATGGCTATACCGCCGATCAGTTGAACATCATAGTGTACCATGTCCCATATTATTGGTTTTCCAGCAGCATCCCAAGAATTTTTCCATGTTGCTACATTACCCTTGAGGGTAACATAAGATTTTCGAGCAGATAGCACGCGGTCGAAGGGACTTGCGGTTACAGTAATTTCACTATTATCTACGAACCGTTGTGCAGTTTCTTTGACAACTGCAAATGCTTCTGGAAGTATTTCGTTGAGCGTCTCTTCACTAGCAAGGTATTGATCAACTTTTAATTGATCAATTTGCTCATATAGAGTTTCACGTTCATCTATATCCTCTGTGATTTCAATTTTTGACTTAAGCGCGTCAATTTGTTCTTGAGTTGCTTTTCGTGCTTCGGTCAATTTGATTTTGAACTCTTGCGTCTTTTGACGCAATTCATCATGAGTCAGTGATTTGACCCCACTTTCAAGAGCCTTAATCTGTTGAACGATTGGGGATATGGATTTTACATCTTGTTTCGACTTATCGCCGACAAATACTTTTAGTACGGAATTCAATAAACTCATTGATGAAGTAATAGTTTGGAATGCCCATCAAAGATAAGGATGTTTAAGTTTTTTGGGTCGATTAGTTGATAAAAAAAAGTCTCCTTAGAGACTTTTTAAATGGTGTTAATATTCGTCCTCGTTCCAGAGGTAGTCGTCTTCACTTGGATAATCGGGCCATATCTCTTGAATGGTCTCGTAAATATCGTCTTCGTCTTCAATAGACTGCAAGTTTTCAACAACTTCTAATGGGGCTCCAGTGCGGATAGAATAATCAATTAATTCGTCTTTTGATGCAGGCCAAGGTGCATCACTTAAATAAGAGGCTAATTCTAATGTCCAATACATGATAAATTCAGTTTAATCCTTTGCAAAAATAAATTTTATCACGACATAATAAAGTAATTTGATAAAAATTTAAAATTTATTTTATATTACTAAAAATCAAATGTTTAAACGAGATTAAATTGATATTTTGGATCATTTTTATCAACCGGATGGATTAAGTTTTTCATTTAAGTTGCATTATGACTAGGTAAAAAATATTTTATAGCATGATTACTGTTCTATTTATGGTTATTTCGGAACCCATTTAATTTCTTCTACACCGTGCAAATGATGCAAATATCTTGCTAATGTGAATAAGTAGTCAGACAATCGGTTCAAATATTTTACGGCCACCTCTGGAATTGGATCTGACTCATTTAAGGCTGAAGCGAGTCGCTCTGCTTTGCGGCATACGGTTCTGGAAATATGGCATTGCGATATAATGCTGTGTCCTCCAGGTAATATGAAATGGGTCATGGGACTCAAAGCTTCGTTGCATAAGTCAATCCTAATTTCTAGATCGGTGACATTTTTTTCATTCAAAAAGGGCATGCTTTTTTCTTTGGCTTGATGCTCGTCCATTTCCGAAGCTAGCATGGACCCTAGCGTAAACAATTCGTTTTGAATTTGAAGCAAAGTTTTTGACTCGCTATAGTCAATAGTCAAGTCTCGTAACAATCCGATGTGTGCATTTAGTTCATCTAAAGTACCATAGGTGTCAACCCTCAAGTGATGCTTAGGCACTCGTTTTCCACCATAAAGCCCAGTTTCACCCTTATCACCTGTTTTAGTGTATATTTTCAAATCGTTGATTATTTTATTGAGTACAATATAACAGAATTCAATGAAATTTTAAAGTAATCTAATACTCAAATGTGTTTCGATTTGATTAGGACGCTTATACAATAGACCCAGTTTGAATAGGTCAATTGAAACGTTCAAATTACTATTGTTTTTTAAGGTGATCCAAAGTGCATTCCTTTTTTTATTTTGGTGCGGTTCTGGAAAGAAAATCAATAAGTTATTTGGATGAATTTCAATGTCTTTCGAAAGTGTCTCAAAATCGATTTTTTCATCACAAACAAAAATTATGAAATCACCAACATCTTCTTTATTTTGATTGCTATGGTATATGGTTAGTCGATCTATTTGAAGACTTGAGTCTAATTTTTTAAAACCTCTTGGTCTTTCTAAGCACAAGGTAATCAGTTGGTAAATAAATGGGGAGTGAACGCTGAATTTTGTCTTTGATCTCAATAAAAATTTAACAAAAGACTTCGTTTTAAAAAAATGATCATCTGCTATTGTCACTTGATTACAGATTTGAAATGAAATAATAGATAAATATATCTAATGACTAAAGCGAAAATAAAAGGCAATAGTGCCAAGGAAAAAACCTGAATTCCTGACAGCACGTGTATTCCCATGAGAATAATAAGCAAAATGAGAAACTTTATATATCGCGATAACCACCTAACAGGTGTTTTTTTATAGACAACTGGCACCATGAATATGTTTGGTGCAAAAGCCCAAAGTAAATTGTAATTGAATGCCGTTGCAGAATGGTCAGTCGCAAACCATAATAGTAAAACGATTAGTCCAACAATACCTGTTATTAGAAATAGTAGGGCATCAAGTAACTTGCTTTGGCGCTTTTTTTTGTAATCTAAAAACGTCAATATAAGGATAAGGATACCACTAAAACTCAATACCACGAAAGGGCTAAACAATGACGCCTCAGTTGTTTTGGGTTCAGATTCTAAGAGTGTTTCGCTTTTTTTGACAAGCGATTGTCCTTCACTTAATTTGGTAGATTCTAAATTTTGATGAACATATTTTGGTAAAAATAATTGATCTTCGAGACTAATTTCCCTATCAATAATCGAACCTAACGCTAAATCGATCCCAAAACTGCCCCAACTGTTCTTGTCAACACATTCATAAATTAAATCTCGAAAGGTTTTGCTTTTTATTACTTTGGATCTGTCGTAAGTCAATGAGTCGTTTAATACTTGTTCAAGTACTTTTGGGATTTTATTGGCACAGTTGTCATAAAAAAAATCGTAGCGATACGAATTGTTTTCGGGAAGGCTATTATTTAATAGAAAGGCAAAAAATTGTTGCCTTTGTTGCACTGTTAAATTTAATGTTTGACTTTTTATTGAACGCCCTTGTAAAACGTAGTTATCAAAAAATTCCTCAAAATAGGAAACACCCAGTTCGTAATCAAGTTGTCCTTGTGCAAACTTTAAATAGAAATTTGGTGTATTAAAATCATAGCGTCCAAAATCAAAGACCAGGTCATAGTTCATGACATAATCTTTGACTCTGATGGCACTGTGACCAAAAGAGTCGTTTAAGTTGTTTCCTGGTCCAATGGTTAAAATACTTATATCCGAATAATGCGATAATGTTTGCGCACTGCTAAAGAAGGGCGCACAAAAAATTAATAAAGCAATTAGTTTAGGCATCTAGCAAATTTATTTAAAAGTACTAAAGTCGAGTTTGAGTGAGAAAATATTAGAATAAAGCGCGATACTTTGGTCTCCAATATCTGTTAAGGCATAATCAACTTCGATGCCGCGATATTTAAAACCTAAACCAATATTTGGTTGAAAACTCAATTTTTTCTGTTGATCAAAGCTCGATTCGTTTTGAAAATTACCTATTCCAGCGCGGACAAATACCAAATCTGTGTAACCGAGTTGCAATCCTAGAGCTGGTGATATACTAACGGATTGGGTTGAAATTAAATCGTTATTTTTTTCAAATTTAAATATCATGTCGAGTTCAGTCTGAAGCTCATAATCGTAGCCAAACATAAACGATTTTGCTACACCCAATTGAAGTTTCGGGATTGTTATTTCGGAGGATTCTGGAACCGTTTGATTTTGTCCTTCAATGGCGCTTTGAATGTCAGCCAATTTATTTTCATCAAAACTCCAAACGTTAACCGTTGTTGTAATGTCTCTGGCCATAAGTCCAAATTGCCAGCCTCGGTCCGTTTTGATTCTTAGACCAACATCAAACCCAAATCCCCAGGACGATGCAAATTCGCCTATAATCCGGCGGATAATTTTAGCGTTTACGCCATAATCAAAATCTTTAAGTATAGCTTTCCTTGAGTAGGAAAAGGTGAGGGCATAATCAGCTGCCGAAAACATGGTAATGCGATCATAATTGATTTGTCCCTGATCATCTATCAATTGTGTAGTGTCTAAAATATCATCAACGCCAAACCTAATTAAACTGGCTGCCACGGCACTCCGATCATCCAGTTTAATGGCATAGCCGATAAAGTTATAGTTGGCAATATTAGCAAAATAACTGGCATGCATAAGAGATAATTCACGATCCTCAATTTCCACCAAACCTGCCGGGTTCCAGTAACTTGAATTAACATCATTGCTTCGCGCTACTATCGCATTTCCACTACCCAGAGCGGCTGCATCAACACCTATATTTAAAAACTCATTAGAGTACTTCGGAGATGACTGCGACCAAACACAAATTGTCATTCCTAGAAAAAGTATATGAAACAGTTTATTCAAGCGGTATTTTTTTACAAAGATGCACATAATTTATGCAATTTAATGTGCTAAAGGGTCACGTCATTTTAACTCTCAAAAACCGTCATTATTGTTTATTGGGTGTTGTATTGCCATTTGTTTATTATCTTTAAAGTCAAATATTAAACAATGAAATCGGCGCTACCCAATTTGTTAACACTCTTAAATCTTTTCTCCGGTTGTGTGGCTGTAATATTTGTATTTAATAACCATTTGGAATGGGCTTCCTGGGCGGTTTTAATTGGAATGGTTTTTGATTTTTTTGATGGTTTAGTTGCTAGGGTTTTAAAGGTTAATGGTCCTATTGGAAAGGAACTAGATTCTTTAGCAGACATGGTCACCTTCGGCTTGGTGCCAGGACTCATTGTATTTAAGTTGATGGAAATGGCTTTAATGACTTTTTCTTTAGACTGGCCTTTTTTGCCTTTTACCGCATTTCTAATAACTCTAGGCGCTGCATTTAGGTTGGCAAAATTTAATGTGTTGCCATCGCAAAATGATTTTATTGGTCTTCCTACACCAGCCAATGCTATTGTATTTATTGCTTTTCCACTTATCATTGCCTATCAAGGCAGCGATGCGATGAACACATTTATTTTAAATCCTTTTACGTTGTTGTTCTTGACGTTTACATCGGCTTTACTAATGAATTTGCCTGTTAGAATTATGTCATTTAAAATGAGAGAAAAAAATTTAAGAGATTTTTCACCGCAATTGATTCTAGTGGTCATATCGATTGTATTTTTGGTTGTACTCAAATTTGCAGCTTTGCCACTTATTGTGCTGACTCATGTTGTGATTTCACTCTTTAAGACTTATCCGAAATGATGGAGAATTTGTTCACTCTTTTTATGTTAATTATGCTCCAAGCGGTGCTAGGATTTGATAACTTGTTGTACATCTCTTTAGAGTCTAAGAGGGCACCAAAAGATCAGCAAAAGAAGGTGCGTAGAATGGGTATTTTAATTGCTATTGCTCTACGTGTAGCACTATTGTTCATACTCATAAACTTAATAAAATACTTTCAAGATCCTTTTTTTGAATTCTCCAATGAGGGCCTTATTGAAGCTTCGGTAAATGGTCACAGCCTAATTGTTTTTGCCGGGGGTATTTTTATCATTTATACTGCCATGAAAGAAATATGGCATATGGTTAGTTTTAAAATTCATCATTTGAATGAGCCAGAAATTCATACGTCTAGTGTGCTTAAAGTCACCTCGATGATTGTAGTTATGAATGTAGTCTTTTCATTCGATTCAATTTTAAGTGCGATGGCATTGACCGATATTTTTTGGGTAATGGCTATAGCCATTGTCATTGGCGGTATATTGATGATTTGGTTGTCAGATCATGTTACTTCCTTTTTAGAACGCAACAGGATGTATGAGGTTTTGGGTCTTTTTATACTCTTTATAGTTGGGATAATGTTAGTAACCGAAGGTGGTCACATTTCTCATCTGACGCTATTCGGTAATCCCATTACTCCAATGAGCAAAACAACGTTCTATTTTATAATAACTATTTTAGTACTGATCGATATTGTCCAAAGTCGCTATCAGAAAAAACTTATCGAAGAAAAGAGAAGCACACAAAAAGACTAAAACTCAAGTCGTTTTTTTCGTAATTCAAAGTTTTGGCCTAAATACACCCGTCTCACCGTTTCGTCTGCGGCTAACTCCTCAGGTTTACCATATTTAAGAATACTTCCTTCAAACATGAGGTAAGTACGATCCGTAATGGCTAATGTTTCTTGAACATTATGATCAGTAATCAAGATGCCGATGTTCTTTTTTGTCAACTGAGCAACGATTCTTTGAATATCTTCTACGGCAACTGGATCGACGCCTGCAAATGGCTCGTCCAATAAAATAAATTTTGGATCAGTGGCTAATGCACGCGCAATCTCTGTGCGACGTCTTTCTCCTCCCGACAATAAATCGCCACGATTTTTTCGAATGTGGTTCAATCCAAATTCATCAAGTAACACTTCAACCTTATCTTGTTGCTCCTTTTTAGACAATTTGGTTAGCTGTAAAACACTCAAAATATTATCCTCAACACTCAATTTTCGAAAAACAGAAGCCTCTTGCGCCAAATAACCAATACCTATTTGAGCCCTTTTGTACATCGGGAATGAGGTGATGTTTGTGTCGTCAATATAAATTTGACCCCCGTTAGGACGAATTAGGCCAACAATCATATAAAAACTGGTGGTTTTTCCTGCACCATTAGGACCCAATAATCCAACAATTTCTCCCTGATTTACTTCCAAAGAAACATCCTTTACCACCTTTCGGCCGCTGTAGGATTTCATTAATTGTGTTGCATGAAGTTTCATCAAAGGTAGTATTGAGCTGCTAAAATACGGATTTATTTTTCATGCTGATGTGAATCGAGAGCATTCCAAAACTCATAGGCTTTGCGTAAATGAGGGATCACAATGGTTCCTCCAACCAATGTTGCAATGCCGAGCGCTTCTACAACCTTCTCTTTTGTCAAGCCTAATTTATGAGATGTTTCTAAGTGGTATTTTATACAGTCATCACAACGTAAAACAGCCGATGCAACCAATCCAAGCAATTCTTTAGTTTGTACATCCAGGGCTCCTTCGGCATAGGCATTCGTATCAAGATTAAAAATCCGTTTTATAATCTTGTTGTTGTCCGCTAAAATTTCGGCATTCATACGCTCCCTATAAGCGTTAAAATCATTAACTAAATTACTCATGCTATCTGTTGTTTTGTTTGTACGTCATTCGAGATAATAAAATACTAAATTGATATAAGATCATTACGGGTATAGCCACAATAATTTGACTTGTCACGTCTGGTGGCGTGATGACTGCTGCTACAATCAAAACGATAACTAAGGCGTATTTTCTATATTTTTTCAAAAAGTCTGGCGTGACTAATCCAATTTTAGTCAAGAAGTAGATCAAAATAGGTAATTCGAAGATAAACCCAGAGGCTAAACTTGATGATCTTACCAATCCGATATATGAGCTAAGGTCAAATTCGTTGAGCACTTGTTCGGAAACCTGGTAGGTTCCTAAAAAGTTTATAGATAGAGGGCAAATGACATAATAGCCAAACAATACGCCTATGAAAAATAGAAGTGAGGACGCAATAATAAAACCTCTTGCATGTCGCCGCTCATTTTTGTGTAAGCCAGGAGCAACAAAACGCCAAATTTCAAAAATAATGTAAGGAAATGCAACTACAAATCCAACTGTAATGGAGGTCCAAAGGTGCGCTGAAAATTGTCCAGCCATCGTGCGACTTTGAACTGAAAATGGCAATTCGTCACCGCAAAATTGACTGTCAATCCCAAAAAATGTTGCGACTTTACACAGTAATTTATAAGTAGGGAAACTGATTTGTTTGGGTCCAAAAATGATAACGTCAAAAATGAACGACTTAAAAAAGAAGGCCGCACACCCGGCAATAACCACAGCGGCGAGACTTCGGATGATATGCCAGCGCAATACCTCCAAGTGATCCAAAAACGACATGCTTTGATTTGACATGATGGTATTATATTAAATGAGTCCTTCGCGGATCAGATCGTGCATGTGAATGACACCACAATAAACTTTTTGATCATTCAAAACGATTAATTGAGAAATACCAAATTGCTCCATGATGTCCTTGGCGGTAATGGCCATTTCCTGATCTCCAATTGTCTTTGGGTTTTTTGTCATAATATCTAGTGCGATAACTTTGTTCAGATCTGGATTACTATGAAGCATGCGTCTCAAATCGCCATCTGTTATAAGACCTATTAGTGAATCTCCTTCAATGACAGCAGTAAGACCTAATCGTTTATCCGTAATTTCTAGAATGATATCTTTAAGTTTTGTATCTGACGAAACTTTTGGAATTTTATTTTGTGAAGCTAAATCGCCCACTCTCAAATACAGTTTTTTGCCTAAGGCACCTCCAGGGTGGTATTTTGCAAAATCGCTACTTGTAAATGAACGAAGATGCAGTAATGATACAGCAACAGCATCTCCCATAGCCAGTTGAGCAGTTGTACTGGTTGTTGGTGCTAAGTCATTCGGACAAGCTTCTTTTTCAACAGTTGTTTTCAATACATAGTCGCTCTGAATACCGAGAAAAGAGTTTGGATTTCCAGTCATGCCAATCAATTTATTTTTACTTTTTTTGATAAAAGGAATGAGAACCTTTATTTCTGGCGTGTTGCCACTTTTAGAAATACACAATACGATATCATACTTTTGCACCAATCCTAAGTCGCCATGAATGGCATCTGCGGCATGCATATAAATAGCTGGTGTTCCGGTGGAGTTTAGAGTAGCTACAATCTTATTGGCAATAATGGCGCTCTTACCTACTCCAGTTACAATAACGCGACCCTTAGAATTAAAAATCATTTGAACTGCTTCTGCAAATCCAACGTCTAAATAATTTATTAATTGTAGAACTGATTGTCCTTCAAGTTCTAAGGTAGTTTTAGCAAATTCGAGAATGCGTTCGTTTGTATTCAACTTTTTCTGTTTTGATTAAAAATTTCTTATAAAAAAGTATTACTTTTAAAACAATGATACAAAAGAACAAAAAAAATGTATGCCTTTGCCATTGTAATGCAATCTGTTGCAGTGGGTTTTAGTCTTTTTTTATTGAAAACAACAAATTCATTTTTTAAATGACCGAGAAGATTTTGTTAGATGCGCTTAAGCGTTATTTTGGGTTTAATGCTTTTCGAGGTATGCAATTGCAGGTTATTAAGAGTCTTATGGATAGCAAGGACGTATTTGCCATAATGCCAACAGGCGGGGGTAAATCGTTATGCTATCAAATGCCAGCGCTGATCCAAGAAGGCACTGCCATTGTAGTCTCTCCACTTATTGCTTTGATGAAAAATCAAGTTGATGCTTTACGAGGGATTTCAAATGATGACGGAGTCGCTCATGTAATCAATTCATCTTTGAATAAGACCGAGATCAAAAATGTTAAATCTGATATTATTAGTGGTGTGACTAAATTACTTTATGTCGCTCCCGAGTCCTTGGCTAAGGAGGATAATATCGAATTTTTAAAAACTGTAAAAATTTCGTTCTTAGCTATTGATGAAGCGCATTGTATTAGCGAATGGGGTCATGATTTTAGACCAGAATATCGCAACTTAAGACCCATTATTGATCAAATTGCGCCGAAAGTACCAATTATTGCAGTTACCGCAACTGCCACTCCTAAGGTGCAGCAGGATATAATTAAGAATTTACATATTTCTAATGCTTCAGTTTTTAAAGATTCATTCAATCGACCAAATTTATATTACGAGGTACGTCCAAAAACCAAGGATGTCGATGGTGATATCATTCGATTCGTTAAGCAGAATGAGGGCAAATCAGGAATCATTTATTGTTTAAGCCGAAAGCGGGTAGAGGAATTAGCTCAAGTTCTGCAAGTGAATGGTATTAAAGCCGTTGCTTATCATGCAGGACTTGATAGTAAGACACGAGTGAGACATCAAGATATGTTTTTGATGGAAGATACAGATGTTGTTGTTGCTACAATAGCATTTGGTATGGGAATCGATAAGCCAGACGTTAGGTTCGTCATTCACAATGATATGCCAAAAAGTATTGAGAGTTATTATCAAGAAACGGGTAGAGCTGGTCGTGATGGGGGTGAAGGGCATTGTTTGTCATTTTACAGTTATCAGGATATTGAGAAGTTGGAAAAATTCATGTCGGGCAAACCTGTATCTGAGCAAGAAATTGGTATGGCGCTTTTAAATGAGGTGATTGCTTATGCAGAGACTACAATTTCAAGAAGAAAATTCATTCTGCACTATTTTGGTGAAAATTTTGACAATGAAACAGGTGCAGGTGGTGATATGGACGATAATATTCGTTTTCCTAAAAAACTTCTTGAAGCAGGAAAGGATGCTCTTTTAGTGCTCCAAACAGTTGATCATACTTACGAAAAATACAAATTAAAAGATTTAGTCAATGTGCTTATTGGTAAAGAAAACGCTCTAATTAAGTCGCACCGTGCTCATGAATCCGATTATTTTGGAAAAGGTAAAAATCATGAGAATTTTTATTGGACTGCCCTCATTCGGCAACTTCTTATTGACGGTCTTTTGCGTAAAGATATTGAAACTTATGGCGTTATTAAATTGTCAGATCAAGGTAGAAACTTTTTAAAACAACCTGGAGAATTTAAAATGAGTGAACCTCAAGACTATGGTTCTGGTCTATTTGACGCCGTAAATCGTGTCAAATCTGGTGGTGATGCGGTATTGGTTAAAATGTTAAAGGATTTACGGAAGAAAATCGCAAAATCTAAAGAGATTCCTCCTTATGTCGTTTTTCAAGATTCGTCAATTGATGACATGTCGATAAAATATCCAATTACCATAGAAGAACTTACTCAAGTTCATGGTGTTGGTGAGGGTAAAGCAAAAAAATATGGTGCAGAATTCATATCCCTTATTGCTCAATATGTTGAAGAGAACGATATCGAAAGAGCTCAGGATATGTTGGTAAAATCAACAGGTACCAATTCTGGCCTAAAATTATTCATCATTCAAAGCATTGACCGAAAGTTACCATTCGAAGATATCGCTGGCGCGAAAGGAATGAAAATGATTGACTTCATTACCGAATTGGAGTCTATTGTAAATTCTGGCACAAAGTTGAATATTGACTATTGTATTGAGGAATTGTTTGATGAAGATCAAATAGAAGACTTAGAAGCATATTTTTTAGAGTCTGAATCTGAAGAAATTGATGATGCGGTGTCAGAATTTGATGGAGAGTACGATATTGAAGAGCTGCGCATTTTTAGACTAAAATTTATCAGTGAATTAGGTCACTAAGCCTTTACGATTTTTTATCTTCGCGCAAAACTTTATAAAGATGTCAGAGCTTTTAGCACATATTGAAACCAGTAGTGGTAAAATTACCGTTTCCTTAGAATTTGAAAAAACACCCGGAACCGTGGGTAATTTCGTTGCCCTTGCAGAAGGTCAAATAGAAAATTCGGTCAAAAATCAAGGAATTCCTTATTACGATGGGCTAAAATTCCATCGTGTTATTCCGGAATTTATGATCCAAGGAGGATGTCCTTTAGGTACTGGTAATGGAAACCCGGGCTATCAATTTGACGATGAATTTCATCCTGATTTAAAGCATGATGTTCCTGGTATTTTATCAATGGCAAATGCAGGACCAGGAACAAATGGAAGTCAATTTTTTATTACGCATGTTGACACACCATGGCTAGATGGCAAACATACTGTTTTTGGAAAAGTCGTTAAAGGTATGGCTGTTATTAATGCTATTGGTCAAGATGACCAAATTAAAAAAATTACAATTGAACGCATTGGTGCAGCAGCTAAAGCATTTAATGCGGTTGAGGCCTTTAGAACTTTTGAAGGATCCAGAGTTAAACGTATTGAAGCCGAACGTTTAGCAAAGCTTGCTCAGATGGATGCCCTAGCTAAGGGATTCGAACAAACAGCTTCAGGATTACGTTATCAAATCATTCAAAAGGGAAGCGGTAAACAGGCTAAATCTGGCGATACTGTCTCGGTTCATTATAAGGGTCAATTAGCCGATGGTACTATTTTTGATTCTTCATACAAACGAAATGAACCAATTGATTTTATTCTTGGTCAAGGTCAAGTAATAAGGGGTTGGGACGAAGGCTTAGCACTTTTGAGCATCGGTGATAAAGCAAGATTTGTTATACCAAGTGACTTAGGTTATGGCGCAAGAGGAGCAGGAGGAGTTATTCCACCTGACGCCATTCTAGTATTTGATGTCGAATTAATGGATGCGAAGTCTTAAGACTTCCATTTAATATTACATCCAATACTTGGTTTTTGAATGTTTAAAGGTGGTTCTTGCTTCAGAAGTGCCGAAATGGCTGCTTTTAAATCAGAACCATCTGATGGTATATGGTTGCCAGGTCTCGAATCATCAAGTTGTCCGCGATAAACAAGTTTTTGAGCGTTATCAAATAAATAAATATCTGGGGTACATGCAGCGTCATACGCTTTAGCGACTTCTTGTGTTTCATCGTATAAATACGGGAACGGATAGCCTGCTGCTGCGGCATGGGCTTTCATCTCTGCTGGTCCATCTTGGGGATAATTTTCAACGTCATTACTTGAAACACCTACAAACCTAATACCTTTTGAGCTAAACTCATTGGCTAATGCAACCAAAGTGTCATTTACATGTATAACGAATGGACAATGATTACAGATAAAAAACACTACAGTACCATGACTTCCTTTGATGTCGTTAAATGACATTGCTTTGTTACTAACGGTGTCTCTTAAACTGAACTCAGGTGCTGTTGTGCCTAAAGGTAACATATTTGAAGGTGTACGTGCCATAGTGTGTTTTGATGATTACCAAATATCGCAAATAATTGTAACTTCCCCACATGAAAACAAGCATTTCCTTTGACCAGTTTCAAGCCTTAGATATTCGCATTGGTACTATTACTGAGGTCGTTGATTTTAATAAAGCGCATAAACCAGCTTATCAACTGACAATTGATTTTGGGGATATAGGTTTAAAGAAATCCTCTGCTCAAATCACTGCATTGTATAGGAAGTCAGAACTCATAAACCGTCAAATTATAGCCTTAGTCAACATTCCGTCTCGCAAAATAGCTGATTTCCAAAGCCAATGTCTTGTCATGGGTGTTTTAGGAGGCCAAGGCGTGGTTCTTTTAGCACCGGAATCTTCAGTGCCAAATGGTAGTCCGGTTGCTTAGGACTAAAATTCTTCTCTAAAAAAGATACTGTTTAATAATATTTTGTTTGTTCCGAACCAAAATGCCCTAAAAGTTGTATTGTTCACAATTCCAACAATTTTTCCAGAGCCCATTCTTTGAATTTTTAATGCTGACGTTCCTTTCAAGCTGTCAAGATTAGAAGTCGAAATATAACCACTCAATAAAGGAGCATCCGTATATTGTATTGGATTGTTATAACTGTTATTATCGGCTTCCATGAAAATGGTGTTATTTCTAAAGACAGCCAATTCATCCCTTCTCAAACCATAATTAATTGGGTGAGAACGGTCAATTTTCGTATTAAAAATAGCACCTCCAATAACTTGTGCACCTTGAAAGTTTGAGCGTTGATCGAAACTTATATTTTTTGCAACAAGTGGAACGGATTTGAATTTGACCTTCAACCACTCTTTGTTGGCAAGCCATCTCAAAGTTGATCCATAAGCAATAAAGGTTCCGCCATTTTCGATCCAAGATTTGAGATTTTTTTGAGCACTATCGCTTAACACGTCTCTCATACTTGCTCCGATAATAACATCGTATTTGCTGAGATCCATTCTCGATAGATTATTGACATCTAATTTGCTGATTGGAATATCAAAACGTTGATCTAACATATGCCACATTTCACCAGCATCATATGGGCTTACTCCTGCACCTACAAATAGACCGATTCGAGGCAATTTCAGTGTACTAAATTCACCACTTCCCAAATCAATCCCTTTTGTTGTACCAGTCGAAACACCAGTAACACTTACTGGAATTCCTTTTAATGCAGAAGATAAAATTTGATATAATTCATCAGATGACATGCTCTGATTTTGAGAGGGAATCATAATTGTGCCATAATCAAAATTGGTTCCATTTTGACCAAATGGTGCATTGCCAACTTTGATCCGAACACCAGATTTTAGTAGTCGGTAAGCTAGTTTTGGCGCATAATAATCGTGCCATTCAAACAAATAAGCATAATTGCTTTTGGAGCTTATTGTCCCATCTGAAAGAATAACTTTCTCAATTTTGTTTCCTGCCATTTTAGTATTGGCTTGTTCCGAAAAATTCAAATCGAAGGCCAAAGGAAAACTCCACGCAGAAATGTCGTAGAATAAGCTGTCTTGAAAAGTAGTTCGTTTTTCGAACATGGCATTCAATAGCGCTTCGTTTTTTTGATCTTTTGGAATAATATAACTCTTTCCAGACTTAAAGTTTTTTCCATCAATCGTTGCATCTTTCGCCAACTCGTGTACCGTTATTTTATGCTTTTCAAGAATGTCTAAAAAATGATACATTTTAGAGACATCCTTGTCATCTCCAACAATATAAGCATTGGTTTTTGCGCTATGAATTTGATCTCTTCTCGATTTGAAAAAATCATATTGATAGTTCAACATTTCTTGACGCATGGAGACTGCTGCATCGAGTGTGGACAGAGCAGCGGTAAATTGATTTCGAATGGTAAAAGGAAAGGTTAACAAGCCGTTATCACTTTCTTGAATATGCCCTCGTGAACTGGCTTGTTCAAATAATATTCCAACACTTCCATTAATATCTGGAAACGTAGATCCTTTGCCATAATAGAAGTCGTCATAATTTTCTTCGGAATAATATAAGGATCCAATTTGATCCAATGCCGCAGCATGAAAAGTACCAATTTTTCTTGTAAGCTTTTGATTCATATCGGGCGTTAGGGGATGTGTGCGTTCTGGTATACCTGGTTGAAAGAAAAAGGTAGAATTTGTACCCATTTCATGATGATCCGTTAAAATATTTGGCAACCAATCATGAAAGGTTGTTATACGTGCTCTCGACTCTGGAAGTTGAACTGGAAGCCAATCACGATTCATGTCAAACCAGTAATGGTTAGTTCGACCTCCTGGCCATACTTCGCTATATTCTCTGTCATTACTATCTGCGGTAAGATTTTTATTTCTATTAGTGTTGGCCCAATATGCAAAACGCTGCAAACCATCAGGATTGAATGAAGGATCAAAAAGGATTACCACGTTCTTTAATAAATTGTCAATTTTATCACCTTGGGCTGCAGCTAAATAGTAAGCCACCATTAAGGCTGCATTTGAACCACTTGGTTCATTTCCATGAATGGAAAATCCTTGGTAGACCACAATAGGTGCGTTCGAATAGTCACTTTCATCGACATTCTCATTTGTTTTCCTAATGTGATTAGACTGAATGGACTCTATATTTTTGTGATTGTCTGGAGAGGTAATGGTTAGTAACAGCAAAGGTCTGTCTTCAAAAGTTTTTCCTCTACTGACAATGGAAATTCTGTTAGATGCCGCTGCAAGGGCGTACATATATTGAACCAATTTGTCATGGGTAACATGCCACTCGCCAACCTCATGTCCTATAACAGATTTTGGGGTGGGAATACTTTGGTCATAGTTGATATCTTGAGGAAGATAATATGACGATGTGATGGAAGTTTGACCAAACGTTTGTCCAGCAATCATCAAAAGTCCAAGAAAAAATAGTCGCATAAGTATATTTTAAGAAATTATAGGTGAGAATTAAATGTCATCAAAATCAACATCAGTAAATTGACTTGTTCCGTTATTCAAAGGCTCATCGGTTTCAATTGTTGCTTCTTTAACGTCTCTTTTATTTGATTTGTCAATAAATTGTAATGATTCTGCAAGCAATTCTTGAAATTCGGTCATGTCCTCTTTATATAGATAGATTTTATGCTTTTTAAAATGAAAGCTCCCATCATCGTTTGTAAATTTTTTACTCTCAGTGATGGTTATAAAATGCTCTCCGGCTTTTGTTTCTCTAACATCAAAAAAATAAGTACGACGACCAGCTCGCAATACTTTTGAATAAATTGCTTCATTTTCCATTTTCACTATCAATTAACTATGTTTCTCAAATGTATAAAAAAAAATCCGCCATCTGATGATTTGCCATTATTTTCCAAATACCAACTTAGGGGTGTTGTTCCATATAAATCAATTGATAATACCCTTTACTATTCACAAGATCTTTATGCTTTCCACTTTGAACGACTGTACCATCTTCAACAACTAATATATGATCGGCATTTTTAATTGAAGATATGCGATGTGATACAATAATGGTTGTTTTCGCTTGGATAATGGGTTTTAATCTTTTTAAAATCCTTTCTTCAGTTTTTGTGTCTACTGCAGATAAGCAATCGTCGAGTAGTAAAATTGTTGGGTTTTTCACGACAGATCTCGCAATGGACATTCGTTGCTTTTGTCCGCCTGAGAGTGTAACACCCCTTTCCCCAAGTAAAGTATCATAACCTTTAGCAAATGAGGATATATTATTATGCAAGTCTGCTATTTTGGCAGCTTCTATGATGTCATTATCAGAGGCAGATAAACGACCAAAGCGGATGTTATTTCTTATACTATCGGAAAACAAAAATGCTTCCTGCGTAACATATCCAATCTGACTTCTAAGATCAGATAGGTTGACTTTTGAAACATCTTGTTCGTCAATGTAAACAGTTCCCGAGTCAGGGTCGTAAAGCCGTGTAATTAAATCTAAAATAGATGATTTTCCTGATCCGGTTTTACCAATGATTGCAAGTGTCTCTCCGGCATCTATTGAAAAACTGAGGTTATTAATAGCTTTAATCTTAGTATCGGGATATGTAAAGTGAACTTTGTCGAATCGAATTTGTCCTTTGATTTGAAATGACTCATTAATTGGGTTTTGAACACTTGGCTCTACCAATAAAAAATCATTGATTCTTTGCTGTGAGGCTTCTGCTTGCTGAACAATTGAGGTTACCCAGCCTAGAGTGGCTACAGGCCAGGTCAGCATATTGACATAAATTAAAAATTCAACAATGGTTCCGAATTCTGTTATAGTACCGTTCATGTATTGTTTTCCTCCAACATAAAGAACTAAAATATTACTACATCCGATAAGAAGCAGCATCAATGGAAAAAATAAAGCCTGCACCTTGGTTAAATTAATCTGTTTGTCTCTTTGCGTATTGGCGAGAGACTGAAATTCTTCATTTGATAACGACTCAATAGCATATGATTTCAATATCGCTATACCGCTAAATGCTTCTTGAGTATAGGCCGATAAAGTTGATAAATATTGCTGAACCTCAGTACTTCTTATATGAATCATCTTGCTTAAGTAATAAATACTTGCTGAGAGTAAAGGCAATGGAATGATAATATAAAGTGTTAGTGAAGGTGCTTTATTATACATATTTATAAAAGCTACAATAAATAAAGTAACCATATTCATAGTGTACATGATCGCAGGACCAACATACATCCTTACTTTACTAACATCCTCACTTATTCGACTCATTAAATCTCCAGTGCGGTTGGTTTTGTAAAAACTCAATGATAGTTTTTGATATTGAGCATAAATTTCATTTTTTAAATCATATTCAATATATCTGGACACATTGATAATGGTTTGTCTCATAAAAAATGTAAATATTCCAGCCAACAAAGCTGCAGCCACTAATAGAGCAATATTTTGAGTAAGATCAGCTTTGAATTGAGTAACTTCTGACCGATCAGAGGACATGTAATTTGAGATAACATCAACAAGGTTTCCAATTAATTTTGGAGTGAATAAAGAAAATATTTTAGCAACTATAGTGATCAGAATACCAAAAAGCATAGACCATTTGTATTTAAGAAAATAGGAATTCAAATAAAAGAGAGCCTTCATGCTAATTTTAAAATTGTTCAGGCGGTTAAAGACCCATAAATAAACCTTTGCGCAACCGTTAATAAAGTTTTACTTTTGCAGCGGAAAATGACTATGACCATTTTTCCGTAATTTATTTGACATGATGATTTCAAAAATTGATTCTCAATATCAAACCGATGGTCCCGTCTTTGGACATGACTCATTTGATAATCACGAGCAAATTGTTTTTTGCACAGACAAAGATACTGGTTTGAAGGCAATAATTGGTATCCATAATACCACTCTTGGACCTGCCCTCGGTGGAACCAGAATGCGTCCCTATAAAAATGAACAAGAAGCCATCACTGATGTGCTCCGATTGTCGCGCGGAATGACTTATAAATCTGCGATTACTGGACTGAACTTAGGTGGGGGTAAGGCGGTTATTATTGGTGACCCAAAAAAAGACAAAACACCAGAATTAATGAAACGTTTTGCGGAATTTGTTCATGGCTTAAGCGGTGCGTACATTACTGCAGAAGATATGGGTATGGAAACCGAAGACATGGATACTATAAGAGATTATACACCCTACGTAACGGGTATTTCTGAATCTCGAGGCGGTGCTGGAAATCCATCCCCAATTACCGCTTATGGTGTTTACATGGGCATGAAATCTGCTGCATGTTTCAAATATGGATCAGATGTACTTGAGGGTAAAAGTATTTTGGTAGAAGGTGTAGGCCATGTGGGAGAAGCACTTGTAGAGCATCTAACAAATGAAGGTGCAAAAGTTATGATTACCGATATTGATCAAGAAAGACTAAAATTGATAAGTGACAGATATGGTGCTGCCATTTTTTCAGGTTCAGATATTTGTGCGCTCAAAATGGATATCTATGCGCCATGTGCTTTAGGAGCTACTATAAATGATTATTCTGCCTCTAAATTGCAAGCGGATATCGTAGCTGGCGCTGCCAACAATCAGTTGGCTAACGCTGCTAAGCATGGTCAAGAATTAATGTCTCGAGGAATCATTTACGCTCCAGATTTCTTGATTAACGCTGGTGGAATTATTAATGTTTTTGCTGAACTTGAAGGCTATGGTCGTCAAGAGATCATGACCAAAACTAAAAATATTTATAATACTACGACTAAAATTTTAGAGCGGTCGAGAGATGAGAATATAACTCCTAATACAGCTGCAATGAAAATGGCGAATGAAAGAATTGCACAGGCAAAACAACCAAAATCTCATACCAAAGCCTAAATGTCAACAAACCAACAAAGTCTTCTAACTAGAAGGCACATTCGCACCAAAGTGATGCAGCTTCTTTTCGCTAATAGTGAAGGGGAACAAGCTAATGTAGTCAAAGCAAAGTCTCTCTTGGAGGATAGTTTGGCAGGGATTTATGATTACTATTTGCTTCAAATGAGTCTTTTGGTAGCCATTCATAAAAAGGCAAGCAGACAGCTTCAGTTTTATGAACAAAAGCATATTCTGCAAGAGCGTGAACATAAACTTTGTGAAGATTTGGTGAACAATCAAATCCTTATTCATTTAGTAAAGAATGAACTGGTTGAATCTGAAATGAGCAACAAGTATATCGATTTATGGAAAAACCATCCTGAGTATGTCGATTTAGTGTTTAAATCTATTTGGACCGATGACTTTTTTAATGAGTCGTTATCTTCAAAAAAAATGGAATTCGAAGATGATCGGGTATTAGTTGTTTCGCTTTTTAAGAACGTCATCGCTCCAAACGAAAAACTGCATGATTTTTTATGTGATTATAAGCTAACGTGGGATGTTGATATTCCAGTGGTAAACACTTTATTTTTAAAGCGACTTGCCAAAGCTAAATTGCCATTGGCTGAAGATTATTTTATGGTTGATCTTTTTAATGATTCAGAAGATGAAAAATACGCTATCGATTTACTGACAAAAACCATTTTAAATGGGAGTGCTTATCAAGAAGAGGTTGCTGAGAAAACTGAAAATTGGGATCAAGAACGTATCGCTCAATTGGATATGATATTGCTTCGCATGGCCATTTGCGAATTTAAAGAATTTCCACAGTTGCCTTTTAAAGTAACTATTAATGAATATATCGAGTTAGCTAAAGAGTTCTCTACACCAAAAAGTAGCACATTTATCAACGGTATTTTAGATAAGATTGTAAAAGAATATATGTCATCCAATAATTTGAACAAAATTGGGCGTGGTTTGCTCTAAAAAAAATCACTAAATTTACACTCGTTTAATTGAAAATATATCTATAAAAATGAAAAGATTATCTCTTCTTTCCGCTATTGCTTTGTCTGTTTTTGTTAGTTCATGTAAAGATAATGCTGCATCAAAAGTAAACCCAGACAATGTTGTCGTTGCCGCTGAGCGCGATTCTCAAGAAATTGTTTATCCTGCTATCGAGTTTAATGAAACTGAACATGATTTTGGAGAAATAGTCAACGGAACTCCTGTGTCAACAGTTTTTACTTACACCAATGTTGGTCGTGCGCCTTTGGTTGTCACAGACATCAAAAGCACTTGTGGTTGCACGGTACCCCAAAATTGGAGTAAAGATCCCTTAGCACCTGGTGCGACTGCGCAGTTTACT
Source organism: uncultured Flavobacteriaceae bacterium (assembly GCA_943788695.1). GTDB lineage: Bacteria > Bacteroidota > Bacteroidia > Flavobacteriales > Flavobacteriaceae > JALRKI01. The sequence continues at coordinate 990,321 of CALSRG010000001.1, forward strand.
GTTAATTTTAATGGTAAAGGAGCGAATAAAGTGACCAAGTCAATAACTTTAACCACAAATACTGAGGCAGGTCGCGAGGCTGTAAAGATATCAGCTTTTATTAAGCCTGATGGCAATGCTACTGCTACGCCTCAATTGAGCCCTTCTGTTATTCAATAAATTATGGAAGGATTAAGTCAATTTGCACCGTTTATTTTAATGTTTGCGGTTTTGTATTTCTTTATGATTGCACCACAGATGCGTCGTGCTAAAAAGGAAAGACAGTTCTCGGCAGATATTAAAAAAGGAGACAAAGTAGTAACTAAAAGTGGCATGCACGGAAAAGTTGCAGAGCTTAGTAAAAATGGGACTTGTGTTCTAGATACTATGGCGGGTAAAATCCGTTTCGAGGTTTCAGCCATTTCCATGGAAATGAGCCAAAAAGCTAACACGCCAGCTGCAGAGTAACGGTAGTATTCTTATTTATTAAATTTAATGGCGGTCAGTTCTGCAATTTTGCAGATGACCGCCATTGCTTTTTGCATACTTTCAACAGGTACGTACTCGTAGCGTCCGTGAAAATTATGTCCCCCAGCAAAAATGTTAGGGCAGGGAAGTCCCATATAACTCAGTTGTGAACCGTCTGTTCCACCGCGTATTGGCTTGATTAATGGCTCAATACCCTCTTGCCTCATGGCTTCTTCGGCAATATCAACAATAAACATAACGGGTTCAATTTTAGATTTCATATTGAAATACTGATCATTGATTTCAAGTGTCACAATGACTTTTCCATACTTTTGGTTTAGGTCATCTGCAACTTGTTGCAATTGTTGCTTTCTGTTGACAAACTTTTCAAAATCATGATCTCTTATAATATAGTTTAGTTCGGCACTATCAACGCTTCCTTGGCACTTAGTCAGATGAAAAAAACCTTCGTAGCCATCGGTTTCCTCTGGTGTCTCCGTTCGTGGTAAAGCATTAATAAATGCTGTGGCGTAATAAAGAGCGTTTTCCATTTTGCCTTTAGCATAACCAGGGTGAACAATCTTTCCTTTAAAATTTACTTTGCACTCGGCTGCATTAAAATTCTCATATTCTAATTCTCCAATCTGACTGCCGTCCATGGTATAAGCCCATTCCGCTCCAAATTGTTTGACATCAAATTTATGTGCTCCGCGTCCAATCTCTTCATCTGGAGTAAAACACACTCTAATTTTCCCATGTTTGATCTGAGGGTTTTTTATCAAGTGCTCCATAGCACAGATTATTTCAGTAATTCCTGCTTTGTCATCTGCACCAAGTAATGTCGTGCCATCTGTAGTAACAAGTGTCTGACCCTTGTAAAGCAATAAATCATCAAATTCTTCTGGTGACAAAAAAAGGTTAGGAACCCCTTTCAAAGGAATAGGTAGACCGTCATAATTTTCTATGATCTGAGGGTTAACATGAGCACCAGTAAAATCTGGTGTGGTATCGAAATGAGATACAAAACCAATGGTTGGCACATTATAATTTACATTGGAATCTAGGGTTGCCATGACATATGCATTGTCATCAATAGTAACCTCAGTCATACCTATTTGCTGTAATTCTTCAAAGAGTAATTGGGCTAAATCCCATTGTTTTGAAGTACTCGGAGTGCTATTTGACGTGGGATCTGATTCAGTATCAATTTTAACGTATTTTAAAAACCGTTGAAGAAGCGCTTGATTTGTCATGATTAAACAATTGTTGATATGATGTCAAAAATACTTTATAACATTCAACAATCAATAGCTAGTTGAGCTTTTTTAGTTTGATCGATTCAAGTACCTTTGTTCGAGTGATTTTATTATATGTATAAAAAATTAATCCGTCCTTTCCTTTTTTGCTTCGATCCAGAAGCGGTGCATCAATTTTCGTTTAAAATGATCAAGTTAATGCACTTTATTCCGGGCGTTAAATTAATTTTAAAACACTACTTTGTGCTTGATGATATTAGACTTCAGCGAAAGGTTTTTGGACTGACTTTTAAGAATCCCGTTGGACTAGCCGCAGGATTTGATAAAGACGCGAAACTTTTTAGAGAATTGTCAAATTTTGGATTCGGATTTATAGAGATAGGGACTTTGACACCAAAAGGGCAGAAGGGTAATCCCAAAAAACGATTGTTTAGATTGAAGTCTGATCATGCTATAATCAATCGTATGGGTTTTAATAATATTGGTGTTGAAAATGCTGTAAAACGTCTGAAGTTTAACAAGGGTGTTTTAATTGGTGGGAATATTGGCAAAAACAAATTGACCGCAAATGAGGATGCTCTTGAAGATTACAATATTTGTTTTGACGCACTTTTTCCTTTTGTGGATTACTTTGTTGTAAATGTAAGTTCTCCAAACACACCAAATCTTAGAGCTCTCCAAGATCGAGAACCTCTGACAGCCTTGTTAAGTGCATTAAAAGCGAGTAATTCTATGAAATCTACCCCGAAGCCAATTTTATTAAAAATTGCACCTGATTTGACAAATGAACAACTCGATGATATTGTTCAGATTATTGATGATACTCAGATCGATGGAGTTATCGCAACAAATACAACAATTTATAGAGATGGTTTGACATCAAAAAATAAAGATGAAATTGGTGGATTGAGTGGCAAACCATTATCACAAAGATCAACGGAGGTCATTCGTTATTTATCTGCCAAGAGTAAAAATAGTTTTCCAATTATTGGTGTTGGTGGTATCCATTCGGTTCAAGATGCACTAGAAAAACTGGATGCAGGCGCATCTCTTTTACAAATTTATACTGGTTTTATTTACGAAGGCCCCAGTCTAATAAAAGCCATTAACAAGGCTATTCTCGTCCGAACCTCCTAATATTTATTGTGGCGGAGCAGGTTAAAATAATAGAATGCCCAAGAGATGCCATGCAAGGCATTCGCACTTTTATACCAACACCAGATAAAATTTCATATTTAAAAAGTCTTCTTCTGGTAGGCTTTGACACTATTGATATTGGAAGTTTTGTGTCTCCAAAATCCATTCCTCAAATGGCTGATACTGCCGATGTTTTGAATGCAATTACTGGTTTTCCAACCCAAAGTAAATTGCTGGTAATTGTGGCTAATTTAAGAGGGGCAGAAGAGGCTTTGTCGTTTAGTAAGGTCGATTATTTGGGATTTCCTTTTTCTATTTCAGAAAACTTTCAAATGAGAAATACACATAAGTCAATTGAGGAGTCTGTTGTTGTTTTGTCACAAATTTTAAAGCTTACAGCTCAGGCAGGTAAAAAGGTTGTGGTTTATTTATCAATGGGGTTTGGCAACCCTTATGGCGATACTTGGAGTCTGGAGATTGTTTCTGAATGGATTGAAAAACTAACTCAAATGGGTATTAAAATCATTTCACTGAGTGATACGGTCGGTGTGGCTACGCCTAATAGCGTTACTCTGTTGTTTAAACATCTCATTGCATTATATCCAGATATTGAATTTGGTGCCCATTTCCATACCCGACCTTCAGAGTGGTATGATAAAATTGAAGCGGCCTACACCGCAGGATGTCGTCGTTTCGATGGCGCTATTATGGGTATTGGAGGATGTCCTATGGCAATGGATCATTTAACTGGAAATATGCCGACCGAAAAGTTGGTTTCTTTTTTTACAAAGGCTAAAGCAGAAATAAATGTAGCGCCACATCGTTTTGAGCGAGCCTATAATGCTGCATTAGAAATTTTTAAGCCTTACAAATAATTTTATTTAAATTAAATCTAAATAACTTGTAACATTTAGAACTTCGTTTTAAATTTGAATTCGATTATCTTTATTTATTCTAAATAAGTTTAAATGTTTATTAAATCAAATATCTTCTTACTCTTCATATGTTTATTGACTGTTTGTTCGACAGCTCAAAATCCAATTATGGCGGGCGACACATTGCCTTTTGTTCAAAGAAATGCCGCTCAAACCCTCATGTCAAGTTCCTCTCAGAATCCTCTAACTATTGGCATGTATGGTGAAGTTGAATATTTGAAGCCACAATATCAAAATGGACTTTTGGATGTTCATCGGATGGTTCTTTTACTTGGCTACCGTTTTGATGAAGCTGTTCAGTTCATTACTGAAATTGAAATGGAGCATACAACCGAGCTCTATGTTGAACAAGCTTTTGCGAACTATAATATTTCTGATGCGTTAAACCTCCGTGCAGGTTTGTTGCTTATTCCGATGGGTATTATCAATGAATTTCATGAACCAACCACTTTTAACGGAGTTAGTCGTCCAGCATTAGACACATATTTGGTGCCAACAACATGGCGTGAAATAGGCGGCGGAATAGCTGGTCGTTTCGATAATATCGGTCTTAGATATCAGTTGTATGTTGTCAATGGTTTTTCATCGGTTACCAATGGAAAGGTTCTTAACGGCAATAACGGACTTCGAAATGGTCGTCAAAAAGGTGGCAAATCGATCATTAATAGTCCAAACTTTTCTGCGAAAATAGATCATTATGGTTTTAATAATTTTCGACTAGGATTATCCCTTTATCATGGTAGGACCCAGTCTGATTATCAAATAATGGATACTGAAGGCGCTGATGTTGGTCTCTCGATGTTAGGTTTAGATGCACGTTATTCTAATGGACCATTTTCAGCTAGAGGCCAATTTATATATGCCGAATTATCGGATACTCAGAACTACAACAACCGATACGACACAGACTTAGGTGCAGGAATGCGTGGCTGGTATCTTGAGGCTGGTTATCGCATTTTCGATTTTGGAAAAAACCGATCATTGACCGCATTTACCCGCTACGAAAACTTTGATACGCATGCGTTTGTTGATGGTATTATTAGGAATGACAGTTACCACAGAAAAATTATAATAACTGGTCTAGGAATGGCTTTGAGCCGTGGCGTTGTTTTTAAAACAGATTTTCAATGGCAGCAAGTTGCTAACAGTATTAACTCAAAACAATTTAATTTAGGCCTAGGCTTTTGGTATTGATTATGATTAGAAAAAAACTATTTGTTTTCGCAGTTTCATTTCTTTGGATTGGTGCTTCTGCGCCTCCGTCAGCTATTCAAAAGAAATTGGAAAAACTCATACATGCCAATTTTGCAGTGCTAAACTATGATTTAAAACCCGTTGAAGTATTCACTGATATTGCTGATCAATTACCAAGGTCTTTTAACATAGATAATTTCATGTCAGTAGATTCAGAAGGTAATAGAATTGGTTTTGTTTACACAGGAAGAGGACCTAGTAAGACAGATGTTTATGACTTTGCTATACTTTTTGATTCTAAATTGATCATCAAATCGGTCAAAATACTTCAATATCGGGAAGATTATGGTGGCGAGATCGCTAGCAAACGTTGGTTAAAACAATTTATTGGAAACGATATTTCGGCAGAGTTCGTTATTGGCGAAAATGTCGCTGCAATTTCAGGTGCAACTATTTCGGTCCGCTCAATGACCATTATGGTAAACCAAGTTCTCAGTGCAGTAAATCTGCTTTTAAATGACAATGTATTATGAATAGTAATATAACACTTCGTCGATTGCCAAAGTCACAAAAATGTTTAATTGTTGCTTTTTTATTTGTTTTGAGCATTGGATTCTTCACTGGCTTGGGTTTTGTTTCAAATACTACTGATGCCAGTATTAAGGGCATTAAGACGCAATACATAGGTAACGAGGGAGAGGATGATGATTTGTATGAAATGAAATTTAAAAAGAGTAGTCGAGAAATGCTTACCATTATTCACACGCATACGTTGTCGTTAGCCCTAATTTTTGGATGTGTGGGTTTTTTGATGAGTTTGACGGAAACACCTCAATGGTTAAAAACACTTTTAATTATAGAGCCTTTTGTATCTATTGTATTCACTTTTGGTGGTTTGTTCATACTTTGGATTGGAGTCACTTGGTTTAGTTATGTTGTGGCTATTTCAGGTTTTCTTATGACGGCTTCTTATGTTTTAGCAGTAACATTAATTTTCCGAGATTTATACTTGAAGTCTAGTCTGATAGATTAAGTGCTTACTTTCTTGCTTTCAAATGTGCTCGAACCAATGAATTGTTGTAAATTCGCATGCAATTAAATCTAATTGCGATGACTTCACACTCAAATAAAATTATTGGCGAGGGTTTAACCTATGACGACGTGCTGTTGGTGCCAAACTACTCAGAAATTCTACCTCGTGAGGTTGATGTTAGATCACGGCTTTCAAGAAACATTTCACTCAATATCCCTATTGTATCTGCTGCGATGGATACCGTCACGGAAAGTAAAATGGCCATCGCCATGGCTCAAGAAGGTGGCATGGGTGTACTTCATAAAAATATGAGCATTGAAGACCAAGCTCTTAAAGTGCGTAAAGTGAAACGAGCCGAAAGCGGCATGATCATAGATCCTGTAACATTGCCATTGAGTTCAGTGGTTCGTGATGCCAAGCAGAATATGGCCGAATTTAGTATCGGCGGTATACCGATTGTAGACGATCATGGCGTTTTACAAGGTATTGTAACTAATCGTGATTTACGTTTTGAGCATAATGACAATCGTCCTATTACAGAAGTAATGACAAGTGAAAACTTGGTAACTGTTAGTGAAGGCACTTCATTAAAAGAAGCTGAGGTCATTCTTCAACAAAATAAAATTGAAAAGCTTCCAGTGGTCAACGAAAAAATGGTCTTGGTCGGTTTAATAACTTTCAGAGATATCACCAAGCTAACTCAAAAGCCAAGCGCCAATAAGGATCATTATGGTCGTTTGCGCGTTGCAGCTGCTGTTGGTGTTGCTTTAGATGGTATGGATCGCGTTGCTGCTCTTGTCGCGGCTGGAGTTGATGCGCTAGTCATCGACACAGCTCATGGGCATTCTGCTGGAGTAATAAGAATGCTCAAAGCAATAAAAGAAGAATTTCCTAATATTGATGTAATTGTTGGAAATATTGCCACCGGTGATGCCGCAAAGTATTTGGCAGATGCTGGGGCTGACGCTGTTAAAGTTGGAATTGGTCCCGGATCGATTTGTACAACCCGAATCGTTGCAGGTGTTGGCTTTCCTCAGCTCTCAGCTATTATGGAGGTGGCAGCAGCTCTTAAAGGGACAGGTGTGCCTATTATTGCTGATGGGGGTATAAGATATACAGGTGATATTCCAAAGGCCATTGCAGCTGGAGCAGATTGCGTCATGTTGGGCAGCATGTTGGCCGGAACTAAGGAGTCGCCCGGTGAAACCATCATTTTTGAAGGTCGACGATTCAAATCGTATCGCGGCATGGGAAGTGTTGAAGCCATGAAGGAGGGAAGTAAAGACCGTTATTTTCAGGATATGGAAGATGATCTAAAAAAACTTGTCCCAGAAGGAATTGTAGGTCGTGTACCTTACAAAGGTGATTTGATCGAAACGGTTCATCAATTTATTGGAGGACTTAGATCGAGTATGGGATATTGCGGTTCTGAAAATATTGAAGGCCTCCAAAAGAAAGGTCGATTTATTAAAATCACTAATTCTGGAATTATCGAGAGTCACCCACACAATGTGACCATTACGAAAGAGGCGCCAAATTACTCTCGCAGATAAATTCTGTTTTGCTTTCGCTTTCTCACTTTGTTTTGAACGATAATTGCTATTTTTACCCAACTAGATCGTTATAATATGAGAACATTCAAGACTTTGGTTTTTGCCTTAATGAACCTAATTTTAGTGTCGCAAATACAAGGGCAAGTTCAAGATTCTAAAACTTTATTTTCAATTGATGATATTAAAATATCGGAAGATGAGTTTCTGTGGATGTATAATAAAAATGCAGGTCTTACTCAAGTTTCAACCGCATTAGAATTAGATCAATATCTCGAACTTTTTATTGCGTTTAAACTTAAGGTTATCGAATCCCAGCATCAAGGATTCGACGAAAAGCCACAATTCCAAAGAGAATTTAAAGGCTATAAAACCCAATTAGAGCGTTCTTATCTGTCGGATCAAACCGTTACTCAGGCTTTACTCAATGAAGCTTATGAACGGATGCAATATGATTTAAAGGTGACTCACGTTCTTGTCAGATTAGGAGACAGCATAGCTGAAAAAGCTGAAATCATTCCGTTTGAAAAACGACTATCAGAAATGACATTTGAGGACTTGAGGAATCAATTTCATAACGGTCAAACTGTTTTTGTTGAAGACTTAGGCTATTTTTCAGCTTTTAAAATGGATTATGACTTTGAGACAATGGCTTATAACACTGCTGTAGGACTAGTATCTAAACCTTTTAAAACCAAATTTGGATACCACGTTTTGAAGGTACATGATCGCGCTAAATTCAAGGGTGATGTTCAAGTGGCTCACATTTTACTCTCCGATCAACCGAAGGACACGTTGCCGTCAAGCGAAGAGATTCAAATGTTGTATCAAAGGCTAAAAACTGGTGAAGATTTTTCGGAATTGGCTAAAACATTTTCTGATGACAAACAGTCCTCGGGAAAAGGTGGACGGTTAGAATTTTTTCGAAGAGGACAATTGGCCTCCGATATTTTTGAAAATGAATGTTTCAGTTTAACTCAAATCGGATCTTTTTCTAAACCTTTTCAGACTGAATTTGGATGGCATATCGTTAAGTTGTTGGATGTCAAACAAATAGAATCCTTTGAAATGATTAAATCAGATATTGAGAATCGAATTAAAAGAGATGGACGGTCTTTGAAAATTAATGAAGCTTTTTATGAAAAACTAATAAATTTATACCAGTTAAATTACATCAATCCGCAAAATGATTATTTACTAAGAGTGATCAACGAGTCTTTTTTTACCGATAACTGGTCCCCGCCTGTTGATTTACCTCAAGATCAGGTTTTGTTCATCATTGCTGATCAAAAAGTATATTTGAGTAATTTTGTCAATTACCTACTGTCGAATAAAAAGCGCTATGATGCGTCATGGCCTATTGATCGATTACTAAACGATGGTTATAAAAATTTTGTCAATCGTCAAATGTATGTGACATATCAGTCTGAGTTAGGGTCGCGTTTTCCTGAATTCAAATTCTTACTAAATGAATACCGTGAGGGATTGCTGTTGTTCGATGTGATGCAGAACAATATTTGGAATAAATTTCCCGAAAACAATGAAGACGTGGTTATTTTTCAAGAGAAATTGGAAAAGAAATGGATTGAATCTTTAACTAATAAATTTAAAGTAACTGTGAATAAGGATATTTGGAACGAGCTTAAACAAGAATTGTTAAATATGGATAAATGAAGGAAACGACATTTGTTATGAAGGTTACACTCGTGCTTGGTTTTTTAATGGTCTTATTGTCATCTTGCAGCGAAATAGGTACTCAAGACGGATCAATGGTTTTGGCCAGAGTTAAAAGTGAAGTTCTAGCAAAATCGGATGCTGAGGAAAATATGCCGTTGGGTTTGTCTGAAGAGGATAGTCTTCAATGGATGTCTCACTTTATATACTCGTGGGCTACTGATGAACTGCTTTTTGATTTGGCAACTTATAACTTAGAAACAAGCAGCCAGCAAGATTTGGAGTCACTCGTAGATCAGTATCGCACCGAATTATATATCAATGCTTACATAGAAGCTCTTGTTGATCGAGAAATGGACACAGTCGTGACCAACGAACAAGCGCACGCTGTATATGAAGAAAACAAATCAAGTTTTAATCTAAATGAACCTTTAATTAAATTGCGTTATATCAAACTTAATGCGGATTACGAAGGTTTAAACGAGGTAAAGAAAAGGTTTGTTAGGTTTAATGACAATGATCAATCCCATCTTGACTCGATTTCGATTCAGTTTAAATCTTTTTTCTTAAACGATTCTGTTTGGGTCAGGGGTGAGGAGGTGTTACAGAGTATTTCTATTCTACGTGCGAAAGATCGTTTAGATGTGTTAAAAAAACCTAATTTTGTGCAGCTCCAAGATTCAATCGACCTATATTTGGTGCAAGTAAATGCCGTTTTAGATCGTAATGAGACGGCACCATTAACTTATATGATGCCAACGGTTCGGCAGATTGTGCTAAATCAAAGGAAATTAAATTTAGTTTCCCAATTTAAAAAAGACGTTATCAAAGATGCAATCAATAATAGAACGCTCGAAGTATATGAATAAATCTTTCTTCTTATCATTATTATTTTCTGGAATAATTCAATTGGTTTTGGCACAAAATCCGCCAGATGATACAGCCGTTCGTCAAAAAATTGATGGAGTGGCAGCTGTTGTTGGTGACTTTGTAGTTTTAGAGTCTGATATTGATCGCCAATTTTTAATGCTTCAAGCTGGTGGCGTCGATACATCTAACATCACAAAATGTGAAATGTTCGGAAAACTTTTAGAGGATAAACTTTACGTGCACCATGCGATTCAAGACAGTCTCGTGATCAATACTGCTGATATTCGTGCTCAGGTTGATATGCAGGTCAATTCTTATGCAGAGCAAATTGGGTCTATGGAGAAGCTCGTCGCTTTTTACAAAAAAGATAGTGAGGATGAATTGCGTACTGAAATGTATGAGTTGAACAAAAACAATACTTTATCGGCCCAAATGCGCGATGCCGTAACTAGTGTTGTGGAAATCACTCCAGAAGAGATTAGTACTTACTTCAAAACTGTTTTACAAAATGACTTGCCAAGATTTGGAACTGAACTAGGAGTTGCTCAAATTGTGATTATTCCAGAAGTTGCCGATGAACAAAAACAAAAGGTGATTGATCGATTAAATGAATTTAAGGCCGACGTTATCGAAAATGGCGCAAGCTTTAGAACAAAAGCAGTGTTGTATTCTGAAGATATTCCATCGCGCCGTAATGGAGGAAAATATACATTAAATAAGACCCGTCCGCAGATGGTAAAGGAATTGAGAGAAGTGGCATTTTCGCTTCAAGAAGGTGAAATTTCTGATCCATTTGAAACAGATTTCGGATACCATATCGTTTACTTAGAAAAGATTAGAGGTCAAGAATACGACATACGTCATATTCTATTGAGACCTGAAATCACCCAAGACGCTATTGATGCAGCAAAAGAAGAAGCCGAGAAGGCAAGGTCTCGAATCATTAGTGGCGAGCTCACTTTCGCAGAAGTAGCCTTAGAAGTAAGTGATGAAAAAGAAACAAAATATGAAGGTGGTCGATTGAGAAATCCTGTAACTAGAGATTACTCATTCGAATTGGCTAAAATGGAACCCGAATTGTATGCCCAAATTCAAAATTTGAAAGAAGGTGAAATCAGTCCAGTTTTGAATGATCAAGACCGAATTAACACCATTAAGTTTAAAATATTAACTGTGACTCAACGCATCGATGAACACGATGCAGATTTCAATAATGACTATTTAAAAATTAAAAACCTTGCCCTTCAGGACAAACAAATTAAAGCTATTGAAAAGTGGCAAAAAGAAAAAATAGTAGACACATATATTAAAATTAATGGCGAGTTACGGGATTGTGAATTTAACAGCGACTGGCTCCAAAACAGAAAAAATTGATTTATGTCTGATGCGTCAGTTTTAAAAGATTTTGTCCAAAAATATCGCGATTTAAAGCAAGAAATTGCAAAAGTCATAATTGGTCAAGAGGAGATTGTAGATCAAATTTTAGTAACTGTCTTTTCTGGCGGACACGCATTGTTGATTGGTGTGCCTGGCTTGGCCAAGACCCTCATGGTTCAGACCATTGCCGCTGCTTTAGGATTAAAGTTTAATCGGATACAGTTTACGCCAGATCTTATGCCAAGTGATATTCTTGGAAGCGAAATTTTAGACGAGACGCGTCAGTTCAAATTTGTAAAGGGACCAGTTTTTTCAAATATCATTTTAGCTGATGAAATTAACCGTACACCACCAAAAACACAAGCTGCATTGCTAGAGGCCATGCAAGAACGAAGCGTAACCATTGGTGGAAAAACCTACTCTTTACCCAATCCTTATTTTGTTTTGGCTACTCAAAATCCTATTGAACAAGAGGGTACTTATCCACTTCCTGAAGCGCAATTAGACAGGTTTATGTCGGCCATTTATCTTGATTATCCAAGTTTTCAAAACGAAATAGATATCGTAAAGGCTACTACTTCTGATTTGCAGATTAAGGCATCCTCTATATTCGCTGCCGATGAGATTGCAGGCATTCAGCAATTATTACGTCGAATTCCAGTTGCAGATAATGTCGTAGAATACGCCGTTCAATTGACAGCAAACACTAGACCAGGCCAAGAAAATAAGCACGATTTAGTCAATAAATATGTCGACTGGGGTGCTGGTCCGCGTGCGTCTCAAAACCTGATCCTAGCTGCTAAGACACACGCTGCCGTTAATGGAAAGTTTTCACCGGATATTGAAAATGTTCAGGCTGTGGCTATACCGATTCTCAGACATCGGGTAATACGAAATTATAAATCTGAGGCCGAAGGAATTTCAGAAAATGTAATTATACAATCAATTTTTTAGAGAAACTCTAACAATTGGCGTGTTGCGTTATTTATTGCATTTAATCCTTGCATTTTGTACTTTTGTAATCCAAAAATTTTTAACTAAAATGTTCCTGTATGGCTTTTGATATTGAAATGATTAGACGAGTTTACAAAAACATGGTTGAGCGTGTCGATCACGCTAAGTCTCTTACAGGTAGGCCATTATCTCTTACTGAAAAAATTCTTTATAGCCATTTATGGGATGGTTTAGCTATGTCAGATTTTCAAAGAGGTGGTGCTTATGTCGATTTTGCACCAGATCGAATCGCATGTCAAGATGCTACTGCCCAAATGGCATTGCTTCAATTTATGCAGGCAGGAAAAGAGAAAGTTGCTGTACCCACAACAGTTCATTGCGACCATTTAATTCAAGCTAAAGTTGGTGCTGATTCTGATTTGCAAATGGCACTCAATAATTCTAATGAGGTTTTTAACTTTTTAGAATCCGTTTCAAATAAATATGGTATTGGTTTCTGGAAACCAGGAGCTGGGATTATCCACCAAGTGGTGTTAGAAAACTATGCGTTTCCTGGAGGAATGATGATAGGCACTGATTCTCACACAGTGAATGCTGGAGGACTTGGTATGGTAGCTATAGGTGTTGGTGGAGCTGATGCCGTAGACGTCATGGCAGGCATGGCTTGGGAACTTAAATTTCCCAAACTGATAGGTGTCAAATTAACTGGTAAATTATCAGGATGGACGGCTCCTAAGGATGTCATTCTTAAAGTAGCTGGTATTTTGACTGTCAAAGGCGGTACAGGTTGTATTGTAGAATATTTTGGACCTGGAGCAGAATCCATGTCTTGTACTGGCAAAGGCACAATTTGTAATATGGGAGCCGAAATTGGAGCGACGACTTCTACTTTTGGATATGACGATTCTATGGAGCGTTATTTGCGTGCAACAGATCGTTCTGATGTTGCTGATTCAGCTAATGAAATTCGACCATATCTGACTGCTGATCCAGAAGTCTATGCCAACCCAGAGCAGTATTTTGATCAAGTGATAGAGATTGATCTTTCGACTTTGCAGCCCCATATTAATGGCCCATTTACACCTGATTTAGCTACCCCAGTAGGAGAAATGGCTGAAAAGGCAAAGAATAATAATTGGCCGATTGACGTAGAATGGGGACTTATTGGATCATGTACAAATTCATCCTATGAAGATTTGTCTCGAGCGGCATCTATCGCTCAACAAGCTTTAAATAAGAACTTAAAAATTAAAGCGGAATTAGGAATTAACCCCGGTTCAGAGCAAGTGCGTTATACGGCCGACCGCGATGGTATTATTAATGTATTTGAGCAGTTGAACGCCAAGATATTTACAAATGCCTGTGGGCCTTGTATTGGTCAATGGGCACGCGCTGGTGCCGAAGATTCGCCGAGAAATACCATTGTTCATTCGTTTAATCGAAATTTCGCAAAACGTGCTGATGGGAACCCTAACACGCATGCTTTCGTAACCTCACCCGAAATGGTTGCCGCTATCGCCATCTCTGGACGTCTAGATTTTAACCCAATTACGGACAGCTTAGTTAATGAAAATGGCGAATCTGTTATGTTGGATGAGCCAACAGGATTCGAATTGCCAGAACGCGGTTTTGATGTAAAAGATCCTGGATTTATTGCTCCAGATGAAAATGGGACAGATGTGATTGTAAACGTTAATCCAGAATCTAAACGCCTTCAACTTCTTGAGCCATTTGCTCCAATTGGTACTGATATAAAAGGGGCGAAACTTTTGATAAAAGCTTTTGGAAAATGCACGACTGATCATATTTCAATGGCCGGTCCATGGTTACGCTATCGTGGCCATTTGGATAATATATCCGACAACTGTCTCATCGGCGCTGTTAATGCATTTAACAAACAAACCAATTATGTTAAAAATCAATTGACATTTGAATATGATGCTGTACCTATAGTTCAGCGTCATTATAAAGCACATGGGGTGCCATCAATTGTAATTGGTGATCATAACTATGGTGAAGGATCATCGCGTGAGCATGCTGCTATGGAGCCACGTCATCTGGGTGTTGTTGCTGTATTGGTTAAATCTTTTGCACGAATCCACGAAACTAACTTGAAGAAGCAAGGGATGTTAGGTTTAACCTTTGCAAATGAGTCTGATTATGATTTAATTCAAGAAGATGACAGTTTTGACTTTATTAATCTGTCCGAGTTTAAGCCTGGTGTTCCTTTGAAGATTGAAGTACATCATGCGGATGGAACGTCCGATGTCATTGAGGCAAATCATACCTACAACCAAAGTCAAATAGAGTGGTTTTTGGCAGGTTCAGCTCTTAATTTGATACGTTTACAGAATCAATAGGCTTTTGTGATTTAAATTTTAAAAAAAAATATTCTGTTAAAACTAAGTTACCAAGAATTAGAGTGAAGGCATAGGTTGTATCCTCTACTGGGATTGTTCCAAGTCGGATGCCCATATTTTCAAAATTGTTATACCATACAATAGGATCCTCTAATTCAGTACCTGTTAAAATACCGTTTACGATTATAAAGGGAATCAACATAAATAAGAAGGTGATATAGTAATGACGAAGAAGCTCATTACTTTTCCAAACAACCAATGTAAGAAGAATAATTCCGTAAGAGAAATTAATAACACTATACCATTTGTCCCAGTACATTATTACTAGTGCAGTAAAAATCAAAAAAAGACATGCACTTATGCTATTGGTTAGTTTAACAGGTAGTTGTTTTTCTTTGTGGAAAACCAAAATCGCGTGGTGCATAAACACACAAGCATAAGGGATGCAGATGAAAAACAACCACTCTTCTATTGGTAGTTCATACAAACTAATCCCACATAGGTAATTGGCATCAAATCCCCAAAACCCATTTATTGTAAAGACATGGTCCCAAGGGATAAATACCATCATATTTATGATAATACTAAGACCAAGTGCTGGCCACATTTTGTAGAACTTTAGCTTAGGATGGAAACTAAAAATAAAGGGGACAGAAATTGACCCAATATTGAGCAGTAAATAGAGATACTGCGTCATTTTACTTTTTGAAATATTTTAGAGGAACGATAAGCATTCCAAAATTTTCGCCATCATTTTTACCTAAATGTTTATGATGAATTTTGTGTGCTCTTCTAATGCCTTTAGCATAGATGCTATTGGCGGTTTTAAATATTTTAAAACGTTGATGAATAAATATATCGTGAACCATGAAATATGCAAGACCATAACAGAAAATACCGACACCAATTGGCAGTGCAAACCAAATATTATATTCACTCCAGATCACAGTACAACAAATACTAACAGCAGCATAGAAAATAAAAAACAAGTCATTTCTTTCAAACCAGCTGTCATGATTTTTTTTGTGGTGATCGGCATGAATGTGCCATAAAAACCCATGCATGACATATTTATGAGTGAACCATGCCATGAACTCCATGATAAAAAATGTTCCAAAAAAAATAAGGATCCAGAGGGTTGTTTGCATCTTGTAGGTTTAGATAAGATTGAGTTGGTATTTTACATAACTTCTCGTTAAGAGAATTAATTTTTTAGGATTAGACACTCGAATACGCGCGTTCTTTATTTCTACTGCAGGTGTTTTTTTAAGTTTTTGAAGCAATTTTGAGTAATAGCGATAGGCCATAAAAACGCCAAATCTTGCTTCCATAGGTAGGTTGCGTATACCAGCTAAACCTTTTGCGAAATCATTTTCGATATCTTGAATAATTGCTGCTTTGGAATTTTCATCAAGTTGGGCTAAATCGGTATCAGGAAAATAAGTTCTGTTTAAGCCTTCGAAATCCGCCTTGAGATCTCTTAAAAAATTAACCTTTTGAAATGCTGATCCTAATGACATCGCAGCATCTTTTAATGAAAGAAATTGTTTTTCATTACCATCTACAAAAACCTTTAAACACATCAAACCAACCACATCAGCTGATCCGTAAATATAATTTTGATATTCTTCAACAGTCAAATAATTTGATTTGGTTAAATCCATTCTCATACTGTGCATAAACGCCTCAACAAAAGCGCGGTCGAGATTAAACTTATGATAAGTATGCTGAAAGGCATTTAGAATAGGGTTTACGCTTATACGTTCATCCAGTGCTTCATAAAGACTGATCTCGAATCTGTCCAACAAGGTCTTCTTATCGAACGAGTGAAACGAATCAACAATTTCATCCGCTAAACGGACAAAACCATAAATATTATAAATATCCTGTCTAATGGAATTCGCCAACATTTTAGTGGCCATTCCAAATGAGGTGCTATAAGTCGTCGTTACCATCCGGTTGCAACGAAAAGAAATGTCATCAAATACTTGTTTCATAGTCAATATGAGTAAGTATTTTCAGAGTAGGAGGGGCGAATATTTTCTTAGTCGTTCTGCATTAAGTCTGCAACCAATTTTCCAGAAATTAAGGAAGGAGGTACGCCAGGGCCGGGAACACTAAGCTGGCCTGTGAAAAATAAATTTTTCACTTTTTTACTTTTCAGCTTTGGTCTTAAAAAAGCTGTTTGAAGCAAGGTGTTGGCCATACCGTAGGCGTTTCCTTTGTATGAATTATAATCCCTTACAAAATCATTTACACAGAACGATTCCGTAAATATAATGCTATTTTTTACATTTTGATTTGTAAGTGACTCAAATCGAGTAAGGATTTTATCTAAATAGACTGCTCTAATTTCTGGTGTATCTTCAAGACCTGGAGCAATTGGAATAAGAAATATTCCAGCTTCTTTACCATTAGGCGCTGCGTGGTCATCTGTTATACTTGGAAAGCTGGCATAAAACAGAGGGTCTTCGGGCCATTTTGCATTATCATAAATAGCTTCGGCATGCTTTTCGAAATCCACATCGAAAAATAAGGTGTGATGATCAACGTTGATCAATTTTTTATCAAAACCAATATAAAATAATAACGACGAAGGGGCAAATGTTTTTCTATCCCAATAATCCTCGCTATACTGGCGGTATTTTTTAGGCAATAAGGTTTCGCTGTGGTGATAATCAGCACCACTTAATACAAGGTCGGCCATGTACTTTTGTCCGTTTACAATAACACCTGAAGCACGCCCTTGATCTATAATAATCTCTTCAACATTCATATCAGTCCTGATGACGACGCCTAATTCTTTTGCTAAGGCTGCCATTCCTTTTACAACCTCATACATCCCTTTTTTGGGATGAAATGTTCCAATTCCAAAATCAGCGTAGTTCATGAAAGAATAAAAGCCCGGAGTTTTAGAGGCCTTTGCCCCTAAAAACAAGACTGGAAATTCTAATATGAGTGCCAGTCGCTCATTTTTAAATGCCTTTCTCACATCCCTTTGTATGGTACTAAAAAATTGACCCACCCTGACAGCAGTTTCGGGTGTAACCAATTCAAGTGGTGATAACCCGGGTCGATATACTAAATCTTTGATGGCTATGTCATAATTTTTTCGCGCCTTATCTATGAATTTACGCAGTGTTTTGGAACTCCCGGCTTCTTCAGATTCAAACGCTTCACATATTTTGTCTAAAGTGTCTCCAATGGTAATTCTATCTTCAACGCCAAAATAGACACTGTAAGCTGGACTCAATTTTTCTAAGGAATAGTAATCGCTTGGCAGCTTGCCAAAGTCTGCAAAAAATCTTTCAAAGACATCAGGCATCCAATACCAAGTGGGGCCTATGTCGAAAGTGAAGCCCTCTTTCTTGAGTTGTCTTGCACGCCCTCCAATTTGTGAGTTTTTTTCAAAAATACTTACATCTTGTCCTGATTTTGACAAATAGGAAGCAGCGGCTAGTGCTGAAAATCCAGAGCCGATAATGATTGTTTTTTTCTGCGACTTCATTCGTTTATATGGGTTCAATTAATTTTCAGTAAACTTTAAAGAAGGTTTAAGATAACTGATATCATAAACATTATCATTGGAAGATATTTTATAAAACACCAATCTTTTTTTTAAACAAATTCTTTAATTAAATATTCGAACGTCAATAATTTTTTCAAAATATTTATGGTTAATACGATTTTTAACATCGTCAATTGAGTGGAGATTTGAGGCACCAAAAGTAGTCAAAAAGAATCTTAGTGAAAAATGGAATTTAAGTGCGCACGAGAAGACTCGAACTTCCACGACCTAAGCGGTCATTAGGCCCTCAACCTAACGCGTCTACCAATTCCGCCACGTGCGCTTTAAGGGAGTAAATTACTTGGGTGATCATATTAAAAAAGTGACCTGGCTGGGGCTCGAACCCAGGACCCTCTCCTTAAAAGGGAGATGCTCTACCAACTGAGCTACCAGGTCTTTTTTAATTGAGGTGGCAAAGATAAGAGGTTTCAAACATTAAGCAACCGTTTTGATATTTTTTTGTTCTTTTACCGAACGAAAGTTTTTACTTATGAAAATTGTCCTTTGTGGTTATATGGGTTCAGGCAAGACCAGCGTTGGATTCCGCCTGTCCAAGACTTTGTCGGTTCCATATTTTGATTTGGATAAATATATTTCAAACGCGGAATCTCGATCCATTTCTGCTATATTTCTTGAATTTGGTGAGATTTATTTTCGAAAATTAGAAAGTAAAGCGCTTAAAGATGTCTTGATATTTGAAGGCGATGGTGTTGTTGCTCTTGGGGGTGGAACACCTTGCTACGGCGATAATTTGTCCTTCATATTGAATCAAACTGATGTAAAACTTATTTATTTGAAAGCAAGTATTTCAACCATAGTCAATAGAATCTCAAGTAAGAATAATTCACGACCTTTATTGATGCATTTGAATAGCGCTGCCGATAAAAGGGAATTTATTGCCAAGCATTTGTTTGAACGCCGTTTTTTTTACGAACAAGCGCATCACACTATTAATGTAGATAATAAAAGTTTGGAAGAGGTGGTCGAGGATTGTTTAGCTTTACTTTAATACAGCCTTAAAATTCGGTCCATTAAGTTCAACTTCAACAGTTTCTTGTATCGATGTTGATAATGAAATTCCTTTAAAATCTGCTTTAACGGGATATTTTTTATGACTGCGATCAACTAATACAGCTGTTTTAAATTGCTTTACTGGAACGTCCAAAAAATGCCTCACGCTATAAATTAAGGTAGTTCCTGAATTTAAAACATCATCTACCAAAATAATATGCTCATTTTGATAGTCGATGGGTTTCAGACTGGTTGAGATTTTGTTTTGTGGATTGTTCTTATCAATATTTACCTCGCAAAGACAAACTTCAATACTGTCATGTCTTGAAATTTGATCGGCTATTAATCGCGCTAAAGCAAATCCTCCTTCTGCGATGCCAGCAATGATAATTTTTGTTGCGTTAGAATGAGATTCCAATATTTGAAATGCCATACGTCTAATCTTATCCCTAATTTGTTGATCGTTAAGAATGATAGCTTCTGTCATATTATTCGGTGTGAGTTAAAATTAATCAATTTGTTCCGTATAATCGTCTAAATTTCTTCTATCCTTTTTTGTTGGCCTTCCAAGCCCTTTTAGTCTATAATGATCAGACGCTGCTTTTAACATTTCTTGAGACTTAAAGGCATTCTCAGGAGTTAAATCTTTTCTGTAGATGTCAACTAATGAGGCACCAACGCGATTTGCAGGTGTGTCTAGAATCAATAGCTCAAAATTGATTTGATTTTTGCGGACCACCAATTGGTCCTGAGCAAATACTTCATGACTCGGTTTGACAGATTTTCCTCTTAACTTAATATGACCTTTTTTACATGCCTCCGTTGCCAAAGAACGCGATTTGAAGTATCGCGTACACCACAAAAATTTATCAACTCGCATATCGATTTTGTTCCATCAAAAATACAATAAAATTGTATCTTGCACTGCTAAATACAAGAGCTTTACCTTGTGAGGTATGGTTTTTGTATGATTCAAAAAAGAAATTTACTATGTCAAAATTGCATAAATTAACCATTGTTGTAGTGAGTCTTGCATTTTTTGCGGCTTGCGAACAAGATGATCTCGTTGATACTTTACCCCTTAGAGACCGCGCAGTACAACAAATTGCCGATCGTGATTCATTGTTGTCATATTTATCTAGTCACTATTACAACAGCGGCGATTTGATGGCTTTGACAAACCCATCTGAGGCGGATATTGTAATTGAGTCCTTGCCGGAAGATGGTAATTTACCTGACCCTGAGAACCAAACCTTATTGATTGAAGCAGTGGAAGTGCATACTACGACTTACCTTGATGTGGAATATGAATATTATATCTTAAGAATACGTCAAGGCGGTGGTGACGAACGTCCTCATTTTTCTGATGATGTGCGGGTGCAATATAGTGGGTCTTATTTTGATGGATCCATTTTTGATAGTCGTGTAAATCCAGAGGAATTGGATTTGACTTATTTGGTTCCTGGATGGAGCCGTGTATTGACACAATTTAATGTTGCTGAGGGTTTTACTTCAAACCCTGATGGCACGGTCACCTATAATAACCCAGGAGTAGGAGTTATGTTCCTCCCGTCAGGTCTAGCTTATTTTGACGGCAATGGTGCTATTCCACCTTATACCAATTTGGTCTTTAAATTTGCCTTATTTCAAATGAGTATTAATGACCATGATGCTGATAATATTCCTTCTTTTCTTGAAGACATTGATGGTGATTTGAATTTGGCGTCAGATGATACAGACGGTGATTTCAATTTCAATTTTAATGATGCTGATGATGATGGCGATGGAGTTCTAACAAAAGATGAAGATCTTGAGCCAGACACCGATTTAACTGTAGATCGCGATGGGGATGGAGATCCTACTAACGACATAGGAGATGGAGACCCCACCAACGATGATACTGACAATGATGGCATTCCAAATTACTTAGACCCTGATTCTACAGGATCAAGATTGGATTAGTTTATTTTCGAGAAATTGTTTTTTTAGCTTTTGTCACAATTGACGTACTGTTTAAACCATATTTTTCCATAAGTTGAGCTGGTGTGCCAGACTCTCCAAAAGTGTCATTTGTTGCGACAAACTCTTGGGGAACGGGTTGATTAGAAACTAATATTCTTGATATACTTTCTCCTAATCCTCCTAAATAATTATGTTCTTCGGCAGAAACCAAACAGCCCGTCTTGGAAACGGATTTTAAAATTGCCTCAGAATCAAGTGGTTTAATCGTGTGTATATTGATTACTTCTGCTGAAATGCCTTCAGATTCGAGAGATTTGCAGGCCTCCAAGGCCTCCCATACCAAATGACCAGTAGCCACAATGGTGACATCTTTACCTTCTGTTAGTTGAATTGCTTTGCCAATTTCGAAAATTTGATTTTCAGGTGTGAAATTAGGAACTTTTGGACGACCAAATCTCAAATAAACAGGTCCTTCAAACTCAGCAATAGCTAAAGTTGCTGCTTTAGTTTGATTGTAGTCACAAGTATTAATTACTGTCATGCCAGGTAGCATTTTCATCAATCCCAAGTCTTCCAATATTTGATGCGTAGCGCCATCTTCACCAAGGGTGATGCCAGCGTGTGAAGCACAAATTTTTACATTTTTCCCACTGTAAGCGACACTTTGACGTATTTGATCATAAACACGGCCAGTAGAAAAATTGGCAAATGTGCCAGTAAATGGAATGTAACCACCAATTGTAAGTCCAGCAGCAATACCGATCATATTGGCCTCGGCAATCCCAATTTGGAAAAAGCGATCAGGATGCTGTGCCTTAAATTCATCCATTTTTAAAGAGCCAGTCAGATCAGCACAAAGTGCCACCACTTTATTATTATTGTTGCCCATTTCCTCCAAACCTGCTCCAAATCCTGATCGCGTATCCTTACTTCCTGTATTTATATATTCTTTCATCGTATTGGTATTAATAATCACC
Organism: uncultured Flavobacteriaceae bacterium; assembly: GCA_943788695.1. Classification (GTDB taxonomy): domain Bacteria; phylum Bacteroidota; class Bacteroidia; order Flavobacteriales; family Flavobacteriaceae; genus JALRKI01. The sequence goes on from CALSRG010000001.1 coordinate 1,012,626, forward strand.
TAGCGTAGCTTCATTTTGATTTAATCCAACAGCGAGTTGGTCGTCGTTTGGCGCTTTACCATGCCAATCATGAGTGTGCATCATGAAATCTACTCCGTTACCCATTACAGTATGAAGTAATACGGCTATGGGTTTTTCCTTCCCAGTCATGGACTTGGCTTTGGATAATCCTGTTATAATAGACTCAATATCATTACCTTTTTCTATTTCAACAACATCCCATCCAAAAGCTTCTAACTTAGCCTTCATATCGCCCATGGGTAATACATCATCTGTTGACCCATCAATCTGTTGGCCATTATAATCAATTGTAGCAATGATATTATCGACTTTATTTCCAGCGGCATACATCAAGGCTTCCCAGTTTTGTCCTTCTTGTAATTCTCCGTCGCCATGCAAACTGTAAACAAGTTGTTTATCACCATTAAGTTTTTTAGCTAAGGCTGCTCCAACCGCTACAGAAAGTCCTTGACCTAGCGATCCTGAGGCAATACGAATACCAGGCAACCCTTCATGCGTGGTTGGATGACCTTGTAGGCGAGAATCAATATGTCTAAAAGTATTCAGTTCTTCAACAGGAAAATACCCTGATCTTGCGAGCACACTATAATACACTGGTGAAATATGACCATTTGATAAAAAGAACAAATCTTCACCAATTCCATTCATTTCAAAGGGTGATTTTCGCTCAAGCATAACTTGATACATTACTACGAAGAATTCGGCACATCCCAACGAACCACCAGGGTGACCAGAGTTGACTCGATGAACCATTCTTAAAATATCTCTACGAACTTGTGTTGTAAACGCGTGAAGCGCGGCAGTATTTGACATGTTGAATTAATTTCTTTTCAAATTTACCATTTCAATTTAGGTTCATTATAAATCTTGTCACGCACTTATTAACGAAATTATATGATTTGCTAACATTATTTGGCTACATGGTGGCATCCCAGCATTTGTATTTATATTTGACGAAATTCAAAATCAAGAAATTTGCAATTTAATCTGCTTGTTAGCGATAAAGAAACAAAAGCCAGAGCTGCTACTATAATTACCGACCATGGCACTATTGAAACGCCAATTTTTATGCCGGTTGGGACTGCGGGAACGGTTAAAGGCGTTCATCAAAAAGAATTAAAGGAAGACATTAATCCAGACGTTATTCTAGGAAATACATATCATTTATACCTTCGGCCAGGTTTGGATACTTTAGAAAAAGTTGGTGGTCTTCATAAATTTATGAATTGGGACCGAAATATATTGACAGATTCAGGAGGTTATCAAGTGTATTCGCTTGCGGATAAGCGTAAAATTACTGAAGAAGGGGTAAAGTTTCAAAGCCATATTGATGGCAGCTACCATTTGTTTACGCCTGAAAATGTGATGGATGTTCAACGTCGGATTGGCGCAGACATTGTTATGGCTTTTGATGAATGTACACCTTATCCATGCGATTTTCAATATGCACAAAAATCAATGCACATGACCCACAGGTGGTTAGATCGCTGTGTCAATCATTTTAGGACTTTGGCACCGCTTTATGGTCATCAACAATCTCTATTTGCTATTGTTCAAGGGAGTACTTATAAAGATTTAAGAAAGCAATCTGCAGAATATATTGCACAAGCCGATACTCCTGGAAATGCTATCGGAGGACTCTCGGTTGGTGAGCCCGCAGATGAAATGTATGCAATGACCGAAGTCGTTTGTGATATTCTTCCAAAATCAAAACCTCGTTATCTCATGGGTGTAGGAACACCAATTAATTTATTAGAGAATATTGCTTTAGGAGTTGATATGTTTGATTGTGTTATGCCAACGCGTAACGCCAGAAACGGCATGCTGTTTACTGCTCATGGTACAATTAACATCAAGAATTTGAAATGGGCACAAGATTATAGTCCGGTCGATGAAGCGGGATACACCTATGTCGACTTAGAGTATAGTAAAGCTTATTTGAGACATTTGTTCATTGCTAATGAATATTTAGGCAAACAAATTGCAACAATTCATAACTTGGGCTTTTATTTATGGTTGGTAAGAACGGCTCGTGAACATATCATTAAAGGTGATTTTGCGACGTGGAAAAGTAAAATGGTTCGGCAAATGGATCAGCGTTTATAACGGTATTATTGGGGTATGAAACTCATCGACAAATACATTCTAAATAAATTCTTTGGTACTTTTTTCGTGCTGTTGTTATTATTTATTCCGATCGGGATAACCGTTGATGTTGCTGAGAAAATTGACAATATGCTGCGCAATAATGCCAAATTAGATGTGGTATTGGAGTACTACTTGAACTTTACTGTTCATTTTGCAAACTTACTTTTTCCTCTTTTTGTTTTTCTTTCGGTCATTTGGTTTACCTCAAAAATGGCGAATAATACCGAAATTATTGCGATTTTGAGCTCTGGGGTATCTTACAGCAGATTTCTTAGACCTTATGTTGTTGGCATTGGAATATTGGCCCTTTTTTCCCTTTTTATGGGAATGTATTTGGTGCCGAGTGCGAGTAGTGGATATAATGATTTTGTTTACGAATATGTGAGCGCAAAATCACCAACAAACGGTCAAAATATATACCGTCAAATTAATCCAAATGAAATGATATATGTCAATAGTTTCAACGTTGACACTAAAATTGGAACTTATTTCACCCTTGAGCATTTCGATAACAATAAGATGGTTTTTAGAATCGAGGCCACTAATATTCAGTATGACAAGAATGATAGTTTGTTTCGACTCTCGGGGTACACGAAAAGAACCTTTTTAAAGGATAAAAATCGTATTGAAGAGAAGCGACGCCTTGATACCATTTTACCTTTTGATATTGAGGATTTGGCTCCAGTCAGTTATGTTGCTGAGACATTAAGTTACAGTGATTTGACCGCTTTTATTAGAAAGGAGGAAAAGAGAGGATCTTCGTTCATTGACCGTTATAAGGTGGTTAAATATAAAAAGTGGAGTATTCCTGTTACCCTATTTATTTTAGGCATTATTGGTGTAGCTGTATCTTCTGTCAAGAGGCGCGGTGGTATGGGGGTCAACCTGACATTCGGTATTTCTGTGGCAATGGTCTATGTGTTTTTCGATAAAATATTTGGTGTATTAGCAGACCAGTCCAATCTAAACCCTTTATTAGCGGTTTGGATTCCTAATATCTTCTTTGGCATCTTAGCTTTTTATTTGATCAATCATGCGAGACGATAAACTCCAGAGTCACTTGCAGATTCACCTTTTAGTCTTTATTGCAGGATTTACAGGAATCTTAGGTGAAATCATTTCTATTTCAGCGGTTAATCTGGTTTGGTTTCGCATGATCATGGCTGTAGGATTTATGTATGCCTATGCCAAGTACAAGCAAATTCCATTGAAAGTGCCTCCAAAATCTATGCTAAAGTTTGGTTTAGCTGGTGTAATTATTGCTTCTCATTGGATTACATTTTTTGCTTCAATTAAAACGTCTAATATATCAATTGCTTTAGCTATGTTTTCAACTGGAGCTTTTTTCGCCTCTTTCGTTGAGCCTATCATTTTCAAAAGACGAATTATTGGTTGTGAAATTATTCTGGGTCTTATTGTCTTTATTGGTATTTATTTAATTACCGCATCCTCTTTTGAGTATTTAACAGGTATATTATTAGGTATTTTATCGGCATTATTGTCAACAATTTTTGCCGTTTTGAATGGACGTCATGTTTTACGTTATGATCCTACTGTTTTGTCGATTTATGAATTTATTGCTGGTGTTTTATTCATCACTTTTTGGATTTTGATTTTTGACACTGGATTTTCATCAGATTTTTTCGACATAGGATTATCAAATTATTTGTACCTCATTATCTTGGCTTCAGTTTGTACGGCATATGCTTTTATATCTGCAGTTGCAGTTATGAAACACCTCAGTCCCTTTACAGTTGTGCTTTCGTATAACTTAGAACCTGTTTATGGTATCGTGTTAGCGGTTTTGTTTTTTCCTTCAAACGAAAAAATGTCTTTACCTTTTTATATTGGTGCGGTAATTATTTTATTGACTGTGGTTGCTAACGCAATACTTAAACGAAAATACCGAATCAAAGCGAAGGCAATTTCTGGTCTGTAATTGTGAATTTTTTACTAAGTTCGTATAAGATTAGGTAAGGAAAAAAAGGTAATATGTTACAACAAGAATATTTAGACTTTGAATTGCCAATTAAAGAATTGGAAGAGCAGTTAGATAAGTGCCAATTGATTGGTAGTGAGAGTGATGTAGATGTTTCGGAGACTTGCAAAGCCATTGAAGATAAATTAAATGCTACCAAAGTAGATATATATAAAAACTTAACACCATGGCAACGTGTTCAGTTGTCAAGGCATCCAAATCGCCCTTACACACTTGATTATATTAGAGCCATTTGTGGAGACACTTTTCTTGAATTACATGGTGATCGTGGATTTAAAGATGATAAAGCAATGGTTGGTGGATTGGGTAAAATTGGTGATCAAAGTTTTATGTTTATCGGTCAACAAAAAGGTTATAATACTAAAACAAGACAGTATCGAAATTTTGGAATGGCCAGTCCTGAGGGCTATCGCAAGGCTTTACGTCTAATGAAGTCAGCTGAAAAATTTGGGATACCAGTTGTAACTTTAATTGATACCCCTGGTGCCTATCCCGGTTTGGAGGCTGAAGAACGTGGCCAAGGCGAGGCCATAGCTCGAAATATATTAGAAATGACAAGATTGAAAGTACCCATAACCGTAGTTATAATAGGTGAAGGAGCCTCAGGCGGAGCTTTGGGTATTGGAGTTGGAGATCGCGTTTTGATGTTAGAAAACACATGGTATTCCGTTATTTCACCAGAATCTTGTTCATCTATTTTATGGCGAAGTTGGGAGTATAAAGAACAGGCCGCATCAGCTTTAAAACTAACTGCTAAGGACATGAAAAGTATGCGTCTTGTAGATCAAATCCTAAAAGAACCATTGGGAGGTGCCCATAGCAACAGGGAAGAAGTTTTTAAAACGGTGAGTAAAGCGATCTTAAAATCTTATCAAGACCTAAAAGACTTGACACCAAAAAAACTGGTTGAAGAAAGAATGAATAAATACGCCCAGATGGGTGTGTTTAATGAATAGCCATTATTGAGGTTTTCGTTTTATTAACCTATTAACAAAAATATTATACTTATTAACAATAAAATTGTTCGACATTGGTGAATATTTGGAAGCCTTAAATCACCGACTTATCTGATTCTTTTATGTAGGTTTATCACATGAAACAAAGCCAAAAAATTCAGGGATATCAAATCGATAAAAGCACATTAATACATCTAGAACGCGGTAAAATCCCACCTCAAGCTTTAGACCTCGAAGAAGTGGTTCTTGGAGCTATGATGATTGACAAAAAGGGGGTTGACGAAGTGGTCGATATGCTGTCACCAGAGTCTTTTTATAAGGAAGCACACCAACATATTTTTTCGGCCATTCTTATTCTTTTTGAAAAAAGTGATCCCATTGATTTGCTAACAGTTTCTGGACAGCTTAAAAAAGAAGGTAAACTTGAGCAGATTGGTGGCGATTTTTATCTCATTTCATTAACGCAAAAAGTGTCGTCCTCTGCTCATATTGAGTTTCACGCCAGAATTATTCTTCAAAAATTTATTCAACGTAGTTTGATTAAAATTTCAAGCGAGATTATCGAACAATCCTATGACGAATCAATGGATGTCTTTGACTTGCTAGACAATGCAGAGTCGAAACTGTATGATGTTACATTAGGAAACGTTAAAAAATCTACCGAAACGGCGCAAGATTTGGTTATACAAGCTAAAAAAAGAATTGAGGAAATTGCTAATAAGGAGGGATTGAGTGGCGTACCCTCAGGATTTGAACGGGTAGATAAAATGACTTCAGGATGGCAGCCAAGTGATTTGATTATTATTGCTGCTCGTCCAGGTATGGGTAAAACAGCACTCACCTTGTCCATGGCAAGAAATATGGCAGTCAACAATAATGTGCCAGTAGCTTTCTTTTCACTTGAAATGTCTTCAGTTCAGTTGATTACCAGATTAATTTCGTCCGAAACCGGTTTAAGTTCCGAAAAACTGAGAACAGGGAAATTGGCCAAACACGAGTGGGAGCAACTCAACGTAAAAGTAAAAAGTCTCGAGCAAGCGCCATTGTTTATAGATGATACCCCTGCGTTATCCATTTTTGACCTCAGAGCTAAAGCCCGTCGTCTGGCATCTCAGCATAAAATTAAATTACTCATTGTGGATTATTTGCAACTCATGACGGTTGGAGGTAATAATAAAACAGGAAACAGAGAACAGGAAATATCTACAATTTCTCGTAACTTAAAATCCTTGGCTAAGGAACTCGATATCCCAGTAATTGCTTTGTCTCAATTGTCTAGAGCCGTCGAAACGCGCACTGGAAGTAAGCGGCCTATTTTATCTGATTTACGTGAATCTGGAGCAATTGAACAGGATGCTGATATTGTTTCATTTATATATCGTCCTGAGTACTACAAAATTGACGAATGGGACGATGAAGAACGCTCTCCAACTGAAGGTCAGGCTGAATTTATCATTGCTAAACATCGAAATGGTGGGTTAGACAATATCCGACTTAAATTTAATGGTAGTTTGGGTAAATTTGAAAATCTTGATAATTTTGATTCTCCGTTTGAGTTCCACAGTAAAATGAATGCGGCTGCAAACGACAATACTTTTAAACCTGACAGCTACCCATCTCAAGACCAAGCTTTCGGTACGGTAAATCCGGAGGATGGTGACGACATGCCCTTTTAACATCATGATCAAACGATTGGTTCTTTTTGCCCTTTTATTAAATGCTATGATGGGCTGGTCGTCAGCTATTCTTATTCCTATGGATGCCGAAAGTCAGTCTGATCACTTAAAAGCATATGGTATTGCTTTTTGGGTTTTAGATCAAGGTGAAGAGATTCAGTGGTTATTAAATTTCAGGGGAGGTGCTTTTGTTTTGCCTAATGGCGAATTGATTGCAAAAGAATGTCAGTTGAGAGGTGTTAGTTTTGAAGTGATTTCTGAGTCTAAATTGAGTAATATTCTTGAAACGATCGAAAGTCCAAGCCAAAATTCGGCAGCTGTATTACTCGAAAAGGCACCAAAAATTGCTGTATATTCTCCCGATGGAAAGCAGCCTTGGGACGATGCAGTGACCTTAGTATTGACTTATGCCGAGATTCCTTACACAATCATTTATGACCATGAAGTACTTTCAGATGGTCTCGCCGAATATGATTGGTTGCATTTACATCATGAAGACTTTACAGGACAGTATGGTAAATTTTATCGAGCTTACCGAAGTGAGCCATGGTACATCCAACAAAAAAAGGATGCTGAAGCTTTGGCGCAGTCTGTAGGGTTTTCAAAGGTATCGGAGGAAAAACTTGCCGTAGCTCAAAAAGTAAAAGAATATGTCATCGGAGGTGGGTTTATGTTTGCCATGTGCAGTGCAACAGACAGTTTCGATATTGCTTTGAGTGCAGAAGGTCTCGACATATGTGAACCCATGTTTGATGGTGATGGCACCACACCCAATTACCAAAATAAGTTGGACTATACTCAAACATTTGCATTTAAAGATTTTCTGCTTGAGAGAAATCCAGATGTTTATGAATTTTCTTCTATTGATACTACGCAAAAAAGACAAACTCCAAAAGATCTGGATTATTTTAGTTTGATGGAGTTTTCTGCTAAATGGGACCCTATACCAACCATGTTATGTCAGAATCACACCGCTTTGATTAAAGGCTTCATGGGCCAAACTACTGCTTTTAACTCTAAAAATGTGAAGTCAGAAGTATTGGTTTTAGGTCGTCAAGAAGTTAATCAAGAGGCGCGATACATTCATGGGATTAAAGGCAAAGGATTTTTTACCTTTTATGGCGGTCATGATCCAGAAGACTATGCTCATCGTGTTGGTGATCAAAAAACAGAACTTGCCTTGCATCCCAATTCGCCAGGCTATCGACTTATTTTGAATAACGTGCTTTTTCCTGCTGCACGCAAGGAAAAGCAAAAAACTTGATAAGATGATGCTATTAGGTTATCCTTTTTTGTATTACTTTTAGTAATACAAATCAACATATCTTTAACATGAATGCTTTTCTTAATTTTATAAAGTACCGCTTTCGAAGTTTTAAATTTGCTTTTCGAGGTTTATGGTTGCTCATAAAAACTGAGCATAGTGTGATGGCTCAAATTATAATTGCTGTTGTTCTAATCTCATTTGGTTTGTATTTTGATATTTCCAAACAAGATTGGATTAACCAACTTTTAGTTATAGGTTTGGTTTTGAGTGTTGAGGGTATGAATACTGCGGTTGAAAAGATATCCGACTTTGTGCACGAAGATGAACACCCAAGGATTGGTTTTATAAAAGATATTTCTGCAGGTGCGGTTGCTTTTGCGGGTTTATTTGGTTTTACTGTCATTACTACCATTTATCTTCCTTATTTTAGTAACAATGCTTAGTTTAGTTAAGGGCCGTTTTTCTATTGTTTATACCTTCATCTTAGCTTATATCTTTGCTTCAGCTTTGTTAAGATTAGGGTTCTTTATATATTCTTGGTCAACTATCGATTTGTCATTTGGAGTCATCTTAAAAATATTTAGTTTAGGATTATTTTTTGATTTTGGAGTTGCATTATTCTCTATCCTGCCTTATTTATTCTATGTTTTTTTGACCCCGAAAATATTGATTGGCTCAATCTTCGACAAATTCTTGATTTATATTTTGCTGCTGCTCACTTTTATCTGCACGCTCTTTAGTTTAATGGGTGAGGTGCCTTTTTGGGAAGAATTTAGTTCCAGATATAATTTCATAGCCGTTGACTATTTGATTTACACTTTTGAGGTAGTCGAAAATATCAATCAGTCTTATCCGCTGCCTGTTTTGATATCGGTTTTATTGTTATTGTGTATTGCGATTTTTGCTTTACTTCATCGTGCAAAGCGATTTAAATACACATTCACGGATAAGTTAGCTTTTAAGCGGCGCTTTATTCATGCCGTACCACTCGTTTTCTTGAGCCTGCTATTTGTTTTTTTTGTTAAAAATGACCATGCTGAATTTAGCTCTTATACTTACGTCAATGAACTGTCAAAAAACGGAGTTTATTCGTTTTTCGCAGCATACAGGTCAAATGAATTAGATTTTGACACTTTTTATAGAACGTTAGACGAGGATACATCTTTTGAAATGATCAATTGAAAAATCTTACCATTTCATATTATCAAACGGCTAGCTATAGATTTAAAACTAATCTCATGAAAGAGAAATAGATTGTTCCTAACAGAATGAATTATGCTAGTTAAGACATAAAAAAAACCGCCCATCAGGCGGTTTTTTAGTACGTATTTAAAAATGATTTATTTTACCTTTTCAACAATTGCTTTAAAAGCCTCTGGCTCGTTCATAGCCAAATCAGCTAACACTTTTCGATTTAAAACGATATTGTGTGTTTTTAATTTTCCAATCAATTGGGAATATGACATGCCATGAAGGCGCGCTCCTGCATTGATACGCTGGATCCATAACGCACGGAAATTACGTTTGTTTTGACGACGATCGCGATAGGCATATAATAATGCTTTTTCAACGGCGTTTTTCGCAACTGTCCATACATTTTTACGGCGACCAAAATAACCTTTAGCTAATTTGAGCACCTTTTTTCTTCTTGCCCGCTTTGCAACGGAATTTACTGATCTTGGCATAGTTTAATTATTTTTTGTAGCAGGCGGTTTATTTAACACTTCTTTTGCACTGCTCCAGGGTTAAAATTGAATACCTGAACAATTCTATTTTAAGCGTAATTGTTCTTTAACGCTATTAATATCACTTGCATGAACTAATGCACTGTGGGTAAGTTTAAGTTTTCTCTTTTTTGATTTTTTAGTCAAAATATGACTCTTAAACGCTTGTTTTCTTTTTATTTTACCTGTACCAGTTAATTTAAAACGTTTTTTGGCACTAGATTTTGTTTTCATTTTTGGCATGACACTGTCGTTTGCGTTTCTCTTAAATTATTTTTTTGGTGCGATATACATAATCATTCGCTTTCCTTCTTGCTGAGGCATTTGTTCCACTTTTCCGTAGGCTTCCAAATCTTGAGCTAAACGTAGTAACAAAATTTGACCCTGCTCCTTATAAATGATTGAACGTCCTTTGAAGAACACAAATGCCTTCAATTTGGCGCCTTCTTGTAGAAACTTTTCTGCGTGTTTCTTTTTGAAGGCATAATCATGCTCATCAGTCTGAGGTCCAAACCTAATTTCTTTAATTACTACTTTCGAAGTTTTTGCTTTTAAAACCTTTTCGCGCTTCTTCTGCTCATACAAGAACTTTTTATAGTTCATGATTTTACAAACAGGCGGATTGGCTTTTGGAGAAATTTCTACTAAATCCGATTCCAATTCTTTAGCCAAAGCTTTGGCTTTCGACAACGGATAAACCCCAACTTCAACATTCTCTCCAACAAGACGCACCTCTGCTGCGTTGATGTAATTATTGATGCGGTGTTGATCTTCTTTGACGATACGGGCTGGGCCGGTGTATCTTTTCCTACGTATTGCTATAACTTCAAATATTAAATTAAACTTTGAACGGCTTTACCGTCGCTTGAATTTCTTTTTTTACTAAACTTATAAAATCTTCAACTTTTAACACTCCTAAATTCTCACCACCATGGCGCCTCACAGTAATTAGACCTTTTGTAAGTTCTTCTTCGCCTACGATTAACATAAATGGGGTTTTGTCCATTTCTGCCTCTCGAATTTTCTTTCCAATAGTTTCATTTCTATTGTCTACGAGGGCGCGAATTTCGTCATTTTCTAGCAAACTAGAAACTTTTTCAGCGTATTTTTCGTATTTCTCACTAATGCATAATATGGTTACTTGAATTGGATTGAGCCAAAGTGGGAAATTTCCTCCAGTATGTTCCAATAAAATAGCGATAAACCGCTCCATGCTGCCAAATGGCGCACGGTGAATCATTACTGGCCTGTGCATCATGTTGTCGGCACCTTTATATTCTAACTGAAAACGCTCTGGAAGGTTATAATCCACTTGAATAGTCCCGAGCTGCCATTGACGTCCTAAAGCATCACGCACCATAAAATCTAACTTTGGTCCATAGAATGCAGCCTCACCAGTTTCGATTACATAATTCAAACCCTTTTCTTCAGCAGCATTGATGATAGCTTGCTCGGCCTTGTCCCAATTGTCTGAATGACCAATGTATTTGTCAGATTTCTCTGGATCGCGGACAGACACTTGTGCAGTGAAATTCTCAAATCCTAAAGACCCAAAAACGTATAACACCAAGTCAATGACATTTTTAAATTCTTGATTCAATTGATCGCCTGTGCAAAATATATGTGCATCATCTTGAGTGAATCCTCTAACACGTGTTAACCCATGAAGCTCGCCACTTTGTTCGTAACGGTAAACCGTCCCAAATTCGGCATAACGCAATGGTAGGTCTTTGTAGCTTTTCGATGAACTGTTGTAAATTTCACAATGATGAGGACAATTCATTGGTTTTAAAAAAAACTCTTCGTCCTCTTTTGGTGTTTTTATAGGTTGAAAGCTGTCTTCTCCATATTTGGCATAATGTCCCGAAGTAACATATAGTTCTTTTTGACCGATATGAGGCGTTACCACCATTTTATATCCAGCTTTTTGTTGCGCCTTTTTTAAGAAATCTTCTAAACGGGATCTGAGAGCTGTGCCCTTAGGTAACCATAACGGCAGACCTTGACCAACTTTCGTTGAAAATGCAAATAACTCCAATTGTTTGCCCAATTTGCGGTGATCACGTTTTTTTGCTTCCTCTAACAATTCTAGATACTCATTAAGTTCTTTTTGTTTTGGGAATGTTATGCCATACACTCTTGTCAGTTGCGTGTTGTTTTCATCTCCGCGCCAATACGCACCAGCTACACTTAATATTTTTACGGCTTTGACGATGCCGGTATTCGGAATATGTCCACCCCGGCATAAGTCTGTGAACGAGTCGTGATCACAAAATGTAATGTCACCATCGGTCAAATTTGAAATTAATTCTAATTTATAATCATTACCCTCTTTTTTATACATTGCCAAAGCATCAGCCTTGGAAACAGGGTGAATGTGGAAATTATGTTTTCCGCGGGCAATGTCTAACATTTTAGCTTCAACAGCGCCAAAGTCTTTTTCCGAAAATGATTGACCACAAAAATCAACATCATAATAGAACCCATTTTCAATGGCTGGACCTATAGTCAGTTTTATTCCAGGATAAAGCTCCTGAAGTGCCTGAGCTAAAATATGGGCTGAAGAATGCCAGAAGGCTTTTTTGCCTGCGGCATCTTGCCACGTATACAAAATTAATTGCCCGTCCGTTTCAAGTAGGGTAGATGCCTCAACAGTAACTTGATTGAAGCTTGCCGAAATAACATTTCGTGCAAACCCTTCACTAATGTCTTTCGCAACATCTAAAACAGTTAAAGGGGAATCGAACTGTCGAATTGTCCCATCTGGCAATGTAATTTTGATCATATGCTTCTCACTCAAAAATGAACGCAAATGTAAGACTATCAGCCTTGTTGGACAAATTCATTAGCTTATTTTATGAGTAAATTTTAAGCCTATCAAAAAATAATCAAAAAATAAACAAAAAATAAAGGGATAAACTTTGGATGTTGGATAAATAAGGTTTTATATTTGCAGCCGCTAAAAACGGGAGAGGTTTTGTTTTTAGATAAAAAAGGAATTAAAAAAGAGTTCATTGAAATATTGAATTGACAGCGTAAGATTTTAATATTCGTATTAAGATCTACAAGAGAATAAGCCATTTTGAGTACAAGTTTTCAATTTCCGTCATTGTTTTATAAAACAAAACAACGATGAAGAGTTTGATCCTGGCTCAGGATGAACGCTAGCGGCAGGCCTAACACATGCAAGTCGAGGGGTAACAGGGAAGCTTGCTTCCGCTGACGACCGGCGCACGGGTGCGTAACGCGTATACAATCTACCTTTTGCTGTGGGATAGCCCAGAGAAATTTGGATTAACACCACATGGTATTATAATTCGGCATCGTATTATAATTAAAGGTTACGGCAAAAGATGAGTATGCGTCCTATTAGCTAGATGGTAAGGTAACGGCTTACCATGGCAACGATAGGTAGGGGTCCTGAGAGGGAGATCCCCCACACTGGTACTGAGACACGGACCAGACTCCTACGGGAGGCAGCAGTGAGGAATATTGGACAATGGGCGCAAGCCTGATCCAGCCATGCCGCGTGCAGGAAGACTGCCCTATGGGTTGTAAACTGCTTTTATACAGGAAGAAACACTCCCTCGTGAGGGAGCTTGACGGTACTGTAAGAATAAGGATCGGCTAACTCCGTGCCAGCAGCCGCGGTAATACGGAGGATCCAAGCGTTATCCGGAATCATTGGGTTTAAAGGGTCCGTAGGTGGACTGCTAAGTCAGAGGTGAAATCCCACAGCTTAACTGTGGCACTGCCTTTGATACTGGTAGTCTTGAGTCATTATGAAGTGGTTAGAATATGTAGTGTAGCGGTGAAATGCTTAGATATTACATAGAATACCGATTGCGAAGGCAGATCACTAATAATGTACTGACACTGATGGACGAAAGCGTGGGTAGCGAACAGGATTAGATACCCTGGTAGTCCACGCCGTAAACGATGGTTACTAGCTGTTTGGACTTCGGTCTGAGTGGCTAAGCGAAAGTGATAAGTAACCCACCTGGGGAGTACGTCGGCAACGATGAAACTCAAAGGAATTGACGGGGGCCCGCACAAGCGGTGGAGCATGTGGTTTAATTCGATGATACGCGAGGAACCTTACCAGGGCTTAAATGTAGATTGACAGGACTAGAGATAGTTTTTCCTTCGGGCAATTTACAAGGTGCTGCATGGTTGTCGTCAGCTCGTGCCGTGAGGTGTCAGGTTAAGTCCTATAACGAGCGCAACCCCTGTTGTTAGTTGCCAGCGAGTAATGTCGGGAACTCTAACAAGACTGCCGGTGCAAACCGCGAGGAAGGTGGGGATGACGTCAAATCATCACGGCCCTTACGTCCTGGGCTACACACGTGCTACAATGGTAGGTACAGAGAGCAGCCACTACGCGAGTAGGAGCGAATCTTTAAAACCTATCTCAGTTCGGATCGGAGTCTGCAACTCGACTCCGTGAAGCTGGAATCGCTAGTAATCGCGCATCAGCCATGGCGCGGTGAATACGTTCCCGGGCCTTGTACACACCGCCCGTCAAGCCATGGAAGCTGGGGGTACCTGAAGTCCGTCACCGAGAGGAGCGGCCTAGGGTAAAACTGGTAACTAGGGCTAAGTCGTAACAAGGTAGCCGTACCGGAAGGTGCGGCTGGAACACCTCCTTTCTAGAGATAGATAGGCAATGACGACATAAGGTTGGAGACACATAAAGGAAAAGAGTGTCTTATTCTCAGAGCTGTTAATTTAAAACAAATAAAAAGTAGAGTCTCATAGCTCAGCTGGTTAGAGCGCTACACTGATAATGTAGAGGTCGGCAGTTCGAGTCTGCCTGAGACTACTTAAGGAAATTCTAGGACTGGGAATTCTAAATTCGCATTGAAGGATTCTAAGATTAGAATTTTATAATGGGGGATTAGCTCAGCTGGCTAGAGCGCCTGCCTTGCACGCAGGAGGTCATCGGTTCGACTCCGATATTCTCCACTAGAGTAATTTTGATTGAATAGGCATTTATGTTTATTTTAGAGATTACCACACGTTCATTGACATATTGAAAGAATACATGAAAGTAGATTAGAAATAATCGAAAAACTGAATATTGTAACGAGCAATATAAATAAAATAGTAACTCATTAAAAGAGCAAAAAGTACAATAAGCTAGAGAAGAGCGCATGGGGAATGCCTAGGCTCTCAGAGGCGATGAAGGACGCGATAAGCTGCGATAAGCTGCGGGGATTGGCACATACGAATTGATCCGCAGATGTCCGAATGGGGCAACCCAGCATGTTGAAGACATGTTACCTTGAAAATAGGAGCGAACCCGGAGAACTGAAACATCTAAGTACCCGGAGGAGAAGAAAACAAAAGTGATTCCGTAAGTAGTGGCGAGCGAACGCGGATTAGCCCAAACCAGAGTTGTTACGGCAATTCTGGGGTTGTAGGACCACGATATTTGATCATAGTTGAATTAGAACGCTTTGGAAAGAGCGACCATAGAGGGTGATAGTCCCGTATAGGTAAGGCGAACGATTGATAGTGGTATCCTGAGTAGTGCGGGGCACGTGAAACCCTGTATGAATTTGGCGGGACCATCCGTTAAGGCTAAATACTCCTGAGAGACCGATAGTGAACTAGTACCGTGAGGGAAAGGTGAAAAGAACCCTGAATAAGGGAGTGAAATAGAACCTGAAACCATGCGCTTACAAGCGGTCGGAGCCCGAAAGGGTGACGGCGTGCCTTTTGCATAATGAGCCTACGAGTTACCGTTTCTAGCAAGGTTAAGGCATTAAGTGCCGCAGCCGTAGCGAAAGCGAGTCTGAATAGGGCGCCAAAGTTAGTGGCGGTAGACGCGAAACCGTGTGATCTATCCATGGGCAGGTTGAAGCTTTGTTAACCCAAAGTGGAGGACCGAACCCGTTGACGTTGAAAAGTCTTGGGATGACCTGTGGATAGGGGTGAAAGGCCAATCAAACTCGGAAATAGCTCGTACTCCCCGAAATGCATTTAGGTGCAGCGTTGATTTAGTTTTATAGAGGTAGAGCTACTGATTGGATGCGGGGGCTTCATCGCCTACCAATTCCTGACAAACTCCGAATGCTATAAAATGATGATCAGCAGTGAGGGCATGGGTGCTAAGGTCCATGTCCGAGAGGGAAAGAACCCAGACCATCAGCTAAGGTCCCAAAATGTATGTTAAGTTGAAGAAACGAGGTTGGATTGCACAGACAGCTAGGATGTTGGCTTGGAAGCAGCCATTCATTTAAAGAGTGCGTAACAGCTCACTAGTCGAGCGATCCGGCATGGATAATAATCGGGCATAAACATACTACCGAAGCTATGGCATCTGATAAAGATGGGTAGGGGAGCATTGTAGATGCGCAGAAGGTGTACCTGTGAGGGGCGCTGGAGCGTCTACAAAAGAAAATGTAGGCATAAGTAACGATAATGCGGGCGAGAAACCCGCACACCGAAAGACTAAGGTTTCCTCAGCTATGCTAATCAGCTGAGGGTTAGTCGGGACCTAACGCGAACCCGAAAGGGGTAGTGGATGGACAACAGGTTAATATTCCTGTACCCGCTCTCACTAAAAGTGACGGATCACCCAGATGTTCACGTGGCGACGGAAGTCCACGTTGAGCCTAGCCTTCGGGCGAAGCGAGAACAAGTAAGTGGTTCCAAGAAAAGCGAGAGAAGCGGCCCGTACCGTAAACCGACACAGGTAGTTGGGATGAGAATTCTAAGGTGCTCGAGAGATTCATGGCTAAGGAACTAGGCAAAATTGACCCGTAACTTCGGGAGAAGGGTCGCCTACTTCGGTAGGCCGCAGTGAATAGGTCCAGGCGACTGTTTATCAAAAACACAGGACTCTGCAAAATCGAAAGATGACGTATAGGGTCTGACACCTGCCCGGTGCTGGAAGGTTAAGTGGAGGGCTTAGAGGTTTACCTCGAAGGTCTTAAATGAAGCCCCAGTAAACGGCGGCCGTAACTATAACGGTCCTAAGGTAGCGAAATTCCTTGTCGGGTAAGTTCCGACCTGCACGAATGGTGTAACGATCTGGACACTGTCTCAGCCATGAGCTCGGTGAAATTGTAGTATCGGTGAAGATGCCGATTACCCGCAGTGGGACGAAAAGACCCCGTGAACCTTTACTATAGCTTAGTATTGGCTTTGGATAAGTAATGTGTAGGATAGGTGGGAGACTATGAAGTGGCGTCGCTAGGCGTTGTGGAGTCATTGTTGAAATACCACCCTTTGCTTATCTAGAGTCTAACCCGATAGGGGACAGTGCTTGGTGGGTAGTTTGACTGGGGTGGTCGCCTCCAAAAGAGTAACGGAGGCTTCTAAAGGTACCCTCAGCACGCTTGGTAACCGTGCGTAGAGTGCAATGGCATAAGGGTGCTTGACTGAGAGACAGACAGGTCGATCAGGTACGAAAGTAGAGCATAGTGATCCGGTGGTTCCGTATGGAAGGGCCATCGCTCAAAGGATAAAAGGTACTCCGGGGATAACAGGCTGATCTCCCCCAAGAGCTCACATCGACGGGGGGGTTTGGCACCTCGATGTCGGCTCGTCACATCCTGGGGCTGGAGAAGGTCCCAAGGGTTGGGCTGTTCGCCCATTAAAGTGGCACGCGAGCTGGGTTCAGAACGTCGTGAGACAGTTCGGTCTCTATCTACTGTGGGCGTTAGAAATTTGAGTGGATCTGACTTTAGTACGAGAGGACCGAGTTGGACGAACCGCTGGTGTATCTGTTGTTCCGCCAGGAGCATTGCAGAGTAGCTACGTTCGGAAGGGATAAGCGCTGAAAGCATATAAGCGCGAAACCCACCACAAGATGAGATTTCTTTTAAGGGTCGTTGGAGATGACCACGTTGATAGGCTATAGGTGTAAAGGCAGTAATGTCATAGCCGAGTAGTACTAATCACCCGTAGGCTTATTGTACGCTTGTTTTTTTAAGAGTGAAAAACAACAGAGATTGTATTCTTTTAATATGTTAAGATATTGATGGTGGTTCATTGACCAACCCTTGGGGACCACCGCAAACCGCTTAAGGTGGTTATTGCAATGGGGCTCACCTCTTACCATTCCGAACAGAGTAGTTAAGCCCATTAGCGCCGATGGTACTGCATCTCGTGGGAGAGTAGGTCACCGCCTTTCTTTAAATACCAAACCCTCACAACAGTGAGGGTTTTTTTGTGGAATCAAATTGAAGTTGAACGTGGTTATATAATTACCAGTTGAATCAAAACCTATGCATTGCAAGGCACAATGACACCATATATTCTAATTATTTATTCATGATCTTTTGATGTAAAATTGTTGAATAGGCGGAAATCTAATTTATCTATAAAACAAAGTCAGTCCCTTTATTTTAAATTTGAACTAAATGTAATGATTTGCTGCGATAATAATTAAAAAGTAACAAAACTAATTATGTTGACTTGGTCTCGACTATTGGTTTCAAAAGACTGGTTCATATAGCCCAACTCAAAACGAATATTTTTATTGAGACTATAGCCAAAACCACCATACAATCGATTTCTGTCAAAAATGGAACTTTTAGAGTTGAGAAAAATTTCGTTATAAGCAGATAAATAAAATTTATTATTTTCTGCCTTACTCAACGGCATGGTAGCACCTAAAAAATATCGAAATCTGAGTTTAAAATCACTCTCAACAAATCGTTGCTCAAATCGATAACGGTGTTGAATTTTGAATTGTCCTACATTTTGTTTCGCAATGAATTGTTGAAAAATCCTGTGTTCATCAACTATTGTCTTGTTATTGATGTTTTCCTTATGATTTTGGGAGTGGATAAACCCATATCCCATCAATAAATTATTTTGACCTTCATTGAAACTGTAACCGATGCCTGTGCGCAGCAACAATTGTTCAAGGTCACTAAGGGCATCATAGTTACGATACTGTATTTCATGATGAAGATTCCATTTAGTGTTGATTTGTTTGCTGCCAATATATATGAGCCAATTACCCAAGTCACTATTTTGTGCACGTAAAACACTCGATTGAATAAATCCAATCACCAATACAACTGTAGCAAAATATTTTAATCGTTTCTTAGTTAAACTCATACTTCTTATTCGAAAAATGTAACAACTCCCGAATTAATATTGTACATCGCTCCAACAATCTTAATTTCGCCATTATTTGCCATTTCTGCTAACACTGGGCTCTCTTTCATGATATTCTGAATTGCTAACTCAACGTTTTTCGCAGAAACGTTGTCAACAAATTCGCTATTTGATGAATTTCTTAAACTATTATCTTGAGGTTCTACAACTGCTTCAACGGCTGGTCTTATTTTAGCGAGCATTCCTGTCAAATTTCCTAATTTAGCATCGTCACAAGCACCTTTTACAGCGCCACATGCGGTATGGCCCAAAACAACGATAAGTTTTGTGCCCGCCAACTTACAAGCAAATTCCATACTTCCTAGTATGTCTGTGTTTACAAAATTCCCGGCAATTCTTACGCTAAAAACATCTCCTAACCCTTGATCGAAAACCAATTCTGCAGATACGCGTGAGTCGATACAGCTCAATATTGTAGCAAACGGGAATTGACCGCTACTTGTGTCGTTAACTTGCTGTAATAAGTTTCTATTCGCTTTGAGGTTATTTTGGAATCTGATATTTCCTTCTTTCAAATAATTTAATGATTTTTGGGGAGTCATCGTCGCTTGAGTTTCTCTAGTATGTGCTTTCATATTAATAGTATTTATAGTTTAAAATATATTTAGACGGTTGGTCTTAATTTGAAAAATTCAATATAACTTGGAGGGTTATTAGCCTCACCGCGCTCTGAGATTAATTTAATATTGATGTTTCGTTCTTTCGCTTTTAAGCTGAAATCTTCTAGTATTTCTATGATATCATGGTCCAAGTATCTTGTTTTTCGAACATCTAACTCTAAATAGGAGTTTTCAGGTAAGCCATCCAATTCTTTCAAAATGGCTCCTTTATTGAAAAAGGTTACCTCTTCAGCTAGCGTCATTTTAATTTTCCTTTGGATTGATTCATCTCCTTCGATATGTAAAAAGTGAGAATTTTGATAACTTTTGATTAAAATAACAACAATTCCAACAGCTAAACCAAGTCCGATGCCATAAAGTAAATCAATAAATACGATACCCATTACAGTAACTGAAAAGGGAATCCACTGCTTCCATCCAAGATGGTACATTTTTATGAATAAACCTGGTTTTGCAAGTTTATATCCTACAATTAACAAAATAGCGGCTAACACAGATAATGGTATCATATTAAGTAATTTAGGAATTATAATGATTGAAATCAGCAATAAACATCCATGAATAATGGCTGACATTTTGCTTCTACCACCTGATTGGATATTTGCTGAACTTCTTACAATAACCTGAGTTATTGGTAAACCCCCTATCATACCGGAAATAATATTTCCTGTTCCTTGAGCAAACAATTCCCTATTTGTTGGAGTCACATTTTTATGTGGATCTAATTTATCAGTTGCTTCAACGCAGAGAAGGGTTTCTAAACTTGCAACTAATGCTATTGTAAAGCCTACGATCCATACCTCTAAATTTGTGATAACACTAAAATTAGGAAAACTTAATTGTACTAAGAATGAATTTAGATTTTCTGGAACAGGTACACTTACTAAATGTGTTGAGGCAATTGCCAACGAGTCATTCGACTTAGTTAAGACATAAAATACAATACTCACCACAACAGCGACTAACGGCCCTTGAATGATTTGAAAAATTTTACTTTTTTTCGACAAAACACGATCCCAAATCAATAAAATGGCTAGACCAATAATTCCAACCATTGCCGATCCTGGTTGAATGTAATTAAGCATATTCAGCAATTCTGAAAAAGTGTTTTCACCATCAGATTGAAAAAAAGCAAAATCACCTTGCGGATCTGAATTGTAACCAAAAAAGTAAGGAATCTGTTTTAAAATGATAATGATACCAATTCCAGTCAGCATGCCTTTAATAACTGAAGAGGGAAAGTAATATCCAATAATCCCAGCTTTTAAGACACCAAATAGCAATTGTATGATACCACCAAGCACAACAGCCACTAAGAAGTTCTCATAGCTCCCTAAAGTCCCTATTGCTGATAACACTATAGCAGCTAATCCAGCTGCTGGACCGCTAACACCAATTTTGGAGCCACTGAGGCTGCCAACTACAATGCCCCCTACAATTCCGGCAATTAAGCCCGAAAAAAGCGGGGCACCACTTGCCAGGGCAATACCCAAACACAAGGGTAAGGCCACAAAAAACACCACGATACTCGCGGGAAAATCATTTTTGAAATGGGAAAAAGTTTGTTTCATCAATATTTGTTTTTGATCATTAAGTTGCAAATGTAATAAAACTTTTAATTTAGATAGTATTACTATCATAAAAAATATTAAAACTTTTATATATTTGCATTTTGTTAGAACGTTAGCAAGTTGTATATTAATAATCATTAATAAGAGTTTAGGTGAGTGTAGCTATTAAAATAGCGCTTAATAAAGGACTGTATCTTAAGGATCCACAGGACTCTGAGCTAGGAAGAAATATTATAGAGCATAGCATTGTGCTTATTGACAAACTGGGTATTGAGTCTTTTACATTTAAGAAATTATCTATAGAAATCAACTCTACAGAAGCATCTATATATCGGTATTTTGTAAACAAGCATTTTCTTTTATTGTATTTAGTCAATTGGTATTGGGAATGGGTACAATATCTCATTCAAATAAATTCTATAAATATAGACGATCCCAAAACTAAGCTTCAAATCATTATTCACTCTTTTGTTTCAGCATCGCGCGAAAATCCCATGGTTGGATATGTCAATGAAAGTAAATTACAGAAGATTGTTATATCTGACGGTATGAAAGTGTACCATACTAAAGAAGTAGATGACGAAAATTCAAAGGGATTTTTTACGAGTTACAAGAATTTGGCGCTTACGGTGTCCCAAGTTATCATCGAGGTCAATCCAGAATTTAAGTATCCGTATGCTTTAGCAACTAATTTGTTCGAAATGGCAAATAATCACATCTTTTTTGCGCAACATCTGCCAAAACTTACTGACATATCTATAGAGCAAGATGAGTATGAGGAAATGGAAAAAATGCTAAGATATTTTGTAGACAAACTTTTATCCTCATCGTTTTAAGTTTCAATGATTTTCATTTTAGCGGTCTTGAAGTGCAAAAACTTTCTTTAAAAGATCTGTGGTGCGTGAGCTGTAACGAGTCCTGATTGCCAATTCTTCTCCTGCTATCATAACAAAAACACCTTTAAGAGCTTCATTGGTGACATAATCAGTTAGATCTGGGTTTACATTATTTGTAAATGGAACAGCATTGTATTTGCTGATGATGTTTCTCCAAATTTGATTTGCTCCTACCTTTTCGAAAGACTGGTTGATTATTGGCTTAAATTTGATATAAAGTTGCTCACCAGTTTGGCCTATTAAGTAATTCGTTGCAGCATTATTTTCGCCGAGCAAGATTGACTTAGCATCATTAATAGTCATTGATTCGACAGCATTGACAAAAATAGGTGTCGCTTCTTTGACAGCATCTTCAGCCGCCGAATTTAACAATTTCAGACCTTGATCAGCAAGATCACCAAGTCCAAGATTTCGTAGTGTTTTGTCTACTTTTTGTAATTCGTCTGGTAATAAAATCTTGACCAAATCATTGCTGTAAAAGCCGTTTTTAGCAGCGAGTTTGCTGACCTGTTCTTCTATCCCTTGATTGAGTGCTTGTTGTAATCCCGACGCAATATCGGCATTGCTAATTGTTGGAGTGCCCTGAGGAATTTGATTGATGACTTGTTGTAATTCGCCACAAGAGAAAGTAACAAATACAAAGAATATAAGAAAAAGGTTGTTCAAGATTTGTTTTAACATAAGGTTTAATTTAGCTGATTGATTCAATAAATATAGAACGGGGTGAGCTGTTAAGATTTAAACAAACTGTCGCCAATGTGTTTCAATCCTTTAAAGCCCAAAGTAATGGCTGCTATACAGATTAAAATCCCCAAAATGATTAATGGCCAATACAATGATTTTTCGGGATTACCAAAGGCGATGTAAAGAAGAGTAGGACCTAAAAATGATGATACTAAACATATCGCCATAGTGTTAATACCTTTTATTAGTAATGATTTATTAGTTCTTTTTGTCATCTTCTGTAATTTTTAAAATAGCTTTTCTTACACTCCCGTGATTTTTTAAATATGTTTTGGCACGTTTCGAACTTACTGCTTTGGTTTCCATTATCATTTTAATGCCGCGTTCGACTAGTTTATCGTTGCTTAGTTGCATGTCTACCATACGGTTACCTTCCACATAACCCATTTGAATCATTGCGGTTGTTGAAATCATGTTCAAGATTAATTTTTGCGCAGTCCCAGCCTTCATACGGGAGCTACCAGTGATCACTTCAGGTCCAACAACAACTTCAATTGCATGATCCGAAACATCGGCGAGTGGACTATCCATGTTACAGGTGATACATCCTGTTGTAATTTTATTTTCTTGACATTTTTTCAACGCACCAATAACATAAGGCGTTGTTCCTGACGCAGCGATTCCCACAACAATGTCATTAGAATTAATATTAAAGGCACTCAAATCCATCCATCCTTGTTCAGTATTGTCTTCTGCAAACTCTACTGCCTTTCGGATCGCGCCATCGCCACCAGCGATAATTCCAATAACCATATCTTGAGGTACTCCAAATGTAGGCGGGCATTCAGAGGCATCGACAATTCCCAGCCTTCCACTTGTTCCTGCACCAATATAAAACAATCTGCCACCTCTATTAAAAGAGGCAATAACAGCTTCAGTTAAATCTTGGACCTGTGGCAATACTTTCTTAACTGCCTGAGCCACTGTTTGATCTTCTTGATTGATAATGGCTAATAGTTCACCAACCGATTTTTTTTCTAAATGATCATGATCTGAATTAAGCTCGGTAGTTTTAGTAAAGGGTTTGGTGTTAGACATAATTTTTGATAAGATCGAATACCAAAATTAAGCAAATAAATACGACTTTCTATTCCATGGTATAATCAACACTGTAAGCTTCGGACAATCTGAAGTATCCAAAAGGAAAATTATTGGGATCACTCAGATTGACACAATTACCTCTTACGGTTGCTGGTTGAGTGGTAAATGGCCCTCCTCCAGGATTAGAGCTTTGCAAGCTCAATAGAAATAAATAATCATACGCCTGAGGTGACAAGCCAAAGTTTCTTATCGTTATTTGAGATCCCAACATTATATCTTCATCTGAAAAATATGCAAAAGTCTGGTTGCCATCAATGAATTTATCTTCGTAAACACCAATAGTGAGATCAAAAGGTTCGTACTCTACAAATTCGAATAAGTAAGCATTACCCATGCCTAAGGGATCAGTGTAAAAGGCCTTTACTTCTATTTCGTCTCCTGCGAGACCTCCCGTTTGTTCATGAATGACTTCGTCAATAGGGCTCACACTTTGCATCGTTTCGGTAGCTTCAAATGATTCTCCGTTATAATTGATGTGGAGTTTATATGACGCTCCTAATATTGGTGTGAATTGATCGGTCACATAAACACCTGTTTCACCTTCCTCTTGAAACAAAACGTCATTTCCAAAGCTATCAGTAATACTAACATCGGCTCCAGTTGCTGGAGGAATATTTGAATCGAAATAAGGAGAGGTAAGTGTCAGTATTATTTCTTGCTCATTACCGACAGTACCATGAAACCAATTAATTGATGCTTCAATGACCAGTCGAGGTTCTGAGGAAGGCACTTCTATATCTATTACCTCTTCACACGAAAACGTTATCATTACGGTAATCACAAGAAAAATTAAATTTCGCATCAGTTAAAATTTAAAATTATAAGATACTGAGGGCAGTAGGCCAAAAAGAGATGTTTTCACTGCTTCATTATTTCCAGTGTCTAAATTATCTCTAAAGGCAATAGATACTGCGTTTTTACGTCCATAGACGTTGTAAATCCCAAACACCCATTCACCTTGCCATTTTCTGTCAAAATTTTTCCTCGGTGAGAGAGTTACAGAAATGTCTAGACGGTGATATGTTGGCAGACGGAAGCTATTCCTTTCACCAAAACTAGCAATTGTAAGACCATTATATACGTATTGTGCGTTTGGATAATTTACGGGTTGGCCAGTTTGCATTACAAAGTTGGAATTGAAGGTCCATCTTTCGTTGAGTTTATATTGAGCTACAGCCGAAAAATCGTGAGTTTTGTCAAAAGCAGTGCGGTACCACTTTCCGTTGTTTATTCCTGTTTCAGTTGCGTTTCGGCCTGGAGTCTGTTGCTCAGATTTAGACCAAGTATAGGCCAGCCAACCATTTAGTCTGCCAAGATTTTTTTTAAGTAAAAGCTCTAGTCCGTAGGCGCGAGCACGACCATTAAGAATGACTTGTTCGATAGCATCATTGGCAACTAAGTTGGCGCCATCAATATAATCAATGCGGTTTTTTATCGCTTTAAAATAAGCTTCTACTTCTAAACTATATGAACCATTATTCGACTCATGCGAATAGCCAATTGCATATTGATCCAGTAATTGTGGTTTTATAAAACTCCCACTTGGCGTCCAAACATCTAAGGGTGTTGGTGAACTGGTGTTGGAAAGCAAATGTAAATATTGGCTCATGCGGTTATAGCTTACCTTTGCAGATGATTTATCATTGATTAGGTATGAGGCTGAGAATCTTGGTTCTAAGTTGTTGAATGTTGCAATGACATCCGATTTTTTATAATGACTTATGCTTGCCGGATCTGCAGACTGATAAATCTGAAAATCACTATTAAAAACGACCGGTAAATTGTTTTCATATTTATTAAGATTATCTTGCCCAAATCTTGTAAAATGACTCCATCTCAGTCCTAAATTAAGCGCTAACTTATTAGTGATGTTTTTTGTTGCTTCAAAGTAAACAGCATTTTCAAAGGCATATTTTTTTGTCAATTCATCGTAGTTGATGGCCGAGCTTGTCGAGGTTGGTTTAATAACCCCTGGGTTGAAGCTGTGATAAATGCTATTGAGTCCATATTGAAGCGTTAAATCGTTTGACAAGTAATGTTTGAAATCATATTTTAAATTAAAATTCTGTATTCCTGATTGCCAATCAAATTCAACGAAATCAAGCCTCAAACCATAATAATAATCTGAGTAGATCATTGATAGGTTTGAAAAAAGTTTGTCCGAAAACAAATGATTCCATCTCAAGTTAAACACAGCATTGCCATAGATATTCCTAAAACTACCGTCCAATGAAAACACATCTCTACCAAAATAACCAGACGCTAATAAATTGTCCTTATCACCCAGTTGATAGCTTAATTTGGTGTTTAAGTCGTAGAAATATGCCACATTATTATTGTCCGCTAAAGGCAAAAAAAGGTGAGCGTAAGTACCACGTCCAGCAAGCAAATAGGAGCCTATTTCTTTTTTAATGGGTCCTTCGGCCAAAAGTTTACTAGAGACGATACCAATGCCACCGTTTAATTTGTGTTCTGAACTATTGCCATCTTTTTGATAAATATCTAAAACAGATGACAAGCGACCTCCATAACGCGCCGGAATCCCACCTTTATATAACTTCAGATCTTTTATGGCATCTGGATTGAATACAGAGAATAGGCCGAATAGGTGAGATGAGTTATATATAATTGCCTCATCGAGCAAGATGAGATTCTGATCTACCGAACCACCTCGAACATTAAAGCCAGAGGATCCTTCACCTGCATTGGTCACACCTGGTAAAAAAGTAATGGCCTTCACGAGGTCTGGCTCACCAAGTACGGCAGGGATTTGCTTTACAGTATTTGAAGTCAATGCGTTAATGCTCATCTGAGGGCTTCTAAGATTCACAGCCTCAATGTCTGTAATGATTACAACAGCTTCTAACTCTTCAGTATTTTCAACCAATTGAACCGAGAGCTTTATATCCTTATTGAGTTCAATTTTAATTGATTGAGATTCGTAACCTAAAAACTGAACCAATAAATCATAAGTACCTTCATCTAAGGTGATAGAGTAAAAACCATAGGCGTTAGTAATGGTACCTTTCTGAAGGTTTGGAAAATACACATTAACGCCGATAAGCGTTTCGTTTGAAGCAGCATCACTAATGATGCCGCTAATCGTATGTTTATTTTGAGCATGACCACCAAACACCGAACCTAGTAATAAAACAAAGGAACAAGCCCAAGCACGTAAAGACATAAATTATATTTAGAAGTTTTTGAGGATACTATTAAATGTGCTGCTAGGTCTCATTAATTCAGATACCTTGACGGAGTTTGGGTGGTAATATCCACCTAGATTTACGGGATGCCCCTGAACTGCTAATAGTTCTGAAACAATTTTATCCTCAGCCGTCAGTAATTGCTGGTACAAGGCTGAGAACTCATTTTTCAAAGTTTCGTTTTCTGACTGGTTTGAAAGTGCTTCTGCCCAATAAAGAGCCAAATAAAAATGACTACCGCGGTTATCTAGTCCGCCTACTTTTCTCGATGGAGATTTTCCATTTGCTAATAATTTTTCGGTTGCTTGATCTAAGGTTGATCCTAATATTGCAGCACTTTTGTTTCCTGTAGTTTGTGACATATGTTCTAAGGATGCAGCGAGCGCTAAAAACTCCCCAAGGGAATCCCAACGCAGGTAATTTTCTTCAATGAATTGCTGCACATGCTTTGGAGCTGATCCTCCAGCGCCTGTTTCAAACAAGCCACCTCCTGCCATAAGCGGCACAATAGAAAGCATTTTGGCACTAGTTCCTAATTCTAAAATCGGAAATAAATCGGTTAAATAATCTCGCAGAACATTACCTGTTACTGAAATGGTATCAAGACCATTTTTTAGCCGATCCAAAGTATAATGTGTTGCAGAAATTGGGTCCATAATGCGTATATCCAGTCCAGTGATATTCAATTGATTTAAGGCCGAAGTTACTTTTTTAATAAGTTCTACATCATGCGCGCGGTTTTCATCTAACCAAAACACTGCAGGAGTATCACTGAGCTTCGCACGACTAACGGCTAATTTTACCCAATCTTGAATGGGGGCGTCTTTAACTTGACACATACGCCAGATGTCACCTTTTTTAACATTATGTTCTGTCAATATTATGCCATCAGTGGTTATGACTTGGACAATTCCTTCGTTATCCATTTCAAAGGTTTTGTCATGTGATCCATATTCTTCAGCTTTTTGAGCCATTAAACCAACGTTGGGTACTGTTCCCATAGTGGTTGGATCGAATGCCCCGTTTTCTTTACAAAAATCAATAGTAGCTTGATAAATGCCTGCATAACTGCTATCAGGAATAACGGCTTTGGTGTCTTGAGGTTTTCCATCTTTGTCCCACATTTTGCCAGAGTTTCTAATCATGGCAGGCATAGATGCATCTATAATCACATCACTGGGAACATGCAAGTTTGTGATACCTTCATCAGAATTAACCATGGCTAATTTCGGTCCATTTTCTAAGCTATTTGAAAAAGCTTTTAAGATGGCATCTTTTTTGTCATCGGACAGAGATTCGACTGTTTTTAAAATACTGGCTAATCCATTTCGTGGATTTGCTCCAGCCAGAGTTAAGTCTTCACTAAAACGTTCAAAAACAGTTTTAAAAAATATACTGACAGCATGACCAAAAATAATCGGATCACTGATTTTCATCATGGTGGCCTTTAGGTGAAGAGATAGCATAATGTTCTCACTTTTAGCATCCGAAATAGCACCTTCTAAAAAATCTATTAGTGCTTGCTTCTCCATTACTGTAGTATCTATAATCTCTCCAGCAAGTAAGGGTAAGTTTGATTTGAGAACAAGGTCATTACCAGATAGGTCTTTGTGCACAATGTTCACTTTTGTTGCCGTGCTAAGCGTCACCGACTTTTCGTTGTGTGCAAAATCACCAGAGGACATAGTTGTTACATGAGACCTAGAGTCGGCTGACCATTCTCCCATACTATGGGGGTTATTTTTAGCATAATTTTTTACTGCTTTTGGGGCACGACGATCTGAATTTCCTTCTCTAAGCACTGGATTAACCGCACTCCCCTTTATACGATCGTAACGCATTCGCATCTCTTTCTCTTCTTCAGTTTTTGGGTTGTCAGGAAAATCAGGAATTTTAAATCCTTGAGATTTTAATTCTGTAATGGCTTCTTTGAGTTGAGGAACGGATGCGCTAATATTTGGTAATTTAATCACATTAGCATCTGGATTTTTAACCTCTTCGCCAAGCTGAGATAATACATTTTCCGATCCACTAATTTCTGGAAAAGCGGCCAATATGCGTCCTGCTAGGGATATGTCTTTTGTAGTCATTTCGATGCCTGAGCTTTTGACAAATGCACTAATGATTGGCAGGAGTGATTGTGTGGCTAAAGCTGGGGCTTCATCTGTATGTGTGTAAATGATTTTTGACATAATTTTTTGGAGAGTTTTAAGAGCTGCTAAGATACTAATTATGGTCTTTTAGTCATAACAGATTGGAAGCATAATTACATAACTCCAATGTCATTACTGACCAAATTGCTTATAACTAAATAACAATAATGAATAAAAAAAGCCCTGTAAAACAGGGCTTTAAATTCGTTAAAGAGATTAACCTCTTTTTTCTTTAATTCGTGCTTTTTTACCAGTTAATTCTCTGAAGTAGAAAATACGTGAACGACGAACTTTACCACGACTATTGACTTCAATTTTTTGAAGCGCAGGCATATTTACTGGAAAGATACGCTCAACACCAACAGTACCAGACATTTTTCTAATTGTGAAGGTTTCTGATGCACCTGATCCGCGACGCTGTAGAACAACTCCTTTGAAGAATTGCGTACGGGTTTTGGCCCCTTCCTTAATTTCGTAATAGACTGTAATTGTATCTCCAGCACTGAATTCTGGAAATGCTTTTTTTTCTATAAAATTATCTTGAACGAGTTTTACTAAATGTTCCATATCTTCTTTTAAAAGTGAATGAAATTAATTTTCATTCAAATAGGCTGCAAAAATAACCAATAAATGCAATTATGCAACACCATTGTCTTAATATTTTATGCTTCGTCCTCTTCCCATAAGTCGGGTCGCCTCGCTTTGGTGCGTGCAATAGCTTCTGTCTCTCTCCAAGCTTCGATTGCGTGAAAATTTCCTGAAAATAAAAGTTCTGGTACATCCCATCCTTTATATGATCGCGGTCTCGTATAAATTGGAGGCGCTAATAGCCCATCTTGAAATGAGTCGGTTAAGGCTGATGTTTCATTTCCTAGAACACCTGGAATCAATCTAATTACAGCATCGCATACAACGGCAGCAGCCAGTTCGCCTCCTGAAAGGACATAATCTCCAATAGATATTTCTTTTGTTACAATATGATCACGAACCCGTTGGTCAACCCCTTTGTAATGACCACAGAGTATAATGATATTTTTGAATAATGATAACTGATTGGCCGTGTTCTGATTAAATGGCTCACCATCTGGTGTCATATAAATAATTTCATCATAATCTCGTTCAGATTTTAATTGCTCTACACATTTATCAATTGGCTCTGCCATCATAACCATGCCAGCACCACCACCGAATTGATAATCATCAATAGATTTGTAATTATCAACAGCATAATCCCTGAGGTTGTGTATATGAACTTCAACTAATCCTCCTTCTATTGCTCGCTTCAAAATTGAAGAGTCAAAAGGGCTTTTCAAAAGCTCTGGAACTACGGAAATGATGTCGATTCTCATAAGAAATACTTTGTTGCAAGATGCAAATTTTGATCGAATCAAAACAACATGATCAACATATATTTCAACTCATTTAGTCATTTGAGCAAAGAAACAAATCAATATGAAATGAAGTTTGCCACTTTGATTTCTCTTATCGTACTAACGGTAGGATGTAATAATTAGTTTTTCCCCTCGAGGGCTTATTAACTCTATTTTTTTAAAGTCTGATTCAAAATTGTCACCAAATTTAGCTTTAAAAGCTTTAATGTCAGCTGTGTTTCTTATTACATAATTATTGATTCCTGTAATAATATAGCCTGCGTTTAGGTTATATTCTTTGACGAAAATTGAATTATTATTGTTTTGAATCAGAACACCAGAGTTAAAGCCAGAATTTTTATAAGATTTTGGAAGTTCGGCTAATGAGAGCCTCCATAACTCCACAGGTGCTATGATGTCGTCTCCAGAGAGTTTTACTTTTAGATTGATTTCTTTATTATTGCGTTGAATTTTGACATCTACTAAATCGTTTGGTCGTTTACTACTGAGGTAACCTTTCAAATCAGAAAATTTTGAAATGTTGATTCCCCCAATCTGCGTGATAACATCTCCAGTTTTGATACCAGCAATTTTAGCCCCAGAACCTTCTTCAACCTCATTGACGTAAAAACCTTCACTTTGTGAAATGCCATAGCTTGAGGCAATTGCACTGTTCAATGCTCTTCCAGAAACGCCAAGGATACCATTCCTAACATCACCAAATTCTAAAATATCCTCAACAACTTTACGTGCAATATTACTTGGTACAGCAAATGAA
This sequence comes from uncultured Flavobacteriaceae bacterium, assembly GCA_943788695.1. Taxonomy (GTDB): domain Bacteria; phylum Bacteroidota; class Bacteroidia; order Flavobacteriales; family Flavobacteriaceae; genus JALRKI01. Next base: position 1,043,994 of record CALSRG010000001.1, read on the forward strand.
TAACCAACATAAGATCCAGTCATTGAGGTGATTGCGCTATTTATTCCTATTAGTTCACCGTTAGTATTAACTAGTGCTCCGCCAGAGTTTCCTGGATTTATTGCAGCATCAGTTTGAATAAAAGCTTGGATGTTACCATCATAACCATCGTTGAGGTCGCGGGACTTTGCACTTATTATACCAGCTGTGACTGTTGAATTGAGATTAAAAGGGTTGCCCACTGCTAAAACCCACTCTCCAACTCGAGCAGAGTCACTATCACCAAAAGTCATGTATGGCAATGCTTCATCGGTTTCAATCTTTAGTAAGGCAATATCGACATCTTTGTCTGAGCCAATGAGTTGGGCAGTATAAATTTTGTTGTCTTCGGTTGTGATTTGAATTTCAGAGGCATTATCAATAACATGATTGTTGGTAATAATGTATCCATCAGGCGAAATGATTACACCAGACCCAGTTCCAATCTCTTCTCTTTTCGATTGACGATTATTAAATAAATCTTGAAAGCTTCGGTAGGATGTAATTTGAGTCGTGTTTTTAACATGTACAACAGCATGAACACTTTTTTCAGCAATTTCTGAAAAATCGATTGTCGTGGCGTTGGTGGTAATTCCCGAAGCAATACGGTTAAAGGTCGTTGGCACAAAACTAGCCGAATCTGTGCTATTAAGTACCTGCTGGTTTGAGGTGTTCATCGTTTTAGTTTCTTCAAAAAGCACTTTGTAACTTCCTAAAGCTATTGCGGCTCCTAAGATTGCTGAAAGCATAAAAAAAACGTATCTTTTCATAAACATAAATTTTATTTGACATTTAAATTTAACACCTAAAGTTATGCAATTATTGCGCCGACTTTTCAATTTTAACGCTCATTTAACAAGGTAAATTGTAAATATAAGCCTCTGTTAGTTGTATTTTTTTGTATTCTTGTTAGCGTGTTTTTTCAATAGATTTTTTTACCCAATATGGCCAAACATTTTTACAAATATCACGGTACAGGAAACGATTTTATAATGATCGATAACCGCAGGGATCTTTTTAAGTCAGATGATGTGTCAAAAATCAAGCATCTCTGTGAGCACCATACTGGAATTGGAGCAGATGGTTTGATTCTTTTGAATGATCATCCAGATTATCCATTCGAGATGAAATATTACAATGCCGATGGAAAAGAAGGAACATTATGCGGAAATGGGTCACGATGTGCAGTTCTTTTCGCAAAACATCTCGGTATCATTACTAATTCTGCAGTTTTCCTTGCTAGTGATGGAGAGCATCGCGCAAGTTTGTCAGAAGGAGATGTACAAATTGAAATGTGCCAAACCGCTTTAGCTGTTGAGTTAGAGGGTGGGTTTTTTATAAACACAGGATCGCCTCATTTAGTTGTTATGGTGTCAGATTTAGAACAGTTTGACGTTGCGCTTGAAGGTCAATTATTACGTTATCAAAAAGCAATGATGCCTGACGGAACAAATGTAAATTTTGTTGAGTCTTTAGGCCCCGATAGTTTTTCGGTGCGAACTTATGAGCGTGGTGTGGAGCGTGAAACCCTTTCTTGTGGTACAGGTGCAGTTGCGACAGCATTGACGATGTATCAAACCAAACGAACAAAAAGCAATAAGGTTATCATTAAAATGAAAGGAGGCGAACTTGAAATAGGGTTCAATCCCACATCAACCGGCTTTGAGGATATCACCTTAAAAGGCCCAGCGCGCTATGTGTTTAAAGGTGAGTGGTCATGAGTTTTTTGAAAGGACATAAAATTAATTTACGAGGGTTAGAGCCTGAAGATTTAGAGTTCGTGCACATGATAGAAAATGACACCAATTTTTGGCATTTGAGCAACACCATTACGCCATTGTCAAAATTTGCCATCAAGACTTATTTAGAATCTGCTTCAGAAGATATTTATACAACCAAACAACTTCGTCTGGTTATAGAAACAATAGGTGGATCTGCGGTAGGATTAATAGATCTGTTTGATTTTGATCCTTATCACAAACGAGCTGGTCTAGGAATCATTATACACAAAACTGAAAATCAACAAAAAGGAGCAGGGTCAGAATCCATTGCGTTGCTCATAGATTATGCTAAATCAAAACTCCAATTACATCAATTGTATTGCAATATTATGTCATCAAATGTTTCTAGTATCGCCTTATTTGAAAAATTGGGATTTGAAAAAACTGGAGAAAAAAAAGACTGGTGTTGGTCGGCCTCAGGTTTTGAAAATGAGTACCTTATGCAAAAGATTTTATAATGTATATCAAAAAACTTCTCTGGATCATTTCAATTTTAGGTTTATTAGTAGTGGGAAGTTTTTCTTATTATATCTACGACGTGATGTTCAGTCCAAACACGTCATTTCAAAATAAGGAGGCTTTTGTTTTCATTTCTTCTGATGCTAATTTTGAAGCTATAAAAAACGATTTAGAGCCTTTGCTCATTGATATCGGTTCATTTGAAACTCTGGCTAAGCAAAAAAAGTATGACGTAAATATTAAGCCAGGTCGTTTTCGTTTAACATCGGGAATGACCAATAATGATATAATTAACGCTTTGAGGAATGGGAATTTACCTGTTCGAGTGTCCTTTAATAACCAAAATAGTTTGGAACTCCTTGCGGGACGAATAGCATTTCAAATTGAAGCTGATAGTTTATCCTTGCTCTTAGCTTTTCAGGATCCTACAATTTTAAGCAAGTACAACTTAAATGCTGATACGGCATTGTCATTATTTTTGCCAAACACTTATGAATTCTTTTGGAATACCGATGCAAGTGCTTTTGTCGAGAGGATGGCTTTAGAGTATGACAAATTTTGGACCCTCGAAAGACGTGATCAAGCATCAAAACTAGGTTTATCACCTACCGAAGTCGTTATTTTAGCGGCGATAGTGCAAGAGGAATCTAAAAAAAATGTTGAACAACCTCGAATAGCTGGAGTTTATCTAAATCGCCTGAATAATGGTTGGCCCCTTCAAGCTGATCCAACAGTGAAATTCGCCATATACCGGCAACCAGCTTGGGATGGAATTCCAGTAAAACGCATTTTGAACAAACATTTAGAGATTGATTCACCATATAATACGTATAAAAATCGTGGTTTGCCTCCGGCGGTGATTGCTATGCCTGATATAGCTGCTATCAAGTCTGTGCTTAATGCAGAGTCTCATTCCTACTTCTACTTTTCAGCGGATCCTGAAAAACCTGGATTTCATAACTTCGCAAAAACCTTAGCGCAACACAATAAAAACGCGCAAACATACCATAACTACCTTAATAGAATTGGCGCATCACGTTGATGTAAACGTTATTCTTTTGAAATATTTTTTTTATATTTGAAGGTACACTGCCCCAAACAGTTTTACGCCCATGAATAACCTACGTCTCATACCTGATATTTATAGTTGCCAACCCATCAACAAAGCTGCTTTTGCTTCTGACTGGGCATTGATGGCATTGGTCAAATCGCAACCCAGCGCACGATGGCCTCCGACGCTTCAGTCATGGTATTTTCTAAAACGGTATTTCTGTGTTTCTCAACGTATGTTAAAACGAATTGAAAGTCCTATTGACCGTATTTTAAAGAACAAACACATTGATAATCAATATATTAATGATAAATAAAAAAAAATGATAAAGAAGATATATCGGAACTTGTTCTGATACACAGTAGTTGTAATCAATTTCAGCAAAAGCTGAACCCTATTTGCTATACTTTGCTAAAGCAAAGCCTCGCCCATAGGGAAATTGATTACAACGTCCCCGCTAAACCAAATTAACGTTTTATTTGGGTATGGACGTTGCAGCTATGGCTGGATAAAGTAGCCAAGTGTTGGCTACAACTGAAAACAACAATGCGCTAAAACGTAATTTGGTAAGGTTCTAATTGTCTTTTGAATATTCGAGTAAACTCGGATATTCAAAATCCCGAACCTCACTCCGTTTAGCGGGGACGTTGTACAACATTTGAGAAACCCAGAAAATGAACTAAAACATATGAATAGATTATTACTAATACTGCTTATACTACCAATGATTGGATTTGCACAAAATACAATTACTGGAAAAATAGTTGGACAGGCCAATGAACCAATTGAGTATGCAGAAGTTATTTTGCATACTTTGGATTCTATTGCAATAAAATCTGAACTAACAAATGAAGAAGGTGTCTTTACCTTTAAAGATATAGCCAGAGGAACTTATAAATTAAACATACAATACTTTTCTCAAAATATTTTCTCAAAAATAATAAAATTAGAGGGCAGCCTTGATTTAGAAACTATTATTACAGATGCTGGTCTTAACCTTAGTGAAGTAGTAATCACAGGGAAAAAACCGTTGATTGAAAGAAAAGTAGATAGATTAGTTTTTAATGTAGAAAATTCTGTTGCAGCAACTGGGGGTAATGGATTAGATGCTCTAAAACTTACACCAAGAATAAAAGTACAAAATGATGAAATTTCTATGATAGGAAAAGGCAGTGTTGCTGTATTAATTAATGATAGAATTGTACCAATGTCTGGTACAGATTTGGCTACTTATCTTAAATCACTTAATGCAGAAGATATTAAAAGTATTGAAGTAATCTCAAATCCCCCTGCAAAATATAGTGCTGAAGGCAATAGTGGTTTAGTTAATATTGTTTTTAAAAAATCTAAAAATGATGCTTGGAATGCATCATTAAGAAGTATTTATCAACAAGGTTAGGTTTAGCCTATAAAGTTAATGATAAATTATTGACAGGCTTCACCTATAATTATATAAATAGCAAACCTTTAATAAAAGAAGTTGACAAAACTACGCTAACCAATCCTTCAAATAGTGTGCTAGATTCTTTAATAACAACTTTAGGTAGCAATGAGTATGACAAAACACTAAATTCTTTAAATTATCATCTAATTTACGATATAGATACGATTGGCAGAAAACTATCTCTTGATTTTGATTACTTTAATTATAAACATGAAACCAATAGAGTCTTTAATACACAATCATTCTTTCCGAATAATCAACCTATTCCAAACAGTTTAGAAGAGGCAAGAAATTTTGGAAACCAAGATATTCAAAATTACTCTGTAAACCTTGATATGGAACACCCAACCGATTGGGCAACTTATAATTATGGAGCAAGATTATCCTTTACTGAAACAGATAATTTATTTAACTATTTTGATATAATAGATGAAGATGAAATATTAAACCCAAACTTTAGTAATCAGTTTGATTACCAAGAAAACACCCAAGCCTTGTATTTTAGTGCCAAAAAAAGTTTTTTAGAAAAATGGGACGCAAAAATAGGTTTTAGATATGAGTTTACCCAAACAGATGGGGTTTCCCAAACGTTAAACCAAAACAACGCAAATGATTATTCCAAACTTTTCCCAACGGCATATTTATCCTACACGCCCAACGATAACCATTCTTTTAGTGTAAATTATGGCAAAAGAATAAGCAGACCTAACTTCAATTTTCTCAACCCATTTAGATTTGTATACAACCCATATTCCTATTCAGAGGGTAATCCGTTTTTACAGCCTGCATTTACAGATAACATAGAATTTGAATATGCCTTTAAAGACAACCTAATCACCAATATTTATTATTCCTTTACCGATGATGATTATTAACAAGTTACCATAATTGATGCCATTACCAATGTGCAACAAGTAGTACCATTAAATTTTATTTCAAATAAAATGTATGGCATTACTCAAACTTTTATTTTCAAACCTGCAAAATGGTGGGATGTTAATGCATCTGCCGATGTGTATTACAGTGATACCAAATCCAAAATTCCCGTGACTCTTCAATTTTTAAGTGGTTGGAGTGGTGAATTTGCCATTTCAAACAATTTTACCTTAAACTCAAATAAGACATTTTTAGCCAACTTAAATTATAATTATACAACAAAAGGAGTTGATAATCTTGATTATAATTCTAGTGCCAATCAGCTAGATATAGCACTTAAATGGCTGCTACTAGATAAAAGTCTAATAATTAGCTTATATGCAAATGACATGTTAAGTTCTAATAGATTTACTTACACATCATTTTCAAATGGTATAGAGAATTCTTTTAGAAATTATTATGATGAGAGATTTTTTAGAATTGGTGTAATTTACAATTTTGGTAAAATATTTAATATAAATAATAGAGAAAACAAAAATCAAGACGAATATAACAGAACAAATTAAAAATATTCTTGCAAGAATAGTCCGATGAGGTATTAATGACTATAAAATATGTGTAAGCTTCTCCCAAAACTGAACTGTTTAAAAGTATAAAAAAGGTATTAATTTTAAACCGTAATTATGAGAAGAAGTAAATTGGTAGGTTGGGTCTGGAAACAGTTGTTTTAATAATTTCGTATCTTTGTAAAGGTTTTTTTAAAACGAGTTTTTGTTGTTCAAAACAATATTTACAAAAGTGGTTTTTATACCACTGGTTTTTTTACTGTTAATTTCGGTGAGTCTTGCGCCGAGGGCAGAATCGTCATCTTTTTTATTGTCGGCTTGCGAATTACCGCACAATGAGCCACAACCTGAGGTTATTGTTGAAAAGCCGTTTAATTACTGGCGTACACCTGTCTTAGGAAAGGGTTATATTGGCTTTAGAGAAGCTCTTGCATTTAAGGAGTCTCGAGGTGATTATAGTTGTGTTAATAAATATGGCTATTTAGGTAAATACCAGTTTAGTCCAAACACTTTAAAATTGATTGGAATTCAAACGCCTTATTCCTTTTTGAGTCAGCCAATTCTTCAAGAAAAGGCTTTTCTGGCAAACGCAATTCGGAATAAATGGGTTCTTAGACGCTACATCAAACGCTATGCCGGTACTTATGTAAACGGTGTTTATATTACAGAATCAGGAATGATTGCTGCCGCTCATTTGGCTGGACCTGCCAATGTAAAGCGGTTTTTTAACTCTACTGGCCAAACAGATTTTAAAGATGCTTTTGGAACAAAATTATCCCATTACTTAAAAAGGTTTTCAGATTATGATACTTCTGAACTTCCAGCCATCCAAAAGCCTAAAGCGAATCAATTATAAAAAGTATCGCCAAGTATAAATATACATGGTCTTTTAGTCAAATCAATCTTTTGCTTTTTCCATTTAGCAATTGACTTTGAACCTATATATTCTTGGGTAGAAGTAAGGTCGCAAGCAATGCAAAGCATGGTTTCTTCTTGACATGATTTTTGTAAATCTTCAAACATTCCTTGACTCCGATAAGGTGTTTCAATAAAAATTTGCGCCTCTTGACCTTCATAAACATAGCGTTCAAGGCGCTTTATTTCCATTTTACGGTCTTTTTTATCTATTGGGAGGTATCCATTAAACTTAAATTTTTGGCCATTAAATCCAGAAGACATCAATGCTAGTAAAATTGAAGACGGTCCAACCAACGGCTTGACTGTGATATTACGATGGTGTGCCAAAGCTACCACCTCACTTCCTGGATCTGCTATTGCGGGACATCCAGCCTCGGACAATAATCCAACAGAATGACCTTGTTGGCAAGGATTCAAAAAGTTTGGAATCTCCGACTGGTAAGTATGTTTGTTCAACTCAAACAATATGAGATCGGATTGATTTTTGGTTGGACAGATGGATTTGATAAATTTGCGGGCTGTTTTTTCGTTTTCAACGATAAAATGATTTAACGAATCAACAACTTCAAAAATTGATTGGGGAAGTGTATGAGCCATTTCATCACCTCCAATCGGAGTAGGAATCAAAAACAATTTTGGTGTTGACATGAGCAGTCAATATTAAATGGCTCGCTACAGAGATAACTTTTTTGTTAAATCTTCAACATACTTTCTGAATTGCTTGTCAGTTGCAAATAAATTATCAACTGTTTTACAAGCGTGAAGAACGGTTGCGTGATCTCTTTTGCCAATTTGAGAGCCAATACTGGCCAAAGAGGCTTTGGTGAATTTCTTTGCAAAAAACATAGCCAATTGACGTGCTTGAACAATATGACGTTTACGTGTTTTTGATCTTAAGGTATCCACATCCATTTGGAAATAATCTGAAACCACTTTTTGGATATAATCTATGGAGACTTCTCGTTTGGTGTTTTTAACAAATTTTTCAACCACTGTTTTGGCCAATTCCAAAGTAATTTCCTTTTTGTTAAAAGATGACTGCGCGATCAATGATATAACTGCACCTTCAAGTTCTCTAACGTTTGTTTTAATATTTTTAGCAACATACTCGACAATGTCATCTTCCATCTCAACACCATCTCTATAAAGTTTATTCTTTAAAATAGAAACTCGAGTTTCAAAATCTGGATGCTGTAATTCAGCAGATAACCCCCATTTAAATCGCGACAATAAACGTTGCTCGATATCTTGCATATCAACTGGCGCCTTATCACTAGTCAGTACAACTTGTTTTCCGTTTTGATGTAAATGATTAAAAATATGGAAGAACACATCTTGTGTTCCAGTTTTTCCAGATAAAAATTGGACATCATCTATGATTAAAACGTCAATGATTTGATAAAAATGGATAAAATCGTTCCGGTTATTTTTCTTGACGGCTTCTATATACTGTTGCGTGAATTTCTCGGCAGAAATATAAAGCACTGTTTTTTCGGGATATTTGTCTTTAATAGCAATTCCAATGGCATGAGATAGGTGGGTCTTGCCTAATCCAACACCACCAAAAATCAATAGTGGATTGAAAGATGTTCCTCCAGGTTTATTAGCAACTGCCATACCAGCGTTACGCGCTAAACGATTAGAATCGCCTTCAAGAAAATTATCAAATGAATAGTTTGGGTTTAACTGAGACTCTATTTTTACATTTCGAATTCCAGGTATGATAAATGGATTTTTAAGTTGAGGACTTTTATTTTCTAAGGGTAAACTTGCTTCTTGGTGAGCGATTACTGATTGGTTAGCGCTCGGAATTCGTTCTGTGAAAGGTAATTTGTTACCATAAGTGTTCTCCATTTTAATGATATAAACCAATTTGGCTTGATTGCCAAGTTCTTTGGTTAATGCCATTTTTAAAATTTTAACATAATGCTCCTCAAGCCATTCGTAGAAAAACTTACTTGGCACTTGGATACTAAGGACATTTCCTTCTAATTTAACTGGCATAATGGGCTCGAACCAAGTTTTATATGCCTGAGGTTGTATATTGTCATTAAGAAAAGACAGACAGTTTGTCCATACCGATTGTGCAGTTTCTTTCATTTTTTATTCTAAAAATGTTTGTTTTTAAATGGTGGTAATTCACATTTGGTATGGGGAGCCGGTTGGAGAATTACGTTGACAAAAATGGGGGAAAAATTTTTAATAAAAAAAAAAAAAGGTGTTGGATTTTCACTTTTTTTTCTGTAATTGACTTCGCTAAACTATTATGATAAAAAAAACATATGATACATTCAATGATAACTCGTGTAAGATACGCAGAAACAGATCAAATGGGAGTGGTTCATCACGGTAATTATGCCTTGTACTTTGAAATGGCCAGAATTGAATGGCTCAGACAAATTGGAGTGTCCTATAAAGAGATGGAAGAAAGCGGCGTGATTCTACCCGTAGTTAATATGACAACTAATTATCATTATCCACTTGAATATGATGACCAAATTACCATAACAACACGCTTGGTAAAATTACCAACGGCATCAATGGTCTTTCATTTTGAAATTTTTAACGAAAATAAGAAGCTTTGCAGTTCCGCCGAAGTTACCTTAGTTTTTCTTGATCATCAAAGCCGAAAACCTATGCGTTGTCCAGTTGAATTATTTGAACTTATTAAAACTGTAGCCGCCTAAAAAAGCGAAACTAGAGCAATCGCTATGACTGCTAACGTAATCCCTAGCCAATTCGATGCGCTCAATTTTTCTTTAAAAAGTAGGAGACCTAAAACAGTGGTAAGGCCAACAATTCCAACATTATTGATGGTGAAAATTGCAGAGCTTTCAATGCCTCTAAATTGAAAAGCTCTAATGAGGTAGTATAATGAGAAATAATTCACCACGCCAAGAACTAACCCTCCGATGACGGTTTTAAGGTTGAGTGATATTTTTTGTTTTTTTGAAAGTAACAAGCTTAATCCAACACCTAAAATACCTGCCCATAAAAATATTGTTGCAGAAAAGACAGCGACATTGTCTTTTGACACTGCTGTTTTTTCTAGATATTTCAATGTTGTATCAATCACACCCGATCCCATAAATAATAACAGTGGTAATAATAAGTTATGGGACGTGATGACGGATCCTTTTGTTTTTGTTGCAGTGAGATAAACAGAACACAAGGCTATTAGGATTCCAATTATTTGAATCAGAGATAAGGCTTCTTGATAGAAAATAACTGAAAATAGAATTGGAATTATCACACTCATTTTTCCAGAAACAGAAGCTACTGAAAGACCGTGTTGTTGAGAGGTGAGCCCCATCACGTTAAAAACTGAAATAAATAGAAATCCCAGAATGATGACGCCTTTAAACCATGGTGCTTCGATTATAGAGTATACAGACACGTCGCCTGAAAAAGTCAGATAACCTACCAATGCTGCCGTGAAATAATTCACCACAATAGCATGGAGTGTATTTATTTGGTGTCTTTGAAAATATTTAAATATCACAAAGAGTCCAGTTGATGCAATAATACTGAGAAATAAATCTGTCACTTGATGATGATTTTATTTGTTATTTAAATAATGATGCAGGCAATCGTTTAGAATGGCTTTTTTTTCCGGTTTGACAGATGTTATTTTTGGTGATGATAGCCCTGTGTTCAAAGCCCGATCATTAATAAAAACTAAGGCTTCATCCCAGTTGTTCTCAGTGATAAAAGAATTAAGGATTTGTCTGCCACCTTCTACAATGAGACTACTAATGTTTTTTTTAACCAAATAATCACAAAGCTGAGGGGTAACTGGTTGAGAAAAATCAATCATATTTGACCCTATGAGTTCCGCAGAAGCTTTATCATCGAAAGTACTTAGTAACGATTGGTTTCCGCTCTGACTTAAAACAAAACGTTTTGGATTTTTTCCATACCAAAATCTTGCTGTGAGCTGAGGATTGTCATTAAAAACGGTGTTTGCCCCAACGAGTATGGCTTCATTTTCTGTTCTTAATTTATGACTTAATTGCTGACTGTATATGTTGCTAATCCAATATGGACGATTTGATTTTTTGACTAATGGTGCCATATAGCCATCCGCACTTTCTGCCCACTTTAAAGTAATATAAGGTCTTTTTTTAGATTGAAAAGTCAAAAATTGACGATGAACTTTCTGGCATTCTGATGCACAAATTCCAACAGTAACCTTAACACCTGCCTCTTTTAATTGTTCGACACCCTGTCCAGACACCTTTGGATTTGGATCTAGGCAACCAATAATCACATGTTTGATATTATTATTAATGATGGCATCTGTGCATGGTGGTGTTTTTCCATGATGACAACAGGGCTCTAATGTCACATATAATGATGCACCATGCAGGAATGATTGGTCAGTCACAGAATTTAGGGCATTTACTTCGGCATGTAAACCACCATATGGGCTGGTATATCCTTCTCCAATAATACTATTATTCTTAACTATCACGCATCCGACCGAAGGATTGGGTGCAGACAAAGGGCGTCCAATATTGGCCAATTGGATGCAGCGCTCCATGAAATATTCATGTGAAAATTTTGATTGTTGTTTTGCTGTCAATAGTAAGAAAAGTCAGTTAGGTTTTTTACCTTTATGAGCCAAAAATAACCAAATATATAATGGCTGCAACCTATCAAATTAGAGAAATCGAAATCACGGATAATGTTGAGATTAAATCGGTTATTCAAAACTTGTTTATTGAAATGAATTTACCATTGGTAGGTACCGCATATTCTGATCCTGAACTCAATGATATGTTTGCAGTGTATAATGACAATAGATCCATTTATTATGTCGTCTCTGATGGCTGTAAAGTTTTTGGAGGTGGTGGTATACGACAATTAGAAGGTGCAGATGAAACCTATTGCGAATTGCAGAAACTATATTTTTCACCTCAAATTCGCGGACTTGGTTTTGGCAAACAAGTCATAAAAGCTTGTTTGGATTTTGCTTTAACGGCAGGATACCAACATTGCTACCTTGAAAGTAAGGCTGAACTTCATGCCGCCATTAATCTTTTTAGAGAAAATGGATTTATGCCTATTGATGCACCAATAGGCAATACAGGTCATCATGCTTGCGAAGTGCAAATGCTCAAATCATTACTATGAGTTTGAAAACCGTTCGTCAAAAATTCCATGATAGGCTGGATCCAATTTATGGTATAAACGAAGTCAGCGCCTTGTTTGATTTATGTTGTGAACAATATTTGTCGTTGAATAAGGTAGATCAACTGATCAGTATTGACAGAATCTTGAGTTCCGCCGAGATAGACAAGCTGGATCATGTAATAGGGAAGTTGGAAATTCATAGACCCATTCAGTATGAAATTGGTCATGCCTATTTTTATGGTTTGACTTTAATTGTGAACGAATCCGTTCTTATCCCTCGTCAAGAAACAGAGGAGCTTGTATCTTGGGTGTTAGAAGATTATCCTTTAAATACTCAATTAAGTCTATTAGATCTTTGCACAGGAAGTGGCTGTATTGCTTTGGCGATTAAGTCATCTAGACCAAATTTTAGAGTTATTGGCGCTGATATTAGCGAGGCAGCTCTAATTGTTGCAAATAAAAACGCTTCACGTCATGCTTTGGATGTAACTTTTAAAAATCAAGACGTTTTAAGTTTAGATTTCAGTGACCATGAATTGTATGACGTAATAGTTTCAAATCCGCCTTATGTGCTTGAGTTAGAAAAGTCTTTAATGGGTAACAATGTGCTCAATTTTGAACCTCATATAGCGCTTTTTGTGCCGAACGATAATCCTTTATTGTTTTATTTGTCCATTGCAACTTATGCATCTAAAGCTTTGAAAGTAGGGGGGGCTCTCTATTTTGAAATAAATGAAAAGCAGGGAACAGAAATGATCGCTATGTTAGAAAATATCGGATTTGACGGTGTGGTTTTAAAAAAAGATCTAAATGGAAAACATCGGATTATAAAATGTTTAAAACGTAATGCTTAACTTGTAAAACAAATTAAATTGACTTAAATCCTTATGACCATAGCAGAACAAATCGCTCAGCTTCGGACAGAACTCAACAGACATAATCATGATTATTATGTTTTAGATGCACCAGCAATAAGTGATTTTGAGTTTGATCAAAAATTAAAACGACTTTTAGATCTGGAATTAACCTATCCAGAATTCGATGATCCAAACTCTCCAACTAAAAGGGTTGGGGGAGGCGTTACTTCTGGCTTTGAAACTGTTCCTCATCGCAGTAGGATGTATTCCTTGGACAATTCATACTCTAAACAAGACTTATTAGATTGGGAAACCAGAATCAAAAAAATTATTGGTGACACTGTGGAATATACATGTGAATTGAAGTATGATGGCGCCTCAATTAGTTTGACTTATGAACATGGCAATCTTGTGAGAGCGGTTACTCGTGGTGATGGTGTCCAAGGTGATGATGTTACCGCTAACATTAGAACCATACATTCTGTTCCTTTACAAATCAATCCGCCATTTCCTGACATATTTGATATTCGAGGCGAAATTATTTTACCTATTGCAGGATTTTTGGAGATGAATAAAATGAGAACAGATAAAGGGGAAGAGCCATATCGCAACCCCCGTAATACAGCTTCTGGCAGTTTAAAACTGCAGGATAGTCGTGAGGTAGCAAAAAGACCATTGGAGTGTTTATTGTACAGTGTAGTCGGGTCAGAATTGTATACTGATACCCAATTTGGAAGTCTAGAACTGGCTCGTAACTGGGGATTTAAAGTTCCAGAGTTTAACAGTCACGCTAAAGATATGTCTTCGGTTTTTCAATTTATAGATTATTGGGATGTCAATAGACAAAATTTACCATATGAAATTGATGGTGTTGTAGTTAAGGTTCATAATTTGAAGCATCAAGAGCAATTGGGTTATACTTCAAAATCACCTCGATGGGCCATAGCCTATAAATTTCAAGCTGAGCAAGCTATGACAAGGCTTGAACATATTTCGTACCAAGTTGGTCGAACAGGAGCCATTACTCCAGTGGCAAATTTGAGTCCAGTTGAGTTGGCAGGGACAACTGTAAAACGCGCATCCCTGCACAATGCTGATCAAATTACGAAATTGGATGTGCGTATTGGCGATATGGTATATGTGGAAAAAGGTGGAGAGATCATTCCTAAAATAGTTGGTGTAGCTATGGAATTGCGCCATCCTGATGCACAACAGCTCGAATATATATCAACCTGTCCAGAGTGTCAAACTGAATTGATAAGGAATGAAGGAGAAGCACATCATTACTGTCCTAATATTGATCATTGTCCGCCTCAAATTATCGGTCGTATAGATCATTTCATCAGTCGTAAGGCTATGGATATTGATGGATTAGGTGGTGAAACTGTTGCCCTACTTGTTGATAATGGGCTAATTAAAAATTATGCTGATCTCTATACTCTCGACAAAGCTCAATTATTACCACTTGAACGGATGGCGGACAAGTCTGCAGAGAATTTAATAAAGGGAATTTTAAAGTCAAAAGAACGGCCTTTTCACAGGGTACTGTTTGCTCTTGGAATTCGCTTTGTAGGTGAAACCGTAGCACAAAATCTGGCTACGCACTTTAAGTCTATAGACGCTCTGATTGCAGCGAATAAAGAAACCCTCTTGGCGGTAGATGATATTGGCGAACGTATTGCCGATAGTGTCATAAAATTTTTCTCTGAAGACGCTAATGTTAAAATGATTGAAAAACTTAAGTCTTTCGGGTTGCAATTTTCTGGACAGCAAGATATTGAAACCATCTCCGATAAACTTAGTGGTCGTAGCATTGTGGTAAGTGGTGTTTTTGAGCGTATCTCGAGAGATGATCTGAAAAAACTTATTGAGCAACACGGTGGAAAGGTGGTTGGAAGCATTTCCTCCAAGACGGACTTTGTTGTAGCTGGTGATAATATGGGGCCAACTAAGCGCGTAAAAGCAGAAAAACTTGGTATTCCTCTTAAAACCGAAAATGATTTTCTTTTAGAATTTGAATATCAAGGTAATACCTCAGCACGAAAAAATATATGACTCTCTGACGATTTAGTTACATTTGTTTAAATATTTAAAAATTATGTTTGTCAAGCATTGGAAAAATAGATCTATCAAAAAGCAAATTGATCGCTTGCTGGCTAGACAGGCATACCCATTTCGTCCAGGAGTTATTCATACTGTTGGAATTATTTATGATGCTTCAGTCAACAGTTCTCCAAAACAACTAATTGAAAAATTAGGGTCTTTGGGAATGCGTCCTAACCAAATAAAATCTATAGGACTATTGCCTGATGATACGCCAAATCCAAACAGTTGGGATAGTTTTTTTACTGCCAAAGATTTTGGATGGAATGGGGTGCATCACAATCCTGCGCTTAAAGCTTTTTCTGATGATGATTTTGACTTGCTCATCTCATATTTTGAAAATGATTCTTGGCCTTTAATTATGGCAACAGCTCTTTCAAAGGCTAATTTTAAATTAGGTTTTATTCCTTCCCAAGAGAAAAGTTTTGACCTAATTATTGATGTTAAAATCTCACAAACTGATTTATTAGTCGAAGAAATCAAGAAGTACTTAACCCAACTAAACAAATTACCCAATGGACGCTATTAAAGGAATGGGTGTGGCACTGGTCACGCCATTTAACAAAGATGGAAGTGTTGATCATCATGCACTCCAAGATATTGTAAATTTCAACATTGATAATGGCACTAATTACCTTGTTGTTTTAGGCACAACCGCAGAAAGTGCCACCCTTTCAATTCAAGAGCAAGAAGAGGTTAAATCAACTATTGAGACCGCGAATAATAACAGATTGCCTCTTGTTTTGGGCATTGGAGGAAATAATACTGCCGCAGTCGTAGAAAAACTTCAGTCTACCGATTTAAGTAACTATGTGGCCATTCTTTCGGTTTCTCCTTATTACAATAAACCTACTCAAGAGGGAATTTATCAACATTTTAAATGTATCGCAGAGGCTTCGCCTAAACCAGTTATACTGTACAATGTTCCGGGGCGTACTTCTAAAAATATTGAACCACAAACTGTATGTCGATTGGCTGTTGAGTTTGATAATATCGTGGGCATAAAAGAAGCAGCAGGAGATATGGTTCAGGCTTTAGAATTGTTACGGACTGTGCCAAAAGGTTTTCTCGTTATTTCAGGAGATGATATGATAACCTTGTCAATGATACAAGCGGGAGGTGCTGGAGTTATTTCGGTTATTGGAGAAGCTTTTCCAAAGGCGTTTTCAACGATGGTGACCAATGGATTAAATGGAAATCACAAAGATGCTTTGAAAATTCATTTTGCTATTATGCCACTGATTGATTTGATTTTCAAGGAAGGAAATCCTGCTGGTGTTAAGGCGGTATTCGAGCAATTGAAATTGGCAAATGACACCGTTCGGTTACCCTTAGTGTCTGCGTCATCTCAATTGAAATTAGAGATTACTCATGCGATGTCTTTATTTGCTGCAATTTAATATTTTAAATTCCGTTTAATATACCTACTTTTGCCATCCATTTGTTATGAAGAAAAATTTCTTTTTTGTTTTTATTTTAATCGCTGTTCTTTCGGCATGCAGTCCATACCAGCGCGCCTTTAAATCTGAAGATATAGGTGAGAAATTCTCCTTGGGAACTGAATTGTACGAAGCTGGGAAATACCGCAAAGCCAGTCGGCTTTTCGAACAAATTGTACCTCAATACCGAGGGAAACCCCAGGCTGAGAAGTTGATGTATATGTATTCTTATACATTTTACCATGATAAACAGTATTATAATGCTAACTATCAAATGGAGCGCTTTGTAGAATCGTATCCAGAAAGTGAAAAGGCAGAAGAGATTGCTTTCATGGCCGCGAAAAGCTATTATCACTTGTCACCGAGATATAGTCGTGATCAATCTGACACGAAAACGGCCTTAGAAAAACTTCAGATATTTATTAATCAATATCCTGAAACAGAATTTTTAGCTGAAGCCAATAAGTGTATCAGAGAGTTAGATTATAAGTTAGAGCGCAAGGCTTTCGAGATCGCAGAACTTTATTTTAATGTTGGCGATTACGAAGCAAGCATCAAGTCATTTGACAATTTTATTTTGGATTTTCCTGGAACATCTTTCAGAGAAGATGCCTTTTTTATCAGATTTAAAGCTGCTCATCAATTGGCATTTAAAAGTGTCATTTGGAAACAAGATGCGCGAATTAAGAGCGCTTTAAGTTATTTTAGTACATTTGAGCGCGCTTACAGTAGGAGTGAAAAATTTGTTGAAGCCCAAGTTTTGGCCAGTGAACTAGAAGAATTATTAAAAACATTACAAGCAAAAAGCTAATTTTTATACTATGGATTTTAAAAATGTAGATGCACCAAATACAACTGAAACTTACAATAGAGACTTGCTAGACGCGCCAACAGGCAACATCTATGAATCTATTTCTATTATTGCGAAACGTTCAGGTCAGATTAGTACTGAAATGCGTAAAGAATTAGTTGAAAAACTTGAAGAGTTTGCAACCTATAATGAAAGTCTCGAAGAGATTTTTGAAAATAAGGAACAAATTGAGGTTTCAAAATTTTATGAGCGTTTGCCTAAGCCACACGCCCTTGCGGTTCAAGAATGGCTAGATAATAAAATATATTACCGTCGCTTAGACGAGGACGGACAAGACTCGTAAATAATCATGTCTATTTTAAGCGGTAAAAAAGTTCTTCTTGGCATCAGTGCTGGGATTGCAGCTTATAAAACCGCCTCCTTAGTGCGTTTATTAGTAAAACAAGGTGCTGAGGTAAAGGTTATCATGACCCCTTCCTCCAAGCAATTCATCACGCCGCTCACTTTATCTACCTTATCTAAAAATCATGTTCTTAGTGAATTTACGGAAACACACGATGATAATCCTGTTTGGAACAATCATGTAGATTTGGGTTTATGGGCTGATCTTTTTTTAATTGCACCAGCGTCAGCAAATACTATAGCTAAAATGACTTCTGGTCAATGTGACAATCTACTACTCGCGACCTATTTGTCGGCGAAGTGTCCGACCTATATTGCACCAGCAATGGATTTGGATATGTACCAGCACCACTCAACATTAGAGAATTTAGAAAAACTATGCGACATTGGAGTGGCTATAATTCCTGCTGAGGAAGGCGAGTTGGCTAGTGGGCTTGTGGGTTATGGTCGTATGGCTGAACCAGAGCACATTGTGAGCTATCTGTCCGATCATTTATTGCATTCAGCACCTTGGTATCAAAAAAAAGTGGTAATAACAGCTGGACCTACGCATGAACCAATTGATCCTGTTCGATTTATTGGAAATCACTCTACAGGAACAATGGGTTATCATTTGGCTGATGTGGCTGCCAAGTTAGGCGCTGCGGTCACCTTAATTTCCGGGCCAACAAGCCTCAAAGTCAATCATCCTAATATTGTAATTCAAAATATCATGACTGCCGAGGAAATGCTAACACAAATGAAATTATGTTTTAAAGAGTCGGACATTACGATATGTGCAGCTGCTGTTTCTGACTATAAGCCAGAATCTATGTCTCATGTCAAATTAAAAAAATCTGATGCCAACCTTGAATTAATTTTAGTAAAAAATCCTGACATTCTTTCTTGGTGCGGTGAAAATAAAAAGAAACAATTCTTAGTTGGATTTGCTCTAGAAACCCATAACGCTTTAACTTACGCAAAAGCAAAGATGCAAAATAAAAACTGTGATTTGCTCGTTCTAAATTCGTTGTCAGATGCTGGTGCTGGTTTTGGGACAACCACAAATCAAGTGACACTTATAGACAAACAATTGAATACAATTCCTTTAGAGCTCAAAAACAAGCGTCTGGTGGCTGAAGATATTTGTGAATTTATTTTAAACCATTACAATGACTAACCTCAATCAATTTTTTATTTTTTTGTTTCTAAGTGTGAATCTCTTTGCGCAAGAATTTAACGCTACGGTTACTGTAAATGCTATAAAAACAGGAAATGAGAATTTGCCTATTTTTAAAAATTTAGAGAATCAACTTACGGGATTTATAAACAACACTTCTTGGACTGGACAGGAATTGAACAGCAATCAAAGAATCAATTGTAATTTTGTGATTATAGTTTCAGAGTATAAGGGAGATTCTTTCAAATGTGATCTCCAAGTGAGCGCTTCAAGACCGGTTTTTGATTCGTCTTATGAAACAACGATCTATAATTACAATGACCGTGATTTTAATTTTAATTATATTTCCTTTCAAAATATCGTTTTTAATCCGTCACAATTTGAATCAAATCTTGCGTCGGTATTGACTTTTCATTTGTACATGATTCTTGGAATGGATGCCGATTCTTTTACCAATACGGGAGGAGACAAGCATTTTTTAAAGGCTCAAAAAATACTAGATTTCTCCCAGTCTAGCGGATACGGAGGCTGGGATTCGAGTAGCAGTCAACAATCACGATTTGCTTTTATCGATCAATTACTGTCTCCTACCTTTAAAACAATAAGAAGTTCGTTTTATGACTATCATCGCTTAGGATTGGATACGATGACTAAGGATCCAGAACAATCTAAACTACAAATATCAAAGGCTGTTCAATCATTATTGACAGTTAACAATCGCCGACCAAATTCCTTTGTCATGCGCGTATTCTTTGATATTAAAGGGGATGAAATAGCGGATATATTTTCTGATGGACCTCAAGTTCCTATTGATGATTTATTGGTCGCTTTGAACCAAATGGCACCGACGTCGTCTGAACGTTGGCGCCGAATTAAATTCTAAATCGATTTAATGATTTAGTGTAAATTTGTACAAAATTAAAATGTCTTGCTTAAGCGTTTGTCCATTCAAAATTATGCTCTTATCGACCAGTTGTCTGTCGATTTTAAGGATGGTTTTACAACCATAACTGGTGAAACAGGTGCAGGAAAGTCCATCATACTAGGCGGGCTATCTTTGGTTTTAGGCACACGATCTGATCAATCTTATATCCTAAATAAAGACAAAAAATGTATTATTGAAGCGGAGTTTGATGTCTCTCGCTTATCTCTCACATCATTTTTTAATGAGAATGATCTGGATTATGAATCAGATACCATCGTGAGGAGAGAAATCCTGTCCAATGGAAAGTCACGTGCTTTTATAAACGATTCACCAGTTTCTTTAAAAATATTGAGTGATTTAAGTGAATATCTAATAGATATTCACACACAACACCAAACACGTTCATTGATTGAACAGTTTTATCAGTTGGAGGTGTTGGATCAAGTCGCCGAAACTGAAGATCTTCTTTCGATCTATTCATCCCAATTATATGATTACAAAATAGCCGAGGACAGCTTGAGTAAATTACTCTGTTCGAAAGCTGAAGGTGAAGCAGATCGGGAATACAAGGTGTTTTTATTAGATGAGTTAAATACTGCAAAACTTCATTCTGGGATGCTCGAGGCACTTGAGCGAGAGGCGGAAGTATTACAAAATGTAGATCAAATTGAGCAATCCCTATCCATGGCGCGTCAAACAATAGGTGCTGATGATATCGGCGTTACTGAGTTGCTGAGACAAGTTAAACTTGCATTGACTCCAATTGCATCTATTTCTTCCAAATATCAAGATTTATTGGATCGGGTTAATTCTTCCTTAATTGAACTGGATGACGTGCTATCAGATGTTGATGAATTAGAGGGTACAGTTGAGTCAGATCCTGAAAAACTTGAATTGACAAACACACAATTGCACCATTTGCAATTGCTTTTTACAAAGCATCGTGCGACAAATGTTGATGAATTGATTACCATTAGAGATGTTTTATCAAAAGAGGTGCAATTGATTGAAAATATTGACCAGGCGATTGCCGATCAAGAGCAAGAATGTATTGAGGCTAAACAGGCACTTATAAAAACCTCAAATCAAATTCATGATCTTAGGGATAAGGTCATTCCAAGTATTGTAGCCTTTTTAGAAAGTAATTTGAAAGATCTTGGTATGCCAGACGCCAAGTTTAATATAATTTTAGAACCGACTGAACAATTTTTGGCTAATGGTTGCGATCGTGTGAACTGGTTGTTTTGTTCCAGTAAAGGTGGGACGTTCCAAATGCTCAAAAAATCAGCTTCTGGAGGAGAATTATCCCGAATCATGCTAGTTGTTAAGGCCTTATTATCCAGACATCAAAACTTGCCAGCTCTTATTTTTGACGAAATTGATACAGGAGTTTCGGGTGAAATCGCCAGTAAAATGGGAGGGATTATGTCTGAAATGAGCCGAACAATGCAAGTCATTGCTATCACACACTTACCTCAAATTGCAGCCCAAGGAAAGACCCATTTCAAGGTTTATAAATCTAATGAAAGAGACAAGACAGTTGTTCAAATCAAGGCACTCCATCCTGAACAACGTATCAAAGAAATTGCGGGTATGCTTAGTGGTTCTGTCTTGACCGAAGCTGCAATAGCCAATGCCAAAGAATTATTGAATTAATAGCTATCTTTGCGCCAAATAAAAAAGTTTATTAATTAAAATTTGATCCATCATGGCAAATAATTTATTAGCAGGTAAAAAGGGAATTATTTTTGGCGCATTAGATGAAAATTCAATCGCTTGGATTACAGCTAACCGCGTTCACGAAGAGGGTGGTCAGTTCGTATTGACTAATGCGCCAGTGGCGATGCGAATGGGTCAGATTAACGAATTGGCACAACAAACTGGGTCAATCGTGATTCCTGCTGATGCTACGTCAATTGAAGATATTGAAAAACTGGTTGATGCTGCTATGGCGCATTTGGGAGGCAAACTGGATTTTGTACTTCACTCTATAGGAATGTCTGTCAATGTACGAAAAGGACGATCCTATACCGATCAAAATTATGATTGGACGCAAAAGGGAACGGATGTTTCGGCCATGTCTTTTCACAAGGTGATGCAAACGTTGTATAAAAAGGATGCTATGAATGAATGGGGAAGTATTGTAGCACTGACCTATATGGCAGCTCAGCGTGTGTTTCCAGACTATAATGATATGGCAGATAATAAAGCATATTTGGAAAGTATTGCACGTAGTTTTGGTTATTTCTTTGGACGTGATAAAAAGGTACGAGTAAACACCATTTCTCAATCGCCAACCCCAACAACTGCTGGGCAAGGTGTTAAAGGTTTCGACGGTTTTATCTCTTATGCTGATCAAATGTCACCACTAGGTAATGCAACAGCTATGGATTGCGCCAATTATACAATTTCTTTATTTAGTGACCTCACCCGTCGTGTTACTTTGCAAAACCTATACAATGATGGTGGCTTTAGCAATATGGGTGTCAGTGAATTGGTAATGGATAAGTTTCAATAGTTCACTAAACGCATTGAAACAAAATAATCCTGTCAATTGCTGAGCTTATTTTGATATTTATTTTACTGTCGTTTTTGATAGGTTTCAATAATCATGATTCATTTCAAAATTGAAATAGTTTTGGCAGCTATTTTTACAGATGTCTCAGCGTCCACCTTATTTATCTAACTTTGAGTTCTTTATTCAAGGACAATAATATGAAGGAAGTAAAGCATGTTGCAGTATTGGGTGGCGGTGCAGCAGGCTTCTTTGCAGCCTTGTCTGCCAAGGCTCATCATCCTCAAGCGGTGGTGACTTTATTCGAAAAAACCTCTAAGGTTTTGGCCAAGGTCAAAGTATCAGGTGGAGGTCGTTGCAATGTTACTAACGCGACTGCGGATATTGATACGCTTTGCAGTGCTTATCCAAGAGGAGGGAAGCAATTGCGCAACAGTTTCTATCGGTTCAATACTTCTGATACGCAAGAATGGTTCGAATCACGTGGCGTGATGCTTAAAACTGAATCAGACGGTAGAGTTTTTCCGATCTCTAATGACTCACAAACTATTATTGACTGTTTATTAAACGAAGCCCAAGCTGCAGGTGTTCATATTTCATATCAAGTGGCCATCAAATCAATGTATTTTAAAAAGAATTCATGGTATTTAAGTTGTGTTAACAATGATTTGTCTCAGTCTTTTGATGCCGTTATAGTAGCTACTGGAGGTAGTCCTAAATCTAGTGGTTTTGATTGGCTCGAAGCGTTGGGTCATGTTATTGTGCCTCCTGTACCATCCTTATTCACCTTCAATATGCCAAATGAATCGATTACTAGGTTATCAGGCGTGGTGGTCGAACAGGCACAAGTGATTATTAAAGGTCATGGTATTGAAACCTCAGGGCCTTTATTGATTACCCATTGGGGTATGAGTGGCCCTGCTATTCTAAAGGCTTCTGCTTTCGGTGCACGAATTTTGTCGTCTTCCAAATATAATTTTGAGACCCAAATTAATTGGGTTGGCGAGCGTAATACGGAATTATTATTTCAACAATTGGAACAATGCGCCGCAGCATATCCGCAGAAATTGATTGGTAACCAAAAAGCATTTCCTTTACCCACACGTTTGTGGCAATTTTTAATCGAAAAAAGTGGCATTCCATCCGACAAAAAATGGATTGAATTGGGCAAAAAGCAAGCCCGTCAGTTTGCAGAATTGTTATCAAATGACGTTTATGCGGTTTCAGGCAAAACTACCTTTAAGGAGGAGTTTGTGACTTGTGGTGGTTTGGCTCTAAGTAACATTAATCTTAAAACAATGGAAAGTAAGTCTAACCCTGGACTTTATTTTGCCGGCGAAGTTTTAGATATTGATGCCATTACAGGAGGCTACAATTTCCAAGCAGCCTGGACCACAGGTTTTTTAGCTGGCCAGTTAACCTAGCCAGCCGAATATTTATCTGTCTGTTTTGATAAATAAATTTATAAGCTGAATTATTCTGTCACTCCAACAATCTCAATAATGAAAGTCAAATCAGTGTTTGGTGGAATAAAACCACGTCCTTGAGTGCCATATGCCAGATGCGACGGTACATAGAAGAACGATTTTTCACCCACACGCATCCCTGCTAAAGCTTCTTTGAACCCTGCAATAAGTTGAGCGTCTGGTGCAACTTTCATGTCTGCTGCTTCGTACATACCACGTGCCTCTTTTTGTGGATTGAATTTGCCATAACGCTCTTCACATTCCTTGCGGTTAGAATCAAATAACAATCCGTCTATAAAATAACCTTCATAAAACACTTTGGCCAGTGCGCCAGTTTTTAATTTTTCTCCAGTTCCAGAAGTGATTGTATAAACCTTTAATCCTGAGGCATTGGTCTTCGATTTAGAGATGTATTCGTTTAGTGTTGGTAATATTGCTGCAGCTGCGTCGATCGATTTGGCTTCAGCTTGCTCTCGTAACGCACGCGCTTGTTGGGCGATTTCTTCAGCACGCTGCTCCATTCGTGGCAATTCTTCTGTCCAGGCCTTGGCACCATCATAAGATTTTGCTTCCTTACCAATACGGATGATGTTTAGTTTTTCAATAACCACTGGATCATTCGGTCTATCTTTGGTAGTCGCTACATTAGAAATGGAATCTTGAATATCAAGACCAATGACTAATTTACCAAATACGGTATGTCGGTTATCCAAATGAGGTGTAGGAATTTCTGTAATAAAAAACTGACTACCGTTTGTCTTAGGACCTGAATTGGCCATTGACAAGATACCTGGTTGATCGTGTTTTAATTCTGGATCAAATTCATCCCCGAAACTATAGCCTGGGCTACCACTTCCAGTTCCGGTAGGGTCTCCACCTTGAATCATGAAATTGTCGATGACCCGATGAAATATAATGCCGTTGTAATAAGGTTTATTCGCATAATCCGCACTGACATCGGGATGTTTGCCTTCTGCTAAAGCAACAAAATTAGCCACTGTGGCTGGTGTTTTGTCATAATAAAGTTCTGCAACCATTATGCCTTTATTGGTGACAAATTCGGCATAAACCCCATCCGTCAATTCTGGATATTTTTCTTGACAGGATGTATTGCTCAGTACTCCTAGGGTACAAAAAAGAAGAATATAATTTTTCATAGTTGATTAATTTAGTTTTTATTTTGGGTGATTTTTTTTAAATGAACTTTACAACGCAGCGGTAGGTTTGGCCCTACCAAATCACCATCGCCATAATAGCCATAGGCCAGTTGTGATGGGATTAAGAATTC
Source organism: uncultured Flavobacteriaceae bacterium (assembly GCA_943788695.1). Lineage (GTDB taxonomy): Bacteria > Bacteroidota > Bacteroidia > Flavobacteriales > Flavobacteriaceae > JALRKI01. Next base: position 1,069,208 of record CALSRG010000001.1, read on the forward strand.
AGCTTTTTTACCAACGGACATTAACTTTAATCCTTCGCGTAGCCCTTTAAAAAGAACTTCTTGATCCATAACATATACTTGATTGGCCGTTGCTATTTCTGGATAAATTAAGTTTCCCGATAAGTTTGCAATGCTCAAGTCAAAAATTACGGTATCGCCAAATTGTGGTCTGTAAGCCTCTGGATCGTCAGACTCAAATGTGGTAAACCAAAAACCAGATTGTGATGGACTAAAATTTAGCTCAGGTAGAGTAGTAATAATAGATTGAATAGCTTCGACTTCCGCATTGTAGCGTTTTTTCGTTCGTTCAACTGATTTTTCATATTTGTCAGCCCTGTTTTGTGTAATTGGACGACGAGCTTCTTGGGGCTTGCATCCCGATAGCGTTATTAACCCACTAAATAAAAGTGCACGCATTATCATGTTAATTCATTTTTGTAGTCTTCAATGACACTTAAAAAATGGCATTCCGTTTCAATCAAACTGATATCACTTTTGCCTCCAGCAGCATTTTTATGTCCACCACCTCCAAAATGATTTCGTGAGAATAAATTGACATCAAAATCACTTTTCGATCGAAGAGAGATTTTTATCAAACCTTCGTTTTTACGCTCAATAAAAATGGCCGCAAAAACGACATCTTGAAGTGATAATGCATAATTCACAATGCCTTCTGTGTCTCCTTTTTGATAATTACATGCGTCTAAATCTTCTTGAGATAGAATGATGTAGGCCGTATTCAAATGACTTACAATTTTTAAATTTTGTAAAGCTCGTCCTAATAGCTTTAAACTTTCCAACCTGTTCGTATCATAAACCAATTGATGAATTTTTGTATTTGGCGCGCCTTTTTCAATAAGCTGAGCAGCGACGCGATGCGTAGTGCTTGTCGTAATACTAAATTTGAATGATCCCGTATCGGTCATTATACCTAAATACAAACATGTCGCAATGTCTCTATTCACAGCATTTGGATTTTTCGATCCGATGAAGTGATAAACCATTTCACAAGTTGAACTCATAGATGTGTCGGAAATTACCAGATCTGCATAGTCCGATGGTTGTTGATGATGATCGATCATCACTTTGATGCCTCGAAAGTCATTTAAAGCTTCATTGACTTGTCCTGCTCGGTGAGTTGCGTTGAAGTCTAGAATGAACAGTATATCTGCATCTGCAATAAAATGTTTTGCATCATCGGTTTTGCTTTCATAAATTAAAATATTCTCAGCTTGCGGCAACCATTTTAAAAATTGAGGAAAATCATTAGGAACAATAACTTGAACTTGATGTCCGTCTTGTTGAAGATAAATCGCTAATCCAAGTGTTGAGCCAATTGCGTCGCCGTCGGGGTTTTGATGCCCTACAAGTACAATTTTTGCTGGTTTTTCCAGAAGTTGATGTATTTCTTTTTGCTGGTTTTTTGACATGGATGCTAAGATACAATTTATCCAATCACTAAAAAGCGGTTAATATCTGCTTTTTTAGAAATTTCGATTTGGGATGTTCAAATTTAAACCCTTATTTTTGCGTCCTAAAAAAAAACAATAATGTTAACGAATAGAACATTTACAATGCTTAAGCCTGATGCGGTAAAAAACGGTCATATAGGCGCTATACTCGACATGATCACTTCAGCGGGATTTAGAATTGTAGCACTAAGAATGACACAACTTACAACTGCAGATGCAGAGGCGTTTTATGCTATACATCAAGAACGTCCATTTTTTGGAGAGCTTGTTGCCTATATGACAAGTGGACCAATCGTCTCGGCGATCCTTGAAAAAGATAATGCTGTTAGCGATTTTAGAACTCTAATCGGTGCAACAAATCCTGCTGAGGCAGCTGAAGGGACCATCCGAAATTTATTTGCCACCTCAATTAGCGAAAATGCTGTTCATGGCAGTGATAGTGACGATAATGCTGCAATTGAAAGTGCTTTCCATTTTTCTGGTCGCGAGCAGTTTTAAGTTCTGGAAAACAAATTAATTAAAACTCGCCTTGAGCGGGTTTTTTTTATTTGAGGTAAACTTTTGCTATTTCTAGAATGAAATTTTGGTTGACTTTATTGCCGATTAATAGGGCAAATTCACTGATAGATTTTTTTTGGAATTGAGGTAAATTCAACTCTCGACCTCTAAAAACGGGGTAAAAGTCTTGAAGTGCCAATTCTATAGTCTGCCATTCACCCGATGTTTTAATATTTTGAACATAAGAAAAACTATCGCTTTGATTTGCCTTTAAACGAACTTGATACGATTTTCCGTCACCTTTAATTATAATAAAGATGGTATTGTAAGATGAGACATCAGCTATGCTTAATGATTTCCTCACTGATGAAAATCCACCATTGTTAGCCGTTGAAACACGTCCGCTAAAGAGACCAAAACCATTGTCAGTTTTGAGAATATTACCTTGTGAGCGGCCTCCCATTACAATATCGTCAACTACGTTCCAGTTTTTTAATTCATCTTTTTGACTAAAGTCACAAAGAACGAGTGTTTGTTCTGGTGGTATTGAACTCATCATAAGGCAAGTAATTAATATTTTTATCATTTTAAAAAGATGTCTTGAATAATCTGACTTCCCAAATGCTCATTGAGTATGGTGATAATTTTATGTTTGCCGTAACTCAGTTCTTCTCTTAAGACCGATGAACTCAAGGTTACATGAATACAATTGTTCCTAAAGGAAATATTTGTGGTGTAATGGTTGACACCGGCCCCCATCACATTTTGCCATGCTTCTTCAACTCTTACTTTGTCCAACCCTCCTTTGAGCTGCTTTTGTTCAACAAAAGTTCCGAGTATATCTTCTAATTTTTTTCCGTCTCTAACACGACTCATAATGCATCCATATTAAAAGGTTCAAATCTTTTAAATATATAGTCAGTCTCAGTAGAATCCTTTCTTAGAATTAGTTTGTTATCTTCAAGAGTTATTATTTTCATTCGATATACTTGATCAAAATTATATTGATTAATCCACCAGTTTCCGCGCTCTTGCGAAATTATAAAATCGTTATAGTGAGTTGTTGCCTTAAATTGACCATCAAACTGGGGTATTACTTTTCGGTAAACACCTGTTAAGGAATCTCGAAAAGCATAATGATCAATGTTGGTACTGGCTTTAAATGATTTGCTGATCTGCCCGTCCGTTTGTACAGATTGTATTTCCCAAAACCCCTCTAGCTTTTTAATATCTTTTGATGGTATGCCACAACTTATTATTACCAAGCTAAAAGCACTTAAAATATAATCTTTCATAAATGATGGAACTGATATGATTGGTGAACCGCTTTAACAGCTGTTTCTGTTCGCTCATGATGCGTATCGCTTATAAATATTTGCCCAAAAAAATCGTCATCAACCAGTTGAATGATTTTTGCAACCCGCTGCTCGTCCAATTTATCAAAAATATCATCGAGTAATAGTAGTGGGGTAATCTTTTTTTGTTGTTTAATAAAATCAAATTGCGCCAGTTTTAAGGCAATCAAAAAGGACTTTTGTTGACCTTGACTTCCAAATTTCTTAATTGGATGATTGTCAATTTTAAATAGCAAATCGTCTTTATGAACGCCAACCGAACTATATTGAGCAATGCGATCTTTTTGAATATTATTGTTAAGAAGGGTTTCAAAATCTTGATCGTTCAAATCACTTTTGTATAGCAGTTCAACAGATTCACTTCCGCTGCTGATTGCGGCATAATGTTGTTTTAATATTGGACCAAATACAAGAATAAATTTTTTTCGAATGTCATGAATTTTTTGACCCAATTTCTCCATTTGATCATTGTAAACACTTAGACTTGAAGAATTGAAGGTATTGTTTTTTGCAAAATATTTGAGCAATGCATTACGTTGCGCAACTATCTTGTGATACGCAATTAATTGTTCCAGATAAGGTTTGTTGTTTTGAGCAATAACACCGTCAAGAAATTTTCTTCTAGTTTCACTTCCTTCAGTTATTAAGTCACGGTCGGCTGGAGAAATAATTACAGCTGGAATGAGACCTATATGATCGCTCAGCCGGTCGTATATTTTATTGTTTCGTTTGACTGTTTTTTTCTGATTCTTTTTGAACGATACTACCACCTTTTCTTCGCGATCGTCATGATTGTATGTTCCGTTTATCACAAAATAATCTTCACCATGCCTGATGTTTTGAGCGGTCACAGGATTAAAATAACTTTTGCAAAACGATAGGTGGTAAATGGCATCTAAAATATTCGTTTTTCCTTTACCGTTATCTCCGACAATACAGTTGATTTTCGAATCAAAATGAAATTCCTTTTGATCAAAATTTTTGTAATTTAATAAGGAAAGATGCTCTAAAATCATAGTCACAAAAATGCAGCTTTGACACTTTGGTCGAAATTACAATATTTTTGACTTCCAATTCTTGATATTTGTTATATTTTTGCGCTCAAATTCATACTGATGGCAACTTATAAGAAACGCGGTTATAAACCTAATACCAAATCAGAAGCTATAGAAGCTTTGGAACAATCTTCAACAACAGCAGGTGTTTTTAATACACTTGATGAAACTGCGTCTAAAACTGAAATGTGGGTGATTAAGAATCAGCGGTATATCTATGCGATAGTAGCTACCGTTGCTATAGTGTTGCTCGGTTTTCTTGGATATCGTAAATTTATAAGTGAGCCTTTAGCTGCAGAAGCTTCGAATGAATTATATGCTGCACAGCAGCTATTTGATACCGCTTTTGTGGGGTCGCCTCAAGATTCACTTTTAACTTTGGCGTTAGAAGGCGAGGACTCTAAATCTGGTATGCTCGGAATTATTGAAAATTATGGCGGAACTGATTCAGCAAATTTAGCCAATTATTATGCTGGTGTTTTGTATTTGAACCTAAAAGATTACCCTAATGCAATCAAATATTTAAGTGATTTTAATACAGATGATTTGCTTTTAGATGCTATTGCTAAAGGTGCGATTGGGGATGCGTTTGTTCAATTGGATCAATTGAATGAAGGATTGGATTATTACATTAGAGCAGTTGAATCCTCCGATAATGATTTCACTTCGCCCATGTTTTTAAGTAAAGCTGGTCAGCTTGCTTTACAGCTTGATAAAGCCGATTTAGCGCTCACATATTTTGAGCGCATTAAAAACGAATTTCCGTCAAGTACAGAGGCCAGTACTATTGATGTGCTCTTAGGTAAAGCTTCAGCTCTAGTAAAGTAATGGCTACAAGCATTCGTTATGTCAATAAACCAAGCTTTAATCCTGAGGCTCAATCATTACGTATTGGTATTGTTGTCTCGGAATGGAATAATAACATTACAGAAAATCTATTTCAAGGAGCCAAAGAATCCCTGATAGCGCAGGGGGTTCGTACAGAGAATATTTACCGTTCAAACGTTCCAGGCAGTTTTGAATTGATTTATGGTTGTAAGGTTATGACTAAAAAATCGCTCGATGTTGTGATTGCTATTGGGAGTGTTATTCGAGGTGAAACCAGCCATTTTGATTTCGTTTGCCAGGCAGTATCCTATGGCGTTGCGGATCTTAATTTAAAAGGTGATACTCCTGTTGTTTTTTGTGTTTTAACTGATGACACTCTCAAGCAAGCTCAGGACCGATCTGGAGGTGAACTCGGAAACAAGGGTTCTGAAGCCGGAGAAGCAGCAGTTCGTATGGGTCTTTTAAAAAATAAAACTATCGGTTAAGGTATTTAACAAAAGCAGCGGCTCATCTCTGTTAAATTACTTAAATTAGTGGTTTCAAACCGTCTGTTTTGCGAACAAATCTTTTTAAACAACGCCAAAATCGGCGCTACAACTATACTCCGAGATACTATAAGGGTAAGGAACTCGACAATCCGTATGAGTTAGGTTCGCGTTTTTCTCAGTTTAGAGAAACCACTAATTCTGGAGATATTGCATCTGCGTGGCGGCAAGATAGAAACAATAGTCGCACACGGCGGAACAGAGGAGCGTCAAAACGATTATTTATCATTTTATTAATTCTAGTACTTATTGTTCTTTATATTCTGGATTTTGACTTATCTATTTTTAGAAATTAATTCATGACAGATTGCATTAAACTTTTGCCCGATCATGTGGCCAATCAGATTGCCGCCGGAGAAGTGGTGCAACGACCATCTTCTGTGGTTAAAGAGTTGTTGGAAAATGCGATTGATGCTAAATCTACAATGATTCAGCTTATTGTGAAGGACTCAGGAAAAACCCTCATTCAACTTATTGACAACGGCTCAGGTATGAGTGCCACTGATGCACGTTTGAGTTTTGAACGTCATGCGACTTCTAAAATAGCTGCGGCGGATGATTTGTTTAATTTACAAACAAAAGGATTTCGAGGCGAAGCTCTTGCAAGTATAGCAGCTGTTGCTCAAGTGGAATTAAAGACAAAACGTCCATCGGATGAGGTGGGTTGTTTGATTAAAATTGAAGGTAGTAAGGTCATTGATCAGGGTGTAACAACCTGTTCAACTGGAACGTCAATTGCAGTTAAAAACCTGTTTTTTAATATACCCGCTCGTCGAAATTTTTTAAAATCAGCTGGTGTTGAATTTCGTCATATTATCGATGAATTTCACCGTGTGGCGTTAGCGCATGAAGAGATCAAGTTTATTCTAACCCATAACAACACTGAACTTTTTCATCTTCTAGAAGGTAATCTAAAGCAACGTATTGTCGGCATTTTTGGTCATAAAATTAACGACAAACTTGTTCCAATCAATGAAGATACTGACTTAGTTGGGGTTTCAGGTTTTGTCGGTAAGCCAGCCCATGCCAAAAGAAGTAAGATTGAGCAGTTTCTTTTTGTGAATCATCGGTTCGTCAAAAATTCATACCTAAACCATGCCATAGAAAACGCTTTTTCAGGTCTGCTCCAGCCGCAATTTCGGCCAAGTTATTTTTTGTTCCTAGAGGTCGATCCAAGCACAATTGATATTAACATTCACCCGACAAAGACAGAGATTAAATTCGAGGACGATCATAGCATCTATGCGATATTAAGAGCAGCTGTGAAGCATGGTTTGGGACAATATCAAATTGCACCTGTACTTGATTTTGAAGGCAATGTGGATTTAGGGCCATCCTATGGAGAAATGAAACAAATGGCAGCTGCACCTGAGGTTTCTGTTGATCAACATTTTAACCCATTTGATGCACCAGATAAATCAATGCAATTAAAGAGTAAGCAAGATGCCTCAGCCCAATGGGAAAGTTTGTACGTCGGTCTTCAGTCTTCAGATAATGACCAATTAGAAATTGAAGAAAACGGGGCTCAGCGTCAGATATCCGCTTTTGATGAGACCCTGTCTATTCAAGGAAAATGCTTTCAGTTACATCGAAAGTATATTGTAAAACCATTAAACAAAGGCTTATTATTAGTTCATCAAAACAGAGCCCATCAACGGGTGTTGTATGAAAGAATTTTACACAAATTAAGTGATTCAAAAGGCAATTCTCAACAACTTCTATTTCCTTTAGATTTGGATATGAACGCACAAGAAATCAATTTAATGAAGTCTTTACGAGAGTCATTAGAACATATTGGTTTTCAGTTCGATGATTCAGATAACTTTAAATTATTAGGCATACCAACCTTAGTGCCCGAATCCGAAGTAGGTAACGTTTTAGATCAATTGATATCTGCTGCTCGAGATGAAACACCAAACCAACATTTCAGTCAATCTGATTTGTTGGCAACATCGATGTCAAAAGCATTAGCCATACCTTCGGGTAAGGTCTTAACAGAAGAGGAACAAATTGGTCTATTGGATCAACTGTTCGCTTGTCAGGCACCAAATATTTCACCAGATCAAAAGTCGACTTTTTCAACTTGGTCGTTGGAGGATATTGATCGAAGTTTTTAAACTATTTTTTATGAGAGGCATTAGCGAAACTGTAAAGCATCTGATTATTATTAACGCCATATTTTTTGCTGGTGCATTTGTATTTGGTTTTAGAGATATTTTTTTCGAATTGTTTGCTCTTTATTTTCCTCACAACAACTTGTTTCAATCCTGGCAACTGGTTAGTCACATGTTCATGCATGGTGGTGTTCAGCATATTCTTTTTAACATGTTTGCCTTGTGGATGTTTGGCACAACAGTTGAACAAGTTATGGGACGTAGAAAATTTATATTTTTCTATCTGACATCTGGGTTGGGTGCCGTTTTTTTAAGTTTTGTAGTGTATTATGCGCAAGTGCTTCCATTAATTTCAAATCTCGAAAATGCCGGATTTTCAGATGATTTGATTACCCAATTAATGAATTTAGACATCGTACGGGGCAATAGATTCGAGGGCCGATTATTGTATGAGCAAATGAGTCCCATATTAGAGAGCTATTCATTGAATTTGAACAGCATCAACGATGATTTATTTATGAATATATTTGAACTGAATACGATGAATTTTCAATCTATGGTTGGAGCCTCTGGTGCCATAATGGGCGTTTTAGTGGCTTTTGGAATGTTGTTTCCAGAAAGTAAATTGATGCTGTTACTGCTTCCTGTTCCAATTAAGGCCAAATTTTTTATTCCAATTATCATTGGCTTAGATTTATTTTCAGCGGTTACTGGCGTATCTATCTTTAGCCCGAGTAACACCGCATATGTAGCGCATTTAGGTGGGGCGTTGACAGGCTTTATTATTATGTATTTTTGGAAGAAATCTCAATTTGACAAATACCGCTGGAACTAATGACACAATGGTGGAACAAATGGCGTGATGCATGGCGCGGCTATGATGTGTTTAATCGCATTATAGTTGTTAATGTTATTCTATTTATAACCGTTTCTATTTTTTCGTTTCTAGGTCTTAAAACCTCTTTTGATCTTCGGAATTGGTTGGCATTACCTGTTAATCTATCAGATTTATGGTATCAGCCTTGGTCATTGCTGACTTATGGATTCGTTCATTTCGATCTGTGGCACTTGTTTTTTAACATGCTGGTGTTTTATTATTTGATTCAATTTTATCAAAACTTAGTCAATCCGAGATTGACGTTAAATATCTATTTAATGGGGATTTTGGCTGGTGCTGTTTCTTTTGTCGGATTGAGTTATTTAGCACGATTGCAAGGCCTGAGTTTTGGCGGAGGACCTTTATTAGGCGCATCAGCTGGGGTGAGGGCACTATTATTGTTCTTAGCCGTTTACGTTTCGGCCTATCGGGTAAGAATTTTGATGTTCAATATAGAGATGAAGTACATTGGTATTGTGGCTGTAATAATTGATTTTTTAGGTTTACTTGGACCCAATGTTGGTGGAAATTTAGCGCATTTAGGAGGTGATGTACTTGGGGCAACCTATGCTTTTCAGTTGCAAAAGGGCACCGACATTGGAAAAGGATTTGAGCAAATGATGACAACCATTGTTGGATGGTTTAAAAAAACTAATCAAGGTGGTTTTAAGAATGTTTACAAGCAGACACCAAATAAGACTTTTGGCGGTCATTCAAAAGACGAATTCAAAGATTTTAACCGTCAAAAACAAATTGATCTTATACTTGATAAAATTAGCAAAAGTGGTTACGAGAGTTTAACACAAGAAGAAAAAGACTTTTTATTTAGAGCTGGCAAATAGATAAGATGAGAAAATTCTTCAATCATTTAGTTTTCATTCTCAATTCTTTGATTGCTTTTTTTACAATCTGTGCCTATTTGCTGCCTTTTCTGAAGCCGAGTCAATTTAGTGTTCTATCCGTATTGAGTTTGTTTTTGCCTGTTTTGATGGTCGTTAATGTGTTGTTTTTCATCTATTGGTTGGTGAGTTTCAAACGCAAAATGTTATTATCGCTATTTGTTCTGCTTATTGGGTACCCCTATTTATCCTCATTATTCAAACTTGAGTTCCATGATCCAGTTGATACTTCTGATGAAGTTAGTATCATGAGTTTTAACGCTCGACTTTTTAATATTTACGACTGGATTCGTGATGATGAGATTCCAAAAAAAATTGTCGATTCAATAGCGAAAGTATCACCTGATATCGTCTGTATTCAAGAGTATTATTCGGGCACTGATTTTGATTTACCTGAATATCAATACCAATACATACACCTCACTAAGCAGGGGTCAAAGGTTGGTCAGGCTATTTATTCTAAGTATCCTATTGTCAACAATGGATCGATTGATTTTGAACGAACCGTTAATAACGCCATTTTTGCAGATATTGCAATTCAAAAAGATACAGTACGAGTTTATAATTTACACCTCCAGTCCCTTAAAATCACCGCTGACATGGGGGATATGTCTCAATCAGAAGCACAGAATCTAGTAAAAAGGGCGGGCATAACTTTTGTTCAACAGGAACGACAAATGACACAATTTTTGGGACATCGTAACACTTCTCCATTTCCTGTCTTGATAGCTGCCGATCTCAATAATACGGCCCACTCTTATATATATAGGCGTTTGACAGAAACGGTAAACGATGGCTTTAAAGAAGGCGGCATTGGTTTTGGATCAACCTTTGTGTTCAGAAGGTTTCCGTTGAGAATCGATTTTATTTTCACTGATACCGGTTTTCAAACATTGAAGCAAGAGGTTTTTCATTGGAAATTATCTGATCATAATCCTATTTTAGCTCATATTACATTGAGGTAATTATCAACCGATCCAAAGGTAATTTAAGCAGATAGCTTTTTGTTGAAGGACCTTGATTGAAGAGCAAATCCAAGAGACTTAAATGGGGTGTAAACCCTATGCTATCGTCAAAGACTTGAATGTAACGTGGTATTTCAGGTAAATTTATTTTTGTTGATGTAAGGTGTCTGAAATCCTCACCTTTAAAAGTCTTTTCGAAAGTTGTCGTGAAACGGTTTGAGAATGGTAGTTCAATTAGCCCAAATAGTGTTTTAATACATGTCATATTGTACTCAAAAAGATTTGTATGGGTTGATGAAAATAGAATTTCCATTTCATCACGATAGAATTCAAAAAAAGGTGAATTGCTGTAAGCAATCGAAATACTCTTCCAGTGTTGCAGCATCCAACTGTGATCATCACTTATTTGCACATCGGAATATCGTTGTCTTTGTTTTTGTGTGTATTGAACGGGAATTGTTAAATCTAATGTGCCATGAGCTGATAAAATACGCGTACGATTCCGATAAGTTTGCTTTTGATAATTATCGTGTTGCTCCCAAATGATATCATCGCATTGGGCGACAACAGCTCCAGTACAAATGGAAGGAAAATAAGTGGGGTGTAAAATGACGGCCATATCTAACTGGCTTTCCTTTTCTGCCAGCGGCGAAAGCCCCACCATCCGAACAGAATAACTACAAATGGAATAAAGTAAGAGGTCGGCTTTCCACTACCACTAACTGTAGTGAAGAGTCTATTCCATCGAATTTTGTTAAACCCACTCGCATTGCTATCCCAGCTCATCCAAACAAAAACTGGTTTACCAACAACGTGATCAAAAGGCACAAAACCCCAAACACGAGCATCTTGCGAATTATGCCGGTTGTCACCCATCATCCAGTAATAATCTTTTTTAAAGGTATAGTTTGTGCTAACTTCTTCGTTAATCAAAATGGTGTTGCCCTCGATTTTAATGGTGTTGCCTTCATATACTGTGATCACACGCTGGTAAAGTGGTAGGTTCTCCAAAGTCAAATCAATCGATTGTCCTGCCTTTGGGATATAAAGAGGGCCAAAATAGTCGTTGTTCCATTTATAAGTGGGATCATCAGGAAAAATTCCAGGTACTCTTGAGTCTTTGGCGGACAAGTCACGTCTGACACTAGAAACATTTGGATTGTTCTTGAAATTATCGATAACCTCATTACTGATGGCCATAAATTTGTACGTGTTCTGGTTGTTAATAATCCCAAATGGATCAGTAATACCATACATCTCTCTCATGTTTTTAGCATTAAATTGATAAGACTTGGGCTGTACCAGATATGAGAACTGTAGTTGTGCGCGATCTGGGAGCTGGTTTTTAGTGCCATTTATATGCACGTAACCATCGATGATCTCCAATGTATCTCCGGCTACAGCAACACATCGCTTGACATAATTGGTTTTTTTATCAATCGGTTTGTAGTAATATTTATCGGTGTAATACATATTCATCATTGTATCTACCGGCCAATTGAATACGACAATATCATTCCTTTCTATAGATTCAAAACCAGGAATTCTAATGTATGGCAATTCAAATTTAGGAACATAAGACTTAATGTTCAGTATTGGCAGAGTGTCATGTACCATAGGAGCAGCAATAGTTGTCATTGGCACACGAGCACCATAATGTATTTTGCTCACAATGAGGAAGTCCCCTACAAGAAGTGATTTTTCTAATGATGATGTAGGAATCACAAAGGGTTGAAAAAAATAAGTGTGCACTAGAGTCGCTGCAACAACCGCAAATAAGATTGAACTAATCCATTCTCCAGCAGCAGACTTGGGATGTAAATCTCGCCCATTGATATACGAGACCTTTGATCCATAATTAAAGGTATAAATGTAAAGCCCTAAGGTGATAAGAACTAAGAAGGTATCTGATTTTGTGTTTTTGCCAAAACTACGGGCAGTTTCAACCCAAATTACTGGAAACATGATAAGGTTGATCACAGGTAGGAACAACAGCGGCACCCAATACCATGGTCGATGAATGATTTTCATTAAGACAACAGCATTGTAGATCGGTACAAAAGCTTGCCAAGACTCTTGTCCTGCCAAACGATATAATTTCCATGTACCTATGCCATGTAGCAGTTGCAGGGCTAAAAATAAGGTTAATATATCGTAATTAGTCATATTGAAATCTTTAAGTATAAGTAGTTAATAATGTTCATTTGTTACATCATTGTATGTCCTTCGAGTACATCTCTCATGGTAAAAAGACCACGCTTGCCAATAATCCATTGTGCAGCTATCAAAGCACCTTGAGCAAAGCCGTCCCTGCTGTGAGCTTCATGTTTAATACTTATAGTGTCTATTACAGATTTGTATTGAATGTCATGTATTCCGGGCACAACTCCTTCACGCTTGGCTTCTACCAACACCGTGTCTAAAGATGTATTATTTGGGTCCATACTCCATGTTTTATATGCGCTTTCCACAATAATATCATTAATTAAGCTCAAGGCTGTTCCGCTTGGAGCATCAATTTTCTCAGTATGATGAGTTTCTGTCAGCTTGACTTTATAACCATGAATATTTCGCATCATCTGACTCAGCTTTCTATTGAGTTCGAAGAATACGTTGACCCCAATGCTAAAATTGGAAGCATATAAAAATGCGCCATTTCGATCAAGACATTTTGAGCTTAAGTCGTCATATTGAGACAGCCAGCCCGTTGTTCCTGACACAACTGGCAAACCAGCATCAAGTGCTGCCGATATTAAAATTGGTGCTGCATCTGGTGTGCTAAAATCGATGGCGACATCAGCATTACCAAAATGGGATTGGTCATCTCCGCGATTAATTACAACTACAATTTGATGACCTTGAGTTTTAGCTATTTCGCTAATCCGTTTACCCATTTTGCCATATCCAAGTAAAGCGATTTTCATATCAAAATCTAAGATTTAATTTTACACCAATAGAGGTGGAGAAGTCATAGCTGTCAAATTGCAGGCTGGGATGAAAGCTTAGTTGATCATCAATGTTATATTGCAACAAATGTGCTTGAACATTAGCATTAATAATATTTAATATGTAAGCACCGGCTGCAACTAAAAGAGAGATTTCTTTATTGCGTGCAAGCACTTTTTGAGCACGAATGAGTCCGTCATTTGATACTCTGGGGTTGTTTGGATTATCGCCCCAAAATTCATCATCTGAAAATCCGGCCAAGCGTCTTTTATATGCATCTCGATAGCGCTGATAGTCGTCGTTATTTTTCATATAAAAATAAACTCCAGACCCAATTCCAGCGTACCATATAGGAATCCAAAAATATTTTCTATTGTAGGCTTGTCCTAGTCCAGGAAGGATAGCAGAATAAAATGCAGCTTTAGCTGGCGTGAGTGGTTTAAAAACATAGGCATTCAGACTGTCAGCTTCTTGAACATTCACCAAAGGACTTGGAATTGTCTTTTCTTCTTCGGTTGATTTCTCTTGCCCATAGGTCATATAACATGCCAAAAAAGCGCAGAGGAGATATGTGAATTTACTATTCACCCGACAGCAATTTTGTTAACTCAATTAATTCTTTTTCCGAATCAAACGTGATAATGAGTTTGCTTTTACCATTTACGTTTGTAGAAATTTGAACAGTTCGTCCTAATTTTTGAGACAAAGATTTTGCAGTGTCGGCATAAACATTGGCTGGCGTTGTCTTTTTGGCAATCTTAGGTTCCAGCAAGCGACGAACCAATTCTTCGGTTTGTCTTACTGAAAGTTGATTGGCAATGACTTTGTCATAAACATGTAATTGCTGATTGGGATCTCCGAGACCGATTAAGGCCCTGCCGTGTCCCATTGATACAAATCCATCACGCATACCTGTTTGGATTATTGGATCTAATTTTAATAAACGCAAATAATTGGCAATGGTTGATCGATTTTTACCGACTCGATCACTGAGTTGTTCTTGTGTGAGTTTAATTTCACTTAATAATCTTTCATAAGAAAGGGCAATTTCGATGGGGTCAAGGTCTTGACGTTGAATGTTTTCAACCAAGGCCATTTCGAGCGATTCATTGTCATTAGCAATACGCACAAATGCAGGAATAGCTTTTAATCCTGCCAATTTTGAAGCGCGTAAACGGCGTTCCCCAGAAATCAACTGAAATTTATCGAATCCTACTTTCCTAACCGTTATAGGTTGAATGATCCCCAATTCCTTTATCGAAGAAGCAAGTTCGGAAATGTTTTGATCGTTAAATTGAGTCCTCGGTTGAAAAGGATTTACCTCTATATGATCAATGTCTATTTCGACAATACTACCAATAATTTGTGATGCATTTTCATCCTGAGCAGACTGGATATCCTTTGCAGGATCTTTTAGCAATGCCGACAATCCTCTTCCAAGTGCTTGCTTTTGAGTGGCTTTAGCCATATAAATACCTATTTTGTAATGAGTTCTTTTGCCAAATCTATATAATTTTCAGCGCCGCGACTATCAATATCGTAATTTATTATGGATTTGCCAAAGCTAGGTGCTTCACTCAGCCTCACATTACGTTGTATAACGGTGTTAAAAACCATTTCACTAAAGTGCTGCCGAACTTCTGATTCGACCTGATTCGACAAGCGCAGACGAGCATCAAACATGGTGAGCAACAAGCCTTCAATGTCGAGGGATGAGTTGTGAATCTTTTGAACACTTTTAATGGTATTGAGTAACTTGCCGAGCCCTTCTAAAGCAAAATATTCACACTGAATAGGAATTAAAACCGAATCAGCCGCAGTAAGCGCATTTAATGTTAATAATCCTAATGACGGTGCACAGTCAATCAAAATATAATCAAAGTCATTTTTTAAGGGTAAAATGGCCTTGCGCAACATGTATTCGCGCTCTTCTTTGTCAACCAATTCAATTTCAATAGCTACCAAGTCGATATGTGAAGGAATCACAGACACATTAGGCGAAGCACCTTCGATTAAACAGTCTACGGCTTCAGCAGTATGCTCAAGAAGTTGATAAGTGCCCAAAACTTGAGAATCAACATCAATACCTAGTCCTGAAGTGGCATTAGCTTGCGGATCAGCATCAATTAAAAGTACCTTTTTTTCAAGTGCACCTAAGGCTGCAGCTAAATTTACTGTTGTGGTTGTCTTTCCGACGCCACCTTTTTGATTTGCTATGGCTATAATT
This sequence comes from uncultured Flavobacteriaceae bacterium, assembly GCA_943788695.1. GTDB lineage: Bacteria > Bacteroidota > Bacteroidia > Flavobacteriales > Flavobacteriaceae > JALRKI01. The sequence continues at coordinate 1,084,989 of CALSRG010000001.1, forward strand.
CTACCCATTGGGGAATTGGTTTTAAGGTTTAAAAATAATATTTATTATAATGCGGAACGTGTGGAATTTAATAATCTAATTAACAATGTTGCTTGTGTTTGTATTGAAAAAATTCCTTAAATTTAAAGGGCTGAAATAGAATTATTTCGTAAGTTGTTCACTTAAAAACTAATATTTATTTGTCATGAAATTATTTGTAAAATCTACTCTTTTTTCGCTTTTAATTCTTGGAGCAACTCAATATGGGATGGCTCAAATTACTAAAATCGCCTCTGTGGAGGGAATCACCGAATATGTCCTAGATAATGGCATGAAGGTCCTTTTATTTCCTGACAATTCTTCACAGACAATCACCGTTAATATTACCTATATGGTTGGTTCTCGTCACGAGGGTTATGGTGAAAAGGGTATGGCTCACTTATTGGAGCATCTCGTGTTTAAAGGTACTCCAACACATGAGGATATTCCTAATGAATTGACTGAACGTGGTGCTCGTGCAAATGGAACGACGTGGTATGACCGTACCAATTATTACGAGACTTTTAGTGCCACAGATGATAATTTGGAATGGGCTTTAGGATTAGAATCGGATCGTATGTTAAATTCATACATTTCGAAGGAAGATCTCGATTCAGAATTTAGTGTCGTACGCAACGAATTTGAAAGCGGTGAAAATTCACCATCCAGAACATTGTCTCAAAAAGTTATCCGTGCGGCTTATATGTGGCACAATTACGGTAACTCTACTATTGGCAACCGTTCCGACATTGAGCGGGTGCCAATTACAAACTTAAAGGCATTTTATAAGAAATATTATCGGCCAGACAATGCCGTTCTTATGATCACTGGTAAATTTGATGACAAGCGTACTTTGGATTTGGTTGTAAAGTATTTTGGTCCCCTAAAGAATCCTTCGACTGCACTTAGCGAAGTGCCAACTGTAGAGCCAGCCCAAGACGGCGAAAAACGTGTCGAACTTAGTCGTGTTGGCGATTTGCAATTGGTGATGGCGCTTTATCATTCACCAGCAGGATCTGACCCTGATTTTGCGGCCTTAACTCTGGCACAAAATGTCCTAACCGACGCACCTTCAGGGAGACTTTATAAAGCTTTAGTGGAAACACAAAAGGCCTCGAGTGTATATGCGTCAAATCCATTTACTAAAGAACCTGGATATATTAATTTCAACGTGAGTGTACCTTCTGAGAAATCATTAGAAGAGGCTGAGAGCGAGCTTTTGAAAGTCTTGGACGATTTAAAAGTGAATCCAATCACAGTGGATGAACTCAAACGTGCTCGAGCTAATATTATGAAACAATTGGATCAGTTGAGCCGAAACTCGGGTGTCATGGGAACTTATATGAGTGAATTTATTGGAGCAGGGGATTGGAGATTGGCTTTCATTCACCGTGATAGAATAGAAAGCACTACAGTCGAACAAGTGAATGCGGCAGTTCAAAAATATTTCATTCCTACTAACCGAACGATTGGAAACTTTATTCCTACGGACAAGCCGGAGCGTGTAGAGATTTTGCACACTGAGGGTGTATCTGAAATGGCAGCAAGTTATAAAGGTAGAGTGGCGTTGGATGCAGGTGAAGATTTTGATGTGGCCTATGATAATATTCAAAACCGATTGGATAGCGGTATGTTGCCAAAATCTGGAATTGAATACGGTTTTATTAATAAAGCTAATCGCGGCGAAACTGTGACCCTCTCATTTGCTATGAGAACAGGGAATGTTGATGATTATATGAACAAAGGCATGACGGCAGGATTTGTTGCAAACATGCTAAACAAAGGTACACAATCACGATCACGCCAAGATATTGAAGATGCGTTAAGTGCCATCAGTTCGTCTGTTGGGTTTAGCGGAAGTAACGGAAGGGTTTTTGCTAATATTTCTTCTACAAAAGAACACTTGCCAGCTGCCCTTGAGATTATGACTGACATGTTCAAGAATCCAAAGTTTGATGGTAAAGAATTGGATAAAATTAAAACACAACGTTTAGCCAGTATAGAAGGTAGTGCGTCAGATCCACAATTTTTAGCTGTCCAACGTATGAGTCAAATCAATCAATTTTATCCTAAAGGACACCCTAATTATAGTCCAAATATTGACGAACAAATTGAGATGATTAATGAGGTTAGCATTGAAAGTGTTCAATCATTTTATGATTCTTTTTATGGCATTTCTGATAACGCTTCTTTAGTGGCTATCGGAAGTATGGATGCAGAAATGGTTAAAACTTATTTTGAGGATAATTTTTCTAATTTCAGATGCGACAAACCATATAAAGAGATTGAAAATCCTTTCAAACAAAATATTTCAGCCAACGAAAATATCATTACACCAGACAAGAAAAATGCTTTTACAATAGGCCTGTTGACTCTTGAAGCTACTGAAACTGATGAGGATAATGCAGCACTTCAGGTAGCAGGCACTATTTTTGGAGGAGGATTTTTGAATTCGCGAGTAGCAACACGTTTAAGACAGCAAGATGGTGTGAGTTATGGTGCAGGGGCACAGGTGAGTATAGATAGTGATCCAGATGATAAAAACTCATCTTTGATCATCTATGCCATATATGCGCCCATGAATGCTGAAAAGGTTCAAATAGGCTTTAAAGAAGAGTTAGATCGCTTTATTGCAGATGGTATTACTCAAGAAGAATTGAACAGTGCCGTTAATGGGTGGGTGCAAGGAAAAACAGTTTCTAGAGCTAAAGACAACGAGTTGTCTTCGTTGATTAACAATAATCTTTATTTTGATAGGGATATGTCATATCATGCTGCTCTCGAATCTCAGGTCAGTTCACTGACTGTTGAAAAAGTAAATGCTGTTATTAAGAAGTATTTTAAAGCGCTAGAGCAATGGACAGTTGTTAACGGAGGCGATTTTAAATAGGTGCATACAATAATTTAGAATTGTTAAAAAAATATCGTTGAGCACAAAATGAAAAATGATTTATCTTTAAACATATGAGTGCCTGTGACTAACGTCAAATTTAGAGTAAAACTCTCTTTTGGTTACACTGCTCTTAATCAAAATGATGTACTGTGGCAAAAAATAAACTCGCGAGACTAATGAAATTTGTCTTCAGTAAAACACTAAAAAATTACCATTCTCGTTGGAACACCTTATAAAATTAATTGCTAGTAGTAGCTAATTTACGAACGTACTTACGGTCTTTATACCTGTGATTTATTTGCCAAACTTTAGTACTTAAAACGCGCAACTGACCTTATAAACACCTAGGATGCGGTCTATTTTTTATGCCATTAATTTGTGCAGAATAGAAATAGCAGCTTCGCTGATGTTTGATCCAGGACCAAAAATAGCTGTTACGCCATGATTTAATAAAAATTGATAATCTTGTTTAGGAATGACACCTCCCACGATAATCATTATGTCGTCACGACCATAATCTTTCAAAGCCTGAATTACCTCGGGTACGAGTGTTTTATGGCCAGCGGCGAGTGACGAAATACCTAAAATATGGACATCATTTTCAACGGCTTGTTTGGCTGCTTCTTTTGGGGTTTGAAATAAAGGGCCTATATCAACATCAAAGCCGAGATCGGCGTATCCCGTAGCCACAACTTTAGCTCCCCTGTCATGGCCATCTTGTCCCATTTTTGCAATCATAATTCGAGGTCGGCGTCCTTGTTGTGATGCAAATGAGTCTGATAAGGCTTTAGCTTCATTAAATTTAGAATCGCTATTTAGAGCTTTTTGATACACGCCGCTGAATGTTTGAATGTCTGCTTTGAATCTGCCAAAAACAACCTCCAAAGCAGTGCTGATCTCACCTAATGTAGCCCGCGAACGTGCCGCATCGATAGCCAAAGCTAATAAATTTTTATCATCAGTTTGCGCCGCTTGGGTAAGATTCTCCAAACTTTTACGAACCTCATCCTCGTTTCGATTTGATCGCACTGACTTTAGCCTTTCCAATTGCTGTTCTCTCACAGCTTTATTGTCCACTTCAAGTATTTGTAAATCATCTTCTTCATCCAAGATGTATTGGTTGACCCCTATGATAACATCTTGCTTAGAATCGATTCGGGCTTGTTTTCGGGCTGCAGCTTGCTCGATGCGCATTTTAGGAATCCCAGCATTATTGGCCTCAGTCATACCACCCATAGCCTCGATTTCTTCGATCAGTTTCCAAGCTTTTTTGACGATATCATTGGTCAAGGATTCAAGGTAATAACTTCCAGCCCATGGATCTACAGTTTTGGTAATATGAGTTTCTTGTTGAAGATAGATTTGAGTGTTTCTTGCAATTTGGGCTGAAAAATCCGTTGGAAGTGCTATGGCTTCGTCTAAGGCATTGGTATGCAAACTTTGTGTGCCACCAAATACCGCTGCTGCCGCTTCAATGGTTGTTCTTGCAACATTATTAAACGGATCTTGTTCAGTCAAGCTCCAACCACTGGTTTGGCAGTGGGTGCGGAGTGCCAATGACTTTTTGTTTTTTGGGTTGAATTGCTGAACAATTTTTGCCCATAACATTCGAGCAGCTCGTAATTTGGCAATTTCCATAAAATGATTCATGCCAATACCCCAAAAGAAAGATAAGCGGGGTGCAAAATCATCTATATCGATACCAGCATTGATACCTTGCCTGAGGTATTCTAATCCATTGGCCAATGTGTAAGCTAATTCAATGTCATTTGTAGCACCAGCTTCTTGCATATGATAACCCGAAATACTAATACTGTTAAACTTTGGCATTTCTTTGCTGGTGAATGCAAAAATATCCGATATGATTCTCATAGATGGCTTAGGTGGGTAGATGTAGGTATTGCGCACCATGAACTCTTTTAAAATATCATTTTGTATAGTCCCAGATAGTTGATCCATGGGCACTCCTTGCTCTTCTGCTGCCACAATATAAAAAGCCATAATTGGTAAAACAGCGCCATTCATCGTCATAGATACCGACATACTATCTAAAGGAATCCGATCGAACAATATTTTCATATCCTCCACAGTGTCAATAGCTACACCTGCTTTTCCTACATCACCAACCACCCTTTCATGGTCTGAGTCATAGCCGCGATGTGTAGGTAAATCAAAAGCAACTGAAAGTCCTTTTTGCCCTGCGGCCAAATTTTTCCGATAAAAAGCATTACTGTCTTCGGCAGTTGAAAACCCTGCGTATTGTCGAATGGTCCATGGACGGCTAACGTACATACTACTATATGGGCCTCTCAAATAGGGCGGTGAGCCAGCTCCAAAATGCAAGTGTTCAACGGATGAAATATCCTTTTGTTGATATTGCGATTTTATTGCTATTCCTTCTGCCGTTTCAATGGATTTGACATTCCTGATGTTTGAATCATCAACAAAATGCTTCAGAGTAATATGAGATACAGGATGTCTCATGCTTTTTCGCGTTTCATTCTTTCCTTCTCTATTTCATCCGCCAATCGTGATGGTATAATTGCTTTAAAGACCTTATTTTGATTAACATCTAACTTTAGTTTATCAATAGTAGGACTCATTTTCTCCTCTTCGCTTTTATATGCATTTACCCCCAGCAATATTATGTCTTTCTGATCAAATGCCTCTTGTTCTTTTGTAGCACTGTTTTTGATAGATGCTTGTACGACCCCCGATTTGAGTGCCTCAATAAATCCACCTTTAGCTTCAATCGACTTGAATAATTCCAAAGCTTGATTTGCCAGTGAATGGGTTAAATAATCAATGTAATAAGTGCCATCTGTAGGGTTTTGTACAGCCTGAAAAAAACTTTCATGTTTTAAAATGAGCAATTGATTTCGTGCAATTCGCTGGCCAAAATCATTGGGATTATGGTATTGATTGTCATAAGGCATGTTGACAATGGTGTCAGCACCACCAAGCGCAGCACTCATGCATTCGGTGGTACTTCTCAATAAATTATTATTGTAACTGTAAATGGTTTTATTTCGCTCTGTTGTAGTTGTTAAAATATGACATGGTGTATCATCGAATCCAATACCTGAAAGCAACGATTGCCAAAGCCATCTAAGCGCTCTTAATTTGGCGATTTCGAAAAAATAATTCGAGCCAACCGCCGTCTTAAAAGTCACCAAAGGAACTTGGTTTGATGTGCTGATAAGATTTAAATATTCGTTGGCATGTGACAAACCAAACGCGAGCTGTTGTATTATATTTGCTCCAGCATTTTGGTAAAGACTCATGTCTATACTCACTTGACTTTGATTCAACAATTGGCCCTGAAGATGAGAGCGCATAACATTCAAATCAGTGTCTTGGTCTATTAGCCAATCTCCAATTCTTGCCCGATGACCTATTGGATCAACATGTAAATTAAGCTTCGATTGGATAGCTGTAGATGATTTTTTGATGGTCTTCAAATCTTCTGCTCTACATGAAACTTTAACATGCCAATTGAGATTGGATTTTTCGAACTTTCTAATTAATTGAATCGCTTCTTCTGCACTATAATCTCCGTCCAGATAGATGCTGTCAGCGCCACCTTTTGCTGCGTTACTGACAAATTTTGAAGCGTCTGACACATTGGTAAAATGGAGGTATTCGCCTACGTTCCAGTCGTTTTGACTCTTTGGAATGTTTAAACGTATAGCCTCGTCAATATGATAGATAGGCCCTACATCTATGCCTTCGGCACTCGTCCATTTTAACTCATCTATATTTTGAATGTTAAGATCTTTGGCAATTTGATAGCGCCATTCCGCTGAGTTTATTTTCTCAAAACCAACAAACAAATCTTTCTCAGACATCAGGGCTTCTTGTTTATACTATCTTGAAATTCTATAATGTATACGTCTTCGTTTGGTTTTTTGAGGTAGTACTTATCGCGACCAAATCGCTCTAAGCCTTCTTCGGATTGAAGTGCTTTCCATTCTTGTTGGTCTTGTTTTATAGCATCTTGATAAAATGATTTTTTATCTTCTAATTGTTCAATCTCTTGATTTAATTCACGGTGAATCAACCATGAGTTGGCGTCAAAGAATAGCATCCAAACCAAAAAGCCCACTCCAATCAATAAGAATAGATTCTTAAAGGGTCGTTTTAAATTCCGCCAAACGGTTTTTAGTTTTGATGAATTCATCGGTTTTGAATAATTGATTTAACCACGTCAATGGCTACGGTGTTGTAGTGGTTGTTTGGTATAATGATGTCGGCATATGTCTTTGATGGCTCGATAAAGGCATCATGCATCGGTTTTAAAGTTGTTTGGTAGCGATCCAAAATTTCGACGACGTCGCGACCTCGCTCTGCGGTATCTCGCTTTAGTCGTCGAATGAGACGCTCGTCGGCGTCAGCATGAACAAAAACTTTAATATTCAATAAATCTCTAAGTGGTGCATGAGTAAGGATGAGTATCCCTTCAATCAGTAATACTTTTTGTGGTGTTATTTTAATGGTTTCTTTGGTGCGGTTGTGTTGCTCATAGGAATACATTGGCTGTTGTACGCTTTGCCCCATTTTTAGAGCTTTAACATGCTGACAAAGCATATCAAAATCTATAGCCTCAGGATGGTCATAGTTTATCTTGCAGCGTTTTTCAAATGATAAATGCGTGTTGTCTTTATAGTAAGAATCTTGTGATATTAGGGTAACTTCTTTAGCTGGAAACTGTTCTAGCAAGGTGTTTACTACTGTTGTTTTTCCGCAGCCTGTGCCTCCTGCAATACCAATAATGAGCATAATTTTTGTATTATGTTTATACAAAATTAAGATTATTTCTCAGCTTTTAACACATTACATTAGCCCTTATTGTTTTCTGTTGGCGAGTAATGGAGGAGGCTCTCCAGTAAATGGGTTCCAACGACCAATAGATGTGGCGTCCATACCAATAGCTTTTATTACAGCTCGATCGCCGTAGCGCTGTCTCATTTTGTCCATTGCAAGACTCAAATTTGTTATTTTCTCGTCATTTTCAAACAGGTGCATTTGTTGACCTCCCTCGACCAAATTGCTAAAACGTATGCCGACGAGACGTATCAGTAGCCGCCTTTGGTACAATGTTTTGTATAGGTCCAATACAATTGGAATTATGTTGTGATCCATTGCACTATATGCTATACGTCGTTGCTGTGTGTGTGTTTGAAAATCGGAGTAACGTATTTTTACGGTTACGCAAGCTGTAAGTTTGTTGCCACGCCGAAGTTGATAGGCCAAATTCTCGGCCATGGCTATAAGAATGCTTTTTAGTTTGACATGATCCGTAGTGTCTTTTTCAAAAGTGCGTTCTGTTGAAATGGATTTCCGTTCTTGATAGGGAACTACAGGACTGTTGTCAATACCCTGAGCTTTTTTCCAAATGCTTCGACCTTGCTTGCCAAACACACGCTCAAGCAGTTCAACAGGCATATCTTGTAAAGTTTGTATCTGTTTTACACCTAAATCACATAAGGCTTTATAGGTCACTTGGCCAACCATCGGTATTTTTTTAACAGACAAAGGAGCTAAAAATGGTTTCTCATTACCTTTTATAATTTGTATTTCATTGTTAGGTTTGGCTTCTCCAGTTGCAATTTTTGAAACAGTCTTATTAGCCGACAAACCAAAAGATATAGGCAGTCCAGTTTCTTTCATGATTTTTTGACGAAGTTCTGAAGCCAATTGCCGACAACCAAAAAACCGATCCATACCACTCAAGTCGATGTAAAATTCATCGACTGAGCTCTTTTCATATAAAGGCACAGATGATTTAATAATTTCAGTTACTTCTTGGGAGAATTTGGTGTAGACGCCGGTATTACCACGTAAAATAATGGCCTCTGGACATAAGTTTTTAGCCATCCGCATGGGCATAGCTGAGTGTATGCCAAACCGACGTGCCTCATAGCTGCAAGACGCCACAACACCCCGATCCGACGTGCCACCAATCAATATAGGCTTTCCAACCAATCGGCTGTCGAGTAGCCGCTCGCAAGACACAAAAAAAGTATCCAAATCCATATGAACAATAGCGCGTTGATCGAGTGTCATGATGCAATTTTATTTGGTGTATTGCTATATCTGGGGTCGGTAATCATAGCCAGATGTTTGATGTGACTTACTTCGACAATAATGGCGTCAAATTCTTCAACAACCTTTCCGCTAATCTTATAAACCCCTCGTCCTATGATAGGATATTTCTGAACAATATTAGGAAAGTGTACTGTGTCAACAAACCGTCCTTCCATATCTATAAAAGTGCCAAAATACATCTGATCACCTTTCTTGGTTCGGGTGCGTTTTAGGGTGATCATATAAGCCGTGATATTGATGTTTTGATTGATGAAATTAGGCAAGTCTTTGGCATACAATTTTTCAGGAACGGTCATTTCTAAAAGATCAAAGGGGCTGCACAAAGGAAAGCCTAAAAGCTCTATTTCGTCAAAAGCGTTTTCGAGCATGATACTATTAAGACATGGTATATGGTATGATTTTGGGCTAATATCGAAAAGATTAACAGTAGGCTGCTTTTGTTGTTTTGGTTCTAGTTTGGTATGGGCTTCCCAAAGCAATTCCCGTTTGTTGGGGTTAAAACTTCGGAATGCATTAATTTTAATTAAAATACTAATTTGATCTAAGCTTATGGGTAGACGTTTGACAAAATCATCAAAGTTTAAAAAAGGGCCATGAGCCAGCCGATTGTTCAATAAGCGTTTAGCGGTATTTTGTTCCAAGCCGTAAAGAAATTGCAATCCGATAAAAACAGATTTCCCTTTTACAACACAAGCCCATTGGCTTTGATTGACACAAGGTGCTTGGATGTCAGCACCGTTGAGTCGCGCTTCATTAATATAAAGCTCAGTATTGTAGTATCCTCCAAAATTATTGATCACGGCTACCATATATTCAATAGGGTAATAGGCTTTTAGATATAAGCTTTGATAACTTTCAATAGCATAGGAAGCCGAGTGCCCTTTGGCAAAAGCATAGCCTGCAAAACTCTCTATTTGGCGCCATATTTCTTTAGTGAAAACTGGGTCTTTTCCAGCAATTTCACAATTTTTAAAGAACTGATTTCGAACAGCGATGAATTCGTTTTTAGAGCGATATTTTCCCGACATGCCTCGCCTGAGCATATCGGCTTCGCCAAGGGTAAGTCCACCAAAATAGTGAGCAACTTTAATCACATCTTCTTGATAAACCATCACACCAAAGGTGTCAGGCATGATGTTTAGTAAAATAGGGCTGATATTTATTCGACGTGCAGGCTCGCGCTTGCGCAGAATGTATTCGCGCATCATTCCCGATGATGCCACGCCAGGTCGAATAACCGAACTGGCTGCAACCAAATCCAAATAGGTTTCTACTTGCAGTTTTTTGAGAAGCATTCTCATAGCAGGAGATTCAACATAAAAGCAACCAATAGCGTTGGCCTGTTTGAGCAGTTGTTTAATTTTTAAATCTTTTTTGAAATGAGTGATATTATGTATGTCAATAGGAGGTTGATCAGGGTGATTTTGAGCCACAATTTTTACAGCATCTTTTATTTTGCCTAAACCTCGTTGACTTAGAATGTCAAATTTGTAAAGCCCTGCGTTTTCTGCTGCAACCATATCGAATTGTACTGTTGAAAACCCTTTAGGAGGCATAAATGTTGCTACAAAACAATTAATAGATTGGTTGGCAATGATGATGCCTCCTGCATGAATTCCTAGATAATTTGGCATACCTTGAAGACGTTCACTGTATTGAAGAACAAGACCTGTGAGTTGGTCTACTGTTTTGGGATTATAAAAACCTTTTGTTAGCTTGTCAATTTCATTTTTTGGCAAACCAAATACTTTTCCTAATTCACGTATGGCAGCCCGTCTTCGAAAGGTATTGTAGGTGGCAATTAGTGACACATGTTTGAACCGGTTAAAAATAAAACGGGTCATGTCATCACGATCAGTCCAAGAAAAATCAATATCAAAATCGGGAGGATTAACACGATAGAGATTGATGAAACGTTCAAAATACAAATCCAATTCAATAGGATCTACATCGGTAATTTGTAAAAGGTAGGCTACAATGCTATTGGCGCCGCTGCCTCGTCCAACATAAAAATAGCCCTGTTGCCGCGCGTACTTTAGAATACGCCAATTGATTAAAAAATAAGACACAAACCCCATGCTTTTTATGGTATCTAGCTCTTTGTTGATGCGCTCAAAAACATTTTTAGTAGGTTGAGGATATCGGTAAGCCAGACCTTGATAGGTGAGGTGTTTGAGTAAGCGAAAGTCTAAATTAGCATTTTTAGTATAGGTTTTTTGATTGTTGGAGGTGCTAATACTAAAGTCAAAATCTGTCTGACAAGTGCCTAACAGTTCGTTACTTTGATAAAGTAATTCTGGTGTATTGGAAAAATGTGCTCTGAGTATCTTTGGAGTCATCAGACAGTGGTTCAACTGACCCTGCTGGTTAGCGGGAAGTTTACTAAGCAAGGTGTTGCAGTCAATAGCGCGAAGCAGTCTGTGCGTGTTAAAATCTTTTTGATGTTTGAATGATATGGTTTGTAGAGCAACTAATTTTTGTGGCTGATGCCGCCAAGGAGAGCATGGAATTTGATTCAAATCGTTTGGTGATACACCTAAATATTCATGGACTTTTAGATTTATATTTTTACCTATTCGATAGGGGTAAATGACGTAAGTGTCTTCTAAAACAGGCGCAACATCGGGTAATATAAATTTAGGTTGATGCAGTAAGTTTGATAAGTAAGCATTGATGTTGGCAAATCCATTAGCATTTTTTGACAATATGATAAACCGCTGTTGATGGTCTGTTCTAAAGTCGACACCAGGAATTACCCTAATGCGATATTGTTTTGCCAACCGAATGGTCTCCAAACAAGCAGAGGTGCTGTTGATGTCGGTTAGTGCAAACTGAGAAATATTATTTTGATTAGCCCACTCAATAAGATCTTTTGGAGCTATAGTACCATACCGTAAGCTGTAATAAGAGTGACAATTTAGATGCATATAAAAAATAGTTTGATCGTAAGCAAAAATAACTTGATTTTGTAGCAATCCTTGCTTATATTTGTAGTAATCAAAAATTGATATGAACAATGATTTGTATTCACACTAATATTCGCCACCTCCGTCATCTAAAAAAAATATCTCAAGAACTTTTAGCAGAAGAACTTGGCTGGACACGATCCGTCATAGGTTCTTATGAGGAAGGCAGGTCAGAACCCTCAGTATCTAAATTAATAGAGTTGTCGGATTACTTTAAAATTCCAGTTGATTTGCTAATTCGAAAAGATCTGTCTCGATCAGGAGCAACTTCCTTTATTGAAGTAGGGAGCAAGCGTGTGTTATTTCCAATTACTGTTAATGAGGATAATGAGGATTTAATTGAAGTAGTTACAGCCAAAGCTTCGGCAGGTTATCTCAGAGGTTATGAAGACCCAGAATACATAGAGCGGTTGCAAAAAATAAAGTTGCCATTTTTGCCAACAGGAACGCATCGCGCTTTTCCCATCAGAGGAGAGTCTATGTTGCCCGTCAAGGACGGCGCTTACGTCGTGGGTAAATTTGTGGAAAATCTTAATGATATTAAGGACGGCTCAACCTACGTTGTTCTCACTAAAGAAGATGGCTTGGTATATAAACGCGTGTACGATCTTACTGAAAAGGAAGGTTGTCTATTGATGGTGTCAGACAACAAATCTTATGCGCCATTCAAAGTCCCCGCAGATCAAATATTAGAACTTTGGGCTTTTAGTTGCTGCATCAACACACAAGAATACAATCAAGAAGAATTGAAATTGAGCAGTATCGCTCAAATGCTTCAAGATTTGCGAATTGAACTTAAAAGTATTGACCCTAATTTGGTTGTGTAGGAGCGTCTAAAAACTTTACCTAATTCATTATTTTGCTTTTTTGAGCAAATCACGAATTTCTGTTAACAGGGCTTCTTCTCGACTCGGTGGAGGCGGCGCAGTAGGAAGTTCATCATCTTTAAAAAAGTTTAATTGATCTTTCATTTTATTGTAAGTTTTCAGTACCATAAAAATAGAAAACGAGACAATCATGAAGGTTAGGATATGATTGATAAATGCGCCATAACTAATCGCAACCTCAGTCAAACTATCTCCAGCACCAGGTTTGGATTCTGGGCTTGCTGATTGAATGATGTACTTCAAGTCTGCAAAATCAACCTGTCCCAAAAGGCTACCAACAGGCGGCATGATGATGTCGTTAACTAAAGATTTGACAATCGCACCAAAATAGGTGGCTATAATTAAGCCTACAGCCAATTCGATCACATTACCTCTACTGATAAATTTTCTAAATTCTTTCATTTGTTTTTATTAAATAAATTAAGCATCCAAAACGGAATAAGGGTAGAGCCAAATTAGTTCTTAAAGATTACTATCCAAAGATAAAAATAATCGGCAAGCAAGAGTTGTGACCGATCAAAACTGTTAATAACTTCAGACGGTTAACTTGATCCAAATTCGGTATTTTTGAACTTTCAATCTAAAGAATAAAAAAATGTCTGAACACGTCAAATGTCTTATTATTGGATCCGGTCCTGCAGGATATACTGCTGCCATATATGCTGCTCGCGCTAACATGCATCCCGTTTTATATCAAGGTACCCAGCCGGGTGGTCAACTTACCACAACCAATGAAGTTGAAAATTTCCCTGGTTATCCTGATGGTGTAACTGGTCCAGAAATGATGATTCAGCTACAAGACCAGGCCAAACGTTTCGAAACAGATATTCGCGATGGTTGGGTCACTAAGGTCGATTTTACCGGGCCTGTTCATAAAGTTTGGGTTAATGATGATAAAGAAATACATTGCGATACCGTTATCATTTCTACAGGCGCTTCTGCCAAGTATTTAGGATTGGAATCAGAACAAAAATATTTGCAACTTGGTGGCGGTGTTTCGGCATGTGCTGTGTGTGATGGATTCTTTTACCGAAATCAAGAAGTAGTGATTGTTGGAGCAGGAGATTCGGCCTGTGAGGAAGCCCATTACTTATCAAAATTATGCACCAAAGTAACCATGCTTGTTCGTAGAGATGAATTTAGAGCCTCAAAAATAATGGCCGCTAGGGTGGCTAAAACTGAAAATATAGACATTTTATTCAACACAGAAACCGAAGAAGTCTTAGGTGATGGTCAGGTTGTTACTGGCGTTCGTGTGAAGAACAATCTTACAAATGCCGTTCGCGATATACCTGCTACAGGATTTTTTGTTGCAATTGGACATCAACCAAATACAGGGATTTTTAAAGATTATTTAAATTTGGATGAAACGGGTTATATCAAAAACGTACCTGGAACTTCTAAGACCAATATTCCTGGCGTGTTTGTATCTGGAGATGCAGCAGATCACGTGTACCGCCAAGCCATTACTGCTGCTGGAACCGGATGTATGGCAGCGCTCGATGCTGAGCGCTACCTATCCGCATTAGAAGGTTAAGTCAATTTTTTGAACGTACCCGACCACCTGAACTTTTGTTAGCATCCACATGCTCGGGTTTACCAATATAGGTGACATCGCCACCGCTACTTGCGCTGGCAATCAATTGGCCCTTTACTTGTATAACAACATCTGCGCCACTACTGGCATCTGCCGTCCCGTCAGTAACCTTCAATTCACCCGCTTTGATAGAACTTCCACTACTGGCGTCAGCACTGATAGAATTTGCTGAGCCTTTGAGATAAATGTCACTACCACTCGAAGAAGATGCTACTATGTTTTGAGCCGTAATTTCTAAGTCGATATCGGCACCACTGCTCGATTTAATTCGAATGTCTTGTACTGAAATTTGAGTATTACTCAAGGCATCGCTGCCACTAGAGGCTGTTAAAGCATCTAAATTCTTGAAGGTAACCATTACCTTGCGAGACGCTGCGTTGCGGATGTTTTCTTCTGCAAATATGCGCAAGATTCCGCCATTCACCTCGGTCTTGATAACTTCTAATAGGTTTTCATCCGCTTGTATGGAGATGCTTTCTTCAGTGCCTTGTGTCAGAAACAGATCGAGCCCATTACTCACTTCAATTTTATTGAAGGATGCCGCTTGTCGTACTTCTGTTTGAACATTGCCATTGCCACGCACGCCAGGTCCAATATTTGATACCATTTGGCAGGATAGCATCATTAAGGTTAAGGTAATTGTCGCCGCGATTTTGATTATTGTTGTCATAATTGTAGATTTAAAGTTGATTGATATTTGAGGTTAATGCAGGCAGTTCAAGAAATTCATGTCGTAAAGACATATTCCAAGTTCCTCCTTCTATTGTTGTTTCGAATTCAACGCTGGTTTGGTCGTCACAATCCAAGCATTCGGTATCGTTATTTAAAATTTTTAGGTAATGATCTTCGTTACCATTTTTTAGGATGTCGCCATAACTGTCTGTATTGCGATGAAAAGAATAGGTGTTCCTGTTGGCAAACAGCACAGTACCTTCTGGCAAGTATAAAATAATTTCTACCGACTGATCGCGAAAACGTTGATCGAGGTCTGTGAGTAAATAGCCGTCCAAATTAAGTGTATTACTATCGATGCTATAATGGTAATCAATAGCTAATGCCCGTTCTTTTGATTCGGTATAGGTTGCGCCAAGTGCTGATTTTTCAATACTCAACGAAGCATTGGCATCTTTGGTTGATTGCACAATGAGTCTGACATCTGCGGAATAAATCATTCTTTGGTTGTCTGTGTTGTAAACGATCTTAGAGTTATCACTATCACGGTGCAAATGCTTGTGGTACATGCGATTGCCAACCATGTTGAGGTATAAAGTATCTTCTGAGGTGATAGGTAAGACCGCGGTGTTATAGTCACTTGATCGTATGCTAAAATCAGCACCTTCTTTAACACCCAATACTATAGCAACCACAAGGGCAATCAGCCATACTCCGAAGAGTGAAAATTTAGCTGTGCGTCCCATAACTTTATATTTCGAACTTAAAATAGATAGACCTAACATCAGCATAAATACTAAAGGAACTCCAACCAATATAAAGGCCACTAAAGATACCAGCCATAATGGCCAGCTGCTGGTCAGTGCTGCCTCTGTATAGTACATCCAATCGGGGTGAAAAAAAGACACTGTTCCCAACGAAAACAAGCTGACAATAAATGAAATAAGCATGATGCCTGTAATCAGTATTAAAAACAATCCGATAAATTTTCCCAAGAACTTAAATAACAGACCTAATATATCGCCGAGCAATTCAAAAAAGGACTGAGAACCTTTGCGAATTCTGCTTCCTGTTGACTTTAAACTTTCCGAATCAATGGATCCAGCCATATCATTAATGCCATTTTTTACGGTCTGAAAACCCTCCTTAAAGGAGTCTTCGATATTGCTTATATTTATGGGCTTGCCCTTCATTTTTAATTTATCGGCTGTAGTTTTGGCTTCTGGAATTAATATCCAAAGAATAAGGTATAATAATACGCCAGTGCCAAATCCGAAAAAAAGCATGACCCAAAACAGTCGGATCCATAGGGCATCAATGCCGAAATAATAACTCAATCCAGAGGATACGCCACCGATATAGGCGTTTTCAGTATCTCTAAAATACTTGCGAGGATCACTGCTATAGTTTGTTCTTGAAGTCTTTTCTTTTGGAGCTTCATCCTCCAAAAGGTAATCCTCGGGTTGTCCCATGATGGAAATCACAGAGGCAACATTTTTGGATGTGATCACTTGTTTGTCAGAAGTGTTGGCTTCTGAAAATAGTTCAGATATACGAGCCTCAATATCAGACATCACTTCATCGCGACCGTCTGCGTCCAGTGATGCTTTAACGGCATTCAAATAGCGTTGAAGTTCAACATAGGCGGGCTCGTCGATATGAAAATGGTGACCTGCTAAATTGATATTTACAGTTTTGTTCATGGTTACTTAGCTTTTGAGGGTTTGTTGTTGTTTTTGGTGACCATGGCCACTGATGTGTTTAGCGATATCCAGCTTTGATGCAATTCGTCTAAAAAGCCGCTGCCTTGGTCGGTAATTTGATAATACTTTCGTGGTGGTCCCGAAGTTGATTCTTCCCATCTGTAGTCCAAATACCCAGCATTTTTCAAGCGGGTTAGGAGGGGGTATAAAGTGCCTTCAACCACCAATAATTGAGCAGTCTTAAGACCGTCGAGCAATTCGGCAACGTAGGCATCTTTGTTCTTAAGCATGGCTAAAATGCAATACTCAAGAATGCCTTTGCGCATTTGGGCTTTGGTGTTTTCTAAGTTCATATTGGGTCATTTATTTGATGCAAAGATATAGTAGTGATATAGTACTATGCAAAACAAAGTACTATATTTAACATTATATTAACATTTTTTTAACATTTATCATCAAACTGCTTTTAACTATATTTGACCAAAATAATCACAATGACACCAGCCCAATTCAATAGGTATATGCTTTGGAAGTTACCTTCGGCCTTTTGGTGTGGTGTGCGTTTAAAGCAATTGACTTCAGTACAAGCGGTGACCACTGTGCGTTTGTCATGGTTTAATCAAAATCCTTTTAAATCGATGTTTTGGGCTGTTCAAGGAATGGCTGCCGAACTCTCTACCGGTGCATTGATGTTTCCAAAAATTAAAGATAGTGGTCAAAAAGTATCGATGTTGGTGGTGCAAAATGAAGCCATTTTTACTAAAAAAGCAGTTGGTCGCATCACATTTACTTGCGGTCAGGGTGCAGCTATTGATCATGCGTTGAAGCACACCATAGACACCAAAGAACCTGCCACGGTTTGGCTCGAATCCATAGGTATTGATGAGAATGGGGTACAGGTCGCCGTTTTTAAATTTAAATGGTCTTTAAAGGTAAAAACCTAGTGTCGCTGCTGCTTATTTATGTTTTTAGCCTGAGCCGTAAATTTTTGAAAAGCCTACTGTTATGCATTAAGTCATGTTGCCAATACCACTTTATACAGTTCAAAGTTAAAAAGATAGATATTCCACTTATAGGAAATTTAATACCATTTATACGTTATACCTTAACACTTATAGGATTCATTCGTTCAATTCCAGACACTTTATCACATTTGCCTAATCAAAGTGTGAACGTTAATGCGAAACAGATTACTTTTTCTAACCTTATTCACCATCTTCAGCACCTCTGTGTGGGCTCAAAAAAAAATTGGTGGTGATCCTTTTACAATTAATGAAGGTTCATTATTAGAACTCGAAGACACAGAACGTGGTGTGCTTTTCCCTCGAATTGTTTTAGACGATGTTACCCAGTGGTCCCTTCTTGGGACACCAGTTGGGCATGGTAGTGGCTAATGAAGGTGGTGCAGTTCCAGAAGGACTTTACAACTGGAATAATGGCGCTTGGCACATTATGGCAGGAATTACGAGTGAAACGGTGACGTCAATAATGGGTGAATTCTTAAATGGGGTTTTAACTTGATCTGATATTTGGAATACTGTTTTAAGTAGCATACCTCGCGATATGGACTTATTCGTTTTGGGTGAATTTTCATAAGGCAACAAATTCAATACGATAAGGTTTCTTAGTCGCCCTTCTGTTTCAAATAGATTAATTACTTTCATCTTTTTAATTAAAGGTTATAATTGATCTATCGGTGATATATGCAAATTGACGATTTTTTAAAATGTGTTTCTAAGTTAGAACACTGTCAGCTACCAGGTTGGTCGGCACAATCTAAGTTGTCTCCCTTGCATCGTGAATCGATGCTTGAGCTTAATATAGAAACCCAGCTTAAGGCTAAAAAAGCTTCAATTTTGATGCTTTGTTATCCGGACTTTCAAGGTGTGATGCATTTGATTCTGATAGAGCGCAATACCTATGCTGGGGTGCACTCTGCACAGATCGGGTTTCCAGGTGGACGACCTGAGTCTGAGGACACTGATTTACAAAGTACGGCTTTGCGAGAGATGGAGGAGGAGATTGGTTTTGACCGCCGTTTGGTTCAAATAATTCGACCACTTTCACCAATATACATTCCGCCGAGCCAGTTTTACGTACATCCTTTTTTAGGATATACGCAAAGTCTTGGTTCATTTTCAAAGGATGATCGGGAAGTGGCACAAATATTAGAAATCCCTTTGAAGACGTTTATGCAAACCCAACCTACTCATGCTCAGGTTTCTCTGCCAAATGATTTGCTGCAAGTGGTACCTGTATTCGAATGGCAAGAGCATCGCATTTGGGGTGCTACGGCGATGATGCTTAGTGAATTAAAGGAAATACTGAATCAAGTGGTTTAGTTTTTCTATTTTTGTCTGGTTCGGCAATCATAATTCTATGGGCATATTCAAAAGAAATACATTTGGTCATAACCTACTACTCAAAACTTGGGTGATTAGGATTCTCGGTGTGCTTTCTCATCAGCGTTTTAATGGATTTAATAAATTAAAGATTGATGGTTCAAAAATCCTTAGAGATTTACCCGAACACAATGTGCTATTTATTTCGAACCATCAGACTTACTTTGCTGATGTGGTGGCCATGTTTCATGTATTTAATGCTAGTCTTAAAGGGAGGGACGACTCTGTAAAGAATGTGGGGTACTTGTGGCGACCGAAACTCAATTTATATTATGTGGCTGCCAAAGAAACGATGCGTGCAGGTTTATTGCCAAAAATCATGGCTTATGCTGGATCTATAAGCATTGAACGCACATGGCGTGCCCAAGGACAGAATGTGAACCGTCAAGTAAAAATGAGTGATATTTCAAGCATTGCCAAAGCACTAAAGGATGGTTGGGTGATCACCTTTCCTCAGGGGACTACCACGCCCTACAAACCTGTTCGTAAAGGCACAGCGCACATCATCAAGCATTATAAGCCTGTTGTGGTTCCAGTTGTTATTGATGGTTTTAGACGCGCTTATGACAAAAAGGGGCTTCGAGTGAAAAAGAAAAATATTGTTCAACACATGAGCATCAAGGCGCCTCTCAACATTGATTACGACAATGATTCTATTGATGATATTGTTAAAAAAATAGAGATATCTATTGAGCAACATCCATCTTTCTTGAAGGTAAAAAAAAGAGGAGATGTTTTAAACGAAGCCTAGCCAGTTGTATTTTCTTCTTCGATATCTTGAAGTAACTTATAATTGGTTTTCAAACGTCGTAGTAACGTTCCGTAGGTGAGCCAATAAATCAACAAAATGAGTATGGATATTATGACAAGAACCAAAAAGGTTATTCCAATCAGTTGCGTATAAAATGATCCAGAGCTGTTTTTGAGCTGCAATTCTCTGATATCGGTTATCAATACTGGGTCGTAATTGACCATCATAAACAACATGCCTATGGTTCCGGAAAACAATAAGGCAATGTTGATGATGATGTATAATTTAACAGTTTTTCTGGTTTTTAAAATTTTCAACATTAAAGCCTTGGTGCTGTCAATAACTGAAATCCGTTTATAATTGATGTAAAATTGAACAATGAAGTAGATCAAAACGGCGAAACTTAAAATTTCAAGAATTGTTGAAAACGTTTTTATCGATGAGGCTTCGCTGAGCGATTCTGTTGATTGATTGTTAAAGGCAAACGAAAATACCGACCATAATGCGAATTCGATGATGCCAAAAATAAGTATCCACTTGACTAAACTGGTAGATTTGCGTTTCAAAATATTGCTAATGTCTGTTTTGCTCAGTTGCGGAAATTGATCTGACTGTGCCTCCCAGTTGCCTTTAAATTGATCCAGTTCGTCCATCGTTTGTTACGGATTGATGATTGATTTTAATTTGGTTTTTACACGATTCATTTTTACTCTGGCATTGACTTCACTGATACCCAGGGTTTCACTGATTTCGGAATAATTTTTATTTTCTAAATATAGCAGTACCAGCGCTTTGTCAATATCATTCAACTGATCAATAGACTCATAGAGCTTCGCCATTTGCTGGTCATTGGTGTTGTCATAAGGTTTAGCATAAAGGCCGCCTTGAACAAATTCGATATCCACTTTACGGCCTTGCCTTTTTTCCTTTCGGTATAAGGTAATGGCGGTGTTTAGCGCCACGCGATACATCCAAGTACTAAATTTTGAGTCACCTCGAAATTTAGGATAGGCTTTCCAGAGTTGAATGGTCACCTCCTGAAACAAATCGTCGTGAGCTGCTTTATCGCGCGTATAAATGCGACAAACCTTATGCACAATATTTTGATGCGTTTCTAACAATTCTACGAAATGATCTTGCAGGTTTTTGTTCAATGCGACTTGTATTCAGTAGTAAGTAGTATAAATTGGTAATATGTTACATGTCTTTCAAACTATTCTATAATTCCGCCGCAGCTCACTCTGCCTCCAGCGTCTCCAGTGGGTTGTGTGGTGTAATCGTCGGTACCTTGGTGAACAATAACAGCTTTGCCTAAAATATTTTTATTCAAATCATCACAATTCATGCACCATTCGGTAGTGTTGAATGAGACTGTTCCTCTACCATTTTCATCTGCGGTAAAATTGCCCACATCTCCACGATGGTACCCTTTTTCAGAACCCCATTGACCGTGCGGCTGCGCAGTTGGATTCCAATGTCCACCACTCGACTTGCCGTCGTCTGAAGAGCAGTCGGCCTTTTCATGTAAGTGAAAGGCATGAATCCCTGGATCCAAACCTTCAAGTAAGGCATTCATAAAAGTAGTATCACCAACTTGGCTAAATGTGACTTTACCATTGGCCTTACTACCACTCTTAGCCTCTAAAATGATTGTCAGTTCGTAATTTGAATCATCTGGAATTTCGGTGGTGGTTTTATTTTTGCATCCGCTAGCGATGAGCAAGAGGGTAAACAATAATGGATAGGTTGAAGCTTTCATGATTTTGAATATTTGTAAGCCATAAAGTTACACGTTTTAACATCAAATCACAAGGGTTGCACGTCTAAGGTCAATGGCCTATCTTAGTATAACCTAATTCATCTACTTATGAGAAAATTTGTAATTGGCACGGCCACTGAATCAGTCATTCGCGTATTGTCAGACTTTAATAAAAAAGGTCTCATTTCCATAAATGGTAAGAGCATCAGAATTAAAAACCACGCTGGTCTTAAAAATTGTATTTAACTTATTAATCAATAGATTTGAAAGTACTTATATCTTTAAAAGGAGATAAGTTCAGCACTTCTACAGCTTCCCGGTATTTACTCCAATGATCAGCAAAATAGTCATTAGTTTTTTTCAAGGCATCATTTAAGGCATCTTTGGCTTGTTGAATAAGCTGGTGCTCCGTGGCTGTTAAACCAGATGGTCTTGAGCTTACATAAGACCTTGCGCTGTACATTCGCGAAATCACGGAAACCTCCGCATTACGTGTAATACCTTGGCGTTTGTCCTCTTTTCCAATGAACAAATCAATAAGACTTTCAACTGCTTCAGATTCCTTTTTTGATTGATCTATAATTTCTTTGTATTTGTCCTCATCTAAGGATGTCATCGATTCTTTATAATTATTGATAATTTTTAAACTTTCTGCTAACTGCTTCACAGCGTCGGCTGCGGTTTGTTGCATTCCTTCAAGCTCTTTGATCATATCGTATTGTTCCTGCATACCTGCGAGGTCAATCTCGATTCGTGGATCAACGGAGACGACCATCTCTGTTGTCACTTCAATGCTGTCTCGTGACAATACCATTCTATAGTTTCCAGGCATCACAGTCGCGCCACTAGGCTCGTTTTTAGAAGATCGAACTCTACGAGATGGACGGTCAGCGCCTTTTTCGTCCAAGCGCCAATTCCAAGTATATACACCTGAATCTTTAGGTAATTCTCTTTTCAAGTGCCTGATTTCCTCATCTCCTTTGAAAATTTTCAAATGCAATGAATCCTTATTTGTTGCAGTAGATGAGGTATTGATATTTACATAATATGACAAGCGACCACCACCGTTTCTGTTTTCGCCATTAAACATGGCATCACCACCAAATCGGCTCCCTGTTGGTTGTTGATAGGCAGCCAAATAGGCAATTGGTGGATCAAATACCGAAATAGGCTTTTCAATTAATATCGGATTCGAAGCCATAGCTCTCAAAGGACGAATGTCGTCTAAAACCCAATGAGAACGCCCAAAAGTGCCAATCACCAAATCATCTTCGCGTGGGTGAATTACCATGTCTTTTACTGATACGGTAGGGAATCCATTAATCCATTTTACCCAATTTTTGCCAGCATCAAGACTGATGTACAAACCATCATCGGTGCCTAAAAATAACAAATTAGGTTCCTTTTTATCTTCAACTATAGATAAGGCATAGCTTTCAGTATCACTGACATTCACTATTCGTTCCCATTTTTTACCATAATTTTTTGTGCGATAAACGTAAGGCTCAAAGTTAAACCTGCGGTAGTCGTTAGCCACTAATAAAGCTTCCCCTGAATTATTGGCAGAAGCTTTAATTTGTGCAATCCAGCTGCCTTCAGGTAGTCCTTTTAAACCTTTGCTAACATCTTCCCAATTGCTTCCACCATCTCTCGTGATGTGAACACGACCATCATCTGATCCCACCCATAGCATGTTTTTTTCTGTAGGAGAGGGCTCGATGACTAAAACGGTACAATGGTTTTCGGCTCCAGTAGCATCCATGGTTAAACCACCACTTTCTCCTTGTTTTTGTTTTTCTGGATCATTGGTTGTCAGATCGTCAGAAATAATTTGCCACGTCAAGCCTTTGTCGGTTGATTTGTGAACAAATTGACTTCCAAAATACAATGTACTGCTATCAAATGGATCAATATTTATTGCTGCGTTCCAATTAAACCGCAGCGTGGTATTTGGATCGGGATGGGTTGGTCGAACAGAATAGTTGTTTCCAGTTTGCCAATCATACCTTTGCACGAAACCTTGTTGACTCATAGTCCAACCATATCGCGAATCGTTTGGGTCTGGAACAACGTCAAAACCATCCCCAAAAGAGATTTCTTGCCAATACGAATTGCGTATGCCTTGGTCTTTCCAAACGTATGCTGGTCCTCTCCATGAGCCATTATCCTGCATCCCACCATAAATATTATATGGAATCTCGTTATCAACGTTTACATGATAAAATTGACCTACTGGTAAATTACCTATAAAGCGCCAAGTCTTACCGCCGTCTCTCGTAATGTTTAAACCTCCATCGTTACCGTCAATCATAAATTGACCATTTTCAGGATGAATCCACCAAGCGTGATGATCAGGATGAACGCCGTTTGATACCCCATATGCTGGCATGAGTGATTCAAATCGTTCGCCCCCATTTTCACTAACATTAACATAAGTAAAAACCGAATAAATTCGATTTTCATTTTCTGGATCTACAAAGATGTCGGAGTAATAAAAAGGTCTGTTACCAATGTCGCTATTGTCATTGATTTTTGACCAAGAGAAACCTCCGTCTTCACTGCGGTACAAAGCATTTTTTTTAGATTCAACCATGGCGTAGACTACGTTAGGTTTATTGGTCGCCATTGCTAAACCAATTCGCCCCAATTCACCTTTAGGGAGTCCTTCTTTATCAGTTATTTTTTTCCAATTCTGTCCGCCATCATGAGTCATATACAAACCAGAACCTTCACCTCCAGATTTAAAGAACCAGGGGTCACGTTTATGTTCCCACATTGCAGCGAATAATTTGTTCGGATTACTAGGATCCATGATTAAATCAGCAGCACCACTAGAGGTGTTGGTTTTAAGTACCAAAGACCAACTTTTACCACCATCTGTTGTTTTATAAACACCACGCTCAGGGTGTTCGCCCCAAGGCGATCCTATAGCAGCAGCGTAAACCACATCTGAGTTTCTCGGATCAACAATTACGCGATGAATATGACGCGTATTTTCGAGGCCCATCAATTGCCAATTTTTCCCACCGTCAATGGATTTATAAATTCCAAAGCCACCATTTAAACTATTTCTAGGATTTCCCTCTCCCGTACCAACCCATATCACACTAGGATTCGATTGGTCAATAGACACTGCACCGATCGAAGCCGTAGCTTCATTTTCAAAAATGGGATCCCATTTGATGCCTCCAGAAGTAGATTTCCATAAACCACCTGAAGCAGTGCCAGCATATATGATGTCTGGATCGGAGGTGACAACATCAATCGAAGTAACCCTGCCAGACATTCCGCCTGGGCCAACATTTCTCGGTGTCATGTTTTTGACCAAATCTAAATTGAGTGGTTGGGCCGACAAGAGTCCATAAAAGACCAGAGCCAAAGCAATTAATGAAAGTTTCAAAGTCGAAAGATGGTTTTTCGTAGTCATATGTTTAATAAATTAGTGTAATAAAGTTAATTAATTTCTGATTCAGCCACGAAAACTAAATATTGTCCAGATGGGCTAATTGCAATGCGCGTGATATTTTTCAGTTTAAATTTTGACATGTCTTCAATGACTGTCCAAGTCTTTTTCCTTTCAGGATTGTAGTACAAGATGGAACTTCCTTGTCCCATAACAATATTACCTTTTGAATCCCAACAAAAGTCTTCGCTTCCCGAAAGTGTATTACAAATGACGGATTTGTTATTGCCGTCTAAAGAGATACTTACTATTTGAGATTGACTGTTCTTTTTTGAAATATAAGTGATTTCACTCTGGACGGAATTATTTTCTTTCGAAGTTGGATTTAGGTGTAAACTTCTTCCAATATTAGTATCCAAAGTATCTAAGGTTCCTTTTTTCAAATTATGCTTTGCCAGTGAAAGACCCTCGTCAACTAAAATAGCTGAAATCAATTCGTTTTGACTGATCCAACGGTAATAACCAACAATTGGTGTGGTGATTAATTTTGATGAAAGATTATTCGTGGTGCTATAGGCTGCCAAAAACTGTTCACCATTCGTTTCTAAGCGTACAGCAGCAATATTATTAATATTTGGAATGGGCTGAGGCGAGTATTCGCTCCCTGGTGTGTCCGTAATCCAATTCTCTAAACCTAAATCGATGTTATACTGAACGATATCAGTTTGACCATTTCGCGTACCAGCATATAAAATTAAATGATCTGATTCAAAATATGGCTGATTGTTATAGCCCTTGTGGTTTGAAATATTTAAAGGTGGTGTTAAGCTCAATTTCCCCTCAGTTTCAAATAATTCACATAAATATATTTGTGTTGATGTTGTTTGACCATAGGTCAAATTGGACAGCAAAAAGCAAAGTGTGAATAGAAAGGAAAATCTCATTTATTAAATTTTAGTGAATATATGAAAATATATTTTTTCGCTAGTCTGGATAAATAAAAAGAAATAAAAAAACCCGCTGGATGCGGGTTTTAATGAATAAAAAATTGGTTTTAAGCCAGTTGATAACCATTGTCATCAATTAAACGTTTCGCAATTTGTGTTCTCAATTCTGCGACGTTGGGTAGATTATGATATTTTGTAAAACGCTTTAATCCCATTAGCATCATCCTTTGTTCGTCTCCTTCCGACATGGAAGCGATACCTTCTTTAGCACGTTGTGAGATAATATCTACAGCTTGATATAAGTAGAGTTGAGCCATTTTAATTTGAGTTGATTGGTTTACAAGGCCAAAGCGTTTAACATTTTTCTCTACGCGAAGTAATCCTGACTCAGCCATGTAAATTTCAATCAAAATGTCAGCAGCCGCCAAAAGGAGTTGTTGATGTTCCTCTAAATCAGGGCCGTATTTTTGGACCCCAGAACCCGCAACCATTAAAAACACTTTTTTTAATTTTTGAATCATGTCTTTTTCCTCTGATAATACTTCTGAGAAGTCAGGTGTTTCAAATAAGGGGATACCTGTCAATTCATCAGCAACTTTCATTGCGGGGCCAAGAAGATCGACATGACCTTTCATCGCTTTTTTAATTAACATACCAACGCTAAGCATTCGATTGATCTCATTTGTTCCTTCATAAATGCGCGCAATTCGAGCATCACGCCAAGGTGCTTCCATTGGTGCGTCTTCCGAAAAGCCCATGCCTCCATAAATCTGTAAACCTTCATCAGCACAATTTTGCATGTCCTCCGAAACGGCGACTTTTAAAATTGAACATTCAATAACATATTCTTCTACACCTTTAAGCTCTGCCTCTTGATGACCATTTCCGTCTTTAATTCTAGTTGAAATACGATCTTCTATATCCTTTGCAGCACGATAACTCGCAGCTTCACCTATGTAAGCACTTGTTGCCATTTCAGCTAATTTCTTTTGAATGGCACCGAAGCTTGATATTGGAGTGTCGAATTGAAAGCGTTCATTGGCATATTTTGTTGCTGTATCTGTTAACCTTCTTTGAGCATCGAGTTCGGCAGCAGCTAATTTAATTCGTCCAACATTTAAAGCATTCATGGCAATTTTAAAACCGTTGCCTCTTTCCGACAGCATATTTTCAATAGGCACTAAAGTATCATTGAAAAACACTTGCCTTGTTGATGAGGATCGGATACCTAATTTGTGCTCTTCTTCGCCTAAAGAAATGCCATTGGAAGGGTCGTTCTCAACGATAAAACCTGTGATGTTTTTGTCGTCTTCTATTCGCGCAAAAACAATAAAAACATTACAAAATCCTGCGTTAGAGATCCACATTTTTTGACCTGTGATCTTATAATATTTGCCATCTTCAGATAATACTGCCTTAGTTTTTCCAGAATTAGCATCACTACCTGCATTAGGTTCAGTTAGGCAATACGCACCAAACCACTCGCCAGTGGCTAATTTGGTGACATATTTTTCTTTTTGAGTTTCGGTGCCATATAAAGTTATTGGCATGGTACCGATACCTGTATGGGCTCCAAATGCTGTACTAAAAGAGCCTGTTCCACTTGAAATATAATCGCATACTAGCATGGTGGAAACAAACCCCATACCCATTCCTCCATAAACTTCTGGTACAGAAACACCCAGAAACCCTAATTCTCCAGCTTTACGCATAACGTCTCGAGTAAGATCAAAATCTTTACTTTCGAATCGAGGACGATGAGGAATAATTTCTCTGTCGTTAAATTCTTTGACCGCGTCACGCATCATTTTCTGTTCTTCGGAAAAATCTTCTGGCGTAAAGACTGCGTCACAAGGTGTTTCTTTGACGATGAATTCGCCGCCTCTTGTTATAAAATCTGAGGTATTTGACATAGTAATGGGTTTAATTGGTTATTAATTTAAAAATTCAAATATTCCTGCTGCACCTTGGCCAGTTCCTACACACATGGTAACTAAGCCATATTTACCAGTCATATTTTGTTGTCTCATTTCATCAAAAAGTTGCACGGACAATTTAGCGCCAGAGCAGCCTAAGGGATGACCTAATGCAATGGCACCTCCATTTACATTAACGATATCTTGATTAAGGTCTAGCGTTCTCATGACCGCAAGGGACTGGGAAGCGAAAGCTTCATTAAGTTCGATCAATGATATGTCATTTTGAGTTAAACCAGCTTGTTTGAGTGCTTTCGGAATGGCTTTTACAGGGCCAATCCCCATGATTCTAGGTTCGACTCCTACGGCGGTATAACTCGCCATTCTTGCGATGGGTTGGAGATTTAATTCTTTAACCATTGCTTCGCTCATAATCATTACAAATGCAGCACCATCGCTCATTTGCGACGAATTGCCAGCCGTAACACTTCCGCTATTGGCAAAAACTGGACGTAGTTTTCCAAGAGCCTCTATGGTTGTATTTGCTCTTGGCCCCTCATCTTGATAAACAGTATATGATTTTGTCGCTTTTTTACCATTGTGGTCAATATAGACCTGCTCAACATTTATAGGTACAATTTGATCTGCAAAGCGATTTGACTCTAGTGCCTTAAGCGCTTTTTGGTGCGAGTTGTAAGAAAAGATATCTTGATCTTCTCGAGAAACGTCAAATTGGTTTGCAACAGCTTCTGCTGTCAGACCCATTCCCCAATAATAATCCTCGTGACCTTCCTTGGCTAATTTATAATCTGGAACTGGTTTGTAGCCTCCCATTGGAATGTAGCTCATGCTTTCAACTCCACCAGCAATGATACAATCAGCCATTCCTGATTGAATCTTAGCAACGGCCATGCTAATAGTTTCAAGACCTGAGGCGCAATAGCGGTTCACAGTTACTCCCGCCACATCCTCAGATTGGAGCCCCATAAGAGACACTAAACGAGCCATATTGAGTCCTTGTTCGGCTTCGGGCATTGCGTTTCCAACTATTACGTCATCAATTCTAGACTTGTCAAATTCCGGCAAATGAGACATCAAATAAGAAATAGTCTCTGCAGCAAGTTCATCAGGACGTTTAAATCTAAACAATCCTTTTGGAGCTTTTCCAACGGCTGTTCTGTAGCCTTTTACGATATATGCGGTTGTCATCATAATAATTTGTCTTAGTTTCTTAGGGGTTTGCCTGTTTTGAGCATTTGCTCTAGACGTTCCAATGTTTTTCTTTCACCACATAAACTTAAAAACGCTTCGCGTTCCAGGTCGAGAAGGTACTGTTCAGAAACCATTGTCGCTTCTGATAAATCTCCACCAGCCATGACATAGGCCAATTTATTAGCAATTTTCTGGTCATGTTCTGAAATATAACGCGCCGATTTCATTGCGTCCGTTCCGACTAAAAACATTCCCAGAGCTTGTTTTCCGAGTACTTTGACGTCATTGCGAGCGACGGGTTTTGTGTAGCCTTGATCGGACATTAGTCGAGCATATGCCTTTGCCGTTGCAATTTGACGGTTTCGATTGACCACTATGGTATCTTTTCCTTTTTGAAGAATGCCTAAATCAAATGCTTCATAGGCAGATGTAGACACTTTTGCCATTCCAATGGCGAGAAAGTACTCTTGTAAAATATTGAGCTCGACATCATTCTTCCTAAAAGAATCAGAAGCTCTAAGAGTCATTTCTTTAGATCCTCCGCCACCTGGAATGACTCCAACACCAAACTCAACAAGTCCAATGTAAGTTTCACTTGCGGCAACAATCTTATCTGCATGTAATGATAATTCACAGCCACCACCCAAGGTCATGCCGTGAGGTGCAGCTATTGTTGGAATAGATGAGTAGCGCATTCGCATCATCGTATTTTGGAAATATGCGATGGCCTGATTTAGCTCATCATATTCCTGTTCAACAGCCATCATAAAAATCATCGCAATATTTGCGCCAACGCTAAAATTTGTGCCTTGATTTCCAACAACAAGTCCATCAAAATCCTTTTCAGCAATATCAATAGATTTGTTTAATCCAGATAAAACGTCACCACCAATACTATTCATTTTAGATCGGAATTCAGCGTTTAAAATTCCATCTCCGAGATCGTGCAGCACAAAATCTTTGTTTTGATAAACAGGGGTTTTGTCTCGCAGGTTTTCTAGGATGATAAAGGCATCTTGACCTGGAATCTTTTTGTAACCTTTTGTGTTTCTGTCATAACAATAAGGACTGCCGTTTTTCGTGGTGTAAAAGGCATCAATACCTGAGTTTAACATTTCTTGAATCCATGGTGCTGGTGTTAAACCAAGTGCTGTTGCGAGTTCTACACCTTTGTTCAACCCAATGGCATCCCATATTTGAAATGGTCCATGCTCCCAACCATATCCTGCTTTGAGGGCATCATCAATTTTATATATGTCATCTGTAATTTCAGGAATGCGGTTCGATACATAAGCAAATGTGGTTCCGAAAATGTTACGATAAAATTCAGAAGCTTTATCGTCTCCACTTATCAAAATAGGAAAACGATCAGCAACGTTTTCTATTGTTTTGGTTTTACTCAGAATTGGGAAATCCGTTTTTTTCTGAGGCCTGTACGACATGGAGTCAAAATCTAAAGAAAGTATGACCCGCTTTCCTTTATCATCAGTAGTTTTTTTATAAAATCCTTGACCTGTTTTATCGCCAAGCCATTTATTGTCCATCATTTTTTGAACAAATTTTGGAATCTTATAATCGTCACGCTTTTCGTCCAAAGGACAATTTTCATAAACACCATTGGCAACATGCACTAAGGTGTCGAGTCCAACCAAATCGGTAGTGCGGAAGGTTGCGGATTTTGGTCTGCCAATGACAGGTCCAGTAAGACGGTCAACATCCTCAACACTTAATCCCAACTCGATAACTTGATGAAATAAACTTTGGATGCCATATGTCCCAATTCTATTTCCAATAAACGCAGGAGTGTCTTTTGCAATGACAGTCGTTTTACCCAAATATTTTTCACCATATAGTCCCATAAAGTCTAAAACCTTTTGGTCGGTTTTTGGGCCAGGGATTATTTCAAATAATTTAAGATATCGCGCAGGGTTAAAAAAATGTGTACCACAAAAATGAGCCTGAAAATCTTCACTACGACCCTCGTTCATCATTGCTATGGGAATGCCTGAGGTGTTTGAGGAAATCAATGTACCTGGTTTTCGGTATTGATCTAATTTTTCAAAAACTGATTTTTTAATATCTAGACGTTCTACAACAACCTCAATGATCCAATCAACATCAGAAACTTTAGCTATGTCATCTTCGAGATTACCAGTAGTTATTCTCTTTACGAAATTAGTGTGATAGAGTGGCGCAGGTTTTGTTTTTATGGCCTTACTTAAAGCATCATTGACTAACCTGTTTCTCACCACTTTGTCGTCCAAAGTCAATTCTTTGGCTTTTTCAGCATCTGTTAATGAGTGGGGAACAATA
Organism: uncultured Flavobacteriaceae bacterium; assembly: GCA_943788695.1. GTDB lineage: Bacteria > Bacteroidota > Bacteroidia > Flavobacteriales > Flavobacteriaceae > JALRKI01. The sequence goes on from CALSRG010000001.1 coordinate 1,116,536, forward strand.
TCTAAAAGTAATACTTCCACGCCGATATTTGCAAAGTGGCAAGCAATACCGCTGCCCATAATTCCAGAGCCAATTACAGCCACTTTATTAATATTCCTGTTTTTCATAAATCAGATATTGGTAAGGTTAATTTTGATGATTTTGTTTGAACCACTACTTGGTTGATTTGGTCGATGATATCAAAAAAATGATCTAGCTTTTCTGACGAAATTTTATCAATTACGGAATTGTTAAATTTGAGCACTTGATGTCTTGTGTAATCCCTTTTTTCTCGTCCAAAGTTTGTTAAAAAAATAAGGACTCCTCGTCCATCATCTGGATTTGGACCACGATAAATCAATTCTAATTCCTCCATAGATTTGAGAATCCTCGATATGCTCGTTGACTCAATACCCATTTTGGGACCCAAAGTGGTGGAGGGTGTTCCTGCTTCTGGATCTAGGCTCAACAAAGCAAAGCCAATAGACATTGTAGTACCAAACTTTAGAGCCTCTTCGTTGTACATTTTTTGTATCGCGAGCCAAGTTGTACGTAATGCGTATTCTACGGTTTGCTTTTTCATATCCCAAAGTTATTAAATTTTACTATGCATGCATAGTAAAATTATAAAATTTTATAAACTGTTGATGTTTCGTAAAATTTTTAAGCTCTGTAGATAGATTCTATGAGTGTTAGATACTTCTCTTTGATGACTCGCCGCTTCATTTTCATTGTAGGCGTCAAATGTCCTTCTTCGATGGTCCAAAGATCAGGAGTTAGACGAAATGCTTTAATTTGCTCCCATTTTCCAAAATCTGGATTGACTTTATCAATTTCGACTTGAATGCGATCCATTACAATTTCAGAATTCGTAATACCCTCAGGCGTATCAATTCCTTTAATACCTTTTCTTTTCAACCATTCTGCAATAAAGACAAAATTTGGCTGAATAAGTGCAGCAGGCATTTTTTCTCCTTCTCCAACTACCATCACTTGTTCAATAAATCTGGATTGTTTGAGTTGGTTTTCAATAACAGAAGGCGCGATATACTTTCCACCACTTGTTTTGAACATTTCTTTTTTTCTATCGGTGATGCGCAAAAAACCGTCACTGTCAATTTCGCCAATGTCACCAGTATGGAAATAGTCGTCTGTCATCACTTCAGCAGTTTTTTCAGGATCCTTAAAATAGCCTTGCATCACATTAGGACCTTTGACTAAAATTTCTCCATCTTCAGCGATTTTTACTTCAACATTGTCGATAATTCTACCAACTGTTCCTATACGAAAGCCACCGTTACGTTGATCGTTTACAGATACAATAGGGGAGGTTTCAGTCAGTCCATATCCCTCCATAATTGGCATGTCAGCTGCTGCAAAAACTCGAGATAGTCTTGTTTGCAGCGGAGCACTACCAGAAACAAACATATCCAAATTACCACCAAGGGCTTCTTTCCATTTGCTAAAAATGAGCTTACGGGCAATTTTTAATTTTAATTCATAAAAGAAACCATTTTGAACATAAGGTTCAAACTTCAACCCTAAGTTTACTGCCCAGAAAAATAGGGCCTTTTTGATCCCTTTTAATCCTTCACCTTTGGCAATGATACCATCATAAACTTTTTCATAAAGTCTGGGAACTGCGGTCATGATGTTTGGTTTGACTTCTCTTAGATTATCGGTCAACAATTCAATTGATTCCGCAAATCGCGTAGATACCCCGCAATATTGATAGAGATAAAGAATAATTCTTTCGAAAACATGACAAACAGGCAAAAAGCTTAAGGCTATAGAGTCACCATATTCTACAGGTACTCTTTTTTCTCCATCTAATACATTGCTGACCAAATTGTGATGTGATAGCATAACTCCCTTTGGTCGTCCGGTTGTACCTGAGGTGTAAATTAAGGTGGCGAGATCGGAAGGTTTAACGGCTGCCATGCGTTGATTAAGCTCACTTTGGTTGCTTTTGTCTTCGCCTAATTCGAATACTTTAGACCAATTATCTGCACCTTCTACCTCGTCAAAAGTAAATATGCCTTTGATATTGATTTGATCTTCAACACTTTTTAGTTTTTCGTAAATAACTTGATCGGATACGAAGCAATAAGATGCTTCCGAATGGTTTATAATATAGGCATAATCAGATGCTGCAATGGTGGGGTAAATGGGTACATTCTGAGCTCCCACTTGCAGCATAGCTGTATCTAGAACACTCCATTCATTTCGGTTGTTAGATGTGATCACCGCAATCTTATCATTGGGCTGCAGATCTAAACGCAGTAATCCGCGACTGACTTGATTCGCTTGATCAATAAAAGTTTTCGATGATAGAATTTCCCATGTCCCTTGTTTTTTTGTGGCAAAGGCACAATCTAAATTATACTTTTCTAATTGGTAGTAGGGAAAATCGAAAACACGGGTTACTGCAATGCTCATTGAATTGAATTTTTTTTATAATTAAGGCAAATTATGAAAAAAGTCAGTTCAAATCATCAAAATAGCTTTCTAGTTTTTAATAATCTTAAAATGTGATGCGATATCACCATGGTTCAATGAAAGGACATAAAGTCCAGTAGGTCTATTTTCTAAAGAGATTGAATGATTACCTCTCAATTCTTTTTCATGAAGTACAACTTCTCCCAAAACGTTGGTAATAGCCAACTTATAGTTTTCAAGATTAGTATTAATATGAATATCTCCTGATGTTGGGTTAGGGAAAACCTTGAAATCCAAAAATGAAAAAGAAGAGGTATTGAGATCTTGATCAATGATCGAGACGACTAAATCGTCAAAATAGAATCCATCTGATTCTACACCATTATCAGATTGCAAGCGGAATCTGAAAAGTATATTTTCACCTAAATAATCATTTAATGTGATATTTTCTTTGACCCAATTTGTTTGAACGCCGTCATACAGCGGCTCGCCCTCTGCACCAGTTTGATCAGATACTCCTATATTAGTGTAATTGCCGCATTGTGGAATCCATGAGATTCCATTGTCAGTTGAAACTTCAAATTGAACAAAGTCATAATTCGTTTCAATATCCCATTTTGCCATAAATGAAACATCGGCTTGTAATGCTCCTGCAAGACTTACAGAGTTGCTCAATACGAGAGTATTGTCTTCATTTGCGGTGTAATTGCCATTGGGTGAATCTGTAATTGAGCTACCTTCGGAGACATACTGTTCAACAGTAGCGCCCCAATTTGAAGATTCCCAATTGGTTGTTGTATTGTCTGCGATCTCATTTAACAAAATTGTAGGTGATCCATAAACTTTAGAGGTATATGTTGTAGTTGAAAACAACCCGTTATGGAGCACCAAATTAAATTCGATGAGATCGCCAGCGTTTATACCGCTATTTAAAATTAATTCGATATCGCCACTTACGACGTCTCCTTGAGCGAGATTACTAAATGAATCACTAGAACCAACTGAAGCAATATTATTACTAATGGGTTCAAGGGAGACTGTAAATATGCCATTATCTTGTAATCCCAACCGTTCTAAATCATAATTAATTAAGGTGTTTGTTGAGGAAATAGAAGAATCCGTTTGGTCGGTTAGGATGCCAAAATTATGAATGAGTCTGAGTGCGTTCAAATTAGTGTCCGCCATGTCTTGACAAATATCAACAATGTTGCTCGAGTTGGGCCAAAATGAGGCGCCAATTTCAGGAGTAAAGGCTAAAATTTTGTTACGAGTTCCTCCAGATTCGGTTTGGAGCATCCCATACATAAAATCATCACTATCACCAGCCGCAGGATATAAACCAGATGAAATCATGTTATTATAACCGTTTTGAGCGACCATAATGCTGCTAAGGTTTTCAAAAAGCGCATTATCTGGTGTTGGAATATCAAGATCATATCCATAGGGAAACAACAATAATTCTCCATATGTATGAGCATTCAGTGCCATTTTAAAATCATGTGTTTCTACAAAATAACGCATGGCTCTATTTTCTGGTTCAGAAAAAGGTCCAGTACCAGCAAACACATCACTATTAGTGCTGTTCGACGTGCCAGATGTATTCCAAACTTCATTTCCTTCGGGAGTAATGTAAGAATAATTCCTATTGTTATCGACACCATAGCTACCCCGACGGTTTTTACGCCACATACCACCTCCTGCAGGATTTGTTGTTTCGTTGTAGATGTAGCCATCTGGATTTACGCAAGGAATGAAATACAATTCGGAATTATCTATCAAGGTTTTTATCTCATCGTTGGCATCATAATTCTCCAAGAGATACCACATATAGAAGATCAATTGCTGTAATGCAGCAGGCTCTCTCGCATGATGAATGGCATCGTATAAAATTTGAGGTTCTGATTCGTTTGTTTCTGGATTGTCTGAGATTTTTACCCACTGTAAAAATCGTCCTTCTGAAGTTTCATGGATACTCGGTGAGCTGCTGTCATTAGGATCTTTAACATCAGATCGAGCAGATATTAATTGTGGATATTGAGCCCTCATATCATCCAATTCCTGCAACATCTCATCATAGGTATAAAATCCTCCAAAATTAGAACCATCTTTGATATCGTAGCCTACAGGGATATTGTAAGAGTTGCTGTTAGATTGCTCGCAAAGCATATTTTTAGATGATGCCTTTTCGATATCTTGAGTCATTCCCTTATTCCGTTCGGCATAATATGCGCTAACATTTGGAATTAAAATTTCAACGTTCAAACCTAAATTTCGAGCTGATTCTATTTCGAAATCAGAAAAATCAGATTCAATAAAAATATTTTTTTTGGATTTTACATGATCCAAAACGATACCAGATTGACTCATTAAACCCAAGTCTTCAATAGAATTGTAAAAGATTTTTGCACGATGGTAAGCCATTTGACCAAAAACCTGCGATGACAATAGGCTAAGAAAGCAAATGGTTAAAGTGATTAGTTTGAGGTTTTTCATAGACTTGCATTAGAGTGGCCGTAGACCAGCCTTTGAGGCTCAATTATTGTGCCATAATTCACTATTGGTTGAGCACCCAATTTCTAGCATTAACGAAGGCTTCTATCCATGGACTCACCACATCAGATCGTTCAGGATAATATGGCCAGTTCCATTTGAAAATTGAGCGTTCAATATGTGGCATGGTTACCAAATGTCTGCCAGTAATATCACAAAGCATTGCGGTGTTGTAATCCGATCCATTCGGATTTGCTGGGTAATGGTCGTAGCCATACTTAGCCACAATTCTGTAATGATCCTCTGACATTGGTAAATTAAACTTTCCTTCACCGTGACTTATCCAAACACCCAATGTACAGCCCTCTAAAGAGCCCAACATAATGGAATTGTTGGATTCAATAATAACTGAAGTGAAATTACTTTCGTGTTTTTTTGAGAGATTATGCATCATTCGACCTGGTTCGTCTAAATCGCTATTTATCAGATTTAATTCCATAAACAATTGACAGCCGTTACATATTCCAATGGATAAGGTATCTGGGCGATCAAAAAACTTTTTAAGCGATTCTTGTGCTTTTTGATTGTATTTAAACGCACCTGCCCAACCTTTGGCGGAGCCTAAAACATCCGAATTTGAAAAACCTCCTACAGCACCAATAAACGATAAATCCTCTAATGTCTCGCGACCTGAAATTAGATCTGTCATGTGAATATCTTTTACTTCAAAACCAGCTAAAAAGAGGGCATGAGCCATTTCACGGTCGCTATTACTCCCTTTTTCGCGCAAAATACCTGCTAATGGACGTTTGCCAATTTCAGGCTTCTGAGAAACATGACCATCGAAACCTTTTGGAAACTGGTAGGTTAGGGGTTGATTTTTATACTGTTCAAATCGCACCTTTGCAAGACCGTTGGAAGTTTGATTTTGATCTAAGAGGTATGAGGTTGAAAACCAAACATCTCTGAGTTCTGTTACCGATAATTGGTGATTGTCATTATGATTGACAAGAATTAATTGATCAGAATCGGAAACCACACCAATTTTGATAGCCTCATTTACAGTCGATTCAATCAATTGTTCGACAGCTTTAGTTTTAGCCTGGAATACGATGGCAATATTTTCAGCGAATAATAACTTAGAGGTGTCCGTTTCATTTAATGCGTTAAGATTAATGTTGGCTCCAAGTGAAACATCGGCAAAACACATTTCGAGTAAGGTGGTGATAAGTCCTCCTGAACCAACATCATGACCTGCTGAAATGTGATCATTTTTAATAAGATTTTGAATCTGCTCAAATGCTGATTTGAAAAACAATGGATCCTCAATAGATGGAGCTTCTGTACCAATGGCATTCATCACTTGGCCAAATGAGCTTCCACCTAATTTAAATTTCGATTGCGACATATTGAGGTAATAAATGGCTCCGGCTTTTTTATCTAACACGGGGGAAACCGTTTTTCTTATATCTGAACAATGCCCTGTTGCAGAAATGATTACCGTTCCCGGAGCAATGACGTCTTTGTCGTCATATTTTTGTTTCATCGAGAGTGAATCCTTTCCAGTTGGAACGTTTATCCCTAACGCTATTGAAAATTCTGAAACCGCTTGAACCGCTTTATATAAGCGTGCGTCCTCCCCAGGATTATTGCATGGCCACATCCAATTAGCCGATAACGATACACTTGCTAATCCGTTTTGAAGAGGTGCCCAAATGATGTTAGTTAGTGCTTCACCAATACTATTCAAACTTCCTGCAATATGGTCTATAAGTCCTGCTATTGGCGCATGACCAACCGAAGTGGCTACCCCTTGATTACTCTTGAAGTCCAAAGCCATAACTCCGCAATTATTCAACGGGAGCTGCAATGGGCCTGTACATTGTTGGGTAGCCACCCGACCCCCAACACATCGATCCACTTTGTTTGTGAGCCAATCCTTACAAGCTACAGCCTCTATACTCAATACGGCTTTTAGATTAGCTAAAAAGTTATTATTGTCATATTGAATTGCTTTAAAATTTGTAGGCACGACTTGGTCTGACATTACTGTTTTAGGAGAGCTGCCGAACATATCAGATAACGCCAAAGAAATCGGTTTGGCGCCAGTAGATTTAGAAATGAATTCAAAGCGATGATCGCCTGTTACTTCTCCAACGACATACATTGGTGCACGCTCACGATCAGCAATTTCTTTTAATCTAGGTACAAAGGATTTTGGAATGATGAGTCCCATGCGTTCTTGGGATTCATTTCCAATAATCTCTTTATAAGATAGGGTGGGATCTCCGACAGGTAAATGATCAATATTGATGGTGCCTCCTGAGTTTTCAACCAACTCGGACAAGCAGTTTAAATGTCCTCCTGCGCCATGATCGTGAATCGAAATAACAGGATTATCTGAACTTTCAACAAGAACTCTGATGGTGTCAGCTACTCTCTTTTGCATTTCTGGATTGGAACGCTGTACTGCGTTTAATTCGATCCCCGAAGCGTAAGCTCCAGTATCGGTACTCGAGACCGCTGCGCCACCCATGCCAATGCGGTAGTTGTCACCACCTAATACAACGATAATGTCGCCAACTTGTGGTTCTTTCTTATGGGCATATTCTGCCTTGCCATAACCAATACCACCAGCGAGCATAATGACTTTATCGAATCCTAATGTAGTGTCGTTTTCTTGATGTTCGAAAGTTAACAAAGATCCTGAAATTAGTGGTTGTCCAAATTTGTTTCCAAAGTCAGAAGCGCCATTACTGGCTTTGATTAAAATGTCTAAAGGTGTTTGGTAGCGCCAAGGTCGTTCGGCTATCTGCCGTTCCCATCTGCGATCAGCGGTTCTAGAATATGGTGTCATATAAACAGCGGTTCCAGCCAGAGGTAATGAGCCAATACCACCTGCGAGACGGTCACGAATTTCGCCTCCCGAACCGGTTGCAGCGCCATTAAAAGGCTCTACGGTTGTTGGGAAATTGTGGGTCTCCGCTTTTAAGGAAATAATAGACTCAAATGATGATTCTTCAAACCAATCTGGCTGATGACCTGTTTTAGGCGAGAATTGTGTCAAGGTAGGACCTTTAACAAAAGCGACATTATCGCGATATGCCGATACGATATCATTTGGATGTGCTTTTGTCGTCTTCTTAATCAATTGAAACAAGGACTCTGGTTGCTCTTGACCATCTATAACGAAGCTGCCATTAAATATTTTATGCCGACAGTGTTCGCTATTGACTTGTGAAAATCCAAAAACTTCGGCATCAGTTAGTGGTCGCTCTAATTTCTTAGCTAATTGTTCTAAATATTCGATTTCCTCGTTACTCAACGCTAATCCCTCTTGTTCATTATAGGCATGAATGTTGGTAATATTTAAAATGGACTCGGGTTCTTTATCAATATCAAAAATGTTTTGGTCAAGAGTGTTGTATTTTTGTGATAGCATTGGATCGAAAGGAGGCATCGAATCTATAGGTTCAAATGATTCAATTCTGACTAACTCTGAGATGCCCATATTTTGGGTAATTTCTACCGCATTGGTACTCCAAGGTGTTACCATCGAAGCTCTTGGGCCGACAAAAGTTGCTAGGACTTCAGATTCATCAACATGTTTAACACCACCAAAAAGCCACTCAAGTTTTTGAATGTCTAGTTTGTCCAGAGCGGATTTTGATTTTACTGCGAAAATCGAACTTGATGGACTGCCGAAGAAATGAATCATAAATACTGATTTAAGCCATAAAAATAAGTGAATTCACCAGCCAAACTGTAAGATTTTCACCAATCTTATTCACCGCTTTTGAACAGCTAAGATTCCGCAGGTTTTTTTCTTTTTAATTGAGCCATGTAAAAACCGTCATACCCACATTTATGGGCAAATAAGGACTGTTCTTTTAGCAATTCAAATTCTTGTCCAATTTCAGTTTTCAGAAAACGCTGAATTTGATTTTGATTTTCTGATGGTAATACTGAGCAGGTGGCGTAAACCATCAGACCACCTGGTTTTAGCATCTTTGTGTAATTGGATAATATTTCAAACTGTGTGTTCTTAATGTTTTCTACAAATTCGGGTGTTAGCTTCCATTTGGCATCTGGATTTCGTTTAAGAACACCTATACCAGAACAAGGTGCATCAATTAGCAATCTGTCTGCACTTTCCTTTAATTTTTTAATCACTTTAGTGGAGTCAATAATACGTGTTTCAATATTGTGTGCCCCATTCCTTTTCGCCCGAGTCTTTAACTGGTTGAGCTTACTTTTGTACAGGTCTAGTGCTAATAATTGGCCTTTGTTTTCCATATTACTTGCTAAATGTAATGTTTTCCCGCCAGCGCCAGCACAGGCATCGATCACTCGCATGCCTGGAGCCACTTCAAGGTAGTCTGCAACCAATTGTGATGAGGCGTCTTGAACTTCGAACCAACCTAATTTGAAGGCTTCTGTTTGAAAGACATTAGCACGTTCAACGAGTTCTAAAGCGTATGGATGACTCTTTAAGGCAATAGACTCGATACCTTCACTTTCTAATTTTAGCTGTAAGTCATTTCGATTTGTTTTTAGAGTATTCGTTCTCAGAATGACTTTTGCCTTTTGATTTTGTGCTTCGAGTTCCTTGTCCCAAACTTTAACACCCAATTCACTTTCACCCATTTGATCCATCCAATCAGGAATAGACTGTATGATGGCTCTTTGTTTGGAATACTCATCAAATTTTCCTTTAATTCGACGGTTTGGAGTGCCTTCAAATTGGGGCCAATCAGGCAGGCGATGACCTTTAAGCACTAACCATACTGCTAATAATCTCCAGATATTTTCACGTGTAAAAGGCATGTTGACTTCTGCAATACTGCTATATAGCCTTTGCCAACGGACAATGTCGTAGGTTGTTTCTGCAATAAACTTACGATCAGCACTGCCCCATCGTTTGTCTCTTTTGAGCATTTGATACACCACTTTGTCGGCGTATTGATTTTCGTTAAAAATATGGAATATGCCTTCAACAACGGCGAGGCAAAGATTTCTATGTAGTCGCATCGGCGGCAAAATTACTGTAATTCACCGATTTAAAATAAAAAAGGGCACTTATTTTGTGCCCTTTTTTCTTATTCATTACGACCTCTTCGGTTGCTGCCTTTTAGCCTATCCATCATACGTCGCTTAAAACCATCTTCGGCAAGTCGCAATTTAATAATTTTTGAAGCTGGTAAAATTGATTTTAAATCTTCAATCAATTTCAATTCAGCTGACTGAACTGATTTTATATGAGTCACATACTTGGAGAGCGTGACTTCTGATTGTTTTGAACTGATGTCATCACCCTCATTAAGAGGTCCAGAAACAATTTTTTGTCTATCCTTTCGCATAGATCTCATGTTATCAGAAAATTGATTGTAAACTGGCCAAAATTTTTCAGCTTCAGCAGGTGTGAGGCTCAATTGCTCTGTGATAAAAGCAACTTTCATAGCTTCAATTTTTTGACGATCTTCGGTTCGTGGTTGAGCCATTGCTATGAATCCAGTGATCAAAAAGACACAAGTGATATTTATTTGTTTCATAATTTTAAGAGTTTAGTTATTCAATTATTAAAAGGTCATTAAAATCGTCGATATGTTCTGAGAGAAAAGCTTTTATGGCCTGATCACCCAAATAGAATTGTTCATTGTACAAATCAATATCATAATTTGTCAAATCGGTAATATCAATATCGGATCCGTCAAGTAGGTAGTGCGCGATTTCATTTGTGTCGATGTCTTTCGTTTTATTTGACGTAATAAAGTACCCCGCAAAAAGTAAAAGACTCGCTGCAGCAGACCATGTTATAATCAGCTTCGATTTATTTACAGTGTGAGGTAAATGCTTTTCGTCACGATTAAAATCAACGATGAAGTTTTCTAAATAACCCTCAGGGATTTTAAAGCCAGATTTTTCAGGAAGTGATTTCAAATTTCTTTGTTTATTCTTTGGACGTTTAAAATGATGTTTTGTTTAATCGGTACTCAATTTTTTTTGAATCTTTTTTACTGCAATATGATAAGAAGCCTTCAGTGCCCCTTCAGAAGTGTCGAGTATTTTCTCCATGTCTTTAAATTTAATTTCATCGAAATATCTCATATTAAACACCAATTTTTGTTTCTCAGGGAGTTGAGCTATGGCTTTTTGAAGTTTGAGCTGGATATCATTACCCTCAAAATATACGTCTGCTTGTAAACGATCAACCATTTGTTGGTGCATATTTTCGTTGTTTAACCTTGAGCGTATAGATTTAGATTTTAAATAACTCAAAGACTCATTTGTTGCAATACGATACATCCAAGTATATAATTGGCTGTCACCTTTAAAATTATTGAGGTTTTTAAAAACTTTTATGAAGGTATTTTGAAGCACATCATCCGAATCGTCATGTGAAATGACTATTTTTCTAATGTGCCAATACAAACGTTCTTTATAAGTATCAACCAATAATTTGAAAGCTTTTTGCCTGGTTGTAGGTTCTAATAATTGTTTAATGAGTTCTTGATCCGTCAATTGGGTTTATTTAATTTGACTGAAAGGAAGGAAGATGGTTTAAATGTGTTGATTTAATTATTGAAATGATTGAAGTTCAATCAATTTCTTATAATTTCCGTCAGTTGACATTAAGGAATTGTGATTTCCCATTTCTACAATTTCACCACGACGCATCACAACTATGATATCCGCATTTTTTATGGTTGACAAACGGTGGGCTATAACTATTGATGTTCTGTTGCGCATCATGTTTTCGAGTGCCACTTGAACCAATTGCTCACTTTCCGTATCCAATGCTGATGTGGCCTCATCTAAAATCATAATTGGAGGATTTTTAAGCACTGCTCGGGCAATGCTCAACCGTTGCTTTTGGCCTCCTGAAAGTTTGTTGCCACTGTCCCCAATATTGGTATCGATACCTTCTGGTAATTTTTCTACGAATTCCCATGCGTTGGCAATTTTCAAGGCATGAATCATATCTTCATCAGTCGCACTTTCTTTGCCGAGCAATAAATTATTTCTGATAGAATCATTAAATAAAATAGACTCTTGGGTTACAAGTCCCATAGTGCTTCTTAAGGCCGACTTTTGGATTTGACGAATATCTCTACCATCGATAGAAATTGATCCTTCAGTGACATCATAAAATCTACTAAGTAAGTTTGCAATGGTCGATTTTCCACTTCCTGATTGTCCAACCAATGCTAGAGTTTGGCCTTTTTTTACTTCAAGGGATACGTTTTTAAGAACCATGTCATTATCATATTTGAAAGAGACGTTCTCAAATGTGATAGCAGTGCTAAAATCAAATTTTGTTAAAGCATCAGGTGTATCAGTAATAGTATTCTGAGTTTCTAGAATTGACATCACGCGCTCTGCGGCTGCGTTACCCCGTTTTACGCTATATGAGGCTTTACTCATAGCTTTAGCAGGGGTTAAAATTTGATACGCCAATGACATAAAACCAATAAATGCACCTCCAGAAATAGTGTGTTTTACAAGCACTAAGTTTCCTCCATACCACAACAAAGCGGTTATAGTAACAATTCCTAAAAATTCGCTTACTGGGCCTGCCAAATTTTGACGGTGCATAAGCCGATTTGAAAAATTATTATAACGAGAGGTTGTTTTCGAAAATTTGGACATAAATGACTTTTCAGCTACAAAGCCTTTGATCACTCTAATGCCACCAAAAGTTTCTTCGATGGTTGACAGTAAAACACCCGATTCTTCTTGCACTTTAGTAGAATGTTTTTTTAATTTTTTACCCAGTTGAGAAATTAAAAACCCCGAAACAGGAATAAAAAGCAATACGAAAAGTGTTAAGTCCGCACTGATAAAAAACATAGAAGCTAAACCAAACAATATGGTTAAAGGTTCTCTCACTATTAATTCTAAAAAAGACAACGTTGAACTCTGAACTTCGTTGACATCTGCTAAGATCCTAGACATTAAATCTCCTTTTCGCTGATCTGAATAATAAGCAATTGGAAGTTCTAAGCTGTGTCCATATAAATCATTTCTCAAATCTTTTACGATTCCATTTCTTAAAAAAGTTATGAAATAAAGTGCCAAATAACCGAATAGGTTTTTGAGTAAAAACAAGCTTATGATGATAAAAATGAGAAAAACTAATGTGCCTTCAGGACCGTCTTGCTCTAATTTTTGTGTTAAGAAATAATTGAAACTATCGATGGCAAAATTCATGTACGAATTTGCAGTTGTTATATCAGGCTTAACAGAAATTTTCTCACCTTCTCCGAACAAAACGTTAATCATTGGAATAAGTGAAACCATAGCCAAAGTCCCAAATAAGGCATAAAAGGCATTACTCAATATGTTGAGGACAGCGTAACCTTTATAAGGTAGAGCGTATCTTAAAATTTTCTTGAAGTAATTCATCTTAACGTCTTCAAATCTAATGCAATTCGATTGATTTTCTCAGAAAGATCTGATTTTAAAATACTCAAGTCTTCTGCGTGATTCAATTTTTCGTTAACGCTAATGTAAAATTTGATTTTGGGTTCTGTTCCACTAGGTCGCATCGCAATCATACTATCATCATCAGTGTAGAATATCAAAACATTTGACTTGGGAAGATCAATAAAAGAGCAGTTTTGACTGATTAAATCAATAGATTTAGAGGTTTGATAGTCTGACATTCGAATTACCTTTTTACCTCCTAAAGATTTTGGAGGTGTTTCACGCGCATGTCGCATTATGGTCGAAATTTCTTCTAATCCGGCAGCACCCTTTTTTGTAATTGAGATTAATTTTTCTTGGAAATAACCTGTTTTTAAATAAAGATTAGTAAGGTGGTTATAAAAAGAACTTCCAATTGATTTGGTTAAGGCAACTATTTCACAAGCCAAAAGGGCAGAGGTAACAGCATCTTTGTCACGTACAAAATCACCAACCATAAAACCATAACTCTCTTCGCCACCCCCGATAAAATATCTGTCTGGATAATCTTTTATCATTTTAGCAATCCATTTGAAACCCGTTAATCCAAGAAGGCATTCCACGTCATATAATCGAGCTAGTGCTAACATCATCGGTGTTGACACTACGGTCGAAGCAATAAAAGTCTTGTTATCAATTAGTCCATTATTTTTGGCGCGATTGAGCAAAAAATCAGTCATCACCACCATAGTTTGATTGCCGTTTAGCAGCTCAAGATTTCCTTCGTTATTTTTAACAGCTATTCCAATTCTATCGCTGTCAGGGTCTGTTCCAATAACAATATCAGCATCTATTAACCTTGCTTGTTCTATGGCCAATTCAAGGGCTTCTGGTTCTTCAGGGTTAGGTGATTTGACAGTAGGGAAGTCACCGTCTGGCTTTGCTTGTTCTTCAACAATTGAAACGTTTTTAAATCCAGCTCGCCTCAGTGTTTCCGGAATAAGTGTAATCGCAGTGCCGTGGAGTGATGTAAAAACGATTTTAATATTATTCTTATCAACTGGATTGTTATTTAAAGAGCCGTTTGTAATCGCATCGATATAAAATTTTTCATCCATATCTGTATCAATACTGTGGATAAGATTAGGCTTCGCTTCAAACAATATGTCCGTAAAATTCAGTTTGTTAATAGCTGTAAGCAAGCCCTTGTCATGCGGAGGCACGAGCTGTCCGCCATCTTGCCAATATACTTTAAAGCCATTGTATTCAGGTGGATTATGTGATGCTGTGAGCACTATACCGCAATGACATTTCAAAGTTCTAACGGTATATGAAAGTAAAGGGGTAGGGCGTAATTCATTAAAAAGGTAAACTTTGATGCCATTTGCAGATAGCACGTCTGATACTACTTGTGCAAAAGTGCGGCTGTTGTGACGGCAATCGTAAGCAATGGCCAAACTTATTTGTTCGTCGGGAAATTGCTGAATAAGATAATTGCTCAATCCTTGCGCATTTTTACCTAGTGTGTATTTATTAAGTCTGTTGGTCCCTACACCCATTAGACCTCTCATACCGCCAGTCCCAAACTCTAAGTCTTTGTAAAAACTATCGTAGAGCATGTCGTTATCACCTGTTAATAGATCAGAAACTTGACTTTTCGTCGTGCTGTCGAAATGAGGTTCTAGCCACTTTTTTGCTCTTTCTCTAACTTCAGATTGTAACATGCTTTTTGGTGTTTGTGCAAAACTAATGAAAATAGAGGAGCTGGCTTAGGACGAATTTAGAGCAACTCATCCTTGATGTTGTAACGAATAGTTGTTGCCTTCGATTTTAGTAAAAGTTCTCCTATAAATCCTGCAACAAAAAGTTGTGTTCCCATGATGATTGTTGTTAATGCAATGAAAAATTCTGTACGGTCAGCTATTAAGCGTCCCGTTGGATTAAAAAACAATTTGTCCATACCTAAATACAAAGAAAATCCAAAGCCAATAAACATCATTAGCAATCCTAGTGTTCCGAAAAAATGCATCGGTCGTTTGCCAAATTTTGATAAAAACCAAATCGTTAATAAATCAAAAAATCCATTTCTAAATCTTTCCATGCCAAATTTTGTTATGCCGTATTTACGGGCTTGATGTTGAACAATTTTCTCTCCGATTTTAGTAAACCCTTCGTTTTTAACCAAAACAGGAATGTAGCGGTGCATGTCGCCGTAAACGTCTATATGTTTTATGACCTCTAATCGATAGGCTTTGAGTCCACAATTGAAATCATGCAAAGTTAATCCAGAGCTAACCCTTGCAGCCCAGTTAAAAAGTTTTGAAGGGATGTTCTTTGCCCAAACGCTGTCATATCTCTTCTTTTTCCATCCAGAAACTAAATCATAACCTCGATTTTCGATCATATCGTAAAGCTCGGGAATTTCATTTGGACTGTCTTGTAAGTCTGCATCCATTGTAATAATCACAGATCCTGAGGCTAATTTAAAACCTGCGTTTAACGCTTGCGATTTACCATAATTTTTCAAAAATCTTATTCCTTTGATCTCTGGATATTGTTTTTTGAGTTTGGCAATAACCTCCCATGAGTGATCTGTACTACCGTCATCAATATAAATGATTTCATAAGAAAAATGATTGGACCGCATTACTGTTGTGATCCAATCATTTAATTCTGTCAAAGATTCTGCTTCATCGAGAAGCGGAATGACAATTGAAATTTGCATAGAAAGTTGTTAATCTATTGCTCAGCACTTTTTTTCATAAATAGACCTAAAATAAGAGAAGCTAAAAGCCCAAAAATTAGGCTGCCCACGACACTCATCAAGCTCATGGCAATGGGAGTGGTAAACATTTCAGTGAATTTCATACCTTGTTCAATTTGCTCATTTGTGGCCTGTGGCGCGTTTTGTTGCATATTCATCATCGCTTCCTCGCGCATCACGTCAACAAATTCAGGTTGTACAAAACTATAATGAATATACATATATACTGCCGAAATAATGCCTCCGATAAGCGCTGTGGCTAAGCCAAGTTTGATGGCTTCTCCGAGACTCATGATACCGCCTTGAGCATCCTTTAGCCCTTTTAATGCTAAAAAGTAGATGACTAGGGTTAGCACACTACTCACTAAACTAATTGTACTACTGCGTGGAAGGTCCATGGCATACATTACTAATACCATAACAATAGACAGAAGTGCTAAATAAAGCCCGTAAGTATATGCTAAAGCTTTGATAGTTGATTTGTATTCATTCATGTTCTTTTTTTTAATTATAATCAAATATACAAAAAAGTGAATATCAGGTAGTAAAATGTGTTCTCAACTATTGTGATTAATTAAAAAACAATTACATTTGCATTCCAATTTTATAGGCAATACGTATGAAAAAAGATATTCATCCAGACAATTATAGGCTCGTTGCATTTAAGGACATGTCTAACGAAGACGTTTTTATTTCTAAATCTACAGCCGACACAAGCGAAACGATTGATTTTGAAGGTGTAGAATATCCCTTAATTAAATTAGAGATTTCTCGCACATCGCACCCTTACTATACAGGAAAAGCTAAATTGGTAGATACTGCAGGGCGTATAGATAAATTTAAATCGAAATACGCCAAATTCCAAAAATAACAGGTCTGCTCCTAAAGATTTTAGTAAAGTCCTTCATTTCTTGGAGGGCTTTTTTTATTTTTACCATATGTCACAATTGAATTACATTTTATACGACGGCCCAACTCGGGATAATTTGCTGCCACTTACCTTTACACGGCCGATGGCTGAATTGCGATTAGGTATTCTAACCATAAGAGAGAAGTGGGAGCGTTACCTTCAAACTGCAATATCTACGCAGACTGAAGCTTATCTTCAAAAAAAGTATCCCTTAGTTCTAGCTGTAAATAATGTTTGGATCAATGCCTCTTGTCTTCCCAACAAGGAATTAGTAGAAGCTGTTTTAAGGCTTAAACAAGACCAGGTCTTAAAATCAAAAGATGATATTATTGCTTATAAATCCGTTGAGCAAAACATACCCCCGCATGAAGTGATGCATGATAGACCAGCTATATTTATCA